>CAYVTI010000007.1:25463-72453 GCA_964454545.1 uncultured Rickettsiales bacterium
CCCTTAAATATGGCCTGGCCATGGGCCTCAACATGTTCCAGGGGCGCTTTATCGATAATATGCTTAATCCCAATAAGAAGGTGGATAATTGAACCATTTCCTCGATTTACTGCCGGGCATCATATGGGCGGCATTCATGGGGCTTGCCATCGGCAATTTTGCCACCAACCCCATCTACCGCCTGCCGAGAAACGAATCGCTTTTCGCCCGTGATCCCTATTGCGGCGATTGTAACGCGCCATTGAAACCGCGTGATTTGTTCCCGGTGTTCTCATGGCTTTCGACGTGGGGGGCGTGCCGTTACTGCGGCGCACGTGTTCCTGGCGCTTATACGGTTACGGAAGCGTTCATCGGCATTGTATTTGTCATTGGTTATCTTAAATTCGGCTTCAGCGAGCGTTTTGTACTGGTGGCTTTCGGCATTGCTGCTTTCACCATGCTGGCCATGATGCTGTACATTGATAATTTCTTTTCGGACCGCACACTGATGGTCTGCATGGTTCTCGGCATGCTCTACCGGGTGCTTGCCGACGGCAATATCTATAATTTTGCCGGAACCGCCTATGCGGGCCTTATCGCCGGGGCGGTGGCATGGAAAATATCGGGAAAGCCTATGGCGCGTGATCTGGCCTCTTTTCCTGCCTACCTGAAATTATTGACGGCATCCGGAATATGGATGCATTTTCAGCCGCTTGTCGTTCTGTTGCTTGTCATAATATTGCAAGTCGCAGGTCGCAAACTGCAAAAAAGCACGACATCACTTGCAACCCGCAATCTGCAACCTGCAACCAAAAATTGGTTCACGGAATGGACAATTATAGCGGTCACCATAATAACCCTGCTTTGGGTATAAAAATCCTTTGTATTATTATTCCATGAGTGTATTTTCGCGGATATTGTTTAAAACATGTAAAGGAGATGGCAGATGGCACGCAAGAAGATAGCCTTGATTGGCGCAGGCATGATTGGCGGGACGCTCGCCCATATCATCATGAAGAAACAACTGGGCGATGTGATTCTCTTTGATATCACCGAAGGTGTGCCTCAGGGGAAGGCGCTCGACATCGCGCAGGCTTCGTTTGTTGAAGGCTCCGATGTCCGCCTCAAAGGCACCAACGATTATAACGATATCAAGGGCGCGGATGTCATCATCGTGACCGCTGGCGTTCCCCGCAAGCCCGGCATGAGCCGCGACGATCTCGTGAGCATCAATACCGGCGTCATCAAGACGGTAGCCGAAAACGTAAAGAAATATGCGCCAAACGCCTTTGTCATCGTGATCACCAACCCGCTGGATGCGATGGTATGGGTGATGCGCGAAGTGTCCGGCCTGCCGCATAACAAGGTGGTAGGCATGGCGGGCGTGCTTGATTCTGCGCGTTTCTCCTATTTCCTTTCCGAAGTGACCGGCGTATCGGTGCAGGACATTTCTACTTTTGTACTGGGCGGGCATGGCGACACCATGGTTCCGCTGGTGCGCTACTCCACCGTCGGCGGCATACCGCTGCCGGATATCATCAAAATGGGATGGCTCAAGCAGGATCAACTCGACAAAATCGTACAGCGCACCCGTGACGGCGGCGCTGAAATCGTCGGACTTCTCAAAACCGGCTCGGCTTTCTACGCCCCGGCGGAGTCTGCCGTCAAGATGGCGGAAGCCTATCTGCTTGATAAAAAGAATATTATTCCGTGCGCAGCTTATCTGAGCGGCCAGTTCGGAGTAAAAGATCTCTATGTCGGGGTGCCGACGGTTATTGGCGCGAACGGCGTTGAGAAAATTATTGAAATCGAGCTCAATAAAGAAGAAAAAGCAATGTTCGACAAATCGGTTGAAGCTGTCCGCAGCCTGTGCTCGGGGATTAAACTGCAGGCAGCGGCGTGAAAATAAGCTGTTGGGCGCCAGGTTCTGGATGCGAACCTGGATTTGGCCCCTGGCCCCTATAGAACCTTAGGAGAAACTATGAATATCCACGAGTACCAAGCAAAAGCCATCTTAGCCCAGTATAATGTCCCGGTGCCCAGAGGCGGGGTTGCCTATACGCCTGCGGAAGCGGAGAACGTGGCTCAGAAACTGGGCGGCAGCCTGTGGGTGGTGAAAGCCCAGATTCATGCTGGCGGCCGTGGAAAGGCGGGAGGCGTAAAGCTTGCAAGGACTATCGGCGAAGTGTCCGAATATGCCGCGAAAATGATCGGCATGACGCTCATTACCCACCAGACCGGCAAGGAAGGCAAGGAAGTCAAGCGCGTCTATATCGAAGAAGGCAGCAATATCGCTGAAGAATTGTATCTTTCCATGATTGTTGACCGTGCCACGTCGCGCATTACCTGCATGGCATCTTCTGAAGGCGGCATGGATATCGAGGAAGTCGCGGCAAAACATCCGGAGAAGATTTTTATGGTGGGGATCGATCCCGCCTGCGGCATCCAGCTTTTCCATATTCGTAAACTCGCGTTTGATCTCGGCATCAAGAAGGAACTGCATACGAAATTCGGCGAGTTCGTGACTAATCTCTACCACGCATTCACTGAAAAGGACGTAAGCCAGCTTGAGATCAACCCGCTGGTTATCACCAGGGAAAACAACGTCATCGCGCTTGACGCCAAATTCAACTTCGATGAAAACGCGCTCTACCGTCACCAGGACGTGATTGAACTGCGCGACGAAGACGAAGAGGATCCGTTCGAGCGCCGCGCCGCAAAGTTCGGCCTTACCTATGTGAAGATGGACGGTAATATCGGCTGCAGGGTCAACGGCGCCGGGCTCGCGATGGCTACGATGGACATCATCAAATATTACGGCGGCTCGCCGGCAAACTTCCTTGATGTAGGCGGCGGCGCCAACAAGGAGAAAGTGACCGAAGCGTTTAAGATCATCCTTTCCGATTCGAGCGTTGAAGGCATACTCGTCAATATCTTCGGCGGTATCATGCGCTGCGACATCATCGCCGAAGGCGTGATTGCGGCCGCGCGCGAAGTAAGCCTTGATGTGCCGCTCGTCGTGCGCCTTGAAGGTACGAATGTTGAGCTTGGCAAAAAAATGTTGGCAACATCTGGTCTTCCCATACTGCCCGCTGATAATCTTGCAGACGCCGCGCAGCGTATCGTGGAAGCAGTCAGAAAAGCAGCAGCGTAAAACATAAGATATAGGAAATATCATGTCCATACTCGTAAACAAAAACACCAAAGTCATCTGCCAGGGCTTTACCGGCAGGGAAGGCACTTATCACTCCGAGCAGGCGCTGGCCTACGGCACCAAGATGGTGGGGGGCGTGACGCCGGGAAAGGGAGGCACCAAGCATCTGAACCTCCCGGTGTTCGACACGGTGGAGGAAGCAGTGGCCGTCACAGGAGCGGATGCGTCGGTGATTTACGTTCCGCCGCCTTACGCTGCGGACGCTATTCTGGAAGCGATAGATGCGCAGATTCCGTTGGTGGTCTGTATCACCGAAGGCATTCCGGTGCTTGACATGGTAAAGGTAAAACGCGCATTGTGCGGGGGACGGACAAGGCTTGTCGGTCCGAATTGCCCGGGCGTCATCACTCCTGGCGAATGCAAGATCGGCATCATGCCGGGGCATATCCATAAGAAAGGCCGCATAGGGATTGTGTCGCGCTCCGGCACGCTGACCTATGAAGCGGTTGCGCAGACGACGGCCGAAGGCCTGGGGCAGTCATCCTGCGTCGGCATCGGAGGCGATCCGGTGAATGGCACCAATTTCGTCGATGTGCTGGATATGTTCCTCTCCGACAAGGAAACGGACGCGATCATCATGATTGGCGAAATCGGTGGCACGGCGGAAGAGGAAGCGGCCGAATTCATCAGGAAGAGCAAGGTGAGAAAGCCGGTGGTCGGGTTTATCGCAGGACGCACGGCCCCTCCGGGACGGCGCATGGGCCATGCCGGGGCGATTATTTCCGGCGGCAAGGGCGGCGCGGAGTCCAAGATCGAGGCGTTCAGGTCGGCAGGCATCAAAGTATCCGATTCCCCGGCTGCGCTTGGCAAAACGATGATAGATCTGCTTAAGAAAGCGGCGTAAGCCTTTTCGTATCGCTTCTTAATCTTTGACGTTATGTATTCGTACCTGAAGGAGGAATCCAATGGCGACAGTAACGGTTATCTATTTCAGCGGCTATGGCCATACAAAGAAACAGGCGGAAGCGGTGCATAGAGGCGTTTCCGGCGTACAGGGCGTCAAGGCGGAACTGATTGCCATAGACAAGGACGGCAACATTGCGGACAGCGTCTGGGGCACGCTTGAGAAATCCGATGCCATTATCTTCGGAAGCCCTACCTATATGGGCGGGCCGGCATGGCAGTTCAAGAAATTCGCCGATGCCTCCTCCAAGCCGTGGCATGAGCAGAAATGGAAGGACAAGGTGGCCGCAGGCTTTACCAACTCCGCCAGCATGAACGGCGATAAGTTCAATACGCTGGTCTATATGTTTACGCTCGCCATGCAGCATAGCATGGTCTGGATAGGCACGGGCATGCTTCCTTCCAGCAGCAAATCCTCCCTGCGCAATGATGTGAACTGGCTTGGGGGATTTAGCGGGGCGCTTGCGCAGTCGCCAGCGGACAGCTCCCCGGAAGAAGGGCCGTTGCCAGGCGATCTGCAGACCGCAAGCATTTTCGGCAAGCGCGTGGCGGAATATGCGAAGAAAGTCAGCGGCGCGTAACCTATCCATAAGATTGACCGTACCTTATTATATTGCTAACTTCCCTGCTGAAGCCGGAATGTAACCGGTTTCGATCAGGGATTAGTACCCCTTGATACCGGCCAGCATCAGCCGAAATGATGCCTCCCTTGCCTACGAGGCTGGGGAGCGCTGCCGTATGTACAGGGCTTTAGCCTAAAGGGCAGCGCATCGTGTATCACGATTGTACTAATCCCCAGTCGCCAGCAATCATGCTGGCGACTAACATGAAAGGGGATTGGAATGCCATCTAACCGGTTCGACAGAAGATATCCGACAGCGATACTCGATTTGGAAAAAGCGCTGCATCTTATCCAGATTTCAAGAAACGTCATAGAGCGTTACAAGGGCGATCCGGTGTACAGGCCGGAGCCGGAGGATTTCTCCGTCCTTACCGACATCATCATGGATGCCCATGACGTGGCGTCCCTGGCGGCAGAGCTGGAAACGATCCTGCGCGGGCGCAGGTAATACAGCCATTGCCTGTGAAGATTCCTCTTTATCTCCGGCGCGCCAGAAAGTAATCTTGCAGGAGATGTTCTTGAAAGCAGGCTGCGCGCATGACTGAACCCGGGGAAGATTTCGCTGCACAGGAAGATATTGCCGCGCTTCTTAGGCAATATACTCCGCGCGAGGCCGCCGCCCGCGAGCGCGATATGCTGTCCGGGCGTTACCGCATCATGACCAATCAGCCGCTGCCGCAATTCAATTCGTCCTTTGCGGCGGCCTATAACGTTACTGACACGCAGAACGCAGGCGCGGCGCTTTACGCGCTGGTCTATGACAGCCGCGTCCCGATCCGGCAGAAGAATATGGACGTGCTGAAGGAATACCATAATCCGCATATGGTATCGCTGCTCGATCACGGCGTGGCGGACATCGGCATTGTATCGGAAGCGCGCCATGTGGTGATACTGGAGAAACCTTCAGGGAAAACCATTGCGCAGCTGCTCGCGGAAGGAAGAAAGCCGCTGCCGGAATCGATGTTAATCGGCAACGTGCTGCGGCCGCTTATCGATATACTCAGAGTGTTCCAGAGATCGGGTATCAGCCATAACCGCATCAATCTGGATAACGTGTTCTGGGATAACGATCGCATTTTGCTGGGCGAATGCGTGTCGGAGCCTTCCGGCTATTCCCAGGATCACATTTTCGAGCCGATCGAGCGCATACAGGTGTCCCCCTTCGCCAAATCGGATTATTCCATAAGCTCCGACTGCTACGCCCTGGCCGTCCTTACGCTTCACCTGGCGCTGGGATTCAGGCCGGTGGCCAGCATGGACAAGGATGACCTGATTACCAGTCTTGCCACGAAAGGGTCTTATAATACTTTCGTCATACAATGGGATTTTTCCGAAACCATGCAGGATTTCTTCCGTGGCCTGCTGAACGATATCCGGCGCGAGCGCTGGGATCCGGAAAGCATCTATAACTGGCTTTCCGGCAGGCGCTTTAACCTCATTACGCCGTCGCTGCCGAATGAAGCCTCCCGCGGGTTCGACTTCATGAAGACGATATATTACAACCGCAAGGCGCTGGCCAACGCCATGTTCCAGCGCTGGCAGGACGCTTACGCGCTGCTTGCGGACAGCAAGGTGGGCCGCTGGGTAGAAACCAGCGTCCATAAGGCGGAGCTGGGGGAAATGATTATCCGCATAGCGGCGAGCAGCAGCAGCGACAATGTGCGCTACGAACGCCAGAACAGCGAGCTGCTGGCGCGCACCATCATTCTGCTCGATCCTATCGGTCCCTTACGTTTCAAGCATATCGCCGTCATGATTGACGCCATGGGACATATGATCACCCAGGCGTTCCTTTCCGGCGCGCAGGAGGATATGCAGGTACTGGTGCAGATGCTGGAGGGCGATCTGCCGATGTTCTGGGCGGAACACAATGCCGGCAGCGCGGATTACACCAATGTCATCTGGAAGCTGCAGCGCGTGCGCAATTATATCCGTATCCCGACGCCGGGTTTCGGCTTCGAGCGGGGCATCTATGAATTGCATCCGACGCTGCCGTGCCAGAGCAGGCTGGTGAAGCGCTACAATGTCACCACGCTAAACGAGCTGCTTGCCGTCCTTGACATGATAGCGCCCGCACAGGCCGCACAGGAAACTTTCATGGACAAACATATTGCCGGATTCATCGCCGCAAAAATAGATCTGGCGAAAGAGATCACCATCAACGAACTCGACGTCCTTCCGAAACTGTCTTCACATCCCGGGCTTGTGGGGTTGAAACTGCTGCTTCGCGCGCAGGGCAAGATCGAGAAATTTTATTTCCCGGGACTGTCCTGCTGGGTGGCGATGAAACTGCTGTCGCTTCTTGGCTATATCCACAGGCGCGATGCCCGCAAGACCCTGCAGAAGGAATTGATCGACGCGGCAGGCACCGGGATGCTGAAAAACATAGGCGGGCTTCTGTTCAACCCGGAAGTGTTCGTAAATGATTATAATGCATTTAACAACGCTATGGCCATGTATAAGCAGCGCAAGAGGCAGATAGCCGAACTGAAGAACAGTACGATGATCATGCGCCACTCGCGGGTCGCCGGACGCGGCATGGCCCAAATCGTGTCCTACGGCATATGCCTCATGACCGTGTATTACACGCTGAAAGTGTATATGCATTTCTAGGCCTGCATCTTTGCCCTGATTGATAATCGCCGGGTTATGGCTGCAGAGGCCTACGCGTGGAAATGGATCAGGCTTTGAATTAATGCGCTTCCGGTCGGCGCGGAAGACGAGGAAGAGGAGCCTGTATTCGGGCTGACATTGTTCTTCGCCTGCGTGATTGAAGCGGACGCGCTGGTCGCGTAAAGATTGGAAAGCAGGCCGGTGAGGGCATTATTGGTTGAAGGGCCGCCTAAAAGGCTCGCTACCGGATTAAAGCTTCCCGCGCTGTTGCTCTGGAGCAGGCTTAATATCTCCGGGGTGAAGCCGCTGGAATTGTTGCCCAAGAGCGCCGAAACGGCTGCGGCGGCATTGGAACTGGAGGTAGTATTGCCGGAAGAGGAAGGGGGTTGCGCTGGCGCAGGATTCTGAACCCCAAGCACATTGCCGAGGTAGGAATAATAGCCGGGATTTGAGGTTACGGAAGTGACCATATGATCTTCTCCTTAATACATGTTTATAATTATACTGCAATCTTCTGTGAAAAGCAATAGCGCCATGATATGATAACTATCTGTTATATATATGTAATTGTTATGCTGGAAGGAGTGTTTTATTAATATTTTCTTAATGTTTATTGGCTATTCTGTAGGATGGAATAAATATTAGCGGAATTACATAATGACGTTCAGCCATACGCCATTCAAAGGAGAAAGAGTAGTTATACTTGTAACCGGCGGCAGCGGGTTTATAGGCAACGGATTCATTGAGAGGATGCTGGAAGAAAATCCACTTGTTGAGATTATCAATGTGGATCTAGTCACCGATGCTTCCGGTGGTGCGGAAGCCGTAAGGAAAAGAGATGAAAAATTAACGAAAAAATACGGGCGCAGGTATAAGCGCGTAGAAGCAGATATCAATGCCTTCGATGATACTAAAACCGTAGGGGACATTGGCTCAGGTTTTACCGTGGGACATCTTCCTTATAATGGGAAAAAAGTGAAAGCCTCTGAATTCATGATGCTGCACCGTGTCGATCATGTTGTTCATCTGGCTGCTGAAACGCATGATCCTAAATCATGGAACCAGGAGCATCGGAAGATATTTCAACATTCTATTGCGGGAGGAACAAAACGCCTATTGAACGGTATTAATGATTATATAGAGGACATGATACAAATATGTAAAGAAACACCTGAATATGAAGGAGAAATTGAAAGATGGAGCAAGATGCCGGAAGAAGCCGGTGAGGAATTTAAAGAAGCGGAAAGAGAAAAAGAGACGAAGAGGTTGAAGCGCATAAAAAGGGAAGAAAAAGATAGGATAGATAGCCGGGAAAGGCTCAAACAGAAATATACAAGAAGATTACAGACCATGAGGGTTGTGATCGGATCGTCGGCTAAAATTTACGGCTCGCTTGAAGAAGGCGCTTCATCTTCCAAAGAAGAAGATTCTCCCATGCCTGCCAGTCCGTATGCGGAGTATAAAACGAAAGCGGAAAGAAAGGCCTTGCTGCACTACGAGTTAACTCGTTCTGAATATGCGGCTAATAGGGAAACTCACTCATATAGAGATGCGCCCATGGACGGATTTCCTGCGGTAATTCTGAGATTTGAGAATGTCGTCGGACCTTTCCAGAACCCGGAAAAATTTGTGGCAGGAACCATCGACAGGGTTCTGGCGGGCACTGACCGGATAGTGGAAGGTGAGAAGCCTTTCATGGTATTTGGTGCGGATGTCAGCAAGAGTTATTCTTCTCTGGAAAACGCATGTGAGGCCATTCTGCTGGGATTAGAATGCGGCAAGCCCGGGGGGATATATAACATAGGCGCGAACTGTGAGCTTTCGAATCTGGAAGTAGCCCAGAGCATGGGGAGAGTCTTTGAGAAACTATCCACAGAGAAACTATCCACAGGCGATCCGCCTATTATTCCCAAGCGATTGGATGGGAGAGCCTATACAGATCCAAGCCTGATCGACATACAGCCTGAACGTGAAGGCGACTACAGGCGAGAAAGCCTGAATATAGAGCTGGCGCAAAAACCGCCTGAAGAGGGAGGGCTTGGTTATAATCCGAAGAACCGTGGCAGGGAAGCCTTCGAGGAAGTATTGGAGTGGGTCATCGTGGAGGAATACCGGGCGAGGGTTGCGAATAAACGGCGTCTTACTGAGGCAGCAATAGTGGAGGCACGCGACGACTGGAGGGACACGAGAACTGCTGAAGAACTAAGAGAGGCTCAGCTTAGGATAGCGGTTCAAGAATTTAGGGAAGAAAGCAGGTTAGGCTTTAATGCCAGGGATCTTGCTGAGCGCACAAAGATTCAGCATGACATGGAGAAGCATCTAAGGCTTGCGGAAGCTTTAAGCCCAACCCATGCTGATTTTGAAGCGGCCCTCCAGGCTGCGGAGGTTGCGTTCCAGATTTCTGGAGAAAAATCATCTGATCCTGTGCCTTCACATACAAAGGGAAGAAAAGTGCTTACTCCAAGAGGAGCAAGAAGATAGCCAAAAAGGCAAAAACGCTCCATTATAGCATATCAATGATACGCCTTCACCGCCTGATAGGCGATAGCGCGGGCTTCTTTTTCAAACCCGGCGGATTTCAGGGATTTGACGACCGGAATTAACGCAAGATCGCTCATCTTGTCGGCGTCCACGTCATCGCAGATGAGCGCCGCGAGCAGGATGATTTCCGCCTTGCGTTCCGGCTGCGCGGCCTGGCCGAGTTTCTCCAGCCACAGGGCGGGCGGCACTTCGCCGTCAAAGCGGTTCCTGTGGGCAAAAAGCTTCTGCCACGTATTTTCGGGAACCTGGTATCCCAGCGCCTGCATCAGCGTGAGCAGCTTCTGCAGGCGGCGGCCATCCTGTATCCCGACATCATCAAGATTAAGCCGCGCAATGACCTGGTTGTCGGAGTCACTGATCTGGCTGCCGGAAAGCGCTGAAACCAGCGTGGTGACATCGCCTGCCAGATCCCTTGCAAAAGGCTGCTCCGGCAGTTTGCCGCTTTCGGAATTTGGTATGATGCCGATCTGCAGCGCACGCGCCGTCGCTTTCTCGCGCAGCTTCACGTCGGCAGCTGTATCCTGCGCAAGGTATTTGACGGCGATCGCGGGCAGGGTGTCAATCCTGTCCTTAAGCTTTTCCGTGTCCCCTGCCATCCTGATGAGCGCGAAATCAAACAGGGATATATTTTTAGGCAGTGATTTTATAGGGACATTCCTGTCATTGATGTGGCGCACGGCTTCTTGCAGGAAACTGTCGTCGGAATTGGTTTCATGCAACACGTCAAGCCCGACCTGCGCTTCCTCGCGCTTGCCATTATGCGCCTGGCAGGCGACATGGAGTTTTTGCCAGAACAGGGCGCTCCTGTCGTCCAGGGAACGCGCATCGGGCTGCGTTTCCTGGCAGGCTTTGTCATAATCCCCGCGCGCAAGCTCGAGCACGGTCTGCAGCTGCTGCAACTGCGGGTTTGCAACGGAACCCGGCACGGCCCCTATCATTTGAATTGCCTTTTCGTCCTGGCCGATGTTGATGAGCGTGTCGATCCGCAAATCCAGCCAGCTGGTTTTTGAGGCGCCTGGAGGCGGATCGGCCTGCGTCATGAGCAGGGCGGCGAGGAGGTTCCTCACCGTTTCGTTGGCGATGCCGGAATGGATCTGGGTGAGAAGGAATTCCGCGGATTCACGAGTGCTGTTGTTCCACACCGTGGGTGGCAGGCCGCCATTGCTTGGGTCAAGCGCGCCGAATCCCTCAATGGAAGGCTTACTGATGGGTTCTTCGCTGATGACGGGCGAAGGCGCTTCGGTATAACCGACATCCGGCTCCCGCTCCGTATCCATATTCTCAGGCGGGGCGTTCAGTTCCTGCGGCGGCCTCGGATCAGCCAGGGTTGCCGCCGATCCGAAGGCGAGCATGACGGAAACCGCCAGACTACTCAACAACAGGCTACTTAAAGATGGTTTCATTATTTAATACTTTCTCTACGGGGTGCTGCGGGGCTGGGATATCCCTGCTGCTCAGGAGAAACACGCCGCCTGCGGCGATGACAATGACGGAGAATATAATAATCTTTTTCATTCTTCACTCTTTGAAAAGTTTAGTCTATCAGTAGCTCATGAGCGCCGATAATAACACACAAAAAGAAAATCGCAATCCGTTGACGCTGCATCGCTCGCTGGTGCTTGTGGGGCTGATGGGAGCCGGGAAATCCACGATTGGCCGGAGGCTCGCGCATGAAATCGGCGCGAAATTCGTCGACTCGGACAATGAAATCGCCGAAGCCGCCGAATGCAGCATTGCCGATATCTTCTCAATCTACGGCGAGGAAATCTTCCGCGATCTGGAAAGGCGCGTCATCACCCGGCTGCTGGCCGGGGAACCGATGGTGATAGCGACCGGCGGCGGCGCGTTCATCAATCCCGACATACGCGCGGCTATCGCCCGGCAGGCGATGTCGATATGGCTGCGTGCCGACATGGAAATATTGCTGGAGCGGGTGTCACGGCGCAATAACCGGCCGTTGCTCGCGGGGGGTGACAAGCGCGCCATCCTCACGCGCCTGATTGAGGAGCGCAATCCTGTCTATGCCATGGCCGATCTGGTGGTAGACAACAACGCCGGGGAGCATGATAAGATAGTCCATACTATCGTCGAACTGCTCAGGCAGAAGAATATCCTATGAAAACTTCGCTGAAAGTTGAGCTTGAAAAGCGCAGTTATGATATCGTGACAGGCGACAACCTGCTGGCAAGGGCCGGCTCGCATATTTCCCCGCTGCTTAAGGGCAGGAGGGCGGTCATTATAAGCGATGAGAACGTGGCGAAGCTGTGCCTGCCTGCGCTGGAAAAATCACTGGATGAATTTGCTGTCCGGCATGCAAGCATCGTTCTTCCGAGCGGAGAGCAAACAAAGAGTTTTGGCGAACTTGAAAGGCTGCTGGACAGGCTGCTCGATATGACGCCGGATCGCAGCATTATGCTGATTGCGCTGGGCGGAGGCGTTATCGGCGATATTACCGGGTTTGCTGCAAGCATCCTGCTGCGCGGCGTCGATTTCATCCAGGTTCCGACTACCTTACTGGCGCAGGTCGATAGTTCGGTCGGCGGCAAGACGGGAATAAACACGCGGCAGGGCAAAAACCTTATCGGTTCTTTTTATCAGCCCAGGCTGGTTATTGCCGATACCGGGATATTGCTGACGCTGCCTAAGCGCCAGCTGCTTGCGGGATATGCCGAGGCGGTGAAATATGGCCTGATAAACGATCCGCAGCTGTTTGCGTGGTTCGAGGAAAACGGGGAGAACGCGATTAACGGCGATAGTGTTGCGCTTTCCCATATGGTGCGCGAAAGCTGCCGGAAAAAAGCGGAAATCGTCGCAAGCGACGAACGCGAGTCAGGAGTAAGGGCGCTGCTTAATTTCGGCCATACGCTGGGGCATGCGCTCGAAGCGGAAACTTCCTATAGCGATATCCTGCTGCACGGTGAGGCGGTGGCTGTCGGCATGCTGCTTGCCATGCGCCTTTCCGTCATGCGCGGATTGTGCAAGGAACAGGACTATGATCGCGTAAAAAAACATTTCACCAGAATCGGCCTGCCTGCTTCCCCACGTGATATCGCATTTAAATTTAATGCCGACCGGCTTATAGAACATTGCTACCACGACAAAAAAGCCAAGGACGGCGGCCTCACCTTCATCCTCGCCAGGGGAATCGGTAAAACCTTCATCGCTGATGACGTCAGCAGAGCGGAGGTTGAAAAGGTGCTTGCCGCCGAACTGTAATTTTTGCAAGGGGGGTTACCATGAAAAGCATAAACCCGGCCACCGGCGAAACCATACGCGAATATGCGCCGCATACGGAGCAGCAGATTGCCGGGCGTATCGCGCACGCGCATGCCTGTTTTCTGGAATGGAAGGAAGTTCCATTTGCAAAACGCGCAGCCCCGATGCGCGCTGCTGCGGGCGTTCTGCGCAAACGCCAGGCCGAACTCGCTATTCTTATGGCGGAAGAAATGGGCAAGCCTCTTAAAGAAGGCGGGCAGGAAATCGAGAAATGCGCCACGGCTTGCGAATATTATGCAGGCAACGCCGAAGAACTGCTTGCGGACGAACATATCAAGACCGAAGCGCGCTCAAGCTTCGTGACCTACCAGCCGCTTGGCGTGATACTCGCCATCATGCCGTGGAACTTCCCTTTCTGGCAGGTGTTCCGCTTTGCCGCGCCGCATCTAATGGCAGGCAATGCCGGTGTGCTCAAGCACGCTTCCAACGTATCCGGCTGCGCCCTTGCGATAGAGGAAATCTTCCATGAGGCCGGGTTTCCGGAAGGATGTTTTACCACATTACTGGTGAGTGGTGCGGAAGTGGATAAGGTTATCGAAAATTCGCACATCCGTGCGGTGACGCTCACCGGCAGCAGCGAAGCAGGCAAGGCAGTTGCGGCCAAAGCCGGTGCGTATCTCAAGAAAACGGTGCTGGAGCTGGGCGGCAGCGACCCGTATGTGGTGCTTCCTGATGCCGATATCAAGGCGGCCGCCACGGAATGTGCGAAAAGCCGCCTGGTAAACGCCGGGCAAAGCTGCATCGCGGCGAAACGGTTTATCGTCGTTTCTTCGGTAAGAGAAGAATTCGAGCGGCATTTCCTCGCGTATTTTAAAACTATCGTCATGGGTGATCCCAGGGATGTTACCACCACAATGGGTCCTCTGGCGCGCGCTGATCTGCGTGATACGCTGCAAAAGCAGGTGGTGGAAAGCCTGGCAGGGGGGGCGAAGCTGCTTTTAGGTGGCAAGGCGCCGGAAGGCAAAGGCGCGTTTTATCCCCCGACCATATTAACCGCGGTAAAGCCTGGCATGCCTGCGTTTGACGAAGAACTTTTCGGGCCGGTGGCGGCGATAGTCGAGGCGAAGGATGAGGAAGAAGCGTTTACATTCGCCAACAGGAGCAGGTTTGGTCTTGGCAGTGCGGTATTTACTTCCAACATGGAGCGCGCAGCGATGCTCGCGAAGAAACTTGACGCCGGGCAGGCCTTCGTGAATGCGCTTGTGCGCTCGGATCCGCGCCTGCCGTTCGGCGGCGTGAAGGAAAGCGGTTATGGCCGGGAATTAAGCGCCCTTGGGATAAAGGAGTTCGTCAACGCGAAAACGGTGTATGTGGCATAATGACAATTAGAAATATTATAATTGCGGGTATTGCCGCCTTACTGATGCTGTTTGCCGGAGTTTCTTACTTTATCTATCCATCCCTGGTCATGCGGCATAAGACCGTGCAGGCGCTGGAGGAACTGAACGCGGCGGTAGCTGCGCGTGAGCGCACGAAAATAAACGCGGCGCTGAAGCAAATGCTCGCGGAGCGGGCGCATATCAAACTGAACGTAAGATTCCTTTTCGCATCGCGCCCGAATTCCCCGCCTGTGGCGCAGGAATTCGACAAGGAACATTTCCTGGCGTTCGTGGATAATATTCTTTATTCGCTGGAAGATTATCGTTTTGATGCGCGGTTACAGGATTTTCATCCGGACAAGGCCAGGAAAGCGGAAATATCCTTCCATGCTTCAGGCAGGGCGAAGGACTCCGCTTATCTCAGCAATATGCGTTATGATATAGGCGCTGATTGCGCCGGGCAGGCAGATTTCAATACATCGCAGGCGGTGTGGGATGACATGGAATGCACGGTGTTGCTGGGGCCGCAGGGAAGGGCTGGAAAATAATCTATAGATACCAGTCCGCCCGAAACCGAAGAAGGATGGTGGAGCTGAGGGGAATCGAACCCCTGACCTTATCATTGCGAACGATACGCTCTACCAACTGAGCTACAGCCCCATGCTATATTGCCTCTACCTCATAGCGTTCAATCGCGCAACAGGTCAGTTTGCCATAAACCGCAACGTTGCCTTGAGGCCCGGGTTGTTGTCGGCGAAAACGAGCTCCCCGCGGTGCAGCTTGGCCACCGCGTCGACAAGGCTCAGGCCCAGTCCCGTGCCGGCGGAGGTGCGGCTGGCTTCCATGCGGAAGAACCGCTCTTTTACCTTGTCGTAAAGCGAGGGTGGAATGCCAGGGCCGTTATCCGCGACAACGCATTCTATGAACTGTTCGTTCTTCGTGAGGGTAACGGAAATTTTTCCGTTGGCCGGGGTGTATTTTATGGCGTTGTCGATCAGGTTGGCGATGGCCTGCGTGATGAGCGGCTTGTCACCAGTCGCCATGATACCCAGTGGAATATCGCTTTCGATAACGGTATGTTTCTGTTCGGCCAGTTCATCATAGAAGTCGATGACATTGTCAACAACCTGCGACAGGTCAAAAGTGACGATATGGCCGCTGGCCACACCGGATTGCGCCTGTGAAATGCGCAGGATGGAATTGAGGGTCTCGACGAGCGTGTCAATTTCGTCGATACCCGCTTTTACCGCTTCCTGCACCCTGACTGGCTCCTGCGGGTGCTTGATGATGCTGTCGAGCCGGATGCGGTGACGGTTGAGCGGCGTGCGCAGGTCATGCGCGATGTTATCGGAAGCCTGCTTGAGGCCATTGACCAGCTCGGCGATACGCGTAAGCATCGCATTCACGTTGCTGGAAAGGTGATCGAATTCGTCCTCGCTTCCGCTGACCGGGACTTTCACGTCAAGGTTCCCGCCAATCACCTGGCGGCATATCTGGTTCACCTTCTCGAGCCTGCGCCGGATGGTGGCGGAGAACATCGCCCCGCCGAACGCGGTGACCACGAAGGCAAGCACGATGCTGGCCGACACCACGTCGAGCATGACCTGCCGCGTGCGGTCCGGCCCCTTGAGGCTGTAGCCGATGAGCAGACGGTAGCCGCCGGGGAATATCTTATCGCGCGCGAGCACGTGCACGCCGTTTTCCTCGTTTTTGGAGTCGATATAGAATGTCAGCCAGTTTTCCGAGTATTCGATATATTCCGGCCAGGTCTCCATGTTGCCGCCGACGGCTTTCCCCTGGTTATCGACGAGCAGGTAGATAAAAAGCCCTTCATCATCTTCTTCCATGAATTCGGAAATCTGCTTCTTAAGGTCTTCAACGCCGTGCACATTGAATACCGACTGCGCCTGATTCATCTGTATGTTGATGCGGTGGCGGATCTGGTTTTCGATTTCCCGCACCGTGGCGAAATAGACGAACGTAAGAATGAGGATGATGGAAACGCAGAAGAAAGCCGCGTAAAGCAGCGTCAGGCGGAAAATAGTCGAATTGAATAACTTGCGGATCATCTATGCCTACATGTTGGCGCTGACTTTGTATCCCGCTCCCCGGATGGTATGGATAAGCGATTTGTCGAATCCCTTGTCGATCTTCTGGCGCAGCTTGCTTACCTGGGCGTCTATCAGGTTGGTCTGCGGGTTGAAATAAAAATCCCATACACCTTCCAGGAGCATGGTGCGGGTAACCACCTGGTTGGCATGGCGCATGAGGAATTCAAGCAGCTTGAATTCGCGGTTCTGGAGCGGTATGGCTTTTCCGCCGCGGCTGACGCTGCGGCTGAGCAGGTTCATGACCAGATCGCCTACCTGAAGAATGCCTTCCTGTTCAGGCTGCACTGCATTGCTGCGCCGGGTAAGCGTTTCGATCCGCGCAAGCAGTTCGGAGAAGGCGAATGGTTTTACCATGTAGTCATCTCCGCCGGAGCGCAGGCCCTTGACGCGCTCTTCGACCTTGGCAAGCGAACTCAGCACCAGCACCGGGGTTTTATTGCCGGAAGAACGCAACGCCTGAATCAGGGCGAGACCGTCCAGTTTCGGGAGCATCCTGTCCACCACCAGCGCGTCATATTTCTGTTCGGTGGCAAGATACAGGCCGTCCATGCCATCCGAGGCCACATCCACGTTATGCCCGGCTTCAATCAGCCCGTCGCGGACATATTCGGCATTGCTCTTATCGTCTTCCACTATCAGTATGCGCATGGGAAAACTATATTATACGTGAGATGCTATACAAAAAATCCGTGCCGGAAGCTCCGGCACGGATCCGTGTAATGCATAACCGCCAAAATTACTTAGCAGGCATTGCATCGCCAGCGGGAGCAGCGGATGAATCAGCATCTGACTTTTTGTGGCCTTTCTTGTGGTGATGGCCTTTGTGAGCTTTATGCTTCTTCGTTTTTGTAGTAGCGGTATCCGCTTTTGCAGGAGCAGCGGCGTCGGCAGCCGGGGCAGCCGGAGCGGCGTCCTGAGCGAAAGCAGCGGTAGCAGAAAGAATTGCAGCAGCTGCAACGGTAGCAAGAAGTTTATTCATGATAGTTTTCTCCTTAGTTTTAATCGGCTAAATGCGGTTTACGGGACCTTCCCGAACCCTGAATATTCATTTAACTTAGATTAATGATACAACACTATTGTTATGACTCTTTCACCGCAACATTAATTTTTTGCAATATTGCTTAATATACTGCCTGAGATACGGGAAGAAACTTTTCAAGCATAATCGATATATGCTACGTCATCAATCAGAAAATCAACCGTTTCCCGACCCTGCCAGCGGTTGATCTTGGCCTGCCCGGCCAGATGCATATTTTTTCCACGTGCATTAAGCAATGCCTGCCCTATGGGAGTTTCGGCGCTCCGGAAAGCCATAGCCTTAAGGCCGGGGGAACTCGCGCCCATGCCGCCATCCACAACAATGGCTCTGACATGCCCGTCTCCTATGATGTCGGCACGCACCACCCGTATGTCGGACAGCAGCAGCCGCACTGAAGAATTACCGGAACCGAACGGCCCCGCTTTTTCTATGATCCTTACCAGATCGGGAGTGATTCCATGCGGACTGACCATGCCGTCGATATGCAGAGTCCTTTCGCGTGCAAGCTCCGCAACCTGAGCGGCAAGCCGCGCATTGAAGAATTCCCGCAACCTGGGCAGGAAATCCTGCGCGACGGTAAAACCTGCCGCCATCGCGTGCCCTCCACCGCCCAGCAGCAGGCCGGAGCTGTTGGCGGCAATCACGGCGGCTCCCAGATCTATTCCCATAATCGAGCGCGCGGACGCTTTCCCTATGCCGTCCTTGAACGCGACTACGGCGGCAGGCTTGTTGAAATGCTCTTTCAGCCTTCCTGCAACGATGCCGATGACGCCCGGATGCCAGCTTTCACGGCCGACGATGATGACCGCATCGGAACCTGGCAGGGCAAGCGCGTCCTGCAGGGCCTCTTCCTGCACCAGCGATTCGATGGATTTACGCTCGGCGTTGAAATGATCAAGCTCCTCTGCGATCGCCCGCGCTTCCAGCGCATCATCGGTCGAAAGCAGCCGTACGCCGAGATCAGGCCTGCCGACTCTGCCGCCCGCGTTGATGCGCGGGCCAATGATGAAACCTGCGTGATAGGTGGCAGGCGCTTCCGCCAGCCTTGCTACGTCCATAGCGGCGGTAATGCCCGTATTATTGCGCTTTGCCATGATTTTCAGCCCTTGCGTGACCAGTGCACGGTTTGCGCCCGTAAGTGGAACGACGTCGCATATCGTACCCAGCGCCACGAGGTCGAGGAGTTGCAAGAGATCGGGGAGATGTATTTTGGGGGGGGCGCTGCCCCCAGTCTTGCTTCGCGAAGGCAGATCGGCTATGTCTCCTCCGCGTACCCATGTATCTTTCTCACCGCTCACCACTCGCCACTCGTCACTTTCTTTCAACATTTTATTCACCGCGACGAGCAACATGAACGTCACTCCGCAGGCGGCAAGCTGCATATGCGGGCTGGTCTCGTCGAACCGGTTGGGGTTTACGAGCGCATAGCATTCCGGCATCTGCGCATCGCCTTTGTGATGATCAACCACAATAACGTCGATTCCGGCCTCTTTCGCTTTCGCGAGCGGTTCAAACGCCATCGTTCCGCAATCAACGGTGATGACGATTTTCGCGCCGCGTTCTTTTAATGACAGTAATGCGGCGGTATTGGGGCCATAACCTTCCTTGATGCGGTCGGGGATGTGCACCAGCGGTTCTATTCCAAGCGCGCGCAGGTAGCGCACGAGCAAAGCGCTCGAAGTCGCCCCGTCGACATCGTAATCGCCGAAGATAGCGATAGTAGGTTGCGAGTTGCAGGTTGCAACTATCTCTTCCGCTATTCTTCTCGCCGCTTTTTCCATATCCCTGAGATGAAACGGATCGGGAAGGAATTCGCGAAGTGTCGGTTGCAGGAAAGCTTCGGCCCTCTCCAGCGCGACATTGCGGCTTGCCAATATCCTGCCCATGATTTCGGGCAAACCCAGTTGCTGCGATATTGCAAGAGCGTCGCGGGGATTATGCGGGCGTTCCTTCCATTTGCGCCCTGATACGGAAACGAGATCGATCATGCGGGCTGCACCAGAGGAATGTAATTTACATTGGAATAGCTGCGCGCCTTCTGTAATATCGGCGCATAAATCTGCTTTTCGGCCTCCATGAGTATGATGCCGCCGAAACCGGGGAAGAATCTCTTTCCCGCCTCTTCAAGGAAATGCGCCGCGCGCAATATGTATTTTCCGGCGCTCGGCGGGTAGAACAGCGCATAGCATGAACCTACGGGCGTGAAGGAATTTTTGGCAAAGAGCTGCCTCAGTTGCCAGTAGGTAAACGGCTGGCCGTGCGCGAACGGGCTTCTGGGCGAGCGCGCCCATATGCCGCGCCGGTTGGGTACGATAGCAAGCAGTTTGCCGGTTGGGGCAAGCACGCGCCATATTTCCGCCATCATCTTGCGTGCGTTTTCCGTGTTTTCAAGCGCATGCACGAGCAGCACGCGCTGGATGCTGTTATCGCGAAACGGCAGCTCGCTTTCATCGGAAAGGAGGGAAAGATTCATGGCTTCCGCAGGCCAGTGGATGACTCCCTGCGCCGCTGGCATGCAGGCGAAAATATGGGGATTGGCGTTCAGGAAAGGGATGAGATACGGGGTGGCAAAGCCAATTCCCAGAACGTTGCAGTCCTTGATGTCGCCCCAGAAGTTCTTGATATTCCCCCCGATATGGCGGCATGCAATCCGCCCCAAGGGCGAATTGTAGAATTCCTTGAGAGCGATGACGTCGGGCCAGAACATAAGGAGCACAGGTATCAGGTTGCAGGGAACAGGTGCCGGAAAATCGCTGAAAACCTGTTTCCTGACACCTGATCCCTATTTATATAGCATATGGGTAAAATATAGGCATAGTGTTTTTATGAATAATTCCGTTGTTGCTTCCGCGCGCAGATGCGCCGTAGAGATACTCGCTGAAGTTCTGGACCGCAAGCGCCCGTTTGACGAAGCGGTGATACGCCATGCGGGGATGCAGGCGCTTTCCGTGCGCGACCGTAATTTCGCAAGGCTTATGGTGATGACCTGCCTGAGAAGGCTCGGGCAGATAGACGCTTTGCTCGCGCTCATGCTGGAAAAGCCCCTTTCCGGCAAGACGAATGATGTCATGCATGCGCTCAGGCTTGGCATAGCACAGCTTTTATGGCTTAAGACCCCTCCCCATGCTGCCGTGCATGCGATGGTGGATACGGTGGCCGAACTGGGTCATGGCCGCATGAAAGGGCTTGTCAACGTGGTGCTCAAGCGCGTGGCGAGGGAAGGGGAGGAAATGATCAAGGCGCAGGACGCAGCGCGTCTTAGCGTTCCTTCCTGGATATTTGAATCGTGGCGCAAAGCATACGGGGAAAAAGCCGCCCGTGCTATCGCGACCCCGAGGGATAATGCCGTGCCGCTCGATGTCACGGTTAAAAGCGACGCGGAAACATGGGCGGGAGAGCTGGGAGGCATACTCTTGCCAACAAGATCGATACGTATTGAGGAAGCCGGGCAGGTTGAGTTGCTCAAGAGATACCAGGAGGGGGAATGGTGGGTGCAGGATGCGGCGGCGGCCTTGCCGGTCAGGCTGCTGGGAGAGATAACAGGAAAGATCGTGCTTGATTTATGCGCAGCGCCCGGAGGAAAGACAGCGCAGCTGGCAGCGGCGGGTGCGAAAGTGATTGCGGTTGACCAGTCGAAGCGCCGCCTGCAGATAGTAAAAGCGAACATGGAACGCCTGCACCTTCAGGCGGAACTTATTGAGTCGGACATCCTCCGATGGAGGCCGGATCAGGCTCCAGACATCATATTGCTCGACGCTCCCTGCTCGGCAACCGGCACGCTGCGCCGCCATCCGGAGGTGGTGTGGCACAGGCGCAAGGAGGATATCGCCGAGCTTGCCGATATCCAGAAAAAGATGCTGAACCGCACATCGGGCTGGCTGCAAAAGGGCGGAAAGCTGCTTTATTGCGTCTGCTCCCTGCAGCCGGAAGAGGGCGAGGAACAGATAGAGAAATTCCTGAAAACACACCCTGAATTTTCCATACGGCATGCTGCCGGAGTCCCTGCTCCGTTTGTCAATAAGCAGGGCATGCTGCGCACTACGCCTGCCTTATGGCCGGAATATGGCGGAATGGACGGGTTTTATGCGGTTCTGCTTGAGAAGGGCAATTGATAAGTATATATTACCTGCCATATGGCGAAAACCTCTCATAATTTTGTTTGCCAGTCGTGCGGCGCGGTGACCAGTAAATGGTCAGGAAAGTGCGAATCCTGCGGGGAATGGAATACGATCGTCGAAGAAACCGCCCGCGAAGTCACCCCCAAGGGGCTTGGTATCGGAAAAGGCAAGAAACTTGAGTTTGAAAGCCTTGTCGGCGGCACCGAACAGGCGCCCCGCGTCGCGGTCGGCATCGGCGAGATGGACCGGATGCTGGGGGGCGGGCTGGTCGCAGGTTCCGCCATCCTGATTGGCGGCGATCCCGGGATCGGTAAGTCCACCCTGCTGCTGCAGGCGGTAAGCAGCCTCGCGAAGGCAGGCCGCAGGACCGTCTATATTTCCGGCGAGGAATCGGTGGCGCAGGTGCGCCTGCGCGCCACGAGACTCGGGCTTTTGCAGCCGAACGTGGAACTTGCAGCGGCAACCAGCGTGCGCGACGTTATCAGCAGTCTCGACGCCGCGAAAGCGCCCGACGTGGTAGTGATCGACTCCATCCAGACCATGTTCCTTGATAACATAGAATCCGCGCCGGGCACGGTAACGCAGGTGCGTGCCGCGTCGCTCGAGCTCATCAAGCTTGCCAAGCGCCGCGATATGGTGCTGTTCATTGTCGGCCACGTCACCAAGGATGGGCAGATCGCCGGGCCGCGTGTGCTCGAGCATATGGTGGACACGGTGCTCTATTTCGAAGGCGATCGCGGCCATCAGTTTCGCATCCTGCGCGCGGTGAAGAACCGCTTCGGTGGTACCGATGAAATCGGCGTATTCGCCATGACCGACAAGGGGCTTGAGGAAGTCGCCAATCCTTCCGCCCTGTTCCTTTCGCAGCGGCAGGGGCAGGTAAGCGGTTCGGTGGTGTTTGCCGGGATGGAAGGATCGCGCCCGCTGCTTGTAGAAATCCAGGCGCTTGTCTCCGCAAGCCAGCTTGCTACCCCGCGCCGTGCGGTGGTCGGCTGGGACAGCGCTCGGCTTGCCATGATCCTTGCGGTGCTCGAAACACGCTGCGGCGTTGTCCTGCATGACAAGGAAGTATACCTCAATGTCGCAGGCGGCTTACGCATTAACGAACCGGCCGCCGATTTGGCCGTGGCGGCGGCGCTTTTGTCCGCGCTTACCGATATTCCGGTTGCGGAACAGGCTGTTATATTTGGTGAAATCGGCCTGTCCGGCGAAGTGCGCCAGGTCGGGCGCAGTGATGCCCGCCTTAAAGAATCGGAAAAGCTTGGTTTTAAATCCTCCATAACGCCCGTGTTGCAGAAACATAAATTGTCTATTGGCAATGAGGGATTACATCATGTACAAGAGTTATTATCGTATTTTAGGGAAACAGGCGTCAGGAATCAGAATCGGGTGTCAGCCGGAACCCGGTTTCTGAACCCCGGCGCCTGATCCCTGAAACCTGAGGGGGGAATAGGTATGACAAGCGGCAATCTGCACATCAACATGAATACCTTCGACGCCATCGTGATCAGCATTGTCTTCCTGTCCACTCTGATCGCGTTCTTCCGAGGATTTATAAGGGAATTGCTGTCATTCGGCGCCTGGGTGGGCGCGGCCATGATCACAATCTATTTCTTTCCCCATTCCGACGAAATGATGCAGCATTATGTGAAGAACCAGAAAGTTGCCGCGGGCAGCGGTGCGCTTATCACTTATTTCATTGCATTGATCACCATTTCCATCATCAACTCGATCATCCTCCGTTATGTGAAGGATGCGGATGTGGGGCTACTTGATAATTTTCTCGGGATGGTATTCGGGGCATTGCGCGGCGCGTTCATCGTGTCATTCGGGTTCCTTATCCTGACGGCGGTCGTGCCAAAATCGCCGCAGCCGGAATGGCTCAAGACTTCGGAAACGAAAGGATACCTTAAAACCGGCGCTGATATGCTGGTGTCCGCCGCGCCGAAATACATGGTCGATATGGAAGCGATGGTCAGAAAACAGGTGGATCATGAAAAGAATCCCCAGGATTATCCTCCGGCAGATACCGGAAACGATTACCAGCCCAGGCAGACCCAGGGCGTAAGCAACGCAATCCGCTAGAAACAAAAAATATGACATTCGCTGCGCACCCATATGACGACGATGCCCTGCATGAGGAATGCGGAGTGTTCGGCATATTCGATGGTACGAACGCCGCCGCCCATACCGCGCTTGGGCTGCACGCATTGCAGCACCGCGGCCAGGAGGCCGCAGGCATCGTAAGTTGCGACGGCAGGCAGTTCTATTCCCACCGCGCGCTCGGCCTTATCAGCGATAATTTCAGTTCCGCCTCCATCATCGAAAAACTGAGCGGCCATATGGCCATTGGCCATACGCGCTATTCCACGACGGGAGAAACCCTGCTGCGCAACGTGCAGCCGCTGTTTGCGGAGTTCAGTTTCGGCGGCCTTGCCATCGCCCATAACGGCAACCTGACGAACGCCATGCACCTGCGCCGCGAACTTATCAAGCGCGGCAGCCTCTTTCAGGCGACGTCCGACACGGAGGTGATCATCCACCTGATGGCGCTGTCCACCGCCGGTTCTATTGAAGACAGGCTTATCGATGCGCTGAAGCAGATAGACGGAGCTTATTCGCTGGTGTGCCTTACGGACAATTCCGTGATTGGCGTGCGCGATCCGCTGGGCGTGCGCCCGCTTGTGCTTGGGAGAATCGATAATTCCTTTATTCTCGCCTCTGAAACCTGTGCGCTTGATATCATCGGCGCCGATCTGGTGCGTGATATCGAGCCGGGCGAGATTATCATCATCAACAAGGAAGGCATGCACAGCCTGAAACCGTTTGCGCCGCATAAGGAACGCTTCTGCATATTTGAATATATTTATTTCGCTCGTCCCGACAGCCTGCTGAATGGCCGTAATGTCTATGAAGTGCGCAAACGCATCGGTGCGGAACTTGCGAGAGAGATGCCTGTGAAGGCTGATCTCGTAGTGCCGGTTCCCGATTCAGGCGTCCCGGCAAGCATCGGCTATGCCAACGCGTCGGGCATTCCCTTTGAGCTCGGGATTATCCGTAACCATTATGTTGGCCGTACCTTTATCGAGCCTACTGATCATGTGCGCCATCTCGGCGTGAAACTGAAACACAATGCCAACCAGGCGATGCTTAAGGGCAAGCGCGTGGTGCTGGTGGATGACAGCATCGTGCGTGGCACGACTTCGAAGAAAATCGTCAACATGGTGCGCGAAGCGGGCGCAAGCGAAGTCCATATGCGTATCGCGAGTCCTCCCACGACCCATTCGTGCTACTATGGCGTTGATACGCCGGAGCGTTCAAAGCTGCTTGCCGCCAGGCATAATGTGGAAGAGATGTGCAAGCTGATCGGCGCTGACAGCCTCGCCTTCATTTCGATTGATGGCTTGTACCGCGCCATGAACGAAGCGAAACGCGATAATGCCTCCCCGCAATTCTGCGATGCGTGCTTTACCGGAGATTATCCCATCCGGCTCACCGATCACGATCAGAGTCTCGGCAAAGGACACCAGAAGGAAAGATTCGGCGGGTTTGCGGAAATTTAAACACTTAACCTATGCCAGGTGAAGCGATCCCTTCTGAATGTCCGGAATGTTCAAGAGGAACGATGGGCTTCCGTTTCAGGCGTTCATTGGCGAACTGCGTCTGCTTTTCCTGTGTGCCGTGTGGTTCCTGTTGCTCATGCTCTTGCAGTATAGGCAATGAAATACCATGATATTTATTGAGGTTAGTCAGTATCTGCGTATATATCTGTCCGAATTCCACCGGGTTGTCCTTTAGATCATTCTTAAGGCTGGCACTGATATCCGCAACCAGTTGCGGCAGTTTATCAGGCGGTACCTGCGCAAGACACTCCGAGACATGCGCTTCCAGTTCCGGTATGTTCGTCTCCCTGATGCCGAAAGGGGCAATGAAGCGCGCTCCGTAGCCAAACATGAATAAAATGTTTGCAATACCGGAGGCGGGATTATTCTTACGAACGCCGTTCGTATCTTTTTTACCCACAAATGAGTTATATCCCATGAACACCGCAGAAAGCGACTCTAGGGAGTTGCCGAGCCTGAAGGTGACTTTCTCCCTGATTTTATCGAACGCGCCAGATGGTTCCGGATTATAGGGATCAGGAACTTTGGAGAAGGCGGTTATCGTTTTGCCTGCCATCAGGGAAATCCCGGCAGCGCGGGTGTAGGGGTTATCATTCAGCTTGTTTCTCCATCCTTTCTGGGTCAGCCTCGTGACAGGGAGGATCAAATTCATATTGCCGAAGTAACGCAATCCCATGTCTATATAGACGGAGTGGCTTCTTATATACTCCTTGAGTTTCGGCCACCCGGTTTTGGGTTTTGCCGGCCCGTCCAGCTTAGATGTCATGTTATCGTCTGGCGAAGGCAGATTAGCCCCTTCAGAAATATAGGGGGTAACAGCATCGTTTATCTGGGTTTTCAGGAAACGCATTCTGTGTTCATCAGGGATTCTCTTTGCGCCGAAAGCCATATTGATAAGCGATGCGCCTACGTTGAAAACGGCAAACAGGAAATAGGCGGCATTATCCGCTTTTGTGCGTGTTCCTTTTTGGGTCGCAAGATAGACGGAAAAAATGTCAAATCCCTGGCCGACAATACCTAACGCCCCACGCCACTTCCAGGGTTCAAAGGTTTTTTTCTGCGCGAGCAGTGCAAACGAGTTTCCCCGGGCGGAAAGCAGGGATACAATTTCTCCTTCCGTTTTCGCAGTTTTTGCAATGAGGACGGGATGATTATCCTGCTCTGTTTCGGCAATAATATTCAAACCGGTTCCGGCGGAAGATAATTCCTGCTTGATTTTTTCTTTATCTGCGGTGTTCTTTATATGGAAGAACGCGAAGCTGCCATCCAATGCAGGAGCAAATTCGATGGAGATCAGAGTAGCGTCCTGCCAGGCGTTAGTGTATGTTGTCATAAGCAGATATGCATATTATGAACCGTCCCTGATTATATCATCATTAGGAATGGCTAACCACTTGTGGAATATTAAAATTTTATTACATTTGTGGATTAATGAACTGAATTATAAGAGGAAAATATGATAGAAGGTCCGCTTAAAGGCCGTATAGCCCTTATCACCGGCGCATCGCGCGGCATTGGCGCAGCGGTGGCGAAACGCTTCGCTGCCGAGGGGGCGCACGTCATCCTGGTGGCGCGCACCGTGGGTGGCCTGGAAGCGGTGGATGATGAAATCAAAGCGCTGGGGGGCACGGCGACGCTCGCGGCGTTCGATCTGGCAGAATATGATAAAATCGATCAGTTAGGAGCCACTGTCTACCAGCGTTTCGGCAAGCTCGACATACTGGTTGGTAATGCCGCCCTGCTGGGCGATCTTACGCCGCTTTCCCATGCCGATGCGGACATGTGGAACAGGGTGATGGCTATCAACCTCACGGCTAACTGGCGGCTTATCCGTAGCTGCGACAGGTTGCTTAAGGCAGCTGACGCGGGACGTGCCATCTTCGTCACCAGTGGTGTTGCCGAGGTGGTGCATCCTTACTGGGGAATGTATGCGGTGAGCAAGGCGGCGCTTGAAATGCTGGTAAATACGTACGCCGCGGAAGTGGCGAACACCTCTGTAAAAGTAAACATGATTGATCCCGGGGTGGTGCGTACCTCCATGCGCGCAAGCGCTATGCCCGGCGAAGATCCGATGACCCTGCCGCCGCCTGATGCGATAACGGATGTTTTCGTAAGGCTTGCTTCGCCTGACTTTAACAAGAACGGTGAACGGCTGGAAGTGCACGTCAGATAACGAGTCTCTTGACAATTCTGCCGTTCTGCAGGTGTTCGCTTATGACCTCGTCGATGTCTTCTTTCGTCTTGCAGCTGTACCATACCCCTTCGGGGTAGATGACCATGCAGGGGCCGAGCTCGCAGCGGTCAAGGCACCCCGAAGTGTTTATGCGCGTCTTTGGGAGCTTCAATTCCTTTACGCGCGCTTTCATATAGTCGCGGAGTTGCTCTGCGCCTTTTTCCGCGCAGCATCCGCGCGAATGCCCCGGATCGCGGCGATTAGTGCAGCAGAACACATGCGATTTATAAAAAGACATTCCTTAATCCTATCGTTGGCTTGCAGTCAGCAGGCCGCATTCTTTAGTCGCCGAAGGCGTCAGGCTCATCGCGAAGGTCAGAAGACCGGAGCGGGAGCGATTTAAAATTCTACTACCACGGCAATATTTTATCGACCAGATTTCTTTTCCCACCCTCCGGCGGCAGCGGTTCGCCGTGCATGTCGGCAAAGCTGTCCTTATACCAGGAGCTGCTTGGATAGTTGTAACCAAGAACTGCGGCGTATTTCTGAGCTTGATCCACTATGCCCAGCTTCAGGTAGCATTCAACGAGGCGGTGCAGCGCTTCCGGCGTATGGCTGGTCGTCTGGTATTTCTCTACTACGACACGGAAACGATTGATGGCCGCAAGATAATCCTGGTGCCTTTCATAATAACGGCCAATTTCCATTTCCTTGCCGGCGAGGTGATCGCTCACCAGATCCAGTTTTATCTTGGCATCGCGTGCGTATTCGCTGTCAGGGAAGCGCTGAATCTCTTCGCCGAGCGCCTGCTGTGCCTGCAGGGTTACCTTCTGATCGCGTCCTACGTCGGTAATCTGCACATAATAGCACATGGCCTTGAGATAGAAAGCGTAGGGCGTATTGCTGTTAGTGGGATGCTGTTTGACGAAACGGTCGAGATCGTTAATCGCAGCGTCAAATTTCAGATCCCGGTAAGAAGCATAGGCCGCCATAATTTCCGCGCGCAGCGCCCATTCCGAATAGCTATGCTGGCGCTCGACTTCCTCAAAGCCCGATATGGCTTCCTTGTAGTCATGTTCCTGCAGCTTGGCCAGGGCGTCGTTATAGAGTTTCTCAGCGGATTGCGGGGGCTTTGTCTTGTCATCATCTTTCTTACTGCTGCATGCGGAAAATGCAAACAGTCCGGCAACTAGCAGAAAGACATAAGCCAGGCGCCCCATATTATTTTACGGCATTGCTCGGGCCGGAAGCCGGCGAAGAGGGATAACTGCTGCTCTTGCCGTTACCAAACCAGCTGCTCCACCAGGATTTTTCTTCACTGGATCTGGCATAATGCGCGTCCTTCATGGCTTCATTGAATACGCAGACCACGCTCTTACCGTGCCTTAAGGTATAACGCGCGCCCACTCTCTCAACTACAATGTAGGGTCCACGTGCGCGGTAATTCAGCACCGATTCGTTGCCTTCCTTGTCCACCAGGTAGAACGCTGGTATCTCGGCGTTGATATCATGGAACTGGAAGTAGGTGAACTCACCGTCATCGAAAATCCGGATAGGCGATATGTCATCCGAGCCGCTGATAGTGTAGCGGAAATTGTACTTGTTCAAATCTTCCTGCTCCAGATCAGGAACGTGATCCAAGGTGTTGGCGCTGAGGGAAGCCGCTGACGTATCATCACTCGGGTATACGATGCGCAGCTCAAAAATAAGGTTCTTGTCGCTGATATCCTTCGCTTCAGCGGCATGGAGCTCAAAGAAATAGGTATGCTTGTTGGTGATAAGCGTCATGTTGGTTGTGGCATCCTGTTCAATCGGTTTCAGGAACAGGCGGTTTCCTACCGGGTTCATCTGCCACGCTACGGAATCGCCCAGCGATATGGTGCCTACCTGCTCGTCGTCCGCAAACACGATGTTAGACTGGAAGCGGTAATAGCCGGTGAATTTAATGACCTCGTTCGGGCTGTATATAACGGTCTTGATGCGCGCATCCGTGGCGATGGGAACGGGGTTGAGAAGAGCATCCGCCGGCTGTGCCGCGAGTAGTGTAAATGACAATATACCAACAAAACCGAGGCAGCATTTCATAATATTCATTCGAGCAACTCTTTCCGTTGATAGTCCGACACTATAAATGTCATCGGAACAAATTCCTTTCCTTCACCGCTACCCTTCGTATCCCCTTCCGTCAAGCCCAAAAATTTCGGGTCGTGATTCTGGGCGTCTCCCGGTTCTGAGAATTTAAAGTCGGTATATGTATAGGTTATGTCGGCCCTCCATTTAGTGTGCTGGACCGTTTTCTTCGTTACCACTGACACTACGGATGCTTCATATATGACTTTGGCATGAGATATTTCAGTGCCGCGCTCAAACTCTATCGAATCGATGTCGATGACGCGATTTGCCAAATCGGTATACTGGTGATAGGGGCTTAAGGGATTGACCGCATCGATCTCTCTTTTATAAATATCGAACACCTGCGGCGTGCTGTAATTCCATATGTGGCGGTAGCGGGATTCATATTGCGGGAGATTATATGCCTCCCGCGTGGTGACGTAATCCCCAAGCATGTATTTCATCACAGCTATGTTCCTGTCTTCTTCGGGGGACGCAGCGAGCCTTTTAATGCGCGGTATGTTGTCCCATACGTCATCGACGTAGACGGGGAAAGGAATGCGCGGGCGCAAAGGAGAAATCCTTATTAACGCGCTTGTTGCAAAATAAAGGGTTACAACAGACAGCGCGACAATCACTATGTAATAACTGCGTTCCGCAATGGGCGAGTGGAAAATATCGGAATACCACTTGCGCGCGGCTATATAGTAAGTGCCGTCTTCTATTTTTTTTGCCAGCGCTTCTTTCTCTGCATCATCCATGTATTCTCTTTTTAAATTAGCCGATGCCGAAAAACAAGCCGGAAATATAAAAACAGGGCTATGTCAGAAAGTGTTTTTATCACTGTTGCCGTACAGTGCCAATTGCAGAATTTTTCAAAATAATTAAGAAAATTCTTTCATTTAGAGTTTTTTTGGTATAAGTATCGTAATCCGCGTGGCGGGCCAATATGGCCTGTTGCACGGTAGGATTGAATAAATTTGCTGGACTTGACGCCTTGCGGAATAGCGATTGAAGGATTTCTTCACCCGGTTCCATAAGGTGGGAGGCCTCGGTTTTTTTGTTCTGATTAGTTTAAATTACAAGAGGTTTTCTATTTATGTCTACTGGTATCGTTAAGTGGTTCAACACCATTAAAGGTTACGGCTTCATTCAACCTGAAGATGGGTCGAAGGACGTATTCGTTCATATTTCTGCCGTGCAAAAAGCTGGGCTTCGCACTCTGATGGAAGGCCAGAAGGTCGAATTTGAAATTGCCATTGAAAAAGGCAAGTCATCGGCAGTCAATCTGAAAGTTGCTGCTTAAACCATAATGTTACCAAGGGGTACGTCTTTACGAAGGCGTGCTTTGTCGTAATGTTCTGAAGAAGAAGGGGTGCGCTGCACCTCTTTTTTTTGATCGTGATAGTATATAGGTCTATACTTTAGAATATGCTGACCCATCTTGTAACCGATATAGGTGACAGCGCCGTTATTGCCGGGATTACCCTGGCAGGAATGATATACCTGCTGCAGTCCCGCTGCTATAGAAGCGCCACTGCGCTGGCCGCTTCTTTTGTCGGAACCGGCCTGCTTATCGGGTGCGCCAAACTGCTCTTCCTTGGATGCAACGGGCATCTGGCGGATTACGATATCCACTCTCCGAGCGGCCATACGGCTTTATCGGTTGCCGTGTTTGGGACATGTACCCTGCTTGTATCGCAGAAGCAGGCGCGGTGGCGGTGTTATGCTTTAGGAATAGTTTTTTTACTGTTTGTAACTGCTATTGCAATGACACGGGTGATGCTTGGCTGCCATACGGTTGCGGAAGTTGTTCTGGGCGGCCTTATCGGCGCTGTCACATTATTGTCCGTATACGTATTCCTGAAGCGTTCCCGCGATGTGCCGGAATATGACAGGACCGTGTTCGCCGTTTTAATGATTTCAATTATGGCCGCATTATACAGTGTGCATTTTCCAGCTGAGAACTATATCCGGCTTATTGCACACTATATGAAAATGCATATGCCGGTGTGCGCTACTTCATAGTGCTGGGCGCGAAATCAACTTCCACGTCATCGGCGATTTTCTTGCAGCGGCTGTTTGCGTCATCCGCGCTGCCTACGCCCTGGCTTCTGCGGTTGCTGTTGGAGATCATGGCGTCCAGTATGCCAAAGATTTTTTTCGCCGCGCCGTCCGATACGCGCTTTAAATCCTCCTGCGGCGTTTTGGGATAGTAAGTCTGCAACTGCTGCACCAGATTGCTCAAATCAGATTTTACCTGATCAATTTTACCCTGGATTTCCTTATCCCTGTCGGATTCCTGGCGCGATCCCAGCACGAAGTGCCAGTACTGGTAGGCGCAGCTGTCGAAGACATACCTGTACACAATCCCTTTGAACTTTTCCGGGCTGCGCTCTCTATCGGCCAGCTCTTTTTCCTTATCGAATTTGGCCTGAAGTATCTTGATAATATCCTGATCATGGTTCTCCCGGGCGATCTCCAGCAGCGTCCTGCCGCTGGGGGACTTGATATGATAATCGGCATTCTTGTCGATAAGATCGGTGACGATTTCGGGCTTGTTGTTGAGTACCGCGCTTACTATCGGATAAAGGCCGGAACGATCATAGACATTGGGATTGGCGCCTTTGTCCAGAAGCGCTTTCACGATTGCGGCAGACTGCTCATCATCCCTGCCTATGGCGACAGAAATGGCATATTCCCCAGTATTGCTGACAGCATTCGGGTTTGCGCCTTTGTCGAGCAGTATTTTTATATCATCCACCCTTCCGAAGTTGATGCGGTAGATGAGGTCGTCATCCAGGGAATAAGGTGGTTGCTGGGCATACGCGTGTGCGGTAAAGAATATCAGCAGCGCGGTAATAAGGCGGCAGCGCCTCTTGAATTTGCCCATAGATTGCTCCATATCATGTACGAAATACCGTTAACTATGGAACAATTATATAAGAGATGTCTATGACAAACAAGCATACGTTTAGCGCAGAAATCAGTAAGTTGCTTAAACTCATGATCCATTCGCTCTACACCAACAAGGATATATTCCTGCGCGAATTGATTTCCAATGCCTCCGATGCCTGCGATAAGCTGCGTTACCTGGCGGTGACCGAGCCACAGTTGCTTGGGGATGATGCCCAGCTTAAAATTACCATTCTTTCCGATAAGCAAAACAAGACTGTCACCATTTTCGACAACGGCATCGGCATGAACCGCGAAGATCTGGTGGCGCACCTGGGTACCATCGCCAAGTCCGGCACGCAGGAGTTCCTGAATAGCCTGACGGGAGACGCCAAGAAAGACATGCCGCTTATCGGCCAGTTCGGCGTCGGTTTCTATTCCGCCTTTATCGTTTCAAACAAGGTCAGGGTGGAAAGCCGCAAGGCAGGCGAGGGGCAGGGATATTTCTGGGAGTCGGACGGCGAAGGCGAATTTGCCGTTGGTGACGTGGATAAGGTGACGCGTGGAACGAAAATCACCTTATATATAAAAGAAGGGGAAGAAGAATATCTGGATAAATTCCGCCTGCGTCACATCGCGCAGACCTATTCGGATCATATTTCCTTCCCGATAGAATATGTGGATGGGGATGGGAAAGCGGAGACCGTCAATAAGGCTTCCGCGCTCTGGATGCGCCCGAAATCGGAAATAACCGAAGAGCAGTACAAGGAATTCTATCACCATATCGCGCATTCGCCGGACACGCCGTGGATGAAGCTCCACAATAAGGCGGAAGGTGCTGTGGAATATACCAACCTCTTATTCATTCCTTCCATCCAGCCTTTCGATCTGTTCCACCCCGACAGGAAGCGCCGCGTGAAACTCTATGTGAAGCGCGTGTTCATCACCGATGAAGGGACGGATATCATCCCGCATTACCTGCGTTTCCTGCGCGGCGTGATCGATTCCGAGGATCTGCCGCTTAACATCAGCCGCGAAACGCTGCAGCAGAATCCGGTATTGATCCGGATACGCGATTCGGTCGTCAGGCGCGTGCTGTCCGAACTCACCAAACAGGCGGAAAAAGATCCCGAGGATTACACCGCCTTCTGGAAAAATTTCGGCGCGGTCCTGAAAGAAGGATTATGCGAGGCGATAGCGCCGAAGGAGCAAATTCTGGGCGCCAGCCGCTTTTACAGCACGACGGGCGACAAACTGGTAAGTCTCGATGAATATATTGCGCGCATGAAGCCGTCACAGGAGCATGTCTTCTACCTGACCGGTGACAGTATCGAGAGCCTGAAGCGCAGCCCGCAGCTGGAAGGATTCAGGAAGCGCGGCGTGGAAGTCCTGCTGTTTGCTGACCATGTGGATGATTTCTGGGTCAACGTCGTGCCCGCTTACAAGGACAAGCCGTTTATGTCGGTCACCCGCAGCAACGCCGAGCTGGATAAGATAGAGGGTGAAGTGAAGGAAGAGGGAAGCCGGGAAGCCGGGAATCAGGAATTGGCTTCGCTCGTTGACGTGCTGAAGAAAATATATGGCAGCGAAGTGAAAAACGTGCGCACCACGCATAAACTGGCGGAAAGCGCAGTCTGTCTTGCGGTGGATGAAGGAGCGATGGATATCCGGCTTGAGCGTTTCCTGCGCGAGCAGAAGCAGCTCAGCACCACCTATTCCAAGATACTGGAGATTAATCCTGAGCACGATATCGTGAGATACCTTGCAGATAAAGTGAAGAATGGCGCGGGTGAAAATGATCCGGTCTTGCGCGATGTCGCTTTCCTGCTGCTCGATCAGGCGCGAATCATGCAGGGCGAGGAAATCTCCGATCCGGCGCTGTTCTCGCTGCGGATGAATAAATTCCTGAGCAGGAGTCTTGCGGCTTAAAGTTTATTCCGTGTTGTTACGTAGTGGTTGTGGCGTCACACTTCCTAGAGCATTTCTGCTATTTCAGAAAATGACGGTTTCGTTACGGATGTCTATATATGTCTCTTTCTCAAGATATTGGGATACAAACCATCTTGTAACTTCATGTTATTTATTAATAAAATGTGACACACGCTTCATAAAAATTTAACATTGGTTAACAAAAATATTTGCTATTATATAACAATTGGTATATATTCACTGCCCCATCAAGGTTGTATGTTTAAGCTTATGTATAAGCCGTTAATGTATAAGAGCCTGGCTTTCGTGAAGATCAACAGCCTTGTGGCGAAACTTTCCCTGTTTTGTACGGCAATCAGCACTATCGCCACGCTATATGATACCATCCAGACGGAAATGGGATGGGCGATAGACGTGGTGGGTGTCTCCGTTTATATGGTGGTGCGGGGATTTTCTTTTTATAGCTATGATAAGACCCAGCATATTCCGCCAGTGAAAAGGCGCAAATATTATGCATTCGTTTCCAGCCGTGTGACTTCAGGCGGCATGACGAAATCCGCTGAATAATATTCGCCGGTTTTTTCTGTAATTTGTCGCTCTATCCCGCAGTTTTCAAGGGAAATTCCAATAATGTCACGGTCAAGGGGAGTTTGAAAAAATATTGTCACCCTATTACTAGTGTGGTATAACATTTGCTTGCTATATATGGATCCCGCAACGGGAACCGGTTCAATCGATTGAGTAGCCGCATAAAAAAAAACATTATAAACGGTTTTATCCGGATTAAAAACAATCGCATCAAATACTATATGTAGTAGTAGCGTGTGTTGTCTATACTAGATATTGACATCTATTGGGTGATAGTTATAAATTGGGATTTGCGCTGTAAAACAATAAAAAATGAAATCGAACAAGGGAGATTTATGCAACAGATACAGGTAGACCGTTCCCGTGACAGCAGGCTCACCCACTTCGGCAAGGCGACCTTACAGGACAGGTATCTGCTCGAGGGCGAGAGCTTCCAGGACATGTTTGCCCGCGTTGCAAAGCATTACGCGGATGATTCCCTTCATGCGCAGCGCCTTTACGATTACATGAGCAAGCTGTGGTTCATGCCGGCAACGCCGATTCTCTCCAACGGTGGCAGCAATCGCGGCCTGCCGATTTCCTGCTTCCTGAATGAAACGCAGGACAGTCTGGAAGGCATCGTCAATTTGTGGAACGAAAATGTCTGGCTTGCTGCGCGTGGCGGCGGCATCGGCAGCTACTGGGGCAACCTGCGCTCCATCGGCGAAAAAGTGCGTGGCAACGGCAAGACTTCCGGCGTGGTTCCCTTCATGCGCGTCCAGGATTCGCTCACCCTTGCCATTTCGCAGGGGAGCCTGCGCCGTGGCAGTTCTGCGGTGTATATGCCGGTTGATCACCCGGAAATCGAAGAATTCATCGACATCCGCCGCCCGACTGGCGGCGATCCGAACCGCAAGGCGCTCAACATCCATCACGGCGTCGCCATTCCGGATGCTTTCATGAAGGCGGTGGAAAACGACGAGAAGTGGGATCTGGTAAGCCCCAAGACCAAGCAGGTTATCTCTACCGTGAAAGCACGCGATCTCTGGATCAAACTGCTCACGGCGCGTGTCGAAACCGGCGAGCCATATCTGCTGTTCATCGATAACGTTAACCGCGGCATACCACAGCACCATAAGGAGCTTGGCCTCCTGGTAAAAACGTCCAACCTCTGCAGCGAAATCACGCTGCCCACGGGGCCCGATCACCTTGGCAAGGAGCGCACCGCTGTCTGCTGCCTGTCCTCTCTCAACCTCGAAACTTATGATGAATGGGCGGGAGATGCGCAGTTCATCGGGGATGTCATGCGCTTTCTCGACAACGTGCTCGAAGATTTCATCCAGACGGCGCCTCCCTCCATGGCGCGCGCTGCCTACTCGGCGATGCGTGAACGCAGCGTTGGTCTGGGCGTCATGGGCTTCCATTCCTACCTTCAGAGCAAGATGATCCCCTTTGAGTCGGTTATCTCCAAAGTGCTCAATAAGAAGGTATTCGCGCATATCCGCGCTGCGGTTGACACCGCTTCCAGAAAGCTGGCGGAAGAACGCGGCGCATGCCCGGACGCGGCGGAAGTCAACGTCATGGAACGCTTCAGCAATAAACTCGCCATCGCTCCGACGGCTTCCATCTCGATCATCGCCGGCAACTCTTCCCCGGGCATTGAACCTTATGCCGCCAACAGCTTCACCCAGAAAACCCTTTCCGGATCGTTCAACGTCCGCAACAAGCACCTGATCAAAATCCTCGAAGAATACGGGATGAACAACGAGGATGTCTGGAGTTCCATTTCCTCGCATGAGGGATCGGTAGCGCATCTTGATTTCCTGAGCGACGACGAGAAAATGGTATTCCGCACCGCGCCGGAAATCGATCAGCGCTGGATACTGGAACATGCCGCCGACCGCACGCCGTTTATCTGTCAGGCGCAATCGGTGAATCTTTTCCTTTCGCCCGACATTCACAAGCGTGATCTGCACCTGCTGCATTTCAATGCATGGAAGAAAGGCGTGAAAAGCCTTTATTATTGTCGCTCCACCTCGATGCAGCGCGCGGAAAAGGTGTCGCATAAAGTGGCGAGCAACGGCCTCCAGCTGGAAATGTCGCTCGTGAAGAAACAGGCTCCCGTCATGTACAAATCGGATCAATACGAGGAATGCCTCGCCTGCCAGTAAACGTAAACGATTAGATATAAGATTTCAGTAACATCAGTAACAACAGAGGGAATTCGCTATGGCAACCATACTCGCACAGGAATCGGGGGAAAGGGTTTTTACCCGCTGGGAGCATCGGGTCTCTGGGTGGTTTTCCAGTCCGCATGAACTGGAAGAAAGGCCGGGCGTTTTCATCATCGCCACGAAGGATTTCAACCAGCCCTTCGTTCTTGACGTGAGTGAATCGGAAAATGTGAGGTTTTGTGTGTTAAACCATGAGCGCCGCACGTTATGGCGGCGCAATGCCCTGGGCGGCATACTCTATGCCGCGATTTACACCGAAGACGCTGAGTCGCCTTTCCTGAGCGAGTTCCAGCGCAAGAACATCGAGCAGCATATCAGGAAATTGGAACAGCCGGTTTTTGGTGCAGACGATCTTTTCTCTGGTCCCCAGAAAGAAAATTTCCCCCAGGTATAAAACAATAAAAACAATAAACTTCCGGAGAATCTATGTCCTTACTCGACGCGCCACATATCTACAAACCGTTTTCCTACCCCTGGGCCTATGAAGCGTGGCTGATGCAGCAGCGCATCCACTGGCTGCCGGAGGAAGTGCCGCTCGCGGACGATGTGAAGGACTGGAAGACCACGTTGAAGCCCGAGGAAAAACACCTGCTTACCCAGATTTTCCGTTTCTTCACCCAGTCGGACATCGAGGTCAACAACTGCTACATGAAGCATTACGCGAAGGTGTTCAAGCCCACCGAAGTGCAGATGATGCTGGCAGCGTTTTCCAATATGGAAACGATCCATATCGCGGCCTATTCGCATCTGATGGATACGCTCGGCCTGCCGGACGACGAATACCAGGCATTCCTTAAATATAAGGAAATGAAAGATAAATATGACTACATGCAGCAATTCGATGTGAGCAGCAATGCTTCCATAGCGCGCACGCTGGCGGCGTTCGGCGCGTTTACCGAAGGGCTGCAGCTGTTCGCTTCGTTTGCCATCCTGCTCAACTTCCAGCGTTTCGGCAAGATGCGCGGCATGGGGCAGATCATCGCCTGGTCGGCGCGTGATGAAACCCTGCACACCGAGTCCATCATCCGGTTGTTTAAAACATTCGTTTCCGAGAATCCGGAGATTGAGCATGAATCGCTGAAGAAAGATCTCTATAAGATTTGCAACACTATCGTGGGACTGGAAGATAACTTTATTCAGCTGGCGTTTGGGGTGGGGGGTATTGAAGGGCTGACCGCCGAGGAGGTGAAACTCTATATACGCTACATCGCCGATCGCCGCCTGATCCAGCTTGGGCTTGAGCCGCTCTATAAGGTCAGCAAGAACCCGCTGCTGTGGATGGATGAAATCCTCAATGGCGTCGAACATACCAACTTCTTCGAAAACCGCGTGACCGAGTATACCAAGGCGGCGACCACCGGCTCGTGGGAAGAGGCGTTTGCATGATTTGCTTCGTCATTGCGAGCGCAACGAAGCAATCCAACCTTCGAACTTGAACGACATTTGGATATTTTCCGGATTGCCGCGTCGGAACCTGCGGTCTTTCTCGCAATGACATGAGATACCTGCGTATGCCGGACTCCATCTCCATAGAATCTTATAGTCCGCAATGGCCTGAGTTTTTTGAGCAGGAGAAACGACAGTTACAAAATCTTCTGAATGATGACAATATTACTTCCATAGAGCATATCGGCAGCACCGCCGTTTACGGTTTGTCCGCCAAGCCGATCATAGACATCATGATACTCGTGCGGTCGTTTGAGAAAGCGAAATTAAATTATATTCCTCTGCTTGAACGATTGGAATACGTGTATTGGGACGAAGACCCCAAAGCGGAACACAGGATGTTTTTTGTCAAAGGCATGCCGCCGTACGGTGAAAGGCGCACGCACCATATCCATATCGTCCAGCACGACAACACCGAATTCACGGACAGGCTGAAATTCCGTGATCACCTGAAAACACATCCGAAAGATGCCAAGGCCTATGAAACATTAAAGATAGAATTATCAAAACGCTATCCCGAGGACAGAGAAGCCTATACATCTGCTAAATCTGAGTTTATAAGGACTGTTATGAAGAACATTGAGAGGGGTTTATGAAACAAAAAATTCTTATCTGCGGCGCGACCGGATTTGTCGGGCGCAATATGGTGGAATATTTCGCGCGCTCTGGTGAATATGATGTCCATGCCGTGCGCTTCAACCGTCCGGAATATGCCTGCGAGGGCGTCACCTGGCACAAGGCGGATTTGCGTAACCCGCAGGAAGTGGATCGCCTGCTGAATGGCGTCGACGTGATTGTGCAGGCGGCGGCGACTACGTCCGGCGCGAAGGACATCGTCACGCGCCCCTATATCCATGTGACCGACAATGCCGTCATGAATTCCTACCTGTTCCGCTCGGCGTTCGAGCACAAGGTAAAGCATGTAGTATTTTTCAGCTGCACGGTGATGTACCCGTCGAGCGATAAGGCGCTCACGGAAAGCGATTTTGACGCCAACACGCCGTTGCACCCGCGTTATTTCGGCGTTGGCAATACCAAGATCTATATCGAGAAAATGTGTGAATTTTTCGCTGGCATCAGCGACACGAAATTCACCGCCATCCGCCATTCCAATATTTACGGCGCGCATGACAAGTTCGATCTGGAGCGTAGCCATGTGTTCGGCGCGACCGTCACCAAGGTGATGACTGCGAAAGATTCGATCACGGTATGGGGAACGGGTGAAGAAGAACGCGACCTGCTGCACGTGAACGATCTCACGCACTTTGTGGAGCTTGCCATTAAAAAGCAGCCGGAAAGATACCGTCTCTATAATTGCGGTCTCGGCAAGGCGGTTTCGATCAAGGATCTGGTGAATAAGATTGTCGCTGCGTCAGGCAAGAAGCTTGACATAAAACACGATCTGTCCCAGCCGACTATCAAGACAAGCCTTTTCCTCGACTGCAGTCTTGCGAAGGCGGAACTGGGGTGGAAACCGGAAGTGAATCTGGATAATGGCATTAAGGACACCATCGCGTGGTGGCGTGAAAACATCGATCCCGGCACCTTGAAACTGAAAGCCGCCTGAGATAGCGCGGCTCAAGTTGCGAGGCGACACGGGGAGAAGGGGACGAACTATGCTCGCCCCCTTACAAGCATCATATGTTTTAATGTATCGGTATCACGATGTTGAGCGATGATGGCGGCGGTTCCACGATAACAGGCTGCGGCGCCACCACGACCGGCCCTGGTACGGCATATGCCGGATACTCCATATAGTAATTGTCGCGGTAGACATGGCGATGGTGATGCCATTCCCTCTCCTCTCGCTCGTGGCGTTCCCAGCCGCGTTCGTGATGATGTCCTTCGTCACGGTCGTCATCATGATCATGGGCCGAAACAGTCACTGGCGCAAACGGAACGAGAACCGTCGCAAGTAGACTATAGAACAGATATTTACGCATAAAACCTCCTTGTTGAATATTCCTTATATACCTTATACGGGCGTCAGAACAACTACTCTTCATTACAAATACGCAATGTCGGTTAGTGTCCAAATCCAAAATTTAGGGAAAATACAGGCGGTGCATAATACACCGGCGGGGGTGCATAATATACCGGCGGCGGCGTTACAACGACCGGTGCGGGATAGTATCCATAATATACCGGAGCCGGAGCGGGCGCTATCCCGTATACATACGGACTTTCATGCCAGTAATGATGGTGATACCATTCCCTTTCCTCATGCCATCTGTGCTCGCGCCAGTCATCATCGTCATCATGGGCGGATGCGGCAACCGGAATGAGGGGTATCAGAACCGCTGCCAACAGAGTGAATAAAATAGGATAACGCATAATAACCTCCTGTATAAGTCTACACTAATTACCCTGCTTATACACCATGCATGATTAACGGAATAATTCCTGCCCATTACAAATACGCAATGAAGCATATGTGCAGGATAAGTAATATCCCGAAGAATATCAGGAACTGATAAATGGGCTAACTATTGCCGGACTGCTGCATCGTCTGGGCAGGGTCAGGACTTAAGGCGATTTTATCAACAAAGCTCATGGAGCCGGGCTGCATCGTGCCGAGCATCTGGCTGGAAGAATTCTTAAATTCCTGTGGCTCGCGCAATTCCGTTTTCACTGTCTTGACCGGCTTATTATGAGTTGCCTGTGCAGGAGAGGGAGCGTTTTCAACGACGCCTTGAGCGGGATCATCCAAGGCAATATTATGATACCGGTATAAATCAGTCGTAAGCCGGGTATAGATATTGCCGAAAGTCAGCTTTCTCTCATCCCCTATATCTTTATTTAATAGCGCCGCTGATTCGGCGACGAGCTGTGGAAGCTTTTCATGCGGCATGCGCGCAAGAAAATCATGCGTGTAGGCAAATACTTCCTCTGTATCAAGCTGTTTGCTGCCAAATGGAGCTAACAGGCGGGTCACAAATCCGCCCATGAAAATGCCTCCGCCCAATGCGCCCAGAGGCTTGTCTTTTTTCAGGTTGCCGTAGGCCAGCGTGCCGGCGGCGCTCATTTCTATAAGCGAACTGGCGCGGAAGAAATATTTTTCCCGTATCCTATCCAGAACGCTTTTAGGCTTCGGATCGTAAGGGTCTGGCGTTTTGGAGGCGAAGGCTACGGTTTTGCCGATCAGATACGTGGTGCCGCTGATGAGGTTGAATTTATCGGGATTAAGGGAGGCTGTCGCCGCTGCGCCTATCCCGCCTTTCTTAAAAGCGTTCCCGACTTTCTTCCAGTGTTCGGGTTTCGCGGGAAAAACGAGTGCGAGCGAGCCGAGGACGCGCAGGCCGATTTCTCCCAGGCGCACGGAGTTTCTCCGCATGAATGCGTTGGCTCTTTGCCCGAGCGTTGGCGGCGGTTGCGTTTCTTTGGTGATTTCGGAATAGCTGATAGCGGTATCAGGCGGCGTGGCGTCTTCTGGCAGGGCAGAGCCCAGAAGCGCGTTCAGGTTTTCCTTCACGTGGAGAAGGCGGTACTTATCCTTTTCCTTCTGTCCTCCGAACAGGATATTTATCATGTTGGCGGCCAGGTTGAGAATTGCGAAAGCTCCCTGATCGGCGGAATATTTGGGACGGACAGGCCTCTCCGGAGTGGGCCTCGGCTCCTTGAATGCGGAGATAAGCTGCAGCACCTGGCCGACGTTGCTCATATTGCCGCGCAGCGACCACCAGTTGATCTTGTGTTTCGGAGTGTTTAGTTCAATATTATAATCGGAAGCCTTAAGCGCTCCGGCAAGTTCTTCCTTGTTTTTCCCGCCGCGCGTAATCAGGGTGAGGGTGTTATCTGCGGACGCTTCCGAGATGACCGTCTGTCCCAGTTTCTCGATCTGCCGCCTTACTTCCTCTTTTTTTTCCGGATCGCGGATGTAAAAGAAAGTCATGTTTCCCTGTGAGACAGGGATGAATTCCACAGCCATGAGCGCAGAGTTGCTGTTGGTAATGTTGTAAAGGGCCATAGCTGTTACGAATAATGCATTTTTTCAGTTTAGCATTGGGGCGGGGGTTTTTCTATAAAAGAGGGGATATGTCATTAAAATTTAACAGAATTGCAATAATCTTACGGAATTGGTTCCATCCTGCCATATGCAGGTGCAATATACTGATAATCGTGGCTTAAATTATTACATTTGCATGACAGCGTTTCGGTCAGCCTTACAGGCAAGTTGCATAAAGAGGTTTCAGGTGTTAGGTGTTCAGGTGTCAGCCTCCTGCTGGCATCCGATCCCTGAACCCTGACAGTTGAAAATTATGGCGCAATATATCTATGTAATGAAAAATCTGGGCAGAGCATATCCCGGAGGTAAAAAAGTTCTGGAAGGCATATGGCTCTCGTTTCTGCCGGGCGCCAAGATTGGCGTTATCGGTCCTAACGGCGCCGGTAAATCTACCTTGCTTAAAATCATGGCGGGACTCGACAAGGATTTTACCGGTGAAGCGTGGGCGGCGGAAGGTACCAAGATAGGATATCTTGAACAGGAACCGAAACTCGATCCTAAGAAGGATGTCATGGGCAATATCATGGAAGGCTTAAGCGAAAAAAAAGCGCTGCTTGACCGTTTCAATGAAGTAAGCATGAAGCTCGGCGAAGTGACGGGCGATGATGAAATGAACAGGCTCATTGAAGAGCAGGGGACATTGCAGGAAAAGATCGATGCGTGCAACGGCTGGGAAATCGAGCGCGAAATCGAGATTGCCATGGATGCGCTGCGCTGCCCGCCTTCGGATGCGGATGTAACGAAAATCTCCGGCGGCGAACGGCGCCGCGTGGCGCTCTGCCGCCTGCTGCTTGAGAAGCCGGACATGCTGCTGCTGGACGAGCCCACCAACCACCTTGACGCTGAGTCGGTGGCATGGCTTGAGCATTATCTGGAAAAATATCCCGGCACCGTGGTGATGATCACGCACGACCGTTATTTCCTCGATAACGTCACGGGATGGATTCTGGAACTCGATCGTGGCAAAGGTGTTCCTTACGAGGGTAATTATACCAAGTGGCTGGAACAGAAGGAAAAACGCCTAGCGCAGGAAGAAAAGGAAGAGACTTCCCGCCAGAAGCAGCTGGCAAGAGAACTTGAATGGGTGCGTCAGTCGCCCAAGGCGCGTCAGGCCAAGAGCAAGGCGCGTCTGCAGGCGTATGAAACATTGCTTGCGCAGGTGAAGGACAGGCAACCCGGCACGGCGCAGATTATCATTCCTGCTGGCCCGCGCCTGGGCGATCTGGTGATCGAGGCGGAAGGACTGAACAAAGGGTTTGGCGATCGGTTGCTTATTGACAGCCTTTCGTTCAAACTGCCCAAAGGCGGCATCGTCGGTGTTATCGGGCCGAACGGCGCTGGCAAGACCACGTTATTCCGGATGGTTACCGGGAATGAGAAACCGGATTCTGGTACATTCAAAGTGGGCGATACGGTGAAGCTCGGTTATATCGATCAGTCCCGTGATTCACTCAATGACAAGAATACTGTGTGGGAGGAAATTTCCGGCGGCAAGGAAGATATCGAACTGGGCAAGCAGACGGTGAAAAGCCGCGCTTATTGCGCATCGTTTAATTTCAAAGGCGCCGATCAGCAGAAAAAAGTCGGCATGCTTTCCGGCGGTGAGCGCAATCGCGTCCATCTGGCGAAGATGCTGAGATCCGGCGCGAATGTCCTGCTGCTCGACGAGCCGACCAATGATCTGGATGTGGAAACGCTTCGTGCGCTTGAGGAAGCGCTGGCCGATTTCGCGGGGTGCGCGGTCATCATCAGCCACGATCGCTGGTTTCTCGATCGTATCGCGACACATATCCTTGCATTTGAAGGCGATAGTCATGTAGAGTGGTTCGAGGGCAACTATCAGGATTATGAGGAAGATTACAAACGGCGTACGGGCGGCGAGATAACGCCTCACCGCATCAAGTTCAAGCCAATCAGCCGTTAATATACACTATGAAAATTTAATTTGGAGTGTGGTAAGAATTTGTTAATAAACATGCTGTAGAAACATTCACCTTTCTTAAACAGGTCGGAGTCATATGATGAAACACGTAACGAACGATACGCTGAAGACAAAAAAAACATTAAGCGTTGATGGTAAGGAATACCAGTATTTCAGCATCACTGAAGCCGGCAAGGCCTTAGGCAGCGACTTCTCCCGCCTGCCGTTTTCTTTAAAGATCCTTCTTGAGAACCTGCTGCGCCATGAAGATGGAAAAAGCGTAACGGTTGAAGATATTAAGGCTTTTGCGGACTGGCTCAGGGACAAGACATCCGAGCGTGAGATCGCCTACCGTCCTGCGCGTGTCCTCATGCAGGATTTTACCGGCGTTCCGGCTGTGGTTGACCTGGCGGCCATGCGCGACGCGGTGAAGAAATCCGGGAGCAATCCGGAAATCATTAACCCGCTTTCCCCGGTGGATCTGGTGATCGATCATTCGGTGCAGGTGGATTATTACGGCAATCCGAAAGCATTTGAAGGAAATGTGAAACTGGAGATGGAGCGCAACGGGGAGCGTTATTCATTCCTGCGCTGGGGACAGAAGGCGTTCAATAATTTCCGCGTAGTGCCTCCCGGAACCGGCATATGCCATCAGGTGAATCTTGAATATCTTGCACAGGTCGTCTGGGTGAATGACAAGGTGGCCTATCCGGATACGCTGGTGGGAACCGACTCCCATACCACTATGATCAACGGCCTGGGCGTGCTCGGCTGGGGTGTCGGCGGTATCGAGGCGGAAGCCGCGATGCTCGGCCAGCCGGTCTCCATGCTTATCCCTGAAGTGGTAGGATTTGAACTGAAAGGAAAGCTCAGGGAAGGTATCACCGCGACCGATCTCGTGCTCACCGTCACCAACATGCTGCGCAAAAAGGGCGTGGTCGGTAAATTCGTTGAGTTTTATGGCGCGGGATTAGATTACCTGCCGCTTGCCGATCGCGCGACCATTGCTAATATGGCGCCGGAATACGGTGCGACCTGCGGTATTTTCCCCGTGGATAACGAAACCATCACTTACCTTCAACTGACCAGCCGCGACAGTGAGCGCATAAAGCTCGTGGAGCTATATACGAAAGCGCAAGGCATGTGGCGCGGCGACGATTACGCGCAGGCGATATTCAGCGATACCTTGTCGCTCGATATGGCAACGGTGGAAGCGAGTATCGCTGGGCCTAAGCGTCCGCAAGACCGGGTTTCGCTTGCCGTCGCCACGAAATCTTTTGCCGACAGCCTGCCGTCTCTTAATACGACCGGCGCTCCCTCCAAGCCCGTCAAAGTGGAAAACATGGATTTCACCCTGCAGCACGGCTCTATAGTCATCGCCGCGATCACAAGCTGCACCAATACGTCTAACCCTTATGTCATGATAGGCGCGGGGCTGGTTGCGCGCAAAGCCAATGCATTAGGAATCAAGGCAAAACCATGGGTGAAGACATCGCTCGCGCCGGGATCGAAAGTCGTGACCGAATATCTTGCCCGCTCCGGTCTCGATAAGGAACTGGACGCGCTGGGATTTTATCTCGTGGGTTACGGCTGCACGACCTGTATCGGCAATTCCGGCCCGCTGCTCGATCCTATTGAAAAGGCAATAAAGGACAATAACCTCGTGGTGGCCTCCGTGCTGTCCGGCAATCGCAATTTCGAAGGACGCGTGCATCAGCTGGTGAAGGCGAACTATCTCGCTTCGCCGATGCTTGTCGTTGCCTATGCTATCGCAGGCTCCATGAATATAGACATCGTGAAAGATGCCATCGGCACTGGCAAGGATGGCAAGCCGGTTTACCTGAAAGATATCTGGCCGAGCAATGCCGAGGTGCAGGAAGCGGTGATGCAATGTGTCACGGCGGAACAGTTCAGAATAAAATACGCCGACGTGTTCAGCGGCGACACATTGTGGCAGAGCATCCATGCTCCGGAAGGCAAGACCTACGCCTGGGACGAAAAAAGCACTTATGTGCGCAATCCTCCGTATTTTGAGAGCGGTATAACGCAGAAGGTGGCTGATGTCAGGAATGCGCGCATTCTTGCCGTTTTGGGCGATTCAATTACCACCGATCATATTTCTCCGGCGGGCAATATTCCCAAGAACAGCCCGGCGGCCAGATATCTTATGGAGCATGGCGTCAGCCCGCAGGATTTCAATTCTTACGGCGCGCGGCGCGGAAATCATGAGGTCATGATGCGCGGCACTTTTGCCAACATACGCATCAAGAACGAGATGCTGAACGGGGTCGAAGGCGGGTATACGATACATATTCCGAGCGGCCAGCAGACGCCGATTTATGACGCTGC
>CAYVTI010000008.1:0-19511 GCA_964454545.1 uncultured Rickettsiales bacterium
GACACGAGGCGCGGGAGAGCTAAGCCTCAGCAGAGGAGGACAATTATGTGATTTTGACGGTACAACACTCGATAAGAAATCCGCAACCCAGATGCTTAAAGAGCAGAGGGATCAGCACAGGGCGATGTCTAACCTTGAAAAGTCCCGTTCGGAAAAATTTATGTCCAGTGATGGCGCGCAAGAGTTAAACACTCTGGTCAGCAACAGCAAGTGAATAGAGATACAAAATAAACATAATGTGGCTTTACCCAAAGAACTGACCGATGCTGCACAGAATATTGGCGCTATGACTGCGGTAGCATATAGTCAGGGACATACTCCTGAGGCGGCAGCGGCATTCAGAGAGATTTTAGACAATATGTCAAAGGGGCTGAACCGTGAACAAAGATTTGCCCTTGCGGAGATTATGTCAGAAACGGAAACCAGGGCACGTGAATCTTTAAGCAGAGGCGGGCAAATATATAATCTCAGAGGCAATCATATTGATCCGGGATCGCAAGATGTTGCAAATTTTCGTGCGCAATTCGGCAAAGCCTATATTCAGGCCGGGCATACGAAGGACGGAACAGAGATTAATCAGGATATTGCCAATAAAATAGCACAGGACCTAAGCCGCCTTTCAGGACTGGAAGTTACAGCCAGAATTGAAAATGGCGGTTTTGTTTTAGATGGTATTAGTGTAAAAGAAGCTAATAACTTTCACAAAGACGGCATCCCATCCGTTGCCGAAATGGAAAAGCGCAGTAACGCCCCGCAGCAGGCTCAACCAGCACCAGCAGCACCCCAGCAGCAAGCCCCGCAGCAGGCTCAACCAGCACCCCAGCAGCATCAAGCCCAGCAGCAAGGGGCATCAGCACCACAAAAACCTCACGGGCCTGGTCTTTTTCATAGGATGGATGCGGCCGCTGGTAGGGCTGCCCGGTGGATGGAGGAACAAACACATATTGTTGCAGGATTTGGGGATATAGCCTTTAAGAATACGGCAGAAACTTTCTATAACAATGGTTCGACAAAGAACTTTGCTAGGGCAGTTTCTCAGGATGTCCAGGCTATTGCTGGAAACATGAAAGCAGGACTACAAGGGGCGCTTGCAGCACTCAGGGGCGGAAGATCCACGCACGACGTGCAAGTTGGTACAGCACCTACTCCACTCACCGGGCAGCAAGCTATTAACGGGACAGGTAACGCCCCCCCAGCTCCTGAAGAAAGAAAGGCGCTCACTGTTGTCCACCAGGTTAATGGTCCTGCTGTTCCCAGTGGTATGGCACAATATGCCGCAGCTCAAACAAGAAAAGCGCAACAGGGAAGAACACAGTGAGAATTAGATGACATATAAATTCAAGGAAAATGGCGAATTGGATGAACTCACCGCCGCAGAACTGGTGGCTGAGGATGCTTACTCTGCAATAACCGTGCTGGATCGCGGCGTTACTGCGGATGGCACGCCATACTGGCTCTATATTGACGTAAAGCCAAGCAAGTTTCAAGATTTTGTACGTGCCGTCCGATCAGGAACACCCAAGGTGTTTGAAGATTACGGCACTATCTTAAAGTTCGGTTATGACAAGGAAGTGCCTGAAAGCGTCAAAGAAGAAATGAAACAGCAATACGGCTTCGATGAAAATTGCATAGAAAATTTGAAAAAAGACATCCGTGCCGAGCAGAAAAAGTTTCTCGAGAAGAAAGAAGACAACCGTATCGGCGATATCGTCGCCATGCTCAAGAAGAAGCAGCAGAATTAATTTGAGTTCCTTGTTACTGTCATACCGGCGGGGCGGTCGGCAGGTCTTCTGGCCTATCTTTTCCCTGGAATCTCCCTTCCCTTGCAGGGGGAGGAAATAGAGTGAGGGTTCGCTCCGGCATGATGATGCGCCGAACCCGCTACCCCTTTTTGAGCGACTCGCTAAAAACACCCTGATTTTCCTCAAATATCCGCAGATAACTCCACTTTATCCACAAAAAAATGCGCGCGCTAACTAAAAATCAGGTTTTGATTAGTAGTTTCTTAATCATTGCGTGGCATACTGAGAGTATAAGATATGGTATAAGGGAATAAACGCCGGAAGGGATTCATATGCTGTCGAAGAACCTCGAGAAGACACTGCACAACGCGATAAACATAGCCAAAAGCTATAAGCATGAATACGCAACCCTCGAGCATCTTCTTTTCGCCCTGACCGAAGATCAGGACGCCACCGCCGTCATGCGCGGCTGCGGCATCAATATTGCGGACCTGCGCAAGTCGCTGGTCGATTTCCTCGAGAACGACCTGACCTCGCTCGTCGTGGAAGACCTCGAAGAGGCGCATCCGACCGCCGGGTTCCAGCGCGTCGTGCACCGCGCCGCCATCCATGTGCAGTCCGCGGGCAAGAGCGAGGTGACCGGCGCGAACGTGCTGGTCGCCATCTTCTCCGAACGCGAGTCGCATGCGGTGTATTTCCTGCAGGAACATGACATCAACCGCCTCGACGTCGTCAATTATATCTCCCACGGCATCGTGAAATACGGCGATTTCCAGCGCAGCGGCATCCCTTCCGCGGGCGGCAAGCGCGGCAGCGAGGAAGAAGCCGAGGAAAACCTCGCGGGCGCCGCCACTTCCACGGGAGGCAAGGAGAAAGACGGCCATGCCGATCCGATCAGCCATTACTGCGTCAACCTGAACCGCAAGGCGGCTTCGGGCAAGATCGACATTCTGGTCGGGCGCGAGGAGGAAATCGAGCGCACCATACAGATTCTCTGCCGCCGCAATAAGAACAACCCGCTTTACGTGGGTGAATCGGGCGTCGGCAAGACGGCGATTGCCGAAGGGCTGGCGCTTCGCATCGTGCGCAACGAGGTTCCGGAGGTGCTTAAGAACGCGGTCATCTTCTCGCTTGACATGGGCAGCCTGCTTGCGGGCACGCGCTACCGCGGCGATTTCGAGGAACGCATGAAGGGCGTCATCAAGGAAATCGAGAAGCTTCCCGGCGCGATACTGTTCATTGACGAAATGCATTCCATCGTCGGCGCAGGCTCGACGAGCGGCGGCGCGCTCGATGCGTGCAACCTGCTGAAACCGGCGCTGGCGCGCGGCGCTTTCCGCTGCATCGGCTCCACCACCTACAAGGAATACCGCAATTATATCGAGAAAGATCGCGCCCTTGCGCGCCGCTTCCAGAAAGTGGACGTCGCCGAGCCGAGCGTTGATAATACCGTCAAGATACTGCGCGGGCTGAAACCTTACTACGAATCGCATCACAACGTGCGCTATACGGCAAGCGCCATCAAGGCCGCCGTCGAGCTTTCGCACCGCTACATCCACGACCGCAAGCTGCCGGACAAGGCGATTGACGTGCTGGACGAAGCCGGGGCCGCCCAGATGCTGGTGCCGGAATCCAAGCGCCGGAAGACGATCACCGCGCGCGAGATTGAGGACATCGTTGCCAAGGTTGCGCGCATGCCCGCGAAATCCATCAGCATGGACGACGCCGAGGCGCTGCGTAACCTGGAGAAGAACCTCAAGCTCAGCGTGTTCGGGCAGGATAAGGCCATCGAATCGCTTGCAAGCGCCATCAAGATGTCGCGTGCCGGGCTGCGCGAAGAAGGCAAGCCCATCGGCAACTACCTTTTCACCGGTCCGACCGGCGTCGGCAAGACTGAAGTCGCCGCGCAGCTTGCCAAGGTCATGGGCATGGAGCTCATCCGCTTCGATATGTCGGAATATATGGAAAAGCATGCGGTATCGCGTCTCATCGGCGCGCCTCCGGGATATGTCGGGTTCGATCAGGGTGGACTCCTGACCGACGCCGTGGACAAGACGCCGTATGCAGTGGTGCTGCTCGACGAAATCGAAAAGGCGCACCCGGACATTTACAACCTGCTGCTGCAGGTCATGGACTACGGCAAGCTGACCGACAATAACGGCAAAACCGTGGATTTCCGCAACGTTGTTCTCATCATGACCAGCAACGCAGGCGCGTTCGACATGAACAAGCCCGCCATCGGGTTCGGCCGCACTGATCGCGAAGGCGAGGACAAGGACGCGATCAACCGCTCCTTCATGCCGGAATTCCGCAACCGCCTTGATGCCATCATCGGCTTCGATCACCTCACGCTGGAAGTCATCCAGAAAGTAGTGGACAAGTTTGTGGCCAAGCTGGAAGCGCAGCTTTCCGAGCGCAATGTGTCCATCGTGCTGACCGATGCCACCCGCACATGGCTTGGCGACAAAGGCTACGACCGCCAGAACGGCGCGCGTCCGCTCGCCCGTCTGATTGCCGAGAAAATCAAGAAGCAGCTTGCGGATGAAGTGCTGTTCGGCAAACTCGCCAAGGGCGGGGAAGTGCAGATCGATGTAAAGGATGACGAACTGCGATTCGTCTACAAGAAGCCTGCCCATCCGGTGAAAGATTCAGCCAAAGACGAAGACGAGCTGGTTTAGGGTGTAATTTAATTGCGCTCCCACGGGGCTGAAGGCTCATAGCCGTCGCTGTAACGCTCCTCCAATATAATCTACGGCCATTTCACTTCCGGCGGCAGGGACATCAGGATCGCTTCCGTGTTGCCGCCTGTCATCAGGCCAAATCGGGTGCCGCGATCATAGAGCAGGTTGAATTCCGCATAACGCCCGCGTTTTACCAGCTGGCGCTCGCGCTGCGCCGCAGTCCACGGTTTATTCATATGGCGGCGGACGATTTCCGGATAGATACGGTGGAAAGTCTCGCCGACTTCTTTTGTGAAGGCGAAATCCTTTTCCAGGTCTTCCGTATTGAGATAGTCATAGAAGATACCGCCCACGCCACGCGGTTCGTTGCGGTGTTTCAGGTAAAAATACTCGTCGCACCATTTTTTATATTTTCCGTAATATTCGGGAGAGAATTTGTCGCATGCGGCTTTGAAGGCGGCATGAAAATCCCTGGTGTCATTTTCGTCCGCAAACATGGGGGTGAGATCAGCGCCGCCGCCGAACCAGTGTTTAGGAGTTTTTGTGACCTGTGGCCTATGATCTGCGGCCTGATCACTGGCCGCAGGCCGCTGATTACTAAGTACTATCATCCGCGTATTCATATGCACGGCGGGTACGAGCGGGGACTGCATATGGGCGACAAGCGATATGCCGCTTGCCCAGAAATAAGGCTTTTCATTTGCGCCCGGAATCTCCTTGCGCATGGTTTCGGAAAATTCGCCGTGTACGGTGGAGATGTTCACGCCGACTTTTTCAAACACGCGCCCATGCATGAGCGACATTTCTCCGCCACCACCGCCCTCGCGCTGCCAGGGTTTGCGCTCAAAGCTTCCGGGCCTGCGTTCACTGTACGTGCCCGCAAGCTCATCTTCAAGCGACTCGAAAGCCTCGCATATGCGGTCGCGCAATTGCCGGAACCAGTTGCCGGATATTTCCTGATAAGAGTGAATCATGGCTAACGTCCATACGCCAAGATTCGCAAATAGTCACTTGCTATTCTCTTAAAATCTCCCGGTAAGGCTTAGGAAAGCCTGCCGTTCTATCGCCGGGAAAGGGCTTTCCTGCGTATTGGCGCGGGTCAGGTTTGCGCCGGACAGGGCGAGGGTAAGATTGTCGGTGAGCGCATAGCCGATGCGGCTCCCGAGCGTGAAGTAGCCCCCGACCGGGTTTGGAATGCGCGTTATCCCGCCATCCAGGCTGTGCAGCATATAGGAAGATGAAACCAGCTGGCCATTCGCGTCGAATTCCCACGCGCCTTTGGTATAGCCGCTAAGCAGGCGAAAATGATGGGCGGGAGTGGAGCCGTCATACCCCAGGCCCTGCGCCACGCCGCTGGAGTCCACATCGCGCGCGTAGCTGTAACTTGCATCCCAGCGGAAGCCGGAAGGGCTACCGCCTTTGAGTTCCACTTCTCCACCCCATCCCTGGCTGTTTCCTACATTGTCGCTTTGCGCCAGGATGAAGGCATTACCCCCTATGACGCGTGTCGGGCCGATATTAGAGAAAAACGAGATGATATCCTGGTTCATCTGGTAATAAGCCGCGAATTTCATGGTCGAATATATTTCGGGCAACTGATGATCGTAATCCAGTTCATAATTCTGGACGATAGTGGGCTTCAGATGCGGGTTGCCTTCCAGATCATAATAGATATTAGGGGAAATAAAGGCGAGTATGTTTTCACTGCTCTGGATAAAGGCTGGCAACTGGACGCCCCGGCCATAGGTCGCGCGAACGGTATCCATGTCGGTCGCTTTATAGGTGATGCCGGAGTTGATGCTCAGGTTATTTATTACATGATCATAATCCGCGTTGCTGTAAAATGCGTCAGGGAAAAGCTGTCCGGTCTGTTCCGCATCCTGATGCTCAAAACGCAGGGCATTGGTCCAGGATAGCCTGTTGTTCAACTGCCAGAGCCAGCTGCCATCCGCCGCATAGACATTCTCATCAAACCGGGGTGACTGGGGAAAGGACTGCGGGATGTTGGCGTCATTGAAATATTTATGCCGGTATTCCAGCGCAGCGCGCAACGTATTATCCGTCCCGACTTTAAATTGATCCTGCAGCCTGCTCACCACCAGATCCGTCGCCTGGGGATAGGCAATCCCCTTAACGGTGCTGGTGACATAAGAGTGGTTCAGATAGTTGTCACTGGTTATCAGGCCGTATCCGGATTGCCATACGAAACCGGCGCGGGCGGAGTAGGAAGAGATGTCTTCGGCGGAACGGCCGTTAAAATCCGGTTGCTGCGTATTTTCCCTGCTTTCGGAATAAGTCGCTTCGGTAGTGGCCTGCAGGTTGGGTGAAACCTGAAATACAGAGCTTTCCAATATGTAGCGGTGCATGGGATTATAAATGATTGGATCGGACGGGTTGTTCCTGTCCGTATCGAATTCATTTGCGCTCATCGCGCCGCCGCTTATTTTTATATTGCCTATAGTACCTGCTTTCGCAGTCATGGTCGCGTCTGCAAAACGTTCATTCTGCGTGCCGAACCCGGCTGCGGCTGTCCGGTCGTTGTCATAGATGGGGCTGTAGGTGATGATGTTGACCACGCCGCCGGAGGCGTTTGAGCCGAACAGGGCGGAGCTCGCTCCCTTTACCACTTCGATCTGGCGTATATCATCTATGTTGACGGGGATATTTTCCCAGGCCGTGCGCGAGTAGTCGTCAATAAATACCTGCCGTCCGTCGACCAGCACCAGCAGGCGGGGCTGAAAGGGCTGCTGGTAACCGCGTATGCCAACGTCAAAAGCATTCACACCGGACTGAAAGATGTCGGTGCCGGGCACATACATGCCGATAATCTGCGGAATATTGCGCACGCCGGAGCGGCGGATATCCTCCGCGGTGATGATGGTCATGTTGGCCGGTACGTCGCTTGCGCGCTGGGGCGTGCCGGTGGCGCTGCTGGTGACCGGCTCGCCGAACAGGGATTGCAGCGATCCATAATCAATCAGTTGGGCGCATGCCGGCTCATCATGGGCTGCAATGATGGCAGTGAAGGTCAGGAAGCAAGCAAAACCACGTGTTATCTTCATATCAATCGCCCGGATCATATCTGTTTCACCAGCATCAGAAAAGCCGGTTCGAAGCTGATATGCGCGGCTTCCTGGCTGTAATAGATTTCCACGTGCGGCTTCGACACTGTGCCTATGACGCAATCGTTTACGAGGAACAGGGTTTTGGACCCGGTGGGAAGATCCAAGGCATCTGTGGCTGTGGCCAGCGAATAAGGCGGTAAAGATAAGAACAGGAGGCAGGCAAGGAGAGGGCTTTTCTTAAACCTAAATATGCGTTCAGGCGTAAAAGAAAGCATGAAAGCCCTTTTGCTGGATTGCATCTATACTGAAAATATTTACTACCTATAATTGATGTAATTTTCAAGGCTAATTCTATATATATAGGAATTTTGCCAGGAGTTAATAGCAAAAAAGACGCTTATAGGTTGTACAAGGCTTTAGTGTCGGAAATGCCTGATACCGGTGAATACCATTGCCATATTATAACTGTCGGCGGCTTTGATGACTTCCTCATCCCGGATGGAGCCGCCGGGTTGAATCAGCGCAGCAATACCGGCTTTCGCCGCATTGTGCACGTTGTCATCAAACGGGAAGAAGGCATCGGACGCAAGCACCGCGCCTTGCGTAGAGAGCTTCGCTTCTTCCGCTTTCCAGCAGGCGATGCGCACGCTGTCCACCCGGCTCATCTGGCCCGCTCCAATGCCTACCGTCGCTTGATCCTTCGCGATGACAATGGCATTTGATTTCACGTGCTTGGCGACCGTGAAGGCGAACAGCATGTCGTGCAACTCGGCGTCTGTCGGCTTGCGCGTGCTTACGGTCTTTATATCCTGCGCTGTCACGTGCGCGCTGTCCTGCTCCTGGAACAGGAAGCCGCCTGAAACGGTTTTCACCATGTAGCTTTGTGCGGGAGCGGGCATCCCGCCGGTGAGCAGAAGGCGCAAATTCTTCTTTTTTTCAAGCATTTTCATTGCTTCATCTTCGGCATCGGGAGCGATGATCACTTCGGCGAAAAGGCTGCCGATGGCCTCCACCGTTGCGGCGTCGAGCTTGCGGTTTGCTGCGATAATGCCGCCGTAAGCGCTTACCGGGTCACAGGCCAGGGCTTTCTTGTAGGCTTCCATAATATTCTTTCCAATAGCAACGCCACAGGGATTGGCGTGCTTGATGATGGCAATGGCGGGATCGGAAAATTCGCTTACCAGTTCGAAAGCGGCATCCGTATCGTTGATATTGTTATAGCTGAGTTCCTTGCCCTGAATCTGACGCGCGGTGCCGATGCCGAAGGGCGCATTATCATAAATATAGAAAGCCGCTTTCTGATGGGGGTTCTCGCCGTAACGCAGCATCTGCCTGAGCCTGCCGGTGCTCATATACTCGGGGAAGGCCTGCAGCCCTGTTGCAAACCAGCGGCTGATGGCGGCGTCATAGGCGGCGGTGCGCGCATAGGCCTTGGCGGCGAGTTTCTTGCGGGTGGCGAGAGTAGTATTTCCATTTTGTTTTATTTCCTCCATGACCGGCGCGTAGTCGGAGGGTTCGGTGATCACCGTCACGCTTTCGTGATTCTTGGCGGCGGAGCGCAACATTGCCGGGCCGCCTATGTCGATGTTCTCGATGCAGGCGTCGTAGTCCGCGTCCTTGGTGACGGTGGCTTCGAAGGGATAGAGATTGATGACGACCAGATCGATGGGGGCGATATTGTGTTCCTTCATTGCCAATTCGTGTTCTTTGACTCCACGCCGTCCCAGCAGTCCGCCGTGGATTTTGGGGTGCAGCGTCTTCACCCTGCCGTCCAGCATTTCGGGAAATTCCGTATGTTCGGAGACTTCCCTCACCGCAATCCCTGCGTCTTTCAATGCTTTGGCGGTACCGCCGGTGGAAAGTATTTCGATGTTCCGGCTGGCCAGAAACCGGGCAAATTCGATGATGCCGGTCTTATCGGAAACGGAAAGCAGGGCGCGGGTGATTTTGGTCATAATCCTTCAGTAATATATTTCAGGCGTCATTGCGAGCGTAGCGAAGCAATGACGAGATGCGCTTGTTAATACGATTACTGCGCCGATTATGCAATGGGTGTTTTGACTTATAGGGCTAACGTCCTATACCGGCAGCCGCTAATTGATGGCCTGTAGCGGCAGGTGCGGCAGTAGGAGCAACTGTCGCTCCGTTAAAAGTGCTGCCATGGTATTGAATTTTAGGTTCTTCCATAGCCTTTACTCCGTCATGCGCGCCATTTATAAGACCTTGAGAACCATATTTGGCTAATGATTGTTTTATTCCCGCAAGCATTGCTTTTTCGTGATCACTAAATTGCGTCCCCAGCTCTACCTGGTGATTTACGCCTACCTGCGCGTTCTGTTCATGAAACAGCTGTCTTGGCGGCTTGGATATTTTATGTTTTATACCTTCTGGCGCTTTTATTTTTGATTCAAATAATCGGACGCCTTGCGCACATTTATCAGCCAATGCATTCTTAAAATTCATCGCGCCCTCTTTTATCCCCTTGCAGAGTCCTAAAAAAGCAGTCTTGAAGATTTCCTTATACATCTGGAAACCATGTTCGACTGATTCTAAAATCTGTTCAAAGACATCATGCGCCATAAACTATCCTAATTACCTATAATTTTATCATAATCCTCTGGAAATAGTGTGAATTGTTTATGACAGGTATAATTCCCGCATGAATGGCTGGAAATAGATTATAATACAAATGGTTCCGGCTATCCTGCCGGTTGGGTGACTTGTAACCGCTTAATCTTTATCGTAAAATCATTGGCCGCGCAGGGCGTTAGACGTATTTATCTCTGGCAGTTCTTGCAGAAAAACGTGCTGCGGCCTGACTGGCGGAGGGTGGAAATGGGGGTTTTACAGGCGGGGCAGGGTTGTTTTGCGTGCCCGTAGACATTGAAATGGTGCTGGAAATAGCCCATTTCGCCGGAGGAGCGGACATAGTCGCGCAGCGTCGATCCGCCGGATTTGATGGCCTCTTGGAGCACTTTCTTGATGCTTCTGATAAGCAGTCCGGCTTCTTTCCTTGTCACCTGATTGGCGGGTCTTGCGGGGTGTATGCCTGCCTTAAATAAGGCTTCGCAGGCGTAGATATTGCCTACTCCCACGATTTTGCTCTGATCCATGATCACCGATTTTACAGGTGCTTTGGAGGATTGTAATAATGCATAAAAACGCGGGGCGTCCATTGCGTCATCCAGCGGTTCGCCGCCTAGCCCTGAAAATATTTTATCGCTTTTGATGGTTTTTTGCGTAGTGAGCGACATCAGGCCGAAACGGCGTGGGTCGTGAAATACCATCAGTTTATATGGGGTAAATTCCATAATCACATGATCATGCTTACGGAAACTTTCCGGCGGACTGTCATGCAATACCAGGCTGCCGCTCATGCCAAGATGGACAACGCATATCTGTTCATTATCCAGATGGATAAGAATGTATTTCGCCCGTCGCGTAATTCCCGTCACTTTGCGGTTTGTAAGCGCTTTCGCGAAATTCTCCGGCAGGGGCACGCGCAGGTTTCTCCGTCTGGCTAAGACACTGGTAATCTTTTTTCCAACGATATTTTCCGCAAGGCCGCGGCATACGGTTTCCACTTCCGGCAGTTCGGGCATTATACGAGCCTGTCCGTCAGGTCGATGGTGCTGATAAGCTCCTGCAGGTCGATCTCACCCATGAGCACCTTGTCTATGCCGTCCATCGCCATGGGGATGAAGCCGTTATCGAGCGCGTAATCCATGATCTGGTTGCGGGTGGCGCGGGTGGAGACAAGCTCGTCCATGCCCTCGTCGATGCGCAGGATTTCCGTGATGGCGACGCGCCCCTTATACCCCTTTCTTTTGCACTTATCGCAACCCACCGGATCATAGACGGTCGGCGGATCGTCGGGGTTGCAGTCCATGATGGCGCATTCGTCGCGCGTGGCGGGACGGGCTCTCCTGCAATGGATGCAGAGCTTGCGCGCGAGGCGCTGCGCGATGGAGCAGATAAGCGATCCGGCGAGCAGATGCGGTGGCACGCCGATATCGCTTAAGCGCGGTATGGCCCCGATGGAGTCGTTGGTGTGGAGCGTGGTATAGACCTGGTGGCCGGTAAGCGCGGCGCGCACCGCCATGATGGCGGTTTCCTCGTCGCGCACTTCGCCGACGAAGATGATATCCGGGTCCTGGCGCATGAGCGACTTGATGCCGTGCTGGAAGTCGATCGAACCTTCGCGCACGCTGCTCTGGCGGATGAGCGGCAGCTGGTATTCCACCGGATCCTCAAGCGTCATGATATTGACGTCGATGGAGTTGATGTAGCTCAGCACCGAATAAAGCGTGGTGGTTTTACCGCTTCCGGTCGGGCCGGTGACGATGACGATGCCTTCGGGGCGCTTGATGAGCTTCTTGAGCAGGCGGATGTTATGATCGCTGAAGCCGAGGTTTTCAAGCGGCACGAGTGAATGGGCCTTGTCGAGAAGGCGCATGACTACGTTCTCGCCATGCACGGTGGGTTGCGTCGCCACGCGGAAGTCGACTTCGCGGCCCATGACGTTATAGGAAATGCGTCCGTCCTGCGGGTTACGGGTTTCCGCGATGTTCATGCCCGACATGATCTTGACGCGCACCAGCATGGCGCTCCAGTAATCGCGGTGGAAGCTCCTCACCTGGGTCATCTGTCCGTCGATGCGGTAGCGCAGGCGCAGGAACGCGCCTTCCGGTTCGAAGTGGATGTCGGAGGCGTTGTTCTTTATCGCGTCGATCAGCAGGGAGTTCACGAGGCGCACCGTCGGGTTGATATAGCCTTCCTGCCTGCCGTCGAGATGCGTTGTCTTTTCCCGTATGCCGGTCTCGATTTCACGCAGGATGCCGTCGATCGACATTTCGTATTCGTAATACTGGTCGATCAGCTCCATGATCTCCGTTTCGGTGCAGAACATCGGAACGATTTTCGTGCCCTTGGGGAAATTGCGGCGCACCTGGTCGATAGCGAGGATGTTGTAGACGTCCGCCATGGCAAGATGCACTTCACCGTTCTCAAAGGAGACGGCCATCACCTTGTGGCGCGCCGCCAGATCTTTCGGAATATGCCTGATAACGGAAGCATCAAGCATTGTGGTTTTGGGGTCGAATTTCTGCGCGCCGGCAGATTCGGCAAGCACCTCGCCCAGCGTACTTTCCGTGACGAAGCCCATCTCGACAAGGATGGTGCCGAGCAGTTTCTTGGTGTTTTTCTGCTCCTGCAGCGCGATCTGCAACTGGTCTTTGGAGATGAGGCCGAGCGCAATGAGCTTATCGCCAATACGCAGCGGCTTTTTCGTCACGCTGTCCACATCGGATCCGGGGCCGGCAGAAGGGAGAGGTTCAGGAACATTACCTGCGGGCGGCTTGTTATCTGGCGTATCTTTTGGACCCTTGGTATTCATTCTGATGTACTGCCGTTAACCGATAAATGCTGATTGACCATATGTCCCAAGCAAAATTCGATCCACCCGGCTGTCAGTTTCTCCTGTACAGAATTCTGCTTCAGTCTTTCATTTAGAAACGTAAACGATACATTGTCAAGTAATTGATCCTGGTTAAAGCATGAATATACATAAACTATTTCGCCTGTATGCGGATCCACATGCTGCTGCAGGCACTGCGCGCAGATCTCCTTCATCATGCATTGCATGGGCGAGTTGATGCTGCCAATGGCGATATGATCTTTCTTCATGTATCGCCTTAATTCGTTATGGCGCGCTTTTGCGACCGCCGCCATCATCCTGTCCGAACCGATGACGACAACATGATCAATGTCGCTCATCTTGATCGGCTGATGGCCGATTCTGTCTTCCGCGTAGGCAAGCATGGCCTGTACGATGTTCCCATGGAATGTTTTATCATCCGGGCGGGATGGCTTAAACTCCGACATCTCATCACAGCACCAGACGATGACATCGGAAGCCTTCTCGATTTCCTCAACCTTATATCTGTCCGATGGTTTTTTATACCCAGCGAAGTAAAGCACCTTGCTGCCGCGTTCGCGCGCGGTCCGGCCAATGGAAAACAGCACTGCGTTGCCAAGCCCGCCTCCAACCAGCAGGATGTTCTTATTATGCGGGATTTCCGTTGCGGCGCCTGTCGGGCCCATGAGCACCAGCGGTTCACCCTTTTTAAGGTGAGCACAGAGATCAGACGATCCACCCATCTCCAGCGCGATGGCGGATAGCAACCCTTCCTCCTTGTCCACCCATGCGCCTGTCAGGGCAAGGCCTTCCATGGCGAGGGTAGTGGCCAGTGGCCAGTGATCAGTGGTCAGTTTCAATGCATTCGCCTCAAAATTCTGGAGGCGGTAAAATTGTCCGGGTTCGAATTGTTGTGCAGCAAGCGGGGCCTTGACCACGACTTCCACAATGTTGGATGTAAGCCTGATGACATCATGCACAGTTGCCCGTAATTCTTTGTTTATGGTTTCCAGAAACTGATCACTGGCCGCTGGCCACTGGCTGCTTCTTTTTGCAAGCATTTGCGATACCACAGGATATCCCTGCTTGGCGCTGCCCATCGCCTTGACCACGTTGCCTGCGTAAGAAGGGTGCAGATCGCCAAAGAAACTGATCGCGCGGCCATCTTTTTCTACCGACATCAGCACGTGCGGCGCGGAGGGCTTGGAGACTTTCTCAGGCGAAACCGGTCTGCCTTCTTCGTCCACTGCCTGAAAATATTTTCCGTGCAATGAAATACGTTCCGGGTCTTCGCGTTGCAGCACGGTGTTGGGATTCGTTCCGGCTGCGATCAGGATGGAGCAGGCGGGGAGGGTAAAAGTTGCATGCTCGTTGCTCTTTTCTTCCTTGCCCCCTGTCCCCTGCCCCCTGCAACCAAACTTGATTGCGCAGGCATGCCCATATTTATCCACCTCAACCGCCTCTGGCTCAAGATTTTCGACAAACCCGATTCCCTCCTCGAAGGCTTTTTCCACTTCCTCGTGATTCAGACGGTAGGATGGGGAATCGATCAAGCGTTTGCGGTAGACGAGTTTTACGCCGCCCCAGCTGTCCAATAACCGGCCTATATCCGGGTGCGCTTTCCTGCGCTCTTCGCGGATGGCCTGCGCATGGCGTATAAATTCTTCCGCGATTTCACTTTCTTCCTCGCTCCATCCGGCGCGCACGGCGCTTTCGCCTTTTTCCTTCACAAGAATTTCATAGCGCGACAGGAATTTTTCCACCTGCACCGGATAATAGGCGAGCGATTCCGTTGCGGTGTCAATGGCGGTCAGGCCACCGCCGATTACCACGATTGGAAGGCGCAGCTGCAGGTTGGCGATGGAATCCTGCTTCGCCGCGCCGCTTAGCTGCAAGGCCATCAGGAAATCGGATGCAGTGCGTACGCCACGAGCGAGACCGTTGGGTATATTGATGATAGTGGGCCGTCCCGCGCCCATACAGAGCGCAATATGATCAAAGCCGAGCCGCCAGGCGGATTCTACCGTTAAGGTGCCGCCGAATCGTACTCCTCCGAACATGGAGAAGTTATTGCGTCGTTCCAGCAGCAGGCGGATGACTTTCAGGAAATTCTTGTCCCAGCGCACGGTAATGCCATATTCGGCGACGCCGCCGAAGCCGTATAAAATCCGCTCGTCCAGTTTCTCAAACAATTCTTTTACATCCCGTATCGGCTCGAAACCCACCCTCGTTCCAGCGGGAGTGACGCCGGAAATTGCTTCCGGCAACGGCTCGATCTTCAGGCCGTCGATGCCGACGACGGTATGGCCGTCATTCATCAGGTGGTGTGCAAGCGTGTATCCGGCGGGCCCCAGTCCTGCAACCAGCACTTTGCAGCCACTGCCGGGCTTTGGAAGCGGGCGTTCAAGATTAAGCGGGTTCCAGCGTGTGAGCAGAGAGTAGATTTCAAAGCCGTATGGCAGCTCAAGCACATCCATGAGCGTGCGGGTTTCGGCCTGCGGGATATTCACCGGCTCCTGCTTCTGGTAGATGCAGCTTTTCATGCAGTCGTTGCAGATGCGGTGTCCGGTTCCGGCGCACATGGGATTATCGATAATGACGGTGGCGAGCGCGCCCACGGGAATGCCTTCGCTCTTCAGGAAATTCATCTCGGAGATTTTTTCCTCGAGCGGGCAACCGGCGAGGGGGATGTCCAACGAATTTTTCTTAAAAACAGAGTGATTAGAGCCGAGAATTGAGGGATGAGAGTTTTTCTCACTGGCCACTGTATTTTCCACTCTCGCCGTTTCCTTCATTCCCTTCGAGCAGGAATCCTTGCCCTGATTGTGGCACCAGATACAGTAGTTGGTTTCATCAAGAGCTTTTGCGAGCGCTATGCCTTCATCGGTCAGGGCGAAGCCTTCGCGCGGGCGCCTGTGAGAAGCGGCTGCTTTCAGCACGGTGACCCCGTCTTTCAATTCCGTTTCATAGGGCACAAGATGGTGGGGATCCAACTTACGCGGGACTTTGAACAGGATACCGGATTTATGTTGCTTCTTCCCTTCCTCACTGTGCACTGCCCATGCGGCATATTCGGTGGCAATGCGCAATTTCGCCTCATATTTCTCCGGCGCATCGAGCCAGCGCATGACGGAGCGGGCGAAGGGGAGCTCGAAGAAATTTATTATATTAAAAGGAGGCGTCGCTAATGCTCCTCCACCTATCCACGCACTTAATTTTTTCTCCAGTTCTTTGCCGTCCAATTTCGCAGCTCCTTCGGCGGAGATCGATTTCGCCGCCTTGCGCTGGACGAACAAGCGCTTGCAGCTGTAAAGCGGTGCGAGGTCAAAATGTTTTTCTTTGAGAGTAGCTAATTCAGTGCGGACGTTAAATAATTCCGCGATGAAGTCTTCCACGTGCGGTGCGAGGTCAATGATAAGCTGTGAATGTTCCTTATCCGGAAGACTTTGGGGGGTCAGCCGCGCCGCTGTCAGCCGGTTATGCAGGCCGACATGATGATTCTTAAGCCCTTCTACGAAGCGGGCATCAAGCTTCACCAGCCCTTCACGCGAGTAAAGATCTCCAAAAGTTGTCTTAAATCCTAATTTCATATCCCAAATGGCTCTATATTATTTGGGACAGGGGAATTTAGCAAGATAACTGTAGTATGGGGCAGTATGGATTAGTCTTCTACGTCGACGTTGTCGGTCTCAAAAGAAAGGCCGGATTTACCCTGTACGCCTACGGAAAGATGTTCCGATACGTCATCGGTGCTCGCGCCGCCTTCCGTTGCCAGCATTTCCTGTATTTCTTCACTGCCCTTAGCAGCCGGTTTCGCTGCGTTTTCAATCATCTGCTTTTTGCGGAACGACTGCACAATATCTTCCTTCGCAGCATCAAGATCGATCGTTCTGTCCGCTATTTCGCGCAGGGAAATCACCGCGTCCTTGTCGTTGTCGCGATCCAGGGTCGGCTGCGATCCGGAAGCGATCTGTTTGGCGCGGTGAGCGGCCAGAACCACCAGTTCAAAACGGTTGGGTACATGTACGATGCAGTCTTCTACAGTAACGCGTGCCATTGATTCATTCTCCCGATATATTCAAAAAGGAGCGCGATTATATGCATTATTTGGGAGAATGCAAGAAATTAGTGGTTGGAGTTGAGAGTTCAGAGTTGAGTAAATACCGTTAACTCAACTCTGCCCGCTCAATTCTCATTACTCTAGACAGCTGCCGCTTTCAGCTTGGAAAGGGCGCGCACTTTCACCCGCACGGATGCAGGCTTTGCGGCGGCTTTCATCATTTCTCCGGTAGCCGGGTTGCGGATGAGCGTTCCGGCCTTGCGCGCGGGAACTTTGCGCAGCGTTATCTTCAGGACGCCGGGAAGGATGAATTCCCCCGAACCGTTCGGATGTACCGAACCGTATATCAGGTGTTCCAGCGTGCTAATGACCTCGGACACCTGGCTGCGGCTCAGATCGGTTCTCTCGGCAATCAGTCCGAGCAAGGCGGATTTTGTCAATCTTTCCTTGACGGGACGGACGGTGGCGGTAGCGGGTTTGCTTTTCTTTTTGGTCGCTGCTTTCATGGTACCTTCCTTTTTGGTTGGATGAACAACAGCAAGAAAAGCACGAATCAGGCATAAGATCAAGGTTTTCAGTTAGGCCTACACCCTGAACGCATCCCGCCTATCGATCATGCAGCGCACAATAATGGTCCGGATCGCCTGTTGCCAGAGTTATGGACGCGGGGGTAATCATAGCGGGTTAATATGCCTCTCTGCGCCCGCCTCCGAGTGCGGCAGCAGCGCTTGCGATAAACGCGCCGATGAGCAGGGACAGGAATAGGTATATGGAGAACTTAAGGCTAATCTGCCGTGTCCTTTCCGTGTCCTGAATAGCTCTCTGCCTGGCATCCTGAAGCTGGGCGAATACCGTGTCCGTTCGTCTTGTGGCTTCCGCCTGATCCACGCCGGTGCGCGCGGCGACAAGCTGGGCAAGATATGTTCTATCCGCTTCGGGCAGAGCGTTATTTCTCAAACCGTTTAGTAAGATGCGGGTAGTTTCCATCGATGTTTCCTGATTGGAAAGACTGGCGGGGTTGGGCGTATTGCTGCGAAACATGCTGTCGATATAATAACCGGCAATATCGCCCGGATTCCTATTGGAATTTGGCATAGCTGCCGACTGAGCGGCGGCATTGACGGCTCCTACGGCTGCGCCTGAAGCGATTGCAGTACCGGCGCGGGCGCCTCCGCTCATAGCTGCGGCTGTGGCGGATGCAAGGAATGCGGCGGTCAATACCGTGGCTACCGACCATGTCAGAAATCCGTGAGCTGTATCGCGGAAGAATATTTCATCCGTGTGAACTCCGCTCCATTTGGTCCGCAGGCGGCCTGCCAGATATCCTCCTATGCCCGAGGCTATCCATTGCATGATAATGAGCCAGATAGCCGCCCCTGTCGTAAAGCTTGCAATTGTCCTATCGGTGGCATTTTGCTGCGTCCAGGGCGATAGGGCTGATAGCCCGAAGGCGGAGCCCAGAGTCAACAGCGTAAGGGATACCGCAATTGCTGCGATAGCTCCTCCCCAAATGGCCGCCCAGGAGATGCTGGAAACAGGGGATTCCCTCTGGCTGCGTTCTCCCGGGGTTTGCCGTCGGATATCTTCATTGGAAGGTTGCTGGTAAATGGGAATATTGGCGGTATTGCGCATAAAATAATCCTTTCTCTCTATCTCTATTAATAATGTGAGAACAATGCGATCAGCAGGATGACAGGGATGGGCACGCCCAGTAGCCAAAGTAGAAGTCCACGTCTCATGATTATCTCCTCGGAATGATGTTTTATTTCATTTTCCGCTCATATACTGATGAGAGGAAAAACCAGATAGATGCAGGAAAAGAATGTGAGTTCTCAATCTTCCGTTATTGGTGGTGTCTGAAAACCAGTTTGAAGGGACCAACACACCACCAACACCATAAGGCAATCACTTACCATGAGGCAATTGCTGTAAAAATGCAGGCTGCTTGTATACAAGGCATTATAGAATACTAATAAATGCCTTTCAAAGGATGCGAATGGATAGTAGAAAACTACAGAGAGCATGTGTAGCCATATGAGACGGCTGTTACATGATGAGAGTTAAACGAATATATAACGGAACTATCCTGAATGCGCGTCTGGCAAGAGATTATTGAGATCGCCCTTCACACACCCTCTCCACACAATGTGCAGCCGTGGAAATTTAGAATCATTAATGACACAAAGGCTGTCTTATATATTGATAAGAAAAGAATGCTGCCGAAGGAGGATTTAACCGGCAGTTTTATTCTTTCCGCCATGGCGATGATAACGGAAAGCCTGGTATTGCTGGCAGCCAATCGCAAATATCGCCTGAGTGCTGAGCTGATCTATCACAATAGCGATGCCGATCTTATTCCTTTTGCCGAGTTGGAGATGGTTGCTGACAATACGCAGCGAAGCGAATACGGAGATGCCACGTTTCTGGCGCGCCGCACTTCCCGGCTCCGCTATGAAAAAAGAGCCATACCGGAAGAACATCTGGGCCGGTTTAACGATATTGTAAAGCCGTTCGGCCAGTGTTTTGGCTTCATTACCGGCCATGCGC
>CAYVTI010000008.1:19521-46411 GCA_964454545.1 uncultured Rickettsiales bacterium
TCAGCCGGTTGCTTGACTGGAATATAAAAGCCTTGTTCCATGATCTGAATGTGCCGGATTACCATGACGAGATAACGGGATATTTCCGCTACACCGACAGCCAGTCGGATAAATATCGTGACGGGCTGGATTACAGATGCATGAATTTAGCCAGGAGTGAATTATGGATGAGTATTTACTTTCCCCAGTTCCTGAAAATTCCTTTTATTAGAGATCTGTTATACCGCATCTACCGGGCAAGGCTTGGGTCTGTCGGGACTGTGGGATGGATATCCGGACCGTTCTGGAAACCGGGCGAAGCTTTTCCTGCCGGTCAGGCTTTGATCAGGTTCTGGCTGGAGGCGGCCAAGCTCGGCATATATATTCACCAATTCGGCAATCTGGTAACCAATAGAGAAGCTTTTTCCCAGGTCAAGAATCTATTACAGGATGATCAGATATGGCTCATTTTCAAGATAGGTTATTCTCAGGAACCGCCAGAGAGCAAGAGGCTTTCTCTAAAGGAGGTTGTGGTTGATTGATCTTATTTTTCTCTATCCTCTTGTGATTATTATCGACTCTTTCCGCAAGGTGATAACTGCAGATAAGTATTTATTCCTCATAGCCGGTAACCGTTACCTTCAGAGGCTGGTCAGCAGGTTTGGGATCATTCAGGCTTACCGCACTTATTTAAAGGCAAGAAAACATTGCCCGGCTTATGGCCGTTTTCTGCAGCAATGCTATCCCGAACGGTTGAGATTTGGCCGGTCCCTGGCGGAATTGCCGGAAACGAATAAGGAAAATTACGTCAAGAAATATTCCATAGAAGAACGGTGCTATTATGGAAGGATCCCTGCCGCCGGAGCCGTTATAGACGAGTCGTCTGGCTCAAGCGGCACTCCCAATAACTGGGTCAGGGGGCCTAACGACAGAAGGGACGTGAAGAATCTCCTGCAGATCACTTTCGGACTGACATATCATAAAAAAGATTTGTTCGTGATTAATTGTTTTGCCCTGGGGCCGTGGGCCACCGGCATGAATGTTTCCATGGCGCTTGCCGATGTGGCTATTTTGAAGTCAATCGGCCCGGATATAGAGAAACTTGAAAATACCCTCCGCATATTCGGCCCGGGATATAAATACCTGATAGTGGGATATCCGCCTTTCATAAAGCTGTTCGTCAATTCCACGCAGATCGATTTCAAGGATTATGAGATTCACCTCATCACCGGAGGGGAAGGAGTTTCCCCGGGGTTGAGGAAGTATCTTTCCCGCTATTTCAAAACCCTTATTTCGTCGTATGGCGCTTCCGATCTGGATATCAATATAGGCTTTGAGACTGAACTTACTATAGCGCTCCATGGAATATGTGACCACAATCCGCATCTGACGAAGACACTGTTCGGGCGTGAGCAGGTTCCCATGATATTCCAGTACAATCCCCTGGATTATTATATTCAACCATCTGCGGCAGGGGAACTGATTTTTACCGTAAACAGGCTTAACAGCGCCGCGCCCAAGATAAGGTATAATGTGCAGGATATGGGAGGCGTTATCGCATATTCAGACTTGATAAAGCGATTAAAAGACTATGAATTGGAAACGGTACTTCCTGCCGCGAAATTCTGCTTTCCCCTGTTATTTGTATATGGCAGGGGGGATTCTGCTGTTCCGTTTTTCGGCGCGAAGGTTTTCAGCTCTGATCTTGATTCTCTGATTAATACGGTTCCGCAATTAAATGGCTTCAACTCTTTCCGGCTTTCTACATTTGAAGATGCCAAGTTAAACCGCTTCCTGAAGATTGCATTGGAATTGAAACAGGATATTCCCAGCCATCCAGCATCTATTGACGGGTTGCCTGTCAATCATTTCTTCTTTAATGAACTGCAGCGTGTAAATCAGGATTTCCGGGAAGTTTCAAAGTTATTTACCCCGGACAATATTATAGTGGAAGTTTTTCCTTTCGGAACCGGAGTATTTCGGGATCGCGATATCCGCATCAAGCAAAAATATATCGATTATCCCTGAGGCTGGGGTGATTCGGCCACATTGCCACGGGCGCTATAGCGCTTGAGTATGGCTTTCAGTTCGTTCATCTGGAATGGCTTTGAGATATACTGATCCATGCCTGCCTCGAGGCAGCGTTCCCTGTCCCCTTGCAGTGCGTGTGCGGTTATGGCGATGATCGGCAGGCGCGGCAGCTGCTTGGCTTTCTCTTCCCTTCGTATAATCTGCGTTGCTTCAAAACCGTCCATGTCCGGCATCTGCACGTCCATCAATACGGCGTCATACCTGTTTCTGCCGGTCTGTATTTTTGCCAATGCATCTTCACCGTTCGTGGCAATGTCAAAAGTATATCCCAGGCTTTCCACCATATGGGCGGCCACCATCACATTGGGCTTGTAATCCTCCACGAGCAAGATATGCCCGTGTATGGTATCTGTTTCAGGCTTCTCTGGTGTATTGTTTCCGTGAGATGCAGAGTGTGTTTCGGAAATACCGGCGAGTTCGAGCGGAAGATGTAGAGTGAATTCCGATCCTTTACCCAGAACGCTTTTGGCTGTGATGCCGCCCCCCATGATCTCCGCCAGATTCCTGCTGATGGCCAGGCCCAGCCCGGTCCCTCCGTATTTGCGCGTCGTTGAGGTATCGCCCTGCGTGAACTTCTCAAAGATCCCTTCCAGTTTATCGGAGGCAATGCCAATGCCCGTGTCTGAAACTATTACATGCACGTAAGTGTGATTGGGTTCCTGCTGCGGGGAAGTAGTGATGCTTACCGTCACCCTGCCTTTTTCGGTAAACTTTACTGCATTGCTGATCAGGTTCATCAATATCTGCTTGATACGCAGGGGGTCGCCCATAAAGCGCTTTTGATCAACAACAGAATCGTCATGTTCGAGTGTAATGCCTTTCTCGCATGCCTTGACGGAAAGCATGCCGAATATTTCACCGATGATTTCTCCGAGCGTGAAAGGAATATGTTCCAGTTCAATCTGATTGGTTTCTATTTTGGCGATATCAAGCAGATCATTGATCAATCCCAGGAGCGATTGCGCGCTCAGTTGGAGCGTATTTACCATTTCCTTCTGCTTGCTGGAAAGAGCCGTATCCATGGCCAATATGCCTGAAAGGCCGACCACCGCATTCATGGGAGTGCGGATTTCGTGACTCATATTGGCCAGGAATTCGGATTTGGCGTGACTCGCCGCCTCCGCCTTGTCGCGCGCCTCGGCAATGGCTTCCCGCGACTGCACCTGCTGGGAGATATCACGGAAATAGCATACGAGACCGAAGCGTCCGTCCGACAGGATAATGCGCTCCGTGCGCCACTCGTAATATTCCATCACCTTGCGATCGATCCGGAACTCGGCGCACTCCGGCGTGAAATAAGGTTCGCCGATTTCAAGCGTGCGCCTGAAGATATTGACTACTTCGTCCGCATGATCTTTTGGCCAAAGGTGATGAATAATTTCGCTGAAGTCACGATTGAGCAGCCCGCCGGGAATATCGCCCAGTATGGGCAGGGCAACGGGATTCACCTGACAGATGCGGAAATCGGCATCCACCAGAAATACGCCCAACGGCGCAGCATTTAAAAGCGTTTCGAACTGTTTGCTGTGGGAGCGCAGCGCTTCTTCCACTTTCTTGCGTTCCGTCACGTCCCGTGTCGTACCGGCAATGGCCTCGACTTTCCCATCCTCTCCGAGGACGGGAACGAAGATATATTCATAGATCCGCCGTCCGAAGGTTCCGGTAAAAGGCGCTTCTCCGCGGAGAGGCTTTTTGGTAGCGATGACCTGCTCTATTTCGCGATCGTGCATGGCTGCATGCCACGCTTCATATCCCAGTTCCAGAAAAGTTTTGCCTAACGCCTCTTCGCGCGTTCGCCCCCACATTTTAAGCAGCACTTCATTAGCGTAGATAAAATGATGATTGATATCAAACACATACGCCAGATCGGGAGTATTGTTCAGAATGGCTTCATATAAGCGCCGTTGCCGTTCCGATTCGGCCTGGCTGATACGCAACGCTTCTTCCGCCTGTTTGCGGGAGGTGATATCGCTCGCCGCGCCGAACCATTCAACGACTTTCCCCTGCGTATCCAGGATGGGGACCGCACGCGAGAGGGTCCAGCCCACACTTCCGTCGGTACGCAGGATCCTGTGTTCCAGCTTAAAAACATTTTTTGTCAGGACGGCCTTGCGGATCGCTGTCTTTACTTTGGGCTGCTCATAGAGAGGGATATATTTCTCAAGCCAGTTTCGTGTAGGCTCATAGGTATCGGCAATAAAATCCCGGCCCTGTAGGTAGTACATCTCGCTCCAGTCCGGACTTACGCGGTACACTATATCCCAACCGGCCGTAACCAGCGCGCGGAAGCGCAGTAACGTACCCATTTCATCGCCGCCAGCGAAAATTTTTGAGTGGATGGAGAGGCTTGTTGCGTTTTCCAGAGGCACAGTCATGCAAATCATTGGTTTTTTAATTTATCATACGCCTGCATATTGAAAGGCATACGCAAACTAAAGATTATTATCAGTCAATAGAATAGCGTGATATGAATAATATAAGGAATCAATATGTTTTTCTTAAAATAGCTATCCGGATGAAGCAGCCCGCTATTTTGCCAATTCCGGCAAGAAGTGTCCAAGGCCGTTGGCAATAGACTCTTGAAAGCTGCCATTAACTGCCTGAAAATATAAGTTTCCGGAGAAGGAGAGAATGGAATAAGGCCAGATTTCCTTGACACCTCGTTTTATAAAGCTATTTGTCAACCCGGATTTGGTCTGATCGCCCTGTGCGATTATAACCTTTCAGATATTGCGGCGTTTGTCCTTCAGGGTTGTCGTTAATCGTTACTTATAACAACCAGCACGATATGTGTCCTGTGCATGGAAAGAGTGAGAATCATGAAAAAGGCATTGTTTTCCTTTATCTGCGCATTGGCAGTGTCTGGGATTAATTTTAGCGTGAACGCGGAAGAGGGAAGCGTGTCATCCCAATTCCAGGCACTGATAGGCAATACCAACCCGGAACAGGAAGACTGGAGCCTGCACGGCCAGGGAACTGAAATTATACAAGGCTATCCTTCCTTCCCCGCGGCGTATAGCGGGGCAAATAGCCTTGTCTCGGAGGCGCAGTGGAAAAATACCACGACCGCGACTCTTTTCATAGGCCGCCGCCTGTGGAAAGGCGCGGCAGTGTACTGGGATCGTGAGCTCTATGAAGGCAAGGGATTAAGCAATACGCTGGGCGTTGCGGGGTTCCCTAACGGCGAAGCCAATAAAGCGGGTTCATGGCCCATTAAGACAAACAATGCACGGATGTTTATTCGTCAGGTGATTGGTTTTGGCGGCCCTACTGAGCAGATAGAAGCAGATCAGAATCAGCTCGCCGGCAGGGAAGATATTTCCCGTCTTACGCTTACTGCGGGTAAATTCGCCGCAAATGACATGTTTGATAATAACAGTTACAGCCATGATCCGCGCACCCAGTTTCTTAACTGGGCATTGATGGATTCAGCCGCCTGGGATTATCCGGCCAATGCGCGTGGCTATACGGACGGCGTTGCGCTTGAGCTTAATCAGGACAACTGGGCGCTGCGCTACGGCGTGTTCATGGAGCCGGAACAGCCTAATCAAAGCGATTTGGTTTTCCACAGCGTGAATAACGTGGGACAGGTGGCGGAACTGGAGGAGCGCTATAAGATACAGGACAATCCCGGAAAACTCCGCTTTCTTGTCTTTCTGAATCGCAATCGCGAGGCGCATCTCAGTGATGTGCTGGATGCGCCGGATGTTAACGCGGCTCTCATCCGGTCAAGGAGTTATGGCGGCAGCAAATATGGTTTTGCCATCAATGCGGAGCAGAAATTGACAGATGACGTTGGCGCGTTTACCCGGTTTAGCTGGAACGACGGCAAAACCGAAGAATGGATGTTTACGGATATAAATGAAAGCGCCGCTGCCGGGCTAAGCCTAGACGGAAAGCGCTGGGGACGGCCCGAGGATACGTGGGGAATCGCAGGCGTGGTTAACGCCATATCCAGCGATCAACGCAAATTCCTTGAGCAGGGAGGTCTCGGGATCCTGGTAGGAGACGGCAGGCTTAGTTATTCACCGGAAATGATTCTTGAGACTTACTATGCGCTCAAGATCATCCGCTATGTTACATTTTCCCCGGATTACCAGTTTATTGCCAATCCGGGCTATAATACGGATCGCGGGCCGGTCAGTATTTTCGCTGCACGGCTTCATATGGAATTTTAGACACATAGAGCGTTCTTGATTTAAGTGACTACAAAAACGCTCCCGTTTTTTAATGGCGCTCAAGCGCCGCGCAGGCTGCGCTCCCCCTTGGCCGCCAGCCGGAGCTAAAGCTCCTCCCCGCATTTCCGTTTTTGTCTGCGACTAAAACGAACATGCTCTAGAAACCGGAAATCTTGTATTCCGACGATGTGAAACACAGCGAAATTTTATAACTTTCCTTGTTATATTGTCCGGGAACATTATCACTATCACTCAAGGAGAGTTTATGCCTGCATTTATTACAGAAAACAGCGTATCCATCTATTATAAAGATTGGGGTAAGGGGCAGCCCGTGGTCTTTAGCCACGGCTGGCCGCTTTCTTCCGATGCCTGGGAAAATCAGATGTTTTTCCTGGCATCCAAGGGATATCGCTGTGTCGCCCATGACCGTCGCGGTCACGGCCGTTCCGATCAGCCGTGGGATGGCAACGATATGGATACCTATGCCGACGATCTGGCGCAACTGATCGAGAAGCTCGACCTGAAAAATGTCATCCTTGTCGGTCATTCGACCGGCGGCGGCGAAGTTGCGCGCTACATCGGCCGTCACGGTACGAAGCGTGTCGCAGCAGCCGTGTTGATCAGCGCCGTTACGCCGGGTATGATTAAAACGTCCCGCAATCCTGGCGGGGTGCCTATGGAAGTATTTGACGCTATACGGAGGGGCATGACCATCGATCGCACGCAACTCTTCAAGGACTTTACCGCCCCATTCTACAGCACCAATCGCTTAGGCGCCAAAGCAAGCCGGGGCCTGATCGATTCCTTCTGGCGGATTTCCATGCAGGGTGGCTTCAAGGGCGAGTATGACTGCATCAAAGCCTTTTCGGAGACCGACTTCGCGGAGGATCTGAAAAAATTCACCGTGCCGACGCTCATTCTTCATGGCGATGACGATCAGATCGTGCCGATCGATGTCGGTGCGCACCGCACCGTGCAGATGGTTAAGAATGCGATCCTGAAGGTCTATCCCGGTGCGCCGCATGATCTGCCGGCAGTGGCAAAAGATCAGGTGAATGCCGACTTACTTGCTTTTATAAAAACTGGCAAGCTCAGCCAGGCGCCGGAAGAGCAAAAGAAAAGCGCCGCCTGAGATTATAATAAATGTGATTACTAATTATGTCGCGTGTGCAGGTTTTTCCCTGTAGCGCTATAAGAAGAGAGGATGAAATGGGCGCACTTGCCGTCGGCACCAAGGCACCGGACTTTACTCTGCCAACAACGCCGGATCAAAAAGTATCTTTGTCGGAGTTCCTGGGGCGCAATGTCGTTCTGGTGTTCTATCCCGCTGACTGGAGTCCGGTCTGTGGCGATCAGCTGGCGCTCTATAATGAACTGCGCGAGCAGTTCGAGGATCTGAACGCTTCGCTGATGGGAGTTTCCGTTGATGGCATCTGGTGCCATCTCGCCTATGAAAAAAATAACAACTTTCATTTCCCGCTAATGTCGGATTTCGAGCCCAAGGGTAAAGTAGCCCGTCAATATGGTGTGTACCGCGAGCAGGAGGGCGTCACGGAGCGCGCGCTGTTTGTGATCGATGCTGAAGGGACGATCCGCTACAGCTATATTTCGCCGCTGGGCGTTAATCCCGGCGCGGCGAGCATTATCCGGGCATTACGAAACATCGCGGCAAAAGGGAAGGAGCAGGCGGCATGATAAACGACGATGACAATATTCTGGTTGAACCTGTGGGTTCGAAAGACCATGTGCAGGGCCCGGCGCATGCGCCGGTCACACTGGTGGAATATGGCGATTACCAGTGCCCGTTCTGCGGCGAGGCCTATCTTGTCCTGAAAGAGGTCAAGAAACAGATGGGTGATGATCTGCGCTTTGTGTTCCGCAATTTCCCCTTAACCGAAATGCATCCTTATGCCTTTATTGCTGCCGAAGCTGCCGAGGCAGCAGGTGCGCAGGGCAGATTCTGGGAAATGCATAACATGCTCTACGGGAACCAGGAACATCTGGAACCGGAGGCGCTGGTTGGCTATGCGAAGGCGCTCAGGCTCGATGCGGGGCGTTTCGTGAGGGAGATGAACGCGGGCACGTATGCCGCCAGGATCAGGCATGATTTCCAGACCGGCCTGATGAGCGGGGTCAATGGCACTCCAACGCTGTTCATTAACGGGGAACGCTATGACGGGGAGCGCGATGTGGAGGCGCTGCTGGAAGTATTGCAGGCTTTTGCGGAAGAAAGCGGTCCCAGAATGAAAGCTGCCCGCAGGCATAGAGCGTAATATGACCAGATTGGATCATCTGCCCTCTCGTAACAGGGAGTTGAATACCATTCAGGCTGTTATCGATACGCCATGCGGCAGCAGGGCCAAATATAAATACGACGGAGATATTGACGGATTTCGCCTGAGCAAGCTTTTGCCTCTGGGCGCTTATTTTCCTTTCAACTTCGGTTTCATCCCGTCTACATGCGCTGAGGATGGCGATTCGCTGGATGTGCTGGTACTGACGGACGAGCCCCTGATCCTCGGCGTGGTTGCGCCTGTCAAGCTTATCGGCGTGTTGAAAGCGGAGCAGACCGAAGAGGGAAAATCTTTTCGCAATGATCGGCTTATCGGCATTGTGAAGACGAAATATAATTTGTCTGACATTCATTCCTTAAAAGATATAGATACGCATACGCTGGAAGAAATCGAGCATTTCTTTATTTCCTATAATCATGCCGAAAAACGTGTGTATCGTCCCATAGGGCGCGGAAACGCAGAAGAAGCCGAAATCCTATTGAGTAAAGGAGAACGGCGTCATGAGGCTTCGTCTAACCACCAGTGACTTTAAATTAGGGTTTCTTAATCCTAACTTTGAGTTGCATATTGCATTTACGTGACCTATTTTGCATGAAAGGTAACGCGTGGTTAATTTCATGAGTTAGTTAATGCGAGACAATACCAGTCCAAAGATATCTTTAGAGCAGGTTGTGGAATATATACATAGGGATTCTGCCGTATGGGAAGGTATCTCGTTATTTTACGCGCCTATGCCGGGTATCGAAAAAGAACCATTTAAAACCACCGCAGAGACATTCATCAGGAATAATCCGGACGCCTTGCTGTTTGAAAGCAAGGATAAAAGTATCATGGTGCTGGGCGCAAAGCAGGCTCCCGAAATGGCATATGAAGAGCAAAATCACTGTCTCTGGGTAGAAAACATCGCGGAAAAATGGTCTCAGGTATGTAGCGCGCTGGGCGGTTTCATTGCAAAAAAGACCGCTAACCAGAATGCCAGAGATGAAAATCGCCGCTGTTCCATTCTGATAGTGGAAGACGATCCTTTAATGAACAAGATGATGGAACATCATTTAAGCCGCTTTGGCACAGTGATTGCCACCAGCAATTATCATCAGGCGACGGCTAATTATATGGTGCAAAAGCCGGACATTGTTTTTCTTGATATCCATTATAAGGGAAACGATATGGATGGATTTGACGCGCTCAGGAACATACTGATTGCGGATGAAAACGCCTATATCATTATGGTGTCGGGCGACGGCCAGTTGCAGACCCGGCTGGAAGCCATGCGCCTTGGCGCGCGCGGATTCGTGGCAAAACCCTTCAGCGCTTCCCACTTCACGCATTATATTTCCAAGATTACTTCATAGAGGAAGAGCATCTGATATGGAAATCATGTCCAATCATAATCGTCAGGAATTATTGGATTATATCCCTTATATTAAGGCGTCGGTCAAAGAATGGCTGTTTGTAGACGTCCGGTTGGCGGAGGAACCGGGTACGGATTTTACGGTGATGATGGCAGCCAAAATGCTGCATGCCATGTTCTGTGACAAGGAAGGTAAAATATATATATGCAATGAGCATGAAATACTCATGCTGATCCGCTGGAAGAAACCCACCGAGTCCGATAAGCTAACCCGTACGGTTACCAAGGAGCTGGGGGAAGAGCGCTGCAAAGTAAGCACGCAGGGAGCCACTGCGGAAGGTTTTATGAAAATCGCCCTCCTGATAGGACGCCAGAAGCCATCTGAATCCACGCTTGCGGATAAGCGATCTGCCAGGAAGGAGAATGTGGTGCTGGTCGCCGACGACGATATGTATATGCGCATGCTGGTGAAGAAAGGAGTGCCTCCCGGTACTGCCGTACATGAACTCTCCACGGGTACCGAAGTGGTAGATGCATACAAGGAATATCTTCCTGACATGGTGTTTCTGGACATCCATCTCCCGGGCAGGGAAGGCACGCAGCTCCTTCACGACTTGCTGGCTTACGACAGCAGCGCATATATTATCATGCTGAGCGCTGACAGCTCACCGGAGAATGTCGAATTCACTGCGAAGAAAGGCGCCAAGGATTTTCTCACGAAGCCCTTCAATAAGGAGAGATTGCTGGAATGCTTCCATAAATGCCCTACGCTTTGCTGATTTACAAATGTAATCAATGAATGTCCGATTGCTTCAGGCGTGTTTATTGCTTTTTATGCGCTGTATTGGAACGCGTGTAACCCTTCCGCAACGGTGCTTGGTAAAATATACGATAAATATACGGCGCTGAACCAGTGAGTTGACACAATTGCTTTTTTAGTATTCCGTGAGGAAATTGTATAATAAATGGTTATATAGTAATGTCCTGTCCTGTATCTTTGCTGCTGACAAGAATAAGAATAGTAGTACTGATATGGGCCGCTTTTATATTCGTCTGTTCTCCTGCTCATGCAACCAGTTCCCTGGACGTTACGACCGGCCTGAAGATTTTCCTTCTGCTGAAAAACGAAGAACCGACCCGGGTAACTGTAGCTATAGCTTTTAATCCTGTAGAGCAAAAATCAAGGGCAGATGCTGAAGCTATCAAGAATTATATAGATAATGGAAGTGCCTTAAGTGGCTCCTTTTCGCTAACAACAAAGCTGGTCAACGCTGCAAACACAGTTGAATTACAGGGTTCCCAGATAGTTTTTCTAGCCGAAGGCATTCCGCCGGAGGGTGTTGAACCCATATGTGATGCGGCTTCCAAATCCGGCGCGCTTACCATTTCTACCGGTATAGACTGCGTAAAGGCGCATAAATGTGTATTGGGCATTGTGACCGCCCCTCGCACTGAAGTTTACTATAGTGAGGAAGCGGCACAGGCGGCGCACCTCAGATTCTATGAAAGCTTTCTTATGCTGGTTAAACAATTATGAATTATAGGGCTGGCGGGAAGAATAAAATGCAATGGCCATGTGCGGTTTCTGTTACCATGATTATTCTGGGCCTGAGTATGCCAGTGAATGCCCAGGTGATAGATTACGGTTCCTTGCAAACAATCTTCGGGGAACCTATTACAACGAGCGCGACCGGCACGCCGCAGCGTGCCAGCGAGGTGCCTGCCAATATGACCATTATTAGCGCTGATGAAATCAGGCGGGCAGGAATCCGCAATATTCCCCAGATTATTGGCATGTATGTGCCTGGTATAGATATTCTTCAGGAAGGCGTTAGTAATTTTGATGTTGGCGTGCGGGGATATCAGCAGCCATTTCAACCGCGGCTTCTGGTGCTGGTGGATGGCCGTCAGGTGTTTATTGATGATTATTCACGCACCATCTGGGATAATATTCCCGTTAACATTGATGATATCCGCCAGATTGAAGTGGTAAAAGGAGCAAGCTCCGCGCTGTTTGGATCAAATGCGGCTGGTGGCGTCGTTAACATAGTCACCTATAGTCCGCTTTATGATAAAAACAATGTGGCGAATATAAGTTTTGGCACGCAGAGCACTGCAACTACCGATGCAACGGTAACTGCAAATGGGAGTTGGGGGGGGACCAAATTCTCGGCAGGTGGTGTGAACGGCAAGGAATTTAATACGGCGAGATCCCCTTTTGACCAGGATGCCAGTACTCTATTCGATCCCAAGCACCGTTATTTTGTAAACAGCTCGGTTCTTCAACTGAACAAAAGTACTGATATAAACACAGAGGTGACTTTTTCCGATAGCGTTGGAAATACCATTGATGGCGTCGGGCGTGTTACAGCCGGGCAAAAAACAGAAACCTATTCGGCGAGGGTTGGCGCTGACTGGCAAAGCCCTTATGGCCTGATAAGCAATACTAATTATTTTAATCATTCCCTCGCCAGTCTGTATGAGATTGCGCTTGAGCCGGCGCCTTTCACGTTTACAATAGATATGTTCGTAAGCCAGTTGCAGGATGAGTTTAAACTGGGGCCAGATCATACATTCAGGGCTGCAATCGAGTATCAGCATAAGAATCATTATGGCCACTCGGATGCCGCCATTGTCTCCCAGAACTCGGATCTGGCAGAGGATATTTACACGGCCAGTGGTACATGGCTATGGAAAATCAATGATAAGATATCATGGACGAACGCGGCGCGCTTTGATCATCAGCAGATGGCGCAAAACGGCACATTAGCTCCGGGAAATGACTTCAGTTCCGCTGATTATTCGCATGTTAATAACGTATGGAGCGCCAATTCCGATATCAATTATCAAGCGACGGAATTGGATAAATTCCGTGTCGGATATGGCCGCGGAGTGCAATTGCCGAGCATGCTTCAAAGCGGTTTTAATAATATAGGTAATTTCTCTGGTATCCCAGGCGCTAATGAAGGTAATCCAAAACTCAAGCCCACCATTGTGCAAGATATCGAGATAGATTACGAACGAAAGATTGAGCCTGTTTTTTCCACTCTCAAGTTATCAACCTATTATGAATTTAATCAGGATATAACTGGATCTCCTGCGACTCCTTTTTCCATACAACCTGTTTTTGGCGTTCCTACGTTCGTTTTCATGAACCTGGGCAGCAGTCAGGGTTGGGGCGGTGAAGTGGAGCTAAAAGGCAGCCATCCGAACGGATACCATTGGGATGCAAGTTACAGCCTTTCCAAAGTGGTTGACAGCAGTAGCGTTGCCAGTCTTGTGGATTATCAGAGAAGTGCGCCTGAAAACCATTTCCGCCTGTTGGGGGGATATGCTTCAGGTGCGTGGGAGTTTGATATGAATGGCCAGTACCTTTCCTCTACGGACATGATACGCAGCCCTGACGGAGGAGCATCTTTTCCAGCGATTTATGTGGGGGGATATGCAAGCATCGGCGCAAGAATTGGCTATAATATAAATGATAACTTAGTTCTTGCCCTGTCCGGGATAAATCTGAATCGCGCTGATACGCAGGAAAGTCCATACGCGGCTGTCCAGCGCCAGGTGTTTCTTGGGCTGACAGGAAGGTTCTGATACAGGATTGCTGTATCAGATACACATTGTTTTCCTGATAGCCGCAGTTCGCAGGATTTGCTGAATATCTGGTCTTCTCATATTCCTGCTTTGTGATTTGCCTGAAAAGATTTCGCCGTGCCCCTATGTTCCCGGCGGCTCCACATCCCACATAACCTGCACAGCATTCAGCCACTAGGCCTCTTTCGCGACTGATAGTGTATCTTTTTGTTTTCCTCGCCCCTTTAGGGGGAGAGGACGGTTTGCCTTGGGGTTAGCGAAGCTAACCGCTTAGGCAAACTGGAGATGAGGGGGAATAAAACGCACCCTCGCCCAGCTACGGCTAAGGCGCTAACGCGCCTAAGCCTGAGCATCCCTCTCCCGCTTTGCAGGAGAGGGGGGAATAATTTTACAACCGCTTGCCCGTACAGTCGTGAAAGAGGTCTACTGTCATTATAACGGGCATTTATTGCATCAGGTTCATTTTTTTTAGATATTCTTTAACGTTTTCATATTCAGTTTTGATTTGCTCTAAGAGCGTTTTACGCTCTTGTATTGCTGATGGGGCCAGATTCTGGGCTTTTTCACATAGCTTGCGCAACCCTTCAGCGCCTATGCCTGCGGCTCCCCCCTTAAACATATGTGCCGTTTCTTTCCATTCCTGTTCTTTGCCTTCTACCTGGCTTTCAGCCAGTATATCCACGTTTTTATCCGATTGCTCAACAAACACGCGTATAAATTCTATCTCAGTATCCCTGTCTCCATCCGTGAATGTTCTGAGCTGCGACAAATCTACGGCAGATACATTTTTTGCTACCGTTTTTTCTTTATCACTATCTGTGCCAGCTTTCTCAAATCGCACCCATTGGCCCAACACTTCTTTTAATTCGTCGATATTGATAGGCTTGCTGATATAATCATCCATACCATAACGCAGGCATCTTTCCCTGTCTCCTACCATGGCATTGGCTGTCATGGCAACAATAGGGATGTGCCGTCCGGTCTTTTCCTCCATCTTCCGTATTTCTTCGGTCGTATCATATCCGTTCTTTTCCGGCATATGGCAATCCATCAGGATAATATCCCAGATGCTTTCCTTGTAGCGTTCCATCACCATATTGCCGTTATCAACCATTTCATAATTAGGTATGCCAAATTTTGCTAATAACTTTCGGATATATAGCTGGTTCAGGGGATGATCTTCTGCCACCAGCACACGCGCTTTACTCGGAGGAATGATGCCAATAAAAGCCTTATGCTTGCGTAAACTATTCTCATTGCTTAACTCGGGAGTTATAGTGAAGGGAATCTTAAACCAAAATGTCGAGCCTTTTCCTGCTTCACTGTCTACCCCAATTACCCCGTCCATGAGTTCTACAAGTTCCTTGGTTATGGCCAGTCCCAATCCGGTACCGCCATATTTGCGTGTTGTAGAAGCATCCGCCTGCACAAACTTATCAAAAATAGTTTGCTGCTTATCCTTGGGTATGCCTATACCCGTATCCTTGATTTCGCAATAGAACTCCATGTGCTTTGCGTCCGTTTTCTTATAAAAGGCGTTGACATCAACATAACCGTTGTCGGTGTATTTTATGGCATTGCTGATCAAATTGATCAGAATGCGGCCAAAGCGCGTTGGATCGCCTAAGGCATAAGGGAAAGTCTGATGCTCATAAGTCCGTATGATGGATATTCGCTTTTCCTGCGCAAGGCGCTCAAGCGTCAAAACGACGCTGTGGATCGCATAATGCAAATCAAATCCTATATGTTCCAGTTCCACCTCGTCGGCCTCGATCTTGGAAAGATCAAGTATATCGTTCACTATTTCCAATAGATTGGTGGAAGCGTTGGTAGCGGTCAGCGCAAGCTCTTCCTGTTCTTTATTCAAACTAGACTCCCTGAGCAGCCGTAGCATTCCAAGTATGCTGTTAAGCGGGGTCCGCAGTTCATGCGACATATTGGCCAGGAACTCGGATTTTGCGACATTTGCTGATTCTGCGCTTACTTTTGCATTTTCCAGGGCTTTCTGGGTTTGCACGCGTTCTATAACCTGTGCCAGTTGCCCCCCCGTTTCCTTCATTATTATCTGCAGATCTTCATTTATTGTCGCCATGTGTGGGGTAAAGAACTCAAGCACGTAGATAACATTACCGTTTGCTATTATCGGAAAAGCGAAAAAGGATTTTATATCTATATCAGGTGCGAGTTTAAGCCTCAGAAAATTGGGATCGTTAGGAAGATCAGTATTCCACAGCGGATTCAGGCTTTCCCACACGCGTCCCGGAAGTCCTGCACCACGTTCAAAAGTAGTGGTTTGGGTAACGGATCTGAATTCCTGGAAACTATTTTCTTCCTTAAGGAACCACAGTCCGCTGGATACTAATACATTCTTTTTGCTATCGAGCATATAGGCATGGCCGATAGGCCATTCCACAAATTCTCCTATCAATTTCAGCACTTCTTCAATAGCGGATTCAATATGCTGAGCCTTGTTAGCTGTTGCAGCGACGCTGCGCAGAAGTGTTACGGTGCGCGCTTCCTTCTCTGCGCGTTTTAGCGCGTCTACGCTCATTTGCCTGGCGTTTTGCAGTTCCTTGCGCCATTTGATGATGCTTCTGAACACGAAATACCACGCAACCAGTAATATCACTATTACTGCCATGACAAGAGATAACGTGGCGTAAATGTTATTCTCTATATACAGCAGGTTTTCGTGCGATATTTGTCTGATCTTGTCGGAAAGCTTTCGCCTTCCGTCCATGTGGATTTGATTATTACTGCTGTATTCGGCGTTATGTAATATCTCGTTTGCTTCCTTGATTTTGCCCTGATTTATTAAATCCAGATACTGCTTGTCAAATGCCACTATACGATCATTTGCCTGGTTCATGGCTTTTGCCACGTTCTGCAGGTACACATCAGGCAGGCTGGCTATCTTTTTATCGAGGTCAATGTCAATGGCGTCTATATAACGTTTGTCAAATTCCGCATCTCCTGTGGCGCTGGTTCTGGCTGATTGGGATACGATGCTATCCAGGTACAGTATTTCATCGGCCAGTTCAGCGATTTGATGCTCTTTTTCCACCGTATGGGTAAGGAAATAATGTATGTAAAAACTACTTCCTCCCATCCATGCCACAACAGCAAGGGTAAGAAATAAGGAGAAGGAAAGCAATTTTGTAGGAAAGGCATGCACATTTTCCTGAGGGGCAGCATTTTTTTCCTTGTTATATATTGTAATAGCCAGTGCAAAACCCAGTATGACACTGGTCATTACCGATACAATAACAGCTAACCAATTGAAATTATGATGCAGTTCATGGCTGTGATTGCCGTGAGGAGTTAATATTGCCGCTTTCATTCCAGTATAATGCATGCCGCAAATGGCCGCTCCCATAACTAGGGCTGCGCCGATCTGTAATATATGACGAAATCTGGAGTTTGTTCGCGTCAAAGCAAAAGCGATCCAGAGAGCGGCAGCCGATGCCATTATAGCAATGAATACGGAGAGTAAGAAAATGCCAGGCATGTAGCGCAAATCCGCGTCCATGCGCATGGCAGCCATGCCTGTGTAATGCATGCCGCATATGCCAAGCCCAAGGAGTGCCGCGCTTCCTAGAATCTGTTTTACGGAAAGACGTTCACGGTTTGTGATTATGAACACGCCATTGGCAACAATGACGGCAATTACAAGCGAAATAAAAGTAAGAAGGGGATCATAACTCACATCCATTTGCATTTGATAGGACAGCATGCCGATGAAATGCATGGACCAAATACCTGCTCCCAGCGCAAAAGCCCCTCCCCACATCAGTATGCGTTTCTTGAATGCGCTGGACGTGCCAGAGAGGTGCTGCACCATGACAAGCGCTGTATAAGAAGCGAAACTTGCAACTAAATACGAAAGAATTACCAGTGAAATCTTATAGTTTCCGATTTCTGCATTGCCAGTAATATCGCCATAGAAGAAAAAATTCTTAAACATGAAGATATTTTGCATGGTATATGTTTTTTGTACTTATCTTTTATATTAAAAATGTCCTGCAAGCGATAAAAAAATCTGACGTCCAATTACAGGGAAGTTTTGTTTTCATATAATCTACTGCCTAAATCTGTTTAACTAATAGAGAAAACACTTGGGAGAAGCCTATGCTTGCAGCTTCTGCCGCGGATTTACTGTAATATATTTCCACATTTGGTTTTGAAATGATGCCTATGACGCACTTATTGGCTTCGACACATGCCAGATCAGTTGACATGGTAAGAATTTTACCGTTTCCGGCAGCCCTGCCTATACCGTCGTAATACTTGCTGAGTCCCGCTGTTATAAAGGCTATTTTGCTGCCGACAGCAAGATCAAGGTTATTCACGGGCACCAGAAAGGGACTCAGCTTAACGTTCCCAGGCGTTTCAAAATTTCCGTCCAGTATGTTTTTGATGCTTTCTGCTTCCTGCTTGGAACTGGCATTGTCAGGATCGAATATAATAGCGAACATGACAGTCCCGGTCATTTTTTCTGTCAGCAGGGGCAAGACTTTCAGACCCACGAGAAGATCGGCTTCGTCTGTCATTGCCTCTACTGGCATTGGAGCAACTAACGAAGACAAAAAAAATAGCAGCAGCAGAATAAAATTTGTCGCCGGTGATTGTTTATGCCTTGAAATATCATCCATTATTCCACCACCGAGTCCCTGGATTCTTGCAAAACGCCACTTGAAGCACATATTCACTATAGAATACAAATAACTAATGTCATAAGAAAAATATTGTCATTAGCATGTCAATTTTACCAATTGTTGCAAAAATATGTGGTGATACGATCGCGTCAATTTGAACATTGCATAGTTTAATCGCAAATCACCTGAGGTAAAACTACAAAATGAAAAAACCAGCCACCCTCTTTTTTTAATCTTACACCAGAGCATACTTTTTCCTGTCTATTACCTCTTTACGATACCGTTCTTTATCCTTATCGGAAATGATTGGTTCAACGAGCACTGGCACATGAGGAATATATCCGGCCTGATAACGTTCTTCATTACCAATACCTTCTTGACCTGCTTTGGCTGCACTATCCTTTATAGCCCCATTTTTACATAAACATACCGCAATATTATATTTCTATGGCCGTACTTGTTATTACCTTGCTTATCTCGATTGCGGTCTGGAAGCTTGTGGAGATTCCAATCACCTTATGGTGGCATTCATGTTTTGAGAATAATGTTGCGTCTGATTTAGAAATGAGCCGCACAGACAGCACGGTACAGCGTGCTATACCCTCCGGAGACAGGAAATCAATAAATTCTTGGAGCGGGTGATGGGAATCGAACCCACGTATTCAGCTTGGAAGGCTGATGTTCTACCATTGAACTACACCCGCTGAAATCTCGCTGAACCGTAACGAGAGTTTATATAATAGCCTAACGAAGACAGTTGCATATACGCAATCAGCAGCAAATACAATATAAAATTGCCTCATCGTTACCCTCGCCGTTTCTGCTCGATCTTCTCGCCGAGCGCCATTTTGACGAGGTAATTGAATTCCGCGCCGTAGATGAAGATGATATTGCTGATATAGAAAAAGAGCAGCGTTGCGATAATTCCGCCCAGAGAGCCGTAAATCAGGCTCACCTGGTTAAACTGGGAAATATAGAGCGAAAGCAGGTGCGCAGCGCCAATCCACAGCGCCGTGACGATCGCAGCGCCGGGAACGACGGCATGAATGTTCTGCTTGATGTTGGGCAGGAAGTAATAAGCCGCGGATACGACGATGAATATGGCGCCGATGGAGATATAGGCGATCAGGTTGCCCGTGCTGGCGTCAAAGTGGAAATGCTTGCCGAACAGTTGCAGGATACTTTCCGAAATAATCGGTATGATGACCAGTATGATCATGAAGGTAACCAGTATGAACGATACGATCAGGGTCTGGGCGATGGAGAGAAGCCGCCGCCAGATATAGGCGGGCGGGCTGGTGACATGGTAGGCGCGGTTGAGTACGGTGCGGTAGCCTTCCACCTCGGAAGAGGCTGTCCATAATGCGCCAAGAATGGATATGGTGAGCAGACCCTGCGGCGGGCCGGAAATAATCTCGGCGATACGCGGTCTTAACGCTTTCACCATGTCCGGCGGCAATTGCGAAAATATGAGTTTTATAAATTCCATTCCTGCCTGGCCTTCACCCAGGAAACCTGCGAGCGCGAAGACGAAGACCAGGAAGGGGAACAAGGCAAGAAGACCAAGAAACGCTAGGTAGCCGGCATGCTCAATACCGTCATGCCGGATGGTATTATAACCCGCCTTATATGCGGAAATTGCTATGGTTTTTGCCGAAAGCATGCTTGTTCCCTTGATATTTTATACAGTTAATCCTATATAGGGTATATGTATACCAAAACCACAAAAGATATAAAAGTGACCGTATTGCCTCATTATCTCGAGCAGCAATCTGAGCCGGATAATGACTGCTACGTATGGGCTTATACCATCCAGCTTGAAAATCACGGCAAGGATACCGTCAAGCTGGTGAACCGTTATTGGCGCATCACCGACGGCATGGGACGCGTGCAGGAAGTCCGCGGTCCCGGCGTGGTGGGGGAAACCCCCGTGCTAAAGCCGGGCGAAGCGTTCCAGTACACGAGCGGGGTACCGCTTAAGACTCCGTCCGGGATCATGGTCGGGCAATATGAGATGACGCTCGAGAACGGTGAGAAAATAGACGTCGCCGTTCCTGCCTTTTCGCTCGACAGTCCCTTTGGCATGCGCAGGCCGAATTAATGAAAAAAGGGAAGCCGGCGCGCATCGCTATCATTATGGGAAGCCAGTCTGACTGGGATACCATGAAATATGCCTCCGACCAGCTTCATTCCTTCGGCATTGAACATAGCAGCCATATCATTTCTGCGCATCGCACACCTAAACGTCTCTACGAATTTGCGCAGGAGGCGAAAGGGCAGGGCGTGAAAGTGATCATCGCGGGGGCGGGCGGCGCTGCGCACTTGCCCGGCATGGCGGCCTCGATGACGACTCTTCCGGTACTCGGCGTCCCCGTGGAAAGCGGCACGCTTAAGGGGCTCGACAGCCTGCTTTCAATAGCGCAGATGCCTGCGGGCGTTCCGGTCGGAACATTGGCCATTGGCAAGGCGGGAGCGAAGAACGCGGCATTGCTGGCGGCTTCCATCATCGCGCTTTCGGATGAGAAACTTGCGAAGAAGCTGGCGAAGTTCCGCGAAGAGCAAACCAAATCCGTAAAAAAGACTCCGCAATGACGATCGTTAAGCCAGGTTCCGTTATCGGTATCATTGGCGGCGGGCAACTGGGCCGCATGATGGCGATGGCTGCGGCGGAGCTCGGCTACCGGGTACATGTATTCACGGATGAGGCGGACTCTCCCGCTTCACACGTTGCCTGTAAAACTATCGTTGCTGATTATGCCGATAAGCAAACCCTGCTGGAATTTGCGAAGGGCGTGGATGTCGTAACCTTTGAATTTGAAAATATTCCGCATGAAAGCCTTGAGGTCTTGGAAAATGCGAAGCCGGTATTCCCCGGTGCGCATGTCCTGAAAATCAGCCGCAACCGCCTGCGCGAGAAAAATTTCGTGAACGATCTTGGGATCGGCACGGCGCCTTTCCGCAAGGTGACCAGCGCAGAGGAACTAAAAGAAGCGGTAAAGGAGCTTGGCGTTCCTTCCATCCTGAAAACCACGGAGCTTGGCTATGACGGCAAAGGGCAGGTAATGATAAAGCCTGGCAGCGATCTGGCTTCAATATGGAAGACCCTTCGCGCGCCGGAAGCTATTCTGGAAGGATTCGTCGATTTCCGGATGGAAATTTCGGTCATCGTGGCGCGTGGTGCGGATGGAAAATCCGTTACGTATGTTCCCGTGCAGAACATCCACAAAAACCATATCCTTGATATCACCCTGGCGCCTGCGCCGGTTGAAAAGCCGCTTGCTGATGAGGCAGAAAAGGTTGCGGTGAAGATAACTGAAGCCCTCAAGTTGCGCGGATTGCTTGCGGTGGAGATGTTTATCACCAGGGATGGAAAAATACTGGTGAACGAACTTGCGCCACGTCCGCATAACTCCGGTCATTGGACAATGGATGCCTGTATTACCGGCCAGTTCGAGCAGATTATACGCGCCGTGTGCGGCCTGCCGCTGGGTAATCCTGAAAGACTTTGCGACGCGCAGATGAAAAATCTCATCGGTGACGACGTGCTGAAAACAGACAAATACTTAAAGAACAAAAATGCCAAGCTGCATTTATACGGTAAGAGAGAAACCCGCTCAGGTCGTAAGATGGGGCATGTAACGATACTTGTATAATTGATTGATATTAAACACTAATATAAGTTAATGCGGCGGTTGTAATATTATTCTACGTATTACATGCGTAGAATATACTTGCTTTTGCGGTGAATAATAGGCATAATATCCGCAAATAATGCGGTGATTATGATAACATATATTCATGAGTTAAAAAACTGGCCTGAATTTACCTGGGATCAAAAACGGTTAGCGGGTCGCTTAGGGGCTGTTCACCAGCTTCAGGGGCGATTGCTTGAGCGGATGGAATCTCTGGGCTTTAAACTTCAAAAGCAAGCTGTTCTCCAGACACTTACAGAAGAGGTATTGAGGTCAAGCGAGATTGAAGGCGAAATATTGGATAAGGAGCAAGTGTGTTCTTCAGTTGCCCGCCACCTTGGTCTGGATGTTGGTGGTCTTGCTCCTGCCGATCGCCATGTTGAAGGTATTGTGGAGATGATGTTTGATGCCACACAGAATTTTGATGCACCGCTTACGTCAGAGCGTTTGTGTGCATGGCATGCCGCTTTATTTCCGACCGGACGAAGCGGTATGTCCAGGATTACAGTAGGTGCATGGCGTAATGATCGCACAGGACCGATGCAGGTAATCTCTGGGCCAATTGGACGTGAGCGAGTTCATTATGAAGCTCCTCCTGCTGCGAAACTTGAGAATGAAATGCAGATTTTCTTGGAGTGGTTCAATAAAGATGATGGTGGCGACCTCATCATAAAAGCAGGAATCGCTCATTTGTGGTTTGTCACCATTCATCCATTTGATGATGGCAACGGTCGTATTGCGCGCGCCGTCACGGATATGGTGCTGGCACGTTCGGAAAAAAGCGCGCAGCGTTTTTATAGCATGTCAGCGCAGATTCAGCAGGCTAGAAATGATTATTATGATTTTCTCGAAGCGGCTCAGAAAGGCAGCATGGATGTTACTAACTGGCTGGATTGGTTTATTGGTTGTCTTGGGCGTGCCTTTGGCAATACGGAAATGATATTGGCTGGAACCCTCAGAAAATCCCGCTTCTGGAGACATTATCAGAATATATCTTTTAATGATCGGCAACGCCGTATTCTCAATCAGCTGTTTGATGGTTTTGAAGGAAAACTAACCTCATCCAAATGGGCAAAGCTTGCCAACTGCTCGCAGGATACTGCATTGCGCGACATTGACGAACTTTTTGGATGTTTTATTCTTAGCAAGAATCCCGAGGGTGGCCGTAGCACCAGTTATTCACTTAACGAGACACCCGCTGAAGTATTACACGCAGTTGCAAGATTTATATTATCCAATTCAGACAAGTTTGTTCGAAACGGCATGTCGGTGCTAAGTGAAGAAGAAAAAAAGAAAAAACAACTGCGAAATGAAGAAATTGCGCGAGAGATTGCTTCGTTTGCCGACCAATCTGCAAAGGGTGAGCGGGTAACGTATAATGAGTTTGATGTATTATTCTGGCAATTAAAGAACAATAATTTTCATGAATTTGATGATAATGCACTTCTAGTAATTAATTCAGTACTGGATGACTAATTTATCCATGAATAATCTCGCCGTGCTGCGTATAATCTAACCCCATGCGCTGATCATTGTCAGAAAGCGATAGCCCTATGGTTGCATGGATGATCTTAAGCAGGATATAGCTGATGATGCCGCAATAGGCGATGGTGATGCCGACCGAAAGAATCTGCACGAGAACCTGGTTGGTATTGCCCTCCAGCGCGCCTTTTGTGCCGCCGATGGCCTCAACCGCGAACACGCCGGTAAGTATCGCGCCGATAATGCCGCCGACGCAGTGGACGGCGAAAACATCGAGCGTGTCATCAATATTGAATTTATACTTTACACGTGTGGCAAGGCAGCAGCAGAGGCCTGCGGCAACGCCAATATAGAGCGCTCCCGTGATATCTACAAAACCTGAGGCTGGCGTGATGGCGACCAGACCGGCAACTGCGCCGGATACCACACCCAGTACAGTGGGTTTTTTCACCGTCATCCATTCGACCGCCATCCATGCGAGCGCGGCGGCGGCGGTTGTCACCTGGGTTACCAGCATTGCCATGCCTGCCCGATCTCCTGAAGCGACGGCGGAGCCAGCGTTAAACCCGAACCAGCCGACCCAGAGAAGCGCCGCTCCCGTTAAGCTCCATCCGATATTGTAAGGCGGGGTATGCTTGCGGCGGTGCTTGAAGTCAAAGCCCTGCCCGGCGACTATCGCCGCCATAACGCCTGCAATGCCCGCGTTGATATGCACTACGGTTCCGCCCGCATAGTCGAGCGTCAGGCCAAGGCCGAAAAGCCCGGCATATTTGTCAATGTTCGTGCCGCCCAGCCAGCCGTGATCGCCCCACACCCAGTGCGCGATGGGAATATAGACGAGCGTGAACCATGCGATGATGAAGACCAGCATGGAGGAAAATTTGATGCGGGTGGCAACAGAACCAAGAATGAGGGCGCAGGTAATGGCGGCGAAGGTCAGCTGGAACATGATATACACGGATTCGGGAATGGTGGCGGCGAGCCCTGAAATGGATTTAAGCGTAAGGCCGTTCAGCATGAAGCGGCTGCTGCCGCCTAAAAACATAGTGTCACCCTTGGTGAAGGCAAGACTGTAACCATAGATGACCCAGAGAATGCTCACCACGCAGCAGATAACGAAACTTTGCGCAAGTACGCCCAGCACGTTTTCCCTGCTCACCATGCCGCCGTAAAACAGCGCCAGCCCCGGTATAATCATCATCAGCACGAATGCTGTGGACACCAGCATCCATGCCGTATCGCCGGAGTCTATTTTGGGAGCGGCGGGAGTGTCGGCAAAACCTGGCTGTGGAAAGACGAAGAACAGCGCAACAGATAAGAGTATCAAACCGGAATATGGCAGGTTTTTAATATTCATTTTGAACTCTTAGGTTTTGCTGTCATTGCGAGTTGCAGGACGATAATTAATCATTCTATTTCTATACAAGCTGCCCATGACTGTCAAATTCGCTCACCTTAACCTTTATGTCTCGGTCAGTTCAGTTCATATTCGCCAGTCTTATCATGGAGATATATTCTGGGCTATGTATGTTGCGGATAGCAATGATTTTAACACAATATTAATATGGATGTGGTATAATTAAACTGCGGATGTGAAAGCACCGTTATTTCTTCCAATGAGGAAATTACGATATATAAGCTTGCCGATGTAACTCCGGAAGCCAGAATGGGAGAAATACGAGATAACATTTGAGAATAGTCAATACATCTATTAATGAAGCCTACAATGCGCATTTCTCCGTACCTCAGAGATTGGGAGACGCTGCCGCCTGTAAAGTTCGTGCAGTGCAGGATACTTTGCGGCGAAGCGTACGCAGAGGATTAGGTCATTTGCCAGGAGGCAATAGAGATGGATATACGCTGTAAGTGAGCCTTACTTGCAACCATCCCTTCAAATGTAAGCATGAATCAACCGCTTTTTCTCTTCTTGGATGGCTTTTTTTGCGCCGTGGTCTTTTTACTGTTCTGCAATTTATCTATCTCGTTCCTCAGGCGCGCGGCTTCCTCAAATTCCAGATCGGCGGCGGCGGCGAGCATGCGCGTACGCAGGTTCTCGATATGCGCTTCGAGGTTCTTGCCCGTAAATTCGGGTATGGAATGATCGCTGTCGATACCGATCGTATAATGATCCTGCTCGTACACACTCTGCATAACGTCGCGGATGGATTTTTTGACGGATGCGGGCGTAATGCTGTGTTTTTTGTTGTATTCCGACTGGATCCTGCGCCGACGCTCGGTCTCGTTAAGCGCCGCCTTCATCGATCCGGTAATCCGGTCGGCATATAAAATAACTTTGCTGTCCACGTTGCGCGCGGCGCGGCCGATAGTCTGGATGAGTGATGTCTCCGAGCGCAGGAAGCCTTCCTTGTCGGCATCCAATATCGCCACCAGCCCGCATTCGGGGATGTCAAGCCCCTCGCGCAGCAGGTTCACTCCCACCAGCACGTCAAACTGGCCGAGCCTCAGGTTGCGGATGATTTCAATACGCTCCAGCGTATCGACGTCGGAATGCAGGTAGCTCACTTTGATGCCCGCCTCCTGCATGTATTCGGTCAGTTCCTCCGCCATGCGCTTGGTGAGCGTCGTCACCAGCACGCGGTTCCCGGCCTTTACCTGCTCATGGCATTCCGCCAGCAGGTCGTCCACCTGCGTGGCCACCGGCCTGATGATGCAGGGCGGATCGATAAGCCCGGTCGGGCGGATAATCTGCTCGACGACGACGCCTTTCGTTTGCCCCATCTCGTATTTGCCGGGGGTGGCGGAGACGAATACGGTCTGCGGGCGCATCCTGTCCCACTCCTCGAATTTGAGCGGGCGGTTGTCGAGGCAGGAAGGCAGGCGGAAGCCGTGCTCGGAAAGCACTGATTTGCGGGCGAAGTCGCCGTTGTACATGCCGCCGATCTGCGGCACGGTGACATGGCTTTCATCAATGAACAGCAAGGCGTTTCTGGGCAGGTACTGGAAAAGGGTCGGTGGCGGATCGCCGGGCTTGCCGCCGATGAGATGGCGGGAATAATTTTCGATGCCCTTGCACATGCCGGTTTCCATCATCATCTCAAGATCAAACGTAGTGCGCTGTTCCAGCCGCTGCGCTTCGAGCACGCGGCCTATCTTATGGTAATGCTCGAGCCGATCTTTCAGTTCCGCCTTGATGGTGGCGATGGCTCGCTCGAGCGTTGGGCGCGGTGTGACATAGTGGCTGTTGGCATAGACGGTGACCCCATCGAAAGTATGGGTCTTATGTCCGGTGAGCGCGTCGAAGGCGGTGATGGACTCTATGTCGTCGCCGAACATGGATATGCGCCAGGCCTGGTCCTCAAGGTGGGCGGGGAAGATGTCCACCGAATCGCCGCGCACGCGGAACGTGCCGCGGTGGAAATCAATATCATTTCGCTCATATTGCAGATCGACCAGTTTCTTGAGCAATGCGGCGCGATCCATGCGGGTATGGGCCTTGAGCGCCAGCGTCATGTCCGAATAGGTTTCCGCCGAGCCGATGCCGTAAATACAGGACACCGACGCCACCACGATGACGTTGTCAGGATTTTCAAGCAGGCTGCGGGTTGCCGAGTGG
>CAYVTI010000008.1:46421-71014 GCA_964454545.1 uncultured Rickettsiales bacterium
CATACGGTCGATCTGCTCGTTGATGGACGAATCCTTCTCGATGAAGGTGTCGGTCCTGGGGATATAGGCTTCCGGCTGGTAATAATCATAGTAGGAGACGAAATATTCCACCGCGCTTTCGGGGAAAAACGACTTCATCTCGCTGTAAAGCTGCGCGGCAAGCGTCTTGTTATGCGCCATGATGAGCGCCGGGCGCTGCGTCTTCTCGATGATATGTGCCATCGTGAATGTCTTGCCGGAGCCGGTGACGCCAAGCAGCACCTGATCGCGCTTCTGCTCCTTTAAACCTTCGGTGAGAGCGGCAATCGCCTGCGGCTGGTCGCCCGCTGGCGTGTAATCGGAATGTATTTTGAACATAGGGTAAAAATAAGGATTGTAGGACAGAGTTACAACACCTGTAAAAAAATATTTATTAATACACTGTATTTATTTCATGAATCTCACATTTCTTCTTTCGATTAATAGTTTTAATAAACAGTTAATAGTTTAAGACTATAATATTAATAATACTGCAGAATAGTGCTTTCGTAAGGGAGATTTATGCATAATCCAGAATTGGAAAAAGTTATGAAGGCCATTATGGAAGAACTTCAGTCAGATCCTCGGACAGCAAAAATTTCTCTGGCAAACATTGCATCCGCAAAAAAAAGCTTTTCTGCAATTCATGGTTGGAGCAATGGAATAACCAGCATTACTCCTCAAAACATTATCGCATTTACAGATTTTATAATGGAAGGAACGCTTCTTATACAACCTGCACGATCTCATGTACAACCTATACAGCCCAGCGTTATTAGAGAGACACTACTAAGTGCTCAAGCAAGCCTTGATCAATGGGCGGCAGAGGTAAAACGGACTGGAGGAAATGAAAGTACGGATAGGAAAACATTATCAGAAATCCAGCGCACGGTGGGAATGCCATCACAAGGGCAAGAGCAAACGCAAGCACAAAAAGTTAAGCTTAACATTACTCCGAAATGCGTTAAGGATTTTTTTGCAGTGGCAATCCGGCAACAGCCTAGCGAGTTTCTTAGCAAAGCCAGCTTTTCAGATGTCCAGGCATTAGTTCGATATATTGCTAAACATGAAGATATCCGGCCATCTGACTATTCCGAAAGCATCACAAGAATGGTTAGAAGGCAGATACTAAGTTCTTTCAGTGGAGAGGATATCCCCGCCATTACCCCTGAAGGGGAACGGTGGCTTAATAATCTGGATGGCAAAGATATTGATCTTTCTGCGCGCAATAACGATCTTATCCGGACTATGTCACCGGAATATCAGTTGGCTTTGATTTTGCGATTGCTAAGAGAAGAAAAAGGCATGACACGGTCTAATCTTGAGCAGGCATTGCAAAATAAGAAATATACAGGGAATACAATACATGCTTTAGAAACTGGAAGTGGTATAATTCATCCCGGTGACTTTCCAAAATTTATAGAAGCACTTGGATTGGAAGGGGATTTTGAAAGAATAAATATTTTAGGAGATGCGGTTAAAAGGAGAATAGCAGTCAAATATGCTGATAGACCAGAATTAAATCTTGATACCTATGATATGGTTGCGGCGTTAAGTACAAGACTTGCGCAACAAGGAGTTGTTCCTGGGGAAGCCTATGATCCTACAATAAAACAACAAAAACCTGCAGGGCGTGGGCCTTCTCCTTCATAATACTCCTACCTCACCTCCGCAAACTTTATCCCCGACTGGCGGAAGGAGCGGATGATCTGGAGCATCACGTCGCTTCGGGCGGAATTCATGCCCTGGGTTACGTCTGGGATCCAGAACACCAGCAGGATTTGGATGCCGCGATCGACGAATTCTTTCACATGCGCGGCGGGCGGCGGTTCGGAAATGCATAGCCTGTGGCCTTTCGCCGCCTCGATAAGCAATTTGCGCGCTAGATCAATGTCGGAGTCGAAAGTAAGCACCAGCGATATCTCGATGCGGGCGCGGGTATTGGTATAGGTCCAGTTGGTGACCTTGCCGATGATCAGGTCTTCGTTGGGGATGAGGACTTCGCGGCCGTCAAAGGTTTCAATCAGGGTATGGCGGATCGCCATCTGGCGCACCCAGCCTTTTTCATTGCCCACTTCGATAAGGTCGCCTGCCTCGATCGCTTTTTCAAACAGCAGCACAATGCCGCTCAGGAAATTGGATGTAATCTTCTGGAATCCGAAGCCAAGGCCCACGGCGAGCGCGCCGCCGAATACGGTGAGCGCGGTGAGATCGACCCCCATCCCGGTCAGGGTGAATACGAACGCGAGGAAATAGAGTATGATGCGCAGAAACTTGATGGCAAGCTCTCTGGCGTTGAAGCTCAGGTGCGAGCGCCTGAACCATCTTTCGCCGGTCTGGGACAGCACTCCGGCCCCCCAGAACAGCAGGATCATGGTGAAGATGCCGCGGATGATGTCGAGCAGCGAAAGGTGGAACTTTTCCGTATCAAACGCCACCTTGTTGAGCGCCGTCAGCGTCGGCACGAGCAGGCCGGTGACGTTGAGGAGCGTCATCAGCAGCATGATGGCGCTGATGAAATAAGCGATAAAATGCTTGTGTGAAATCAGGAGTAAAATGCTGGAAAAAAGCCAGATGAAGGCAATTTTGGTCAGGTTGGGGACGATGAGATGGGGCTGCGGCACCTGCAGGAATATGCTGGTGGCCCAGTTAGCGGCCATCAGGCTCAGGATGACCGTGAACGGCAGGAGCATCGATGATGCCATGTCATTGATGACGTCGGCATGCTTGATGGTGGAGGATTGCAGCCTGCGCCGGATGATGCGCTCTGTGAGGAGCGATATGAAAAAAGCTGCCGCGACCGCAATGGCCGACAGGAAGAGCTGTATGTCAATACTGGAGTCATCCAGAAGGGATAAGATTGAGTCTCTGACCGACGTTATATAATCTTTCCCGGGATGCGCGGCCGCTTTCAGCGTATTCATATTAAGAGATAATTATATAATTTCTTTATGTCATTTTGTATATAAGCTGGTAATTGTCAAACACCATTTATTGGTATATTTTCGTAACTTCAAAAACTAATGAAGGAGGCTTTATGGCGCTCACAAAAATCAAACCGGCAGGCAACGATATCGATACCGGCCTCAATCCCAAAGCGCGCAAGGAAGTGGCGCAGCTGGTGGCGCAAGGGCTTGCCAATACCTATACATTGCAGCTTAAGACCCAGTATTACCACTGGAATGTGAAAGGCGAGAATTTTCATAGCCTGCACCTGCTCTTTGAAACGCAATATAACGAGTTGGCAGAGGCAGTGGATGAACTTGCGGAACGTATCCGTGCGCTCGGCGTCGATACGCCCGGCACTTTCCGCGAATTCTCGGAACTTGCCTTCATAAAAGAGGATAAGACGCTACCGCCGGACTGGCAGACGATGGTTGCGAATCTCCAGGAAGCGCATGAGATGCTTGTAAAAGCGGCAAGGGAAAAAATAGTGCAGTCGCAGAAGGCGGGTGACGAGGGGACAGCGGATTTATTCATCCGCAGAGTGCAGGCACACGAAAAAGCGGCATGGATGCTGCGCAGCCATTTATAATGAATTTGCTGCAAATCCACGAACCGGGAGAAACACCTAATCCGCATGAGGACGGCGCTGCTGTAGGCATTGATCTGGGTACCACCCATTCAGTCGTTGCCATATCGAGCGGCAGCGGTACGACGGTGTTGCGCGATTTATGCGGCAGCGCGCTGGTGCCCTCCATTGTGCATTATGGCGATACGGTAACGGTCGGCAAGACCGCGCAGCATGCCTTGCATGCGGGGAAGGCGAACGCCGTCACTTCCATCAAGCGGCTGATGGGACGTAGCCGCAAGGACGCAGAGAACCTTCATTTTCCTTATCCATTGACTGCGAACGGCGATAGCGGCGTGCTACGCTTTACGGTAGGCAACCGCACCCTTGCGCCGGTGGAAGTCTCAGCCGATATACTGCGCCATATGAAAGCCCTTGCCGAGAATGCGCTTGGCCGCAGCGTTGCGCAGGCGGTCATCACGGTGCCTGCGTATTTTGATGATTCAGCACGGCAGGCAACCAAGGATGCAGCGAGACTTGCGGGCCTTGAGGTGCTGCGCCTTATCAACGAACCCACAGCTGCCGCGCTTGCCTATGGCCTTGATAAAGGCGCTGAGGGAATTTACGCGGTATATGATTTGGGCGGCGGCACATTCGACATTTCCATACTGAAGCTTGAAAAAGGCGTGTTCCAGGTGCTTTCTACCGGCGGAGATATCACCATAGGCGGCGATGATTTCGACAGGGAGATAGTTGTAAATAGCGAGTTGCGAGTTGCGGGTTGCGAGGGCACGCGAAGGAGCGGAGCGACGGCTCCTTCAGAGGGGGTAAGCGTAAGCGAAGGGGGCGATACCTCGCTCCCTTTCAATATTGATCAGGCTTTACTTGCAAAGGCGCGTTCTGTTAAGGAACAACTGAGCGATAAGCAGGAAGCTGAGCTTGAATGGGATGGAAAATCAGTAAAAATTACCAGGGGAAAGTTTAATACGCTCATTGCGCCGCTCGTGGGCAGGACGCTGGATATATGCAGGCAGGCGCTTGAAGACGCTCATTTAAAAGCGAGCGATATTAAGGGCATCGTGCTGGTGGGCGGCTCGACGCGCATTCCGTATGTGCGCGAACAGATAGAAACACTGTTCGGGCGCATGCCGCTTGCGGACATTAACCCGGACGAAGTGGTAGCGGTCGGCGCGGCCATTCAGGCGGAGAGCCTGACGGTGGGATCGGATAACCTGCTGCTTGACGTGGTGCCGCTGTCGCTCGGACTTGAGACGATGGGCGGGATCGTTGAGAAAATCATCTACCGCAATACACCTATCCCGGTTGCGGTTTCGCAGGATTTTACCACCTATCAGGACGGTCAGACCGGGATGAAGATCCACGTGGTGCAGGGCGAGCGTGAAATGGTGGAGGATAACCGGTCGCTTGCGCATTTCGAACTCAAGGGGATTCCCAACCTGCCTGCCGGGATCGCGCGGGTGAAAGTTACCTTTGCGGTGGATGCGGATGGGTTGCTCAGCGTCAGCGCGCGTGAGGAGAACACAGGCGTGGAGCAGAAGGTCGAGGTCAAGCCTTCCTACGGGCTCAACGAAGAGGAAATCGGGAAAATGCTGATGGAAAGCATGGAATTTGCCCGGCAGGACATATCCGAAAGGCTGCTCCGTGAAGCGGAAATAGAGGCAAGGCGCTCGGTCGAAGAAATACGATCGGCTTTGCGCAGCGACGGCAATCTGGCTGATCACAAAGAGCTTGAAATGATTGACCGGCAGGTGGATATACTGGAAAACGCGATAAAGGGCGGAGATCGCGACCGGATAGATTTTGAATGCGAGGAATTGCACAAGATAACCCGTCCCTTTGCAGAAAAAAGGATGAACAAGGCTATACAATCCGCGCTTCAGGGAGTAAAAGTTGACAATATCGCATAATAATTGTTTACAGTCCTTACGAAATCTTTTGTGAGAAATGCTTAGCGCGTAGGCCTAATTTAATTGAGGACATGTTTTAAATGCCGAAAATGACTTTTATATATCCGGACGGAACGGAAAAGATCGTTGATGCCCCGAACGGGGTTTCCGTGCTGGAAATCGCCCACACCAACAGAATACCGCTTGAAGGCGCCTGCGAAGGATCGCTTGCCTGCTCGACCTGCCATGTGATTGTCGACCAGTCTTATTATGATAAGCTCAAAGCCGCCAGCGAAGACGAGGAGGATATGCTCGATCTCGCTTTCGGCCTTACCCATACCTCAAGGCTTGGCTGCCAGATTATCATGTCGGATGAGCTTAATGGCCTTAAGGTCAAGCTGCCTGCTGCCACGCGCAATATGATGGTGGATAAGAAGTAAAGAAGTTTGCGCAAGGGGTGTATCATGCCTGAGATACTCCGCTCATTCGGACGCAGGCGTGGCCGGAAACTACGTACCAGCCGCCAGGCCCTGTTCGATTCGTTGCTGCCGGAATTGCTTATTGATCTTTCTTCGGCTGGCAGCCTGCAACTCGCAACTCTGTTTTCCAATCCGGATCTGCCGTTATGGTTCGAAATAGGTTTCGGCGGCGGCGAGCATCTTCTTGAGCAGGCGAAGAATCATCCGGGAGTTAATTTTATCGGTTGTGAGCCTTATGTCAACGGTATGGCTGCTTTGCTTGCCGCAATAGAAAGCCACAAACTCACGAGTATCCGTCTTTATGATAATGACGCAAGGGAATTGCTTGAAAGATTGCCGGATAATTCCGTAGAACGCCTGTTTGTCCTGTTCCCCGATCCGTGGCCCAAGAAGCGGCATCACAAGAAACGTATCATTTCGCAGAATTCGCTGGCATTGTTTTACCGTAAAATTACAATGGACGGGTTGCTGCGCATCGCAACCGATCATGAAGATTACTGCACATGGATGCTGGAGAATATGCTGCGTTTTGAGAAGTTTGAATGGCAGGCGAAGACGTGTTCCGACTGGCAGACGCCGCCCTCCGGCTGGGTGGCGACGCGCTACCAGGCGAAGGCCCTGGCGGAGGGCAGGCAGGCGGTTTTTCTTGATTGGGTCAAGCGATGAATTTATCCGGTTATACAGGCTGGAAAAGGCGTGGCATGACAATGGCGCTGGGCGCGCTTTCCGCGCTGGCACTGCCGCCTTTTTACCTGCTGCCGCTGCTTATACCGTCGTTCTCAGGATTATACCTGCTTATCAGGGACAGCAGGGGATGCCAGGCATTTCTTGACGGCTGGTGGTGGGGATTCGGCTTTTTCACCGCCGGGCTCTACTGGATATGCATCTCGCTCTATGTCGAGCCGGAGAAATTCGCATGGCTTACGCCCTTTGCGCTTTTCGGGCTGCCTTCGGTACTGGCGATTTATACGGGATTAGTCACGGCTGTTTTTGTTGCAAGTTATAAGTTGCATGTTGCGAGCCGTTTTTCTTACCTGCAACCGGCAACTTGCAACTTGCAACCCTTTCTCTTCGCCACGCTCTTTGTTGCCGCCGAATACCTGCGTTCCTATCTGTTCACAGGATTTCCCTGGAACTTGATGGGGTATGTATGGACGGTATCCGCCGTTGCCATGCAGCCTGCCTCGGTGATAGGCATATACGGGCTGAGCTGGATCACGGTTTTCGCAGCGACGGTGCCGGCATTGTTCGTGTTGAAGGAAAAACCATGGGCACCTAATATTCTGGCTCTGGCGCTTATCGTGACTATGATTGCGTTTGGCGGATGGCGTTTGGAACATAACCCGACTGCATACGGCCCTATAAAAATCCGCATCGTGCAGGCCAATATTCCGCAGAACATCAAGTGGAACAGGGAGGCGCAGTTTGACATATTGAAGAAGCACGTGGATCTGACCCGTGCCCCCGGTCTTGATACTATTAACCTTATCATATGGCCGGAGGCGGCAATCCCGTATTATGTGGAAAGCGATTCCGCTATCCTGCAGGCGATAGGCAATGCCATTCCGGAACGTTCCCTGCTGGTTGCCGGAGGATTGCGCGGTAATGGCGATAGAAACAGCTGGCAGGCATGGAACAGTCTTTTTATCATAAATCATAAAGGGCATGTGATGGCACAATATGATAAGCATCATCTTGTGCCTTTCGGGGAATTCATCCCATTGAGAGGCATTCTGCCGGTAGAAAACATATCCGGCGGGCATGGGGATTTTTCAAGAGGCAAGGGACCGGGAAATCTTGAAGCGGATGATGTCCCGCCTTTCAGCCCGCTGATATGCTATGAAGCTATTTTCCCTGACGAAGTCACAGATAACACGCATAGGGCCAAGTGGTTGTTAAATATTACTAACGATGCATGGTTTGGTCGTAGTTCAGGCCCCTACCAGCATCTGCAGATGGCAAGAATGCGTGCGGTTGAAACCGGACTGCCTCTTGTGCGTGTGGCCAATACGGGCATATCTGCGGTTATCGATCCGATGGGAAGGGTGTTGTACAGCCTTGGTCTGGATAAAAGCGGAATAGTTGACTTTTATTTACCATTGCCAAAACTATAGATATCGTTAATATCTATAATATTCTACCATTGATTGAATATAATGTTACTCAGTAACGTTCAAAGTTGAAATAAACTGTAAGCAGCTATAATTATATTGATTAGTATCATAATGGTACTGTATCAGGTTTAGACGGTGAACCACATTTTCTAATTTAAGTCGAAAAAGGAAGTTGAAAGTTAATATTATGCCACATCCAGTAGATATTCATGTAGGAAAACAGCTGCGCATGCGAAGAGTCATTCTTGGCCTGAGCCAGGAAGCAATAGGGAAAGCCATCGGGATTACGTTCCAGCAGGTACAGAAGTACGAGCGCGGAATTAACCGCATGGGTGCAAGCAGGCTGCATGAACTGGCAAAATACCTGACGGTGCCTGTATCATACTTCTTTGAAGGACTTAATGGCAATACGCACTCTCCCGCAGGGGGAGTCGCGGAAGAAGTGGCGGCGTTCGAGCATGAAAAAATGTCAAGCCGGGAAACGCTTGAAATCATGCGCGCCTATTACCGCATTTCCGACTCCAATGTACGGGGCCGCGTAGCGGAACTGATTAAGGCTATTGCTGATAACGTGCCGGTGCAATAACGGATTTTTTAGGCTGACAGCGCCACGCCGGCTTCCGGTTTAGGTTTGGCAGGGACTTCGTCCGTAGGGAGCATGGCCTGCGGCGCGTGTTCCGCTTTTTTGTTTTCAGGCGCGTTAAGGGTATGATCGATATTATCCCATACGTCGCGCATCTGTTTCAGCTCAGATATGATAGCAGTGCACTGCGCCTCGCATTCCTGCGGGCTTCTTATAAAATTCAGGTAGATGATGCGCCTGGAGACGTTAGTGTAGAATTCATGCAATATACTGGCGATTTCGCCGCCATTCTCAAAATCGATGCTGCTTTGCAGGCCCATCATGATCTCTGACGACTTTACGGTAAGATTGTAGCGGTCTTCGATCTTGCCCTCCTTTACCGCGGTTGCCGCCTGCTTCAGGAAACGTATGGCGCCATCGTACAGCATGACAACCTGGCGTGTTTTCGCAACGGTAGTGGTTGCCTTCCAGTATGCTTTGTATTGTATTTCCTTGGGTGACATAGCTTTCCTTTAAATATTGTTAGTTATTAATGACCTGCCAGGTTAGCAACCTGCTGGGAGTTCAGGAAGTTAAGAGAACTGTTCGCTATCGCTATCGCTGCTTCAAGCGCGCTGAATTTTTTCAGAAGCATGTTGCGCTGGGTAGTGATCTGATTATTTATATTGGTTATCTGCGTCTGGGTGGTAGAGGTCTTGGTGGCAATGGCCTGCTGGTCGGTAGCAATTGCTCCGCCCGTCCCAGTGACGCTTAAAAGGTTAATGTTCATCTGATTGGCAACACCGTTGGTCGTAGTGACGCTGATATTGCTCTGGCTTGTGCCGTCGGCGTAAATCAGGACAAGCCCCGCCAGGCCGCTGGAACTTGGAGCGGAAAGAGACAACCCTCCAGAGCCCAGCACGGACTTGGTAAGATTGACAGTATGCTGCACTCCGCCTGAATCCGTATAAACGGCGGTGTAATTATTTCCTATCTGATCGACATTGACGGTGAAGCTGGAAATAGTTTGATTCGTTGGTCCCTGAAACACCGCCAGCTTGGAGGATGAGGAGGTGGCCACATAGCCAAAAATATTTTCAACTCCGGCGAGATTGGTGTTTATAGCGTTTGTCAGGGTAGTAGTGTCAATCTGCAGCACGTTAGGCACTGCCGGGTTGGTGCTTGTGGCTGGCACGTTGCCAAAATTTATGCCTATGCCAGCGAGCGTATTTACCCCGCCTCCAAGCCCTGATACGATGCTTGCCGCATAGGCGCTTTCCTGATTGAATATGCTGCGCAGCGTCGTATCGGAATATAACACCGCCGTTTTGACCGGTAAACCCGTCGTCGGATCTATCTGGGTTTGCTGCGCATAGAAATTAAGAAAATTGTTATAGGCATTGACAAAGTTGGTGATGCCGTTGGTTATTCCGGTCGTATCCGGCGCTACGGTGACCGTAAAGGCAGGATTGGTCTGGCCGTTGGTATTCTGCAAAAGGTTGAATGTAACCCCGCTTACCAGATCGCTTACGGTATTGGAGGCGCGATCAACGGAAACGCCGTTGAACTTGAATAAGGCATCCTGCGCCGCCTGATCGGTGGCGAAGGTGATGTTGGTCAGCGCGCCGCTCGGGTCGCTGGTGACCGTATTGGCTCCACCGTAAGGCGGGCTGAGATTGAACGCATTGGCAAGGCCGGTATTCGTACCGGTGAATACCAGTTTGTACGTATTATTGGGGGTGCCGGAAGCCGTCTGCACCACGCTTGCGGTAATCCCTGTGCCGTTAGCTCCGGTTGTCACAGCATTAAAAGCGGCTGCGACCTGGTTAAGGGTTTCACCAGCCGTAAGCGTTATAGTCGCACCGCTTTTGAAAGTGATTGTCCCCGGGGAAAACATCCCGGCGGTCGGGGACGCGGCGACTACGGACGTGTCGGCATTGGGCAGCGAGAAGGCGTTGCTTTCCTGCGTCGTGGCCATCGCTGTCTGGGTAATATTTGAAATCGTATACGTGCCGGTTGTCGTGGAAGGGGATACAGTTGCAGTCAGGAAGCTGGAAGCGGGCAGCGTTGTGTTTCCTACGACGGAAATGGTGCGAAGAGCAAACACGTTACTGGACGAGTCCGGGCTTTGGGGCAATGCAAGCGCTGCGGTAGTGCTCTGCAACTGGGTAAGCAGTTGCTGCAGGGTGCCCAGTGCGCTTGCCTGACTGTTATTGACCGTTATCTGATCCTGTAATTTGGTGACCTGCGCTGTCTGGCCGGACACTAAAGAATCTATGATCGAGCTCGGATTTAATCCGGAAGAAATGCCTCCCAGCACGGTTGTGCCGTTAGCGTTGGTGAAGCTGTTGCCTAATTGAATAGCTGATATAGCCATTTCCTTATCCTCCTAATCCACGTACCTTAACCCATGTCTATAAGCAATAATTATGCCATTTACGCTTCAATAGCGACCCGCAACGAATTTGTATTGCCGATGATGGCCTGTATATCCCGCATGAATACGGGCGCCGGAACATACGTAACGCTGCCGTCGCGCAGGCTAATGTAGCGCGTAATATATTGCCCTGTCACATCTTTAAAAATAGTCAGCTCCTTATCGCTTACCGCATAGGTGTTCTTAAATGACAGGACAGCCTGGCGGATGGCTGTCTCATACTGCGCCTGTACATCATTGGAAATCGAGCTAGCGCCACTTACGGCAGCAATGGCAGGTTGCTGTGGCTTCTGTATTGGTTGAACGGCGGCGGATGCCTGGTCTGTATTTGCCGTCTGCGCTACTGGCGGTTTATAGGACTGAGTGGCTCCCGACGCTGGATTTAATAATACATCCATGGTCACTTCTCCATTCAGACTTGCTGCAGGAGCGGATCATATCCGCTCCTGCATGTTTAGTCTTTAGTCAATTACGGTATCAGCTTGAGCAGGTTCTGCTGTAACTGATTGGCCTGAGCCAATATCGCAATACCGGCCTGCAACTGAACCTGGTGGGTAGCGAACTGCGTGGAAGCAGCGGCTACGTCCGTATCCAGCAGGTTGCTCTTCGCTGCACCTTCGTTCTGAATGGTGCTTTGCAGAGCGGCCTGGGCGAAAGTAAACCTTTCTTCCAGCGCGCCCACGCCTGCACGCAATGCCGACACTGTGTTGAGCGCGGTCTGCACCGCGTTACCAGCTGTCGTGGCATCCGACTGGGTCAACACGTCCTGATGCACGCCGCCAAACAGCACGCTTGATGTCGCGCTGCCGATGGATACGCCAATGGTGTTGTTCGAGTTTGCACCGACCTGGAAGGTAAGCGCAGCGTTCGAATTTGAGATGCCAAGAGCGTTAGAAAGCGCTGTCTGGAAAGCAGCAGCGTTCGCACTGGTAGAAAGGTCGATCGCTGTTGCGCCTGAGCCCGCTGCGCCGGCATTACTTATATTGCCGGTGGTAAGCGAGATGGTCTGGTTCGGATTGGCAGTATTTACCAGAGTGATAACCGTATCCGTCTGGAGCAGGTTACCAATACCCGAAACCGTACTGTAGGTTTGCCCACCAACAACCATTGTGAGCTTCGCATCCGTCGTGCCCACAGAAGGAGCCGAAACGGAAATTGAAGATACCAGAGAATTGGCGAAGCTGTTGTTGTTGAAGCTGAGTGATGCTCCCTGAAGCGTAGCGGTTACCGTGGATCCGACCTGTGCCGAGAAGTTGTTGTTAAAGCTCTGCACGACGCGGTTCTGGTAAGCCGACACGTTAGTAAGCGCAGCGTTAATAGCAGACGCAAGCTGGCTGGCCTGGGTCTGGTTGGTTACCGCTGTCTGTGGCTGCAGGTTCAGGGTGAAGCTACCGCCTTCCGTTGCGCCCGATACGGTGTTCTTACCGTTGAAGGTCACCGCCACAGGTGCGCCGCCGGTAAGCGTAGTATTGGTAATCTCGTTTGTCGTATACGTATCGTTACCTACTACCACGCTGAAGACGATGCCCGGTGTGCCGCCGCCGACATACTGAGCGGTAATGGCGCCGATCGTGCCGGTGCCGCCAAAGCTGCCGAGGAAAGCTGCGTTACTGTTAAGCAGGCTTAAATCTACTGCCTGGCCGAAGTTGGTTGCAGTAGATCCCGTTTGCTGAACAAACAGGCCGGTGCCCTGTATCGCGCCTACAGCACTGAAGCTGCCAGCCCCAAGCCCTGTTTCACCCGATGTGTTAAGCGCTTTATTGGTTACCGCTGTGAAACCGTTTGCAGCTATCGTAGCCGTGGTTGTCACAGATGGAGAAGTCGTTCCCGAGTAGTAAGCATATAAATGCGTAGCATCACTGGTGAAAGTCAGTCCAGCGATTTTTGGGTGGGCTGCCTGATAAGATGTATCGTTAAGGAAAGTGGCAAGGTTAGTAAGTGTTGCCGTGTTGTTAGCGCCAACTGCCACCTGTCCTGCACCGGCGCCGAATGTAACCGTTACGCCGTTGATAGTGAAAGTATCCGCGCCGGCAATGGCGTTAGCGAAAGTACCAACCGTCGTACCCGTAGCGAAAGCTGCAGCGGCGGTTGACGTAATATCGGTAGCATTGCTGGTGCTGACGCTAAATCCAGGAATATTCGAAGTTGTACCCCCGGTATAGAACACGCTGAGATTTGCGCCGTTCGATGTGAAACGGTAATTTGCAAGCTGTGACGCGCCGGATGCGTTCAGGGCGGCAGCAATGTTGGCAGCGGCATCTGTAGTGCTATTGCCGGAAAGGTTGCCGGTAGCAGTGCTGTTCAGCTGGAGAACATAACCATTCACCGTCAGGGTCGCACCGGAAGCAAACACACCACCGTTACCGATTACTGCAATAGTGCTGGTAGCGGCGATTGGCAAGCTGGCGTTACCGGCATTGCTGTTGGTAGCGATGTTGGCGCCGCCTGCGATGGAGCCGTCAAGCAGGTTTACGCCGTTGAAGTTGGTGGTGGAACCGGACAGCTGGTCGATCTGGGCGGTGAGGTTCTGGAATTCCTGGTCAAGGAAGCCACGCTGCGTATTGCTCAAAGAACCTGCCTGAGCGGAAGCGGCAATAGCTTGCTGGCGTTGCAGAATGCTTTGAATCTGCGCCAGAGCGCCGTCTGCCACCTGCAGCAAGCTTGCGCCCTGCGAGGATACGGTAAGCGCGGTATTAAGAATATTTACCTGGCTTGACAGGTTGGAACCGATGGAAAGCGCAGCAACGTCCGTTGATGCAGTCACAATACGATTACCGCTGGAAAGCGCTGTGGTGTCATTACTTACAAGCTGCGTTGCAATGCCTATATTCAGGCCTGCGCTGAGCGCTGCAAGATTTGAATTAATGGAACTAATAGTCATGATGAAACTCCTACTTGGATGTTTAAGTTAAAGGGCTACATGCCCGAAATAACGAAGCCTGAAATCTTTTACGATTACACACTTCAACTGTCACTCTAACAAGAAAATATTAATAAAAGGTTAATAACGTAAACAAATATTAGTTTTTTAAATCCTGTTGCGCATGCGCAACATATCCTGTTTAGATATAAATATAATTTTACCCTGTTTTTTCAGTTTCCGCAACAGGAACTGGTTGCTGGCCGATAAATTAAGCGGCAGTAATTCAAAGCATTAAACCCATATGGAAATATTATTTATTTGCAGTTACGACTGCGAAGGCATTGCAAATCATATTGAAATTGCAGATAGGCTGATTCGTGTGAATTTTATCATTGTCACACGGCGAAAAAATTGTGTATGTAAAAGTGCGCTTTAAAAGATCCTTTATTATTATGAACCAGAAAACACTTAAAATAGACACCCGTCCGCTGTCGCCGCATCTGCAGATATATAAGTGGCATCTGACCATGATGGTATCGATATTGCACCGGATTACCGGCGTCGCGCTTGCCGTCGGCACCGTGCTTCTGGTGGGCTGGCTGTGGGCGGCGGCGTATGATGCGGAATGGTTTGCGGCCATCCATAATTTCTTTGCCGGGTGGCTGGGAAAGCTGATATTGTTCGGCTGGTCGCTCGCGTTCTATTTTCATCTGTGCAACGGCATCCGTCACCTGTTCTGGGACATGGGCAAGGGATTTGAGATCCACACCGCCGAACGCTCGGCGTGGGCGGTATTTATAGCAGGCGCGTTGCTTACGCTGCTTACCTGGGGTGGTATCTTAACGTATGGAGTGAAATAATGGGAGATGAGGCAAGAGGCAGGCCGCAATTTCGCACGCCGCTTTCCGTTGCGCGCGGACTTGGCTCCGCGAGAAGCGGGACCGGGCATTTCATCGCGCAGCGCGTGACCGCGATTATATTGATTCCGTTTACCCTGTGGTTTGTGTATTCGCTGCTTGACCTCGCGGCGACGGCGGATCGCGTGGCGGTCATTAACTGGCTCTCTTCCGGGGTTAACGCGGCAAGTCTTGTGATTCTGCTGCTTGCGCTTTTCTACCACGCGCAAATCGGAATACAGGTCATCCTGGAGGATTATGTCCATTGCCCCTATCTTAAAATGACATCTGTGCTTGCCAATGCGTTTATCATGTTCGCGTTCGCGACCATAAGCGTTATTGCCGTACTGAAACTTCACCTGATCTCCTGAGAGTTCTATGACGCAATCTTATACTATTATCGATCATCATTATGACGTGGTTGTCGTCGGCGCTGGCGGCGCAGGGCTGCGCGCGACGTTCGGCATGGCGCATGCGGGGCTTTCCACCGCCTGCGTCACCAAGGTATTTCCCACGCGCAGCCATACGGTTGCGGCGCAGGGCGGCATATCGGCGGCGCTCGGCAATATGGGCGAGGATGACTGGCGCTGGCATATGTATGATACGGTCAAGGGATCAGACTGGCTGGGCGATCAGGATGCCATCGAATATATGTGCAAGAACGCGATGGATGCCGTCATTGAGCTCGAGCATTACGGCGTACCGTTTTCGCGTACCGTCGAAGGCAAGATTTACCAGCGTCCGTTTGGCGGCATGACGACGCATTTCGGCAAAGGCACGGCGCAGCGCACCTGCGCTGCGGCGGATCGCACGGGGCACGCGATTCTGCATACGCTCTATCAGCAGGCGCTGAAATTCAACGCCAATTTCTTCATTGAATATTTCGCCATTGACCTGCTGATGGACGAGGAGGGAGCGTGCCGTGGCGTTATCGCATGGAATCTTGCGGACGGCACATTGCACCGTTTCCATGCCCATACTACCGTGCTTGCGACCGGCGGTTACGGCAGAGCGTATTTTTCCTGCACCTCGGCGCATACCTGCACCGGTGACGGCAACGGGATGGTAGCGCGCGCAGGGCTGCCGCTTCAGGATATGGAATTCGTCCAGTTCCACCCGACGGGAATATACGGCGCTGGATGCCTCATCACCGAAGGCGCGCGTGGCGAAGGTGGATACCTTGTCAATTCGGAAGGCGAGCGTTTCATGGAACGTTACGCGCCGCATGCGAAAGATCTGGCATCGCGTGATGTGGTAAGCCGCGCCATGACCATTGAAGTGCGTGAAGGACGGGGCGTGGGACCGGAGAAGGATCATATCTACCTGCATCTCGATCACCTCGATCCTGTGATTCTTCATGAGCGCCTGCCGGGCATTTCCGAAACCGCGAAGATTTTCGCAGGTGTTGACGTGACGAAGGAGCCGATACCGGTGCAGCCTACCGTTCATTATAATATGGGAGGCATACCGACCAATTACCATGCGGAAGTCGTCACGCTTAAAAACGGCAACCCCGACAATGTCGTTCCGGGGCTTATGGCGATTGGCGAAGCGGCCTGCGTATCCGTGCACGGCGCGAACCGCCTGGGTTCCAACTCACTGCTCGATCTGGTGGTATTCGGGCGTGCGGCGGCCATACGCGCCAGGGAAACCATAAAGCCAAACTCTCCCCACAAGCCGCTTTCCGATTCCGTGAACGAGCATATCATCACCCGGTTCGATAAAATCAGGAATGCGAATGGCCATTCGCGGACATCGGAGATCCGCAGGAACATGCAGAAAACCATGCAGACGCATGCGGCGGTATTCCGTGACAGGAAGAGCCTGCAGGAAGGATCAACCAAAATCCATAAGATATGGCAGAGCTATGACGATCTGAAGATAAGCGACAAGAATCTCATATGGAACAGCGATCTGGTGGAGGCGCTCGAGCTTGACAACCTGCTCGCACAGTCGCTTATTACTGTGAACGGCGCGCTTAACCGCCAGGAGAGCCGAGGAGCGCATGCGCGTGAAGATTTCCCGGATCGCGATGATGTGAACTGGATGAAACATTCGCTCATCTGGATTGACGAGAAAGGCAAAACGACCATCGGCTACCGGCCAGTGCACTTGAATACCCTTTCCAATGAGGTCCAGCCTGTCCCGCCCAAGCCCCGGGTATATTAGTCTTTTTCTACTAGGCTGGTCGGAACGTATTCGGTTTTGATCGTGTGCAGAACCTTTATTACACTTTTGTGAAGTTTGTGTTTCCTGCCTATATTGGTAATGCGCCTGCTGCCTTTTCCTAGTATAATATTAAAAGATGGAGGTGGGTTTATGGGCTTTTTTTCCGGAAAAACGGGTGGCAGCGGCGGTGGCAAAAAGACTGCTGCAAGCGATATGTTCAAGCAGAAAATGTCTGCCAAGACGGGAGGGAAAATCCAGGAGGATTACAGCAAGATGCTGGAAAACAGGATTAAAAGCGAGACGCAGGATTATCTCGCGTCCAAGCAACGCGCGGCGAAAATGCGTGGCGGGAAAGACGTTCCCCAGGAGTTGTCAAAAAGCGTCAAAACAATGCTTCAGATGCTTGCGCAGCAGAAGCTCCAGAAGGAGATGAAGGATCAGAAGATGCAGGAAGATGCGTTGCGGCGCGCGCAGAAAAAGAAGCAGCAGGCGGAAGAAACCGCAAAAAGGCTTATGCAGTACCAGAACGATCTGAAAGCCAAGCAGCTTCTGGTGGAACAGGAAGCTTTGGCAGCACAGCAGGATACGAAAAGTTACTGGTTTGGCCAGAGCGAAGAGACCTAGACGATCTTGGCAACCAATTGATTGATATTAATATACCTGGTTTTCATAATTTAGTAATATTTTCGTGCTATTATTCATATGATGTAAATTCCGGGACAAGATCTTATGGCTTTAGATAGTAACCAAGAGTTTTTGCAAAAGCAAACTGCCATCCAGAATATGACGAACTCAAGTTCTGGTGAAAGACCGCCCGTGACTTCGATTTTTGATTTGATATTTCCAAGAAGCGGCGATCGGCCGGGCTTATGGGGCATTGACGATCTGCCAGGCTGGTTCCAGAAGACTATAGAGTGGTTTGGTAATTTCTGGAATGGCCGAAGTAACTCAAAAATTCAGGCATGGCTCGGTAAAATATTCGATGAGATGAAGGAAAAAGCCAGTCAGGTGTGGCAGGATCTGGCGCAAAAAAACTCCGGGCCTATTGCTTCGGATATGCCTATTGTTACCCCGCGTGCAAGCGCGATGATGAACGATCACTCTTCAGCCATGGCGGATGACGCTCCGGCTGCTTCCGGGGTGTCCAGGTATATCAGCCCGCCATCTTCATCTGGTTTTGAACGATAAATTATTTGGAGATTATATACTTGACAGACCTAAGCAGTAGAATGGGTGGAAAAGTACCAATCATAATCTCTCTACCGTAAAGCCTATAGAACAGGCACAAGTAAAGAAAAGAATACAAAAGGAAAGCCGAATGGATGATACTGTTTCACAATCTAAAATAAGAAGCACACCATTTATTCTAACAAGCTTTGCTATTTTTCCATTTATCGGACTTTTGTTATCATCTATAGGGCTATTATGGGGAATCACTCAACGTGATCGCAGTAACGCCAAGAAATTAATAATTTTTTCCTCCGTTATGCTGGCATATAATATTATGCTAGGGGTTATGTTCCATAATATGCCTTCGCTAAATGGAGTGGTTGCAACAAACGTTAGAAATAAAGCTATTGCAGAATTTAGCCGCCAAAAGAATTGCCCTGTAACTAGAATCGCTTCGTTTAGATTTAACAATATTACTCAGAATTTTGGCGGCAGCATTGATTGGGGTGGCGTTATGTACGCCTGTGATAAGGTTTGGGAAATTCGTGCAGAGTGTACGAGTGAAGCAGCTGATACCTGCTTTGTTTTCGTGACTGAAACACTACATAATTCTCAATAGTTGGTAGTGGGTCTGTAAAATATACTATCCCCAATTATTTATTCCCCAAACGTAAACGCGTAAGCCTCAAGGCCGGGGGCGTCGCTCCTTATTTCGAACACGCCGCTTTTTACCATGCCCTGTGAAATAACCTCGTAAAGGGAATGCCGATCGACGGTCATCATCCCCGCCGGTTCGCCGTTCAGGGTAAGATAGGCGTGCACGGGCACGCTGCCTTCAATGCCCATCACAAGAAAAACTTTTCCCGCACGGAAATGAATCTTTAAAACGGCGTCTTTTTCTTCCGCGGTTATTTTTTCCGCCTTCACGGTCCACCTGCCACCCAGCGCCCAACTATCTTGCGGCAGGGAAGCTGGCAGCGTGTAATGCTCTGACGCATCCTTCATCACCTTATCCTGCCCGGCGAAATTCCGCATGCGCGCGTAGCCGAGATAGGTTTCCGGCGTCTGGTCAGAAGAAGCGGCGGGATGCTCCTCTTGCGCGCCTGCTTTGCCGCTAAGGCCGAGAAGGTAACGGATATTGTTTTCGGTGACATCATATTTCCCTTCGCCGAAATGCGTATAGACCACATTGCCGCTTTTATCGATCAGGTAATGCGCGGGCCAGTAGCGGTTATTGAAATTGCTCCAGGTGGACAGATGGTTGTCGAGCGCCACCGGGTAGCGGATGCCATGCCGCATCACTGCGGTCTTTACATTTTCCGGATTCTTCTCAAATTCGAATTCCGGCGAATGGATGCCGATGATGACCAGTCCCTTGTCCCGGTATTTCTGATCCCACGCGGTGATATAGGGCAGGATGCGCACGCAGTTGATGCAGGAATAGGTCCAGAAATCGATGAGCACGGCCTTGCCTTTAAAATCAGCTATGGAGAGCCGCCTGGAATTAATCCACGTATCAATGCCAGTAATCTCCGGGGCTGGGTACGGCTTCGCAAGCCCGTCTTCCAGGTGGTTGCTCATAGACAACTTTGTTTCATCCGCCGGAAGAAATTTCTCTATATCGACATTAAAGGCGATAAGCCCGACGGACAGTAGGATCAATACTCCGAAAACCTTTCTTATGATTTCGCTATGGCGGGAGAAAAATCCGATCCGGACTATCAGTTTTCTTCCCATAAGGGCTATTGCCAGCATGGGCAGCCCGGCGCCCAGCGCGAAGGCTGAAATAATCAAGAAACCTGACACATCCGTCTGCTGCTTTATGACCTGTATCAGCACCGCCGCCAGGATGGGGCCTGCGCAGGGTGTCCATACCAGCCCGATGAGACTGCCTATCACTATGCCGCTAAGCAGGCTTTCTTCGCTCTGTGAGGACAACCGGGCGCCTGCGTTTGCGGCGCCCTGCGTCAGGTTGCTGAATGCGTGTGATAATGTGTCAGAAAGCAGGATGATTCCGAAAATTGCCAGCAGAATCAGCGAGGTGCTTTTTATGACTTCGGGATCGATGCCGAGGTTTGTAACGATTTTGCGGGAAACTAAGGCAAAAACCGTAAAGGACAGCACAAAGCCGATGATGATCCCGAAAGGCCTTTTCCTGCCTCCCTCCGCGGATGCGCCGAGCACCAGCGGCAACACCGGCAGGATGCAAGGCGAGGCAATAAGCGCGATGCCTTCAAGAAAGGCAGACACGATGTCAATAATGTTCATATTCTACTATTTCGGTCCGGCATCTAAAAAGGTTACAGTATTCCTCATGGGCTATTTATGGTGGCCTGTAAATCAGGATTTGCCTAAATCCGTATTTGCAGGTATATGTTCCCTCAACGCTTTTTTCATTTTACGGAATTAAAATTTTGGAAAAACAGAATGATATAGCGTCCATGAGCTTTGAGCAGGCGCTTAAGGAGCTTGAGACGATCGTACGCAAGCTTGAAGCCGGGCAGGGCGAGCTCGATAATTCCATACGCGATTACGAGCGCGGCACGCTGCTGAAGGCGCATTGCCAGAAAAAGCTGGCCGACGCCAAGATGAAGGTGGAAAAAATCATCAGCGCGGCGGATGGCAAGCTGGCAACCGCTGCTTTCGATCAGGAAAAATAGAGGAAACAGCATGTACGATCTGCAACGCGCATTACAGGAAGTGTCGGAAAGCCTGGAAAAGAAAATGGATCAGCTCCTGCCATCCGACGGTGGGGACGATTATGGCAATACGGTCATTGCCTTCAAGCCGCATAACGATAATGTGCCGAGCAGTTCTTCGCCGATTGGTGGCGAGGACACACTAATTAAGGCCATGCGCTATTCCGCGCTCTCCGGTGGCAAACGCCTGCGTCCCTTCCTGACAGTGGCCTGCGCCAAACTGTTCGGCGTCAGCCGGGAAGCCTCGCTCTGTACCGCCGCTGCGATAGAATTCATCCATACCTATTCCCTCATCCATGACGATTTGCCCGCGATGGATGATGACGCAATGCGCCGCGGCAAGCCGAGCAGCCATATCGTGTTCGGCGAGGCGGGAGCGATCCTCGCCGGTGACGCGTTGTTGACATTTGCCTTCCAGGTGCTTGCCGACGAGCGCGTCCATCCCGATCCGGCGGTGCGCTGCGAACTCATAAGGACGCTTGCCGTTGCGTCCGGCTATCGTGGTATGGCGGGGGGACAGATGATGGATCTGGAAGCGGAAAACAAGAAGCTCAGCATTGATGAAATCATCCGCCTGCAAAGGCTCAAAACCGGCGAGTTGTTCGCCATGTCGTGTGAGGCAGGCGCGATTCTTGGCAAGGCGGCGCGGTCGCTGCGCAATGCGTTGCGCGGCTATGCCCACGATCTGGGGCTTGCTTTCCAGATCACTGATGATCTGCTTGATGCCGAGGGTACCCGCTCACAGGTTGGCAAGGAAGTGAAGAAGGACAGGCAGGCCGGTAAGGCAACGCTCATTTCCGTGCTTGGCATAGAGCGCGCGCGCGAACAGGCGCGGATTCTTGCCAATCAGGCTATCGGCCATCTGGAAGTATTCGACAATAAGAAGTCGGAAGAGCTCCGGAGTCTTGCCGAATTCGTCATCGCGAGAAAAAGTTAGCGTGTGCCTACGCAATCTGGTTTCCTCGATAACCTCAAAAATCTTCCCACTTCTGCGCACCCCGAGAATTTTACGCGCCAGTTTGATTCCCTTATTGCAAAAACGGCTTCGCTCGAAAATGCTATCGCTATTCAGGCCGTGTTGTCGCATCCCAGGGCGAGAGAGCTTCTTTCGGTCATTTTCACTCATTCGCCATTCCTGACAAAAATCATACACCAGTATCCCGGTTTCCTCGCAGACATTTGCGTGGAAGGAGCGGATCGGTGTTTCGAGACCTTAAAAACAGGGCTTAAAAGCGGAAAGCATAACTCTGCGAATGAATTGATGAAGGAGATGCGCATTGTCAAGAGCAAGGCTTCCCTGCTGATTGCCTTGTGCGATATCGGAAAGATCTGGACGCTTGAGGGCGTAACGCGCGCGATGTCGGAGATTGCGGATCTATGTGTCAGGGCGACGCTTGCTTGCCTGCTGCGGATTGCTGCGGCGAAGAAGGATATTATGCTTAAAGATCACGAAGAGCCGGAAGCGGAATCGGGGATTTTTGTTCTCGCTATGGGAAAACTGGGCGCTTATGAGCTTAATTATTCCAGCGACATAGACCTGGTCATCTTTTTCGATAAGGGAAAGGTACATTATTGCGGGACAAGCGATGTGCAGCAATGCGTTTCGAAAATGGTGCAGGAGATGGTGCGCATGCTGCAGGAGCGCACGGCGGACGGCTATGTTTTCCGCGTCGATATCCGGCTGCGTCCCGATCCGGCGTCGACACCTGCCGCCATATCGGTTGCAGGGGCTATGACCTACTATGAAACGGTCGGGCAGAACTGGGAGCGCGCGGCTTTCATCAAGGCGCGCCCCGTCGCCGGGGACAGGGAAGCGGCTGATGCATTCCTCGGGCAACTCGTCCCCTTTATCTGGCGCAAGCATCTTGATTTTGCAGCGATTGACGATATCCAGTCGATCAAGCGCCAGATGGATGAACGTACCGGGAAGCGGGTATATATCCCGGGGCATAATATCAAGACTGGTATCGGCGGGATAAGGGAAATAGAATTCTTCGCCCAGATTCACCAGCTTATATGGGGTGGAAGAATAGCGGCGCTGCGCACACGGGAAACCTGCAAAACGCTTGAAGCACTCGCGGATAACGAACTCATCGCCTATGACTTGTCTGAGAAGCTGATAGAAAGTTACCGGTTCCTGCGCGAGGTGGAGCACCGTCTCCAGATGATAGACGATCAGCAAACCCATACTCTGCCGGTGGCGGAGGAATTGCGTGACCGGTTCTGCGGGTTTATGGGATTTAGCGACAGGGAAACATTTGAAGGGACGCTGCTTGCGCATCTTGAATTTGTCCATAAGACGTTTTCCGGTGCGTTCCGAGGGCAGGGGAGCCTGAGCGGCGATGACGGCAAACTTTCTTTCACGGGCGTGGAGAACGATAAGCAAACGCTGGAAACACTTGGCAAGATGGGATACCGCGTTCCGGCTTCCGTGTCCGAGGTCATACAGGGCTGGCATCGGGGCTCGCGCCGCGCTACGCGCACCAAGCGCGCGCGCGAACTGATCACGGAGTTGACGCCTTCCTTGCTAAAAGCGCTTGCGGCGACTTCTGATCCCGATCAGGCGTTCATTCATTTCGACGAGTTTCTTACACGGCTTCCTGCTGGCGTGCAGCTCTTCTCGCTTTTTAACGCCAATCCACATTTGCTGGATTTGATTGCGGCTATCATGGGCTCTGCTCCTGCCATGTCGGAGTCGCTCAGCAAGAACCCGAACCTGCTCGATGTGGTGCTTACGGCTGACTTCTATCATGAGTTCATGGACAAAAAGGAATTATGCGCTGAACTTTCCGGCTCCCTTTCGCTTGCGCGCGATTTTGAAGATGAGATTGGCATCATCAGGAAATTCAAGAATGAAAGGCAGTTCCAGGCGGGTGTGCAGCTGATAACGGGAAGGGCGGATGTGTTTGCCGTCGGCCATTACCTGAGCGATATCGCGGATGTATGCGTCGAAGCGATGCTGCGTAGCGTTGAAATTAGTTTCCGGCTTAAGTACCCTGAGCTGGCGCCAGGAAACCTTGCGGTTATAGCACTCGGCAGGCTCGGCGCGCGCGAACTGACGTTCGGCTCCGACATCGACATGGTGCTGGTCTATGGTGCAGGAGGCGCCAATGCGTTACCGCCGCCCAGCCATAGCCTCTATAACAAGCTGAGCCAGCGTTTCATCAGCGGCGTGACTTCGCTTACGAAGGAAGGGCGGCTTTATGAAATCGACACCCGGCTCAGGCCTTCCGGCGGTGACGGAGCGCTTGCGGTTAACCGGGAAGCCTTTGCGAAATATATGCAGGAGGCGGCATGGACATTCGAGCTGATGGCATTTACCCGTGCGCGGATTATTACCGGGAATATGGATTTAAGGGAGCAGGTAAACGCCATCGTGACCCGGAACCTCCGGCGTCCGCATAGCCGGGAAACGCTGGTGAAGGACATCGTGAGCCTGCGCTCGAAGATAACCAAGGAATTCGGCAGTGACGATCCCTGGAACCTGAAATATGTCCATGGCGGTATTATCGATCTGGATTTTCTTGCCCAGTTTTTCGTCCTGCTCTATGCCAGCCGTGAACCCTCCGTCATTGCAGGTTCCAGCGGCGATGTATTCGGTAACCTGGTAAAATGCGGGCTTATGGATAAAAAAACGGGGACGGAACTGATAGACGCTCATCGCTTCTACGGCTCGCTACTTGCGCTGCTGCGTTTGTGCGGCGGTGAAAACTTTGATGAAGAGACTGCGCCGGATGGAGTGAGGAAGATAATCGCGAGAACGCTCCG
>CAYVTI010000009.1:0-69684 GCA_964454545.1 uncultured Rickettsiales bacterium
ACTACATCCTATCATGACCATAACGCCGACAAAAAATGCCCGGAACTGCTTGAACAATTGCAGAACGGCAAAATCGTAGCGCTTATTTCCGATGCTGGAACCCCGCTTATTTCCGACCCCGGCTATAAGCTGGTAAGAGAAGCCGGACTGCTCGGGATAAAGGTCATCCCTATCCCCGGCGCTTCCTCTGTCATCGCAGCGCTTTCCGTATCCGGACTACCCACGGACAGGTTTTTATTTGCAGGCTTCTTGCCTGCTAAAGCAACAGCACGGCGCAAGGAGATAGAGGAACTTTCCGCTATACCTGCCACAATAGCGCTATTTGAGTCCGTGCACAGGCTGCCGGAAACGCTTCAGGATTTAGCACAGCGCATGGGGGAAAGGCAGGCGGTCATCGCGCGCGAACTCACCAAACTGCATGAGGAACTTCGGCGCGGCACACTGGCTGAACTCGCGGAATATTACGCCGCCACAGGCGAACCGAAAGGTGAAGCGGTTATCATTATAGAGCCGCCTGCCACATCCGTTCCTTCTTCCATCGATGTTGAAGATTTATTATGCGAATGCCTAAAAACGCTTAGCGTAAAGGATGCCGCGGCAAAAGTCGCCAAAATGACGGGAATGCCACGCCAGGAAGTCTATGCACAAGCGCTGCGCCTCAAAAAGCAATAACAGAAGGAAAGCCCACGCATGGGGGATAATAGCGGAATATCTCTGCGCCGCGCTGCTTCTCTGCAAAGGCTACTCCATCATTACCATGCGCCACCGTAATCATTCAGGGGAAATCGACATTATAGCCGCCAGGGGAAAGACGCTTGTATTTACCGAAGTAAAAGCGCGCACAGATAAGAATGCGGCGGTCTATTCGGTAACGCCCGCCAAGCAATATGCAGTTACACAGGCAGCAAGCGGCTTTATCGCATCGCATGCAAAATATGCTTCTCATGACTTGCGCTTCGATGTAATGGTGGTAACATCGCCAGTGAATATTCACCATATTAAGGACGCATGGAGAACCTGATGAAAAGAACCTGCCTTCTGCTCGCCGTTTCCACCTTAACCTTAACTGGCTGCATTCCCTTGCTGCTCGGCGGCGCAGGCACAGCGGGAGTGGTGGCGGCGCAGGAACGCAGCACCGGCAATGCGGTGGACGATAACAGCATCCGTCTTTCCTTATACGATAAATTCATCCAGAGAGACGCCAAGGATATCTTCCGTAACGTCGCGGTTCACGTGACGGAAGGCCGAGTCCTGCTCACTGGCGACGTGGATAAACCGGATTCAAAAGTAGAGGCGGTGCGCCTCGCATGGGAGACCAGGGGCGTGAAGGAGGTCATGGATGAAATCCAGGTCAACGACCAGACCGGAGCTCTGGATTATGCCCAGGACAGCTGGATCGCGAACCAGATCAGGACCAAACTTCTGCTTGAGAAGAACCTGCGCTCAGTCAATTACAGCGTTGAAGTCGTTAACGGCGTAGTATACCTCATGGGCATAGCGGAAAATCAGGAGGAGCTCGGCAAAGCGACCTATATCGCCAGCACCACTTCACATGTGAAACAGGTCATCAGCCATGTCGTGCTCAGGGATGACCCGAGGAGGACCAAGTAAGTGGCTAGTGATCAGCGGCCTGTGGCCAGGATTACCACTGATCACAGACCACTGGTCGCCGAATCGTTATGAAAAAGAAACTCGCCATCCAGATGGACCCGATAGAGTCTCTTAATCCGCATACGGATACGACTCTGCTGCTTGGCGCGGAGGCGATAAGGCGCGAGTATGATGTTTATCATTACCTGCCGCAGGCACTGACGTTTAAAAGCGGGGAGATAACAGCCAAGGCACGCCCAGTTGTCCTCTATAACGACCCTGCCAACTATTATAAAGCCGGAGAGTGGCAGACGTTAAACCTGCGTGAGATGAATGTTATACTCATGCGCCAGGATCCCCCATTCAACATGGAATATATCACGGCTACGTACCTGCTCGACATGCTGAAGCCGGACGTGCTGGTGGTCAATGATCCGTTCCATGTGCGCAACGCGCCGGAAAAACTGCTTCCGTTCCAGTTTTCCGAATTCATCGCCCCTACCCTGGTTACACGCAATACAGGCGCGATAGAGAGCTTCCTGAAAGAGCACAAGGATATCGTCCTCAAGCCGCTTTACGGCTATGCAGGGCAATCAGTATTCCGCGTGAAACAGGATGACACCAACCTGCACGCGCTGCTAGAGACATTCTTCGGCAATTCAGGCGAGCCTATTATAGCGCAGCGCTTCATACCGGAAATAAAAACGATGGATAAGCGCGTCATCGTCATCGACGGGAAAGTCACTTCCATCTATGGCCGCGTACCCGCACAGGGCGACATACGAGCCAATATGCGCGCTGGCGGCACCGGGATAAAGATCAAATGGGATGATCGGGATATTATGATCGGCGAAACCATCGGCAGGGAACTGGTGAAGCGCGGCATACTACTCGCAGGCATCGATGTCATCGGCGACTATCTCACCGAGATCAACATCACCTGTCCCACCGGGCTGATAAAATCCAATGAATTATATGGCCTGAAGCAGGAGACCCTGTTCTGGGACGCGGTAGAAAAACGATTGTAAGGTTTTCAGGGGACATGCTGTCCTCCCCTGCGAGGTCGTCGTATAGAACTCCTCCACGTATCCACGATAAATTTGTTACAGGCTGGTTTGCAACGTCTCAGAAACAAAAGGCCGCTCAAGCAACTGCGCGATAGCCTGATCGATCCCGATTGATTCGCTTATAATCCCGTGCACCGCCTTGCATATCGGCATGGATATGCCGATCATCCCGGCCAGATCATTGATCGAATCGGCAGTGGCCACTCCTTCAGCAAGTTTGTGCTGGAAGTTCTCTATGATGATGCCCACCGGCATTTTCCGCCGTCCTAGCTCCAGGCCAAGCGACATGTTGCGCGATGTGGCACTGCCGCAGGTAAGGATGAGATCGCCAAACCCGGAAAATCCCATCAAAGTTTCCTTCCTGCCCCCTTTTGCTATGCAGAGACGCACCATCTCGGCTATGCCGCGTGTAATCAGCGCAGCCTTGGCGTTCTCGCCGAATCCTCTGCCTATGGCGATGCCGCAGGCGATGGCAATCACGTTCTTTACCGCGCCGCCTATTTGCGTGCCGATAATATCGTCCGTATAATAGGGACGAAAATATTTGCCACCGATGGCAAAAATAATTTTATTAGCAAGATAGGAATCCTGGCAGGCGATCGTGGTTGCCGTCGGCAGCCCTTTCGCCACCTCGATGGCGAAATTCGGGCCGCTTAAGATAGCGAGCGGATTCTTCGGCAGTATGGAACTGACCACCTCACTCATCAGCGCAAGGCTGCCACGTTCAATCCCCTTAGTAGCGATGATGATGGGCACGCCCGGCTCCAGCTGGTCGGAAAGCAATATGCAGGTGGAGCGAACATGCTGCGACGGCACCGCGAGGATAAGCATGTCGGAGGCGCATACCTCCGCCAGCTTGTTCGTGATATCTATGGCAGGATCGATGAAGATATCGGGGAGATAGACATCATTAGTGCGCCTGTTGATGATCGATTCCACAACATTATGATTTCCGCTGTAAAGTATTGCCTTGCTCCCGGCGCGGTTTGCAGCGATGGCAAGCGCCGTTCCCCATGCTCCCGCGCTTACGACCCCAATTCTCATCTGATCGTTTGTCATGCGGCCACCGGCATGAAACCAATGGAGACTTCCTGGCCTTCTATAATCTCGTTGGCAATAAAGGTACAGCCTTGCATATTCCCCTGCTCTAGCGACGCGGCAAGCACCTGCTCGGAGATATAATCCCTGTGCGTGTCAAGCACGGGCGCGAGCTTATCCGAAACCCTGAGATGCAGGGTGATCCGGTCCGCCACATTAAGCCCTGCGTCCTTGCGCGCCTGCTGGATGAGCCGCACCAGATCGCGCGCAAAACCTTCTTCTTCAAGTTCAGGGGTGATATGGGTATCCAGTATCACTAGGGCATCGTTGGTGGAAAGCGGTTGGGCGCGATCCTTGTATTCCGGCTTGGGCTCGAGCAAAAGAGCGAATTCCGTTTTCTCCAGCACTTCCCCGGCAATTTCAACCCTGCCATCCGGTAATTGCTTCCACTCGCCCTTCTTAGAGGCTGGAATAATCTGTTTCATTTTCTCCGGCAGGCGCTTGCCAAGCACAGGATTATTAAGCTGCAATTTAAGAGAGGCATATTTATCCAAATCGGGGTCACTGCCCATCGATTTAACATTTACCTCTTCTTCGATGATTTTGATGATGGCTGGCAAGGCGTTTTCAAAGTCAGCCTTTTTACTGACGATGTTTAATTTACTCAATGGCTGGCGCACCCGAATGTTGAGGCGATTTCGTATTGCCAATGCTGCATTGCAGACATCGCGTGACCAATCCATTAATTGCATCACCTCGTCACCATATTGCATTTCGGACTGGATTGCTTCGCCCTTGGCTCGCAATGACGGAAACTCAACCAGGTGCACGCTCTTTTCTCCGGTCAGTCCCTTGTATATTTCTTCGAGTGTCAAAGGCAGTAAGGGAGATGCGGCACGGCACATGATATGCAGCACAGTATAAAGCGTATTATAGGCTGAGAGCTTGTCGGCGTCATGCGCGCTCTTCCAGAAACGCTCCTTGCTGCGCCTTATGTACCAGTTATTGAGCGCCTCAAAGAATTGCGTGACAGCTTCGGTTGCCGCAGGCGTGTCATAGGTATCAAACGCCCTTTCGATTTCCGACACCGCCTGGTTGCATTTGGCCAGTATGTAGCGATCCATGACGTCTTTTGAATCTGTCCTGAATTCCGCCTTCACCCCGTCGGCATTGGCATAAAGACTGAAGAAGTTATAGGCGTTCCAGATTGGCTTAATGGCAAGACGCACGACATCGCGGATGAACTTGCCCTCCTTGTCGATATAAAGCTCCTGCCCGCGCATGACGGGAGATGCCATCATGAACCAGCGCAGCGCATCCGCGCCGTAAGTGTCAAACAGCATCTTCGGGTCGGCATAATTGTTGAGACGCTTGGAAAGTTTCTGCCCCTTATCGTCCAGCACCACGCCGTGGCAGATACAGTTCAGAAACGGCGGCTTGTCAAAAATGGCCGTGGCCAGCACCATCAGCGTATAGAACCAACCGCGCGTCTGCGCGACATATTCCACGATGAAATCGGCGGGGAAATGATGCTCGAACCAGTCCTTGTTCTCAAACGGGTAATGCACTTGCGCGTAAGGCATCGAGCCGGACTCAAACCAGCAATCGAACACATCCTCAACACGCCTGTATTCCTCACCGCCTTCCCTGATAACGATTTCATCGATATCAGGACGGTGCAAGCTGGTTATCTTCTGGCCGCTTGCTTTTTCAAGCTCCTCAACACTGCCAAAGACCTTTATCTTGCCGCTCGAACTTTTCCAGACCGGGATCGGCGTGCCCCAGAAACGGTTGCGCGAGATCGACCAGTCGCGTGCGTTCTCCAGCCATTTTCCGAATATCCCATCCCTCACATTGTGGGGTATCCAGTTGATCTGCTGGTTAAGCTCCACCATGCGGTCGCGGAACTTCGTTACCTCAACATACCAGCTTGGCACTGCCTTATAGATAAGCGGCCTGTCCGTGCGCCAGCAATGTGGGTACGTGTGGGTAATTTGCTCCTGCCTGATCAAATGCCCGTGCCGTTTCAGCCAGTCGATGATGCGTTCATTGGCTTCACCGAATTTGTATTTCTCCACATTCTCTTCGATGACGTTGAGACCGCGCAGCGACAGATCCGAAAGATCGATAATCTCATCGGTAAACCTGCCCGCCTGATCTACCGGGCAGACAAGTTTGATTTTGTTGGCTTCGCAGACGCGCTGGTCATCTTCGCCAAAACCCGGCGCCATATGGACGATGCCGGTACCATCCGTATCAGTGACGAAGTCGCTGCCATCAAGGATGCGGAAAGCATTCTTATGCTTCCTGAAATAAGGAAAAAGCGGCTTATAAGTAAGCTCGAGCAACATGCTTCCGGGGAAAGGCCCTACCGCATTGAAGAAATGCGACTGCAGGCTGTCATCCTTTTTTATCTGGCCGCTGTTCTCAAGCGCCTGTTTCAATGTCTCCTGCTGTACGGCGGAAATAATGTAGCAGGTATCGCCGACATGCACGCCGACATAATTGATGTCCTTCCCCACAGCCAGCGCAAGGTTGCTTGGCAATGTCCACGGCGTGGTCGTCCAGGCGAGCACCTTGAAGGATGCACACCTTGCCAGCACCGGATAAGCCTCCAGCAATTGCGCGGGAACCTTGTTCAACTCGAACGCCACCGTTACTGCCTTGTCATCGCGGTTACGGTAAGAGTTGTCAAGGCGGGTCTCAAAGTTGGAAAGCGGCGTCTCGGCAGCCCAACTGTAAGGCATAACGCGGTAGGCTTCGTAAATCAGCCCCTTGTCGTAAAGCTGCCTGAACGCCCAGATGACGGACTCCATGTAATCCTTGTCCATCGTCTTATAATCGTTCCTGAAGTCTACCCAGCGCGCCTGGCGGGTAACATAATATTCCCACTCATGGGTGTATTTCATGACCGAGGTCTGGCAGTATTCATTGAACTTGCCGATACCGTATTTCATAATTGCCTGGCGGCCGGAAATGCCTAAATCCTTTTCTGCCCCCATTTCCGCAGGCAGGCCGTGACAGTCCCATCCAAAACGCCGCTCCACGCGCTTGCCGCGCATCGTCTGGTAGCGGGCGAACAGATCTTTCACGAATCCGGTAAGCAGATGCCCGTAATGCGGCAGGCCGTTGGCAAAGGGCGGACCATCATAGAAAATGAATTCGTTATTCTTGCCGTTTTTCTCGGCCGGACGGTTCTCCACCGAAGCGGAAAACAGATTTTCCTTTTTCCAGTACCCCAGTATTTTTTCCTCGATTTTCGGGAAATCAGGATTAGGCTCAACCTCAGGATAATATGTATTTTTTGTGTTATTCATGAGCGCACATTAAGCGAAAACATACGTTAGATTCAATGAGATTTTAATTGCCCTGGGACAATTTCGGATCGTCAAGCCCCTTGTCCTGCCCCTTGTTGGCTTCCTGCGCTGCCGGAATAAGTTCTTCCTTGCTGACCTCATACACCTTATGCTTGCCGCGACCGTAGGATTTCTCCTGCTCCAGGATCACCTCCTGCACGGCAGGAATCAAACCCTTCTCGCTCACTTCAATAATGGTATGGTAGCCTCCCACCGAACTTACGATATTACAGGCCTCGTTACTCATCGTACCCTTCCTGTCCGGCAATCCGGCCGCTTTCTTCTCAAGCATTTCAGCCCGGAACAACCCCGCTTCCAGATCGCGCAGTATCTCAGCACCGGATATCCTGCTTACCTTGAATCTTTCGGGAGTGGTTGATTCCAGCTTGCTGCGCATCTCATCCGCCGTATTGCCCTTTCCCTGCTTTATAAGCAGGTTTATGACATTTGTGCGCACCCTATAGCCAATTTTGCCTATGGCATCGACCGTTTTTTCAAATACGGGAGAAGCTTCCTTGTCCGCAAGCTTTTCGCGATCCTTGCGTGCAAGCTCAGCCATGCATCCCAGAAAGGCCTTTGCAACCGTAAGGAGCATCTCCGACGTTTCAAGCCTGCTCTCGTCCAGATCGAATTTTCTTTCCTCGGCATCTCCTTCTTCCGCAAGAAAACGCAACCTCTCAAGAATATCACGGGCATGCTGTACAGATACTTCCCTGGTTGCATGGCTTAAGGAGTCTATGGAGTTAAAATGCCTGACAACCCTTTCAAACTGCTCGGCTATATCCGTGATTATTATCATCAGGTTTTCGCCTCACCGCCCGACGCGGTGCCAAGCGCGTATACGCACAATTCCTCAAACGAGACATTATTTTCCTTGGCGATCTCATGCAACTTCTGGAAACTGTCCATCACCTCCTGCGGTATGGTGCCGCCGCGCTCGGTGGACAGCCAGTGCGCCTGGTGCTGCAGCGGATGCTTGGACGGCTCGGGCTCCCCGACATAGATATTGAACGGTGCTTTTACGCCGCCAAAGTCGCATGGTATGGTAAATTTTTTCATAAGACGCTTTCCACCCTTATAACTGATATTCTATTTATTATCAATAATCTGCTTCTTCGCCGCATGCAGAAGATTATACATAGCTTCGCGGATTTCGCGCTCCTTTATATGCACATGGTGTGCATCAAGATCATGCGCGATTTTATGAAATAGCGCCTCATCGTCACTTTTACCTAAATGAAAGGTCACGAGGGAGTTTTTATATTCCATAGCCTTTTCAGCATCTAAGGTCATTTTCGCGGAGGCCCATACGGCTAACAGGCTGTGATATCGCGCATTAATAAGGAATTCCATCTCCTTATCATGTGCGTACTTGTTTTCTTCAGCTTTTTCTTTATTATCAAAGGCAGCCATATTTTCTTCCTTATTTTGTTATCATTAGCTATTACTTATGAAAGATACTTACATGCCATCCAAACGAACCGCAAGTGGAACAATGAACAGAAGAACGCCAATTTACGAAGGAAAGGCCAAACAGCTTTTCGAAGGGCCCGAGCCGGGAACGCTTATCCAGCATTTCAAGGACGATGCAACCGCTTTTAATAATGTAAAGAAAGGGGTCATAAACGGCAAAGGGGTTATCAATAACCGTATTTCGGAATATCTGATGCTGCGCCTCACCGAAATCGGCATTCCGACGCATTTCATCCGCACGCTCAACATGCGCGAGCAGTTGGTCAAGGCGGTGGAAATCGTACCGCTCGAAGTGATCGTGCGCAACGTCGCAGCGGGGAGTTTTTCCAAACGTTTCGGCGTGGACGAAGGAGCGCAACTCCCCTACCCGATCATTGAGTTCTGCCTGAAAAGCGATAAGCTAGGCGATCCTATCGTCGCGCCCGAAATCGTTATTGCTTTTCAATGGGCGCAACCGAATGAACTTGAGGACATTACCTCCATGTCCCTGCGTATCAATGACTTCCTGAGTGGCCTGTTCCTGGGAGTGGGAATAAAGCTGGTCGACTTTAAAATTGAGTTTGGCCGCCTGTATGAAGGCAACACCGTCCAGATTGTGCTCGCGGATGAAATAAGCCCGGACTGCTGCCGCCTGTGGGATATAAAAACCGGTGAGAAACTGGACAAGGATCGCTTCCGCCGCGATCTGGGCAAAGTGGAAGAAGCCTATCGGGAAGTCGCCCAGAGGCTTGGCGTTCTTGCAGGGGGCGATGTGGAACCTATCGCCAAGGCGAAGACCAAGGCAAAGAAAAAGACTAAATAGCATCTCAGGTTTTGAACATTTATGAAAGCAAAAATACATGTAACCCTTAAGAACGGCGTGCTTGATCCGCAGGGAAAAGCAATATCGGGAGCGCTGAATCATCTCGGTTTCCAGAATGTGGAAGCCGTGCGGCAGGGAAAATATATTGAAGTGGAACTGAAGGAAACGGATACTAAGAAAGCGCACATCGAAGTGGATTCTATGTGCAAGAAGTTGCTTGCCAACACCGTGATTGAGAATTACCGGTTCGAACTAGAGTAGAATAGGGGAAGCCGGAAAATTGAGAAGTCAAGAAATTCCCGTCTTCTCGGCTTCCGGACTTCTCAAGCTCCAGTCCTTTACACCATTAGTAATCCGCCATTCACATGGATGGTCTGGCCGGTAATGTAGCTTGCGGCGTCGCTTGCCAGAAACAGCACGCTCCCCGCCACATCTTCAGGCAGACCAAAGCGTCCTGCAGGAATATTATTTGTAATGCGCTTCTGCTGTTCTTCGTTCAGTGCGTCCGTCATAGCGGTCTTGATAAAACCGGGCGCAACGCAGTTTACCGTCACATTCCTGCTGGCGATCTCCTGCGCGATTGCCTTGGTCATGCCGGCAACGCCTGCCTTTGAGGCGCAATAATTCGCCTGCCCGGGATTTCCCATTGTCCCCACAATGGAAGTGATGTTTATGATACGTCCCGCACGGCGTTTCACCATGCCTTTCATGGTAGCGCGTATCAGGCGGAATGTAGCGGTGAGGTTGACATCAATCACCTGCTGCCATTCTTCGTCCTTCATGCGCATGCTGAGATTATCGCGTGTCACCCCGGCATTGCAGACAAGGATATCGATATGCCCCAATGCGCTCTCAGCAGATTTGATCAGTCCTTCAGTAGAAGAGGGATCGGATAAATTACAGGTTAAGGGAACTGCAGCATTACCCAATGAGACATTAAGTGCGTCCAGCGCCTCTTTACGCGTACCGGAAATGACAAGCTTTACGCCATTATCGTGTAACGCCTTGGCGATAGCACCGCCAATGCCACCGGAGGCTCCAGTCACCAGCGCAGTCTTTCCTGATAAGTTTGCTGTTAACATTGTATCCGGTATGCCCTGTCAACAGCCTTAGCGATTAAAGCCATTTGAAACTTGGTTAAAAGTATTTGTTATGTTTGTACCTATGAACGTTATTGCAGCCACTATAACAATTGAAATAAACGCCCCGATAAGCGCATATTCAATCACCGTAGCACCACCCTCGTCCTTAATAATAAGGGCACAGATTTTTCGCATAATCAAATATTTTTTTAGGCTATTATTTTCTAACGATTATACCATATCCTATGTAAATTAACATATAAACATTAAGAATTCGGCGTATTATGGTAAAATTATGACATCGATTCTAAATTATCTTACCCTTTCAGACCCTTCTTATCCGGTCAGGCCACGCCATATCGCTTATTATGAATATGGCGATACAAAAAACCCCAATATTATATTATGCGTACATGGATTATCCCGTAACGGACTGGATTTCGAACCGCTGGCGCAATCATTATCGGCTGAATACCGGATCCTATGCCCGGATATGGCGGGACGCGGCAAAAGCGACTGGCTGGAAAATAAGTCGGATTACAATTACACAACCTATGTCTCCGATGTCATGGCGCTGATTGCGCATCTTAAAATATCCCGTCTGGACTGGATTGGAACCTCTATGGGCGGGATAATAGGCATGATGATCGCCGCAGGATACCCGCCAATGATAAAGCGGCTTATCCTGAATGACATCGGCATGACAGTTGCGAGCGGCGGGCTCAAGCGTATCGTGGGCTATGTCGGAACATCGAGAATATTCGCCAGTGCGGAAGAAGCGGAATCCTATATGAAATCAACTTTCATAACCTTTGGCCTGTCTACGCCGGAGGAATGGAAAATCCTGTTCGATACCAGCTTCAACAAACTGGCAGATGGCCGCTATGCCTTGAAATACGATCCGGATATAAGCCAGCCGTTCCGTGCAATGGCAAGCAGTAACGACGAAATCAAGGATATAGATCTGTCAAACCTCTGGAACATGATTACATGCCCTGCGCTTATATTGCGTGGCGAAACGTCCGACATACTCACCCGGAAAACCGCAGAAGCAATGCAGAGCAGCAGGCCGGATGTAATGCTGGTCGAGTTTGCCGCCACAGGCCATGCACCTGCCTTGATCAACAGCCACCAGATTAAAACCATAACGGATTGGCTTGACATTAAAGCATAGTGCTGAGATGTTATGCATATATATTGTTCATGGTGAAAAATGAGAGCAGCATTATTACTTATTCTTTCGCTTTTACCTGCAGTTGCCTTCGCAGAGCAGAAAGCCGACCATATCAATAAATGTGATACCACTCCTTCGATAAAAACCAATGATTATCCTGGAAAGGAAACGATAGTCAGCTCGAATAACCTTGCGCTGCCCGAGGGCAAGGCTGTGTCCGCGCATGGGCAGAAAGTATACATCTATGGCCGGGTACTTGATAAAAACTGCGTGCCGGTGAGCGACGTAATCGTGGAGATATGGCAAGCTAACCCGAAGGGGAAATACGTTACTTCCTCCCTTGAAGACAGACTTGATCCCTATCCCCTTTTCACTGGAACAGGACGCGCAGTCACTGATAATTTGGGCAGGTTCAATTTCATCACCCTGTTTCCCGGGGAAGAAAAGCCGCACCATGCTCCCCATATTCATTTCCTGATCACTCACAACAAGTTCCCCCGGCTGAATACTGAGATGTTCTTCGCTGATGATACCCGCAATGGCGATGATGCATGGCTTAATAAAATATCTCCCGAAAAGCGTAACTTGCTTACGGCAAAAGTGTCGGAGTTTCAGCATCCGGAAGATGGCGTAGCAGTGAACTGGGACATCATCCTCGACGGGACAAACGATTTCAGGAAGTTTTAAGTTTCAGTATTTCTTCCACGGCAATAAGGCTTGGATTGCGTGGATTTCCGCCATGTAATATCTGTATGGCTTTAGCGACATCTGCGCGTTGTTTCTGCATTTCCTCAGGATTTGCCAGCTGTTCTAGAGCCGTTTTTATTTCTGCGGCTGTGCAGCGTTCCTGCATCAGTTCGGGCACGATTTCCTTATCTACCGCGATATTCACAAGGCTGGCATATTTTATCAACAGCATCCTGCGGATGAGCCATGCAGATATGGCGCTTACCCTATGCGCTACAATCATCGGCACATGATGGGCAGCCAGTTCCAGCGTCACGGTGCCCGACTTGCTGAGCGCCATATCTGCTGCGGCAAAGGCATCATACTTTTCCGCAAAGTCACACACGATAATATCCGAAGGCACTGCTTTTCTGATAAACTCTTTCACCTGCGGGCCGGCAAGGATTACTATTCTATAATCAGACAGGGATTTTGCTGCTGAAATAAAGATTGGCAAATGGTGCATCACTTCACCCTTGCGGCTGCCGGGCAATACGAGAAGCAGTTTCTCCCCGGCTGCTATTCCGTGCAGATTACGAAATCCGGCCCCGTTTCCCTGCGGCGGCTGCCACAGGGCGGGATGGCCGGTAAATACAGTTTTCAGGCCTTCCTTTTCAAAACATTGCGGTTCAAACGGCAGCAGTGCAAGCAGCATATCGAACAGTTCCGCCGTCTTGCGCGCACGCTGGGGCTTATAGGCCCACACGCTTGGAGCGACGTAATGGACGCGCTTTATCGTCCGCGTCTCGGGATTGTCTTTCAGCATCTTTGCCAGGCGGAAATTAAATCCCGGTGAGTCTATGGTCACAACAACATCCGGTTTCTTTTGGGCTATATCGTCTGCCGTCGCGCGCAGGAGCTTCAGGAATTTCGGTATATGCGGCAATACTTCCCAGAACCCCATGACGGAAAGCTCTTCATAAGGAAAAAGACTCGCTAAGCCTTCGTGTTGCATTGCAGCGCCGCCAATACCGGCAAAAGGGGTGCCAGGCCGTAAGGATCTGAGCGCACTCATCAGCCCGGCTCCCAGCGCATCCCCGGAAGCTTCGCCTGCAACTAAATAAATAAGTGGCATTCCTACTCACCCAGAGAGAAACCGATAACGAAAAGCCCCAAAGCATCCGCCATCCGGACTACTTCCCGGCGGTTCACGATTAATGAATGCTTTGCTTCAACGGCAACTCCTGTAAAGCCTGCACGGTGCACAAGCTCAATCGTCTGTTCCCCAATAGTGGGAAGATCGACGCGGTCTTCCTGTATCGGCTTGCGGGCTTTCACCAGAACGCCACCTCTGCCTTCACCCTTGATAGCGGCGCAGCGTTCTATAAGCGCGTCCGTACCTTCGACCGCTTCAATACCCAGCACAAGCCCGTTCTTGACAATCACTCCCTGGCCGACGTCAAACGTCCCAATCGCACGCACGACACGCGCGCCAAGCTCAATATCCTTCTGCGCCTGCCTGTCGGGCAGGTTCTGGCCAAGCGGCCCTTCCGGGGCGACCATGTCCTGCATGATTTCATCGCTGCCTATAATGCGGAAGCCATTCTCCTCAAGGAACGCGACAATGACTTTGAAAATGGCCGCATCACCGCCAAAAAGAGAAAATCCCAGCTTGGCAATGAGTTTTGCTCCCATTGCATCGGGACGCAAGGACTTAATGGATGGACGGTTAATCTTGCCTGCCAGTACCAGCTCTTCCACCCCTGCCCTCTTTAATTGCTCCATCGCAGCGCCGATGGCACCGAGATTAATCCAGACATGAGGAGCATTTTCCACCGTCTCGGGATCCGTTTCGCCCTCAATTGCTACCACGAAAACGCTGCGGCCGTTCTTCAATACCCGGTCAACCATCTGGCGCGGCAGATGGCCGCTGCCGGCTATAATGCCGAGCGCAGTATAGGTTTCCTGAATCATCAACGCATTACTGCTCATATATAGCTAAGTATACACTCTACGCCGCAGGAGTGCAAAGGGAACGCGCACCCTTGTCTTCCATGAAGTCGATAATTTCCTGAACGGGAGCCACCTTGTTGAAGGCTTCCTGCACTTTGGCCGAGCGCTCAAATAACGTGCCGCTGTCCGCTTCAAAAAGCATTTTGTACGCATTGCGCAAGGCATGGATAGTTTCGCGGTCAAAATTACGCCGCTTCAGCCCAACAAGGTTAAGCCCGGCAAGCGAAGCGCGTTCGCCAATGACTGAACCATAGGGTATCACATCGTTTTCCACTCCCGACATACCGCCGACAATGGCATGCTTGCCGATGCGGACGAACTGGTGCACCGCCGCAAGTCCGCCGATGATGGCGTAATCGTCCACGAAAACATGTCCTCCGAGGGTAGCATTGTTGGCCATGATCACGTTATTGCCGATGCGGCAGTCATGCGCCACATGCGCGCCTACCATGAACAGGCAGTTATCCCCCACCTGCGTCAGCATGCCTCCCCCCTGTGTGCCGGGATTCATCGTGACATGTTCGCGTATGATGTTGTTCTTCCCGATGACCAGCCTGGATTTTTCGCCTTTATATTTGAGATCCTGCGGTATATGGCCGATGGAAGCAAAGGGAAATATCTTTGTGTTTTCTCCTATGGAAGTAGGACCGCCTATGGAAACATGCGATATCAATTCGACGCCTTCTTCCAGCGTCACTTCACTCCCTACTACACAGAATGCTCCCACTTTCGCGGTGCCTGTAATTTTTGCGCCTTTTTCTATAATCGCGGTCGGATGTATGTTCGACATGTCTTACCCAGATATAACAATTCCATTAATGCAGAATGTATAACCACCTGCCATCAACCTAGCAAATCACAAGTTATTGCAGTTTATTACAGGTAAAAATCAATCAACAATCATCGCACTTATCGTCGCTTCCGCCACCTTGCCGTTCGCTGTATGGGCTTCGCACATGAATTTCCAGACATTGCCGCGGCTTTTCGCTTTCTGCACATGAATTTCAAGCGTATCCCCCGGTATGACAGGTTTCCGGAATTTCGCTTCCTCAATCGACATGAAATATACCAGCTTGCCTTCCGCGCCCTTCCCAAGCGTATGTACGACAAGCAGGGCGGAAGTCTGCGCCATCGCCTCGATAATCAGCACACCCGGCATAATCGGCTTCTGCGGGAAATGGCCGGTGAAATGCGGCTCGTTGAACGTTACATTCTTGATACCGGTGGCGGATTCCGCATCCACAATATTGATAACGCGGTCGACAAGCAGGAACGGATAGCGGTGGGGGATCATCTGCATGATACGCTCTATGTCCAGCGTGGTTCCCACCTGATGACCGATTCCATATTCGACTTTCTTCATCTCCGTTTCGTTATTCATTTGCCGCTTCCTTTCGTTTAGCAATCCTTGAGATAGCCACGGTCTGGCGATGCCAGTCCTTTACAGGCACGGCCGGAGAGCCACCGTAAGAAGCGCCGTCAGGAATGTCCGTCATCACGCCGCTCCTTGCCGCAAGCCTTGCGCCATTGCCTATTTTTAAATGACCTGAAATCCCTGCCTGCCCTCCTATTATCACCCCTGCTCCTATGTTCGTGCTGCCCGCAACGCCCACCTGTGAAACGATGATTGAATATTTTCCAACCGTTACGTTATGCCCTATCTGAACCAGATTATCGATTTTCGTACCTTCGCCGATGACGGTGTCGCCCGCGGATCCCCTGTCGATACAGGTGCAGGAGCCTATTTCAACATCGTTGCCGATGATAACGCGTCCAAGCTGGGGCACTTTCACATGCCCGCCTTTCCCCAGCGCAAAGCCGAAACCGTCCTGTCCGATATTGACATTACGGTGAATAATGACATTTTCCCCGACCAGACAATGGCTGAGCGTCGATCCGGCTCCAATAGAGCTACCGGCGCCAATGGCCACGCCCGCTTCAATAACCGCTCCCGCGCCTATGATGCAGTTATGTGCAATTTCCGCATTCTCTCCTATGAAACTACCGAATTCAATGATGCAGTCCCTGCCGATTTTTGCGGAAGGCGCAATAAACGCCCCCGGCGATATATGTCCTTTCCGGCGCTTTACAGGATAAAATTTCTGCGCGGCAAGCGCGAAGGCGTTGTACGGTTCCGGCGTTACCAGGAGCGTCATGCCGACAGGAGCATATTTGGTATGTTTTGGATGGATAAAACAAGCGCCTGCCTTGGAGTCCTTCAACGCTTCGATATATTTGGTGTTATCTAAGAAACTTAGCTGATCTCCCGCCGCCTTATCCAGCGGTGCGGCGTCATACAACAAGAACTTACCGCTGTCAGAAATATCACCGGCTATTTCCGCGCCGGTCAGTTCAGCTATCTCCTTTAGGCTGAACGGACCGGCATTATTAAAAAAACGTGGATCTGCCATATACCTGCAGGAAATTCCGCCCTGACTTATTCATCATCTTTGGTTGCGACATGTTCAAACTTCACCGTCACTTTGGGCAAAGCGCCGTTAAGCTTGGTAAGCACATCCTTGGTGATATCCAGCTTCGGATCGGCATAGAGCAACTCGGAAGCAGGCAGCACAGCGCTATATCCCTTATCTTTTGACATTTTGCTGACAATCTCAAACACCGCTTTCTGGATTTCATTCAGTGAAGAGGAAGAAGCCTTATAGAGCTCGTCGCGCTTCGCCTGCGCGTCTTTCTGGGCGGCAGTGGCCTTTGCCTTGAATTCTTTCACCTTCTTCTCAAACGCTTCCGGGGCCAGAACGCTGCGCTGCTTGCCGAGCGACTGGTCTTCCTTCTGCAGTTCTTCTTCCTTTTTGGCCATTTCCGACTGGAATGACTTCTGTTTGTTTTCCAGCTGATCCTTCACCGACTTTGCCGCCGTGGAATCGCGCATGATTTCCTGTATATTGACATAGGCAATGGTATCCGCTGCATAAGAAGCGGCGGCAAACGCCATAGCGCCAGTCATCACCGTAGTGAAAACTAAAGATTTAAGTTTCATAAAATGACCTTTCATAAAATAGCTGGGGATATAACCGGGTAATAAAGCTAGAATTTTGTTCCAAAGTCAAACTGGAATATCTGGGTGGAGTCAAATTTATCCTTAAGCACGGCATCCGCCAGATTGACCCGTATGGGCCCAAAAGGCGATGCCCAGGATATGCCCACACCCACCGACAACCTCAAAGACTGCGGATCATCGACGTTCGAACCGGTTTCCTGCACTTTCCAGAGGCTTCCCGCATCGGCAAACAGGGAACCATGGAAGCCTAAATCATCCGGAAGCCCGAGCGGAAAAGACAACTCCGGGGTAACCGTATAATATACATTGCCGCCAAGAGCATCGGCTGTAATGCTGTCATGCGGCCCAACCCCATAGGGTTGAAATCCACGGAACGAAGTTCCGCCAAGGAAGAACCGGTCCGCGATGCGTATGTCTTCGCCAAAACCCAATATATATCCACCCGCGCCAAGCAGGGATAATGTCCATTTGGGAGCAACTGGATAATAGTAGCCGGCATGCAGCTCGCTGCGCAGATAATGCGTGTCCCCTCCCACGCCTGCTACATCATTATTGATACGCAGGAAATCCCCACTGGTCGGATTGAACTTGTTATCGCGGTTGTCATAGGTAAGCGCCTGCCCGACAGAAGATTCCGTTATCTTTCCCTGCTGTTCGACGATAAAACGGGACGCCCCCGTCTGCACATTGCTTATATCTGTCTGCTTGAAAGTATAGTTGAGCGCCTGCGACCATTCTTCCGACAGCGCATATCCCAGACGGAACCTTACGCCGTTCGTATTCGAATCATAGGGAATGCCCGTGTAGGCCAGCAATTCCGTTCTGAAAAGGTCAATCCCGGCAGAAAGCTCGCGGTCAAGGAAATACGGCTCGGTAAAGCTGATGTCATATTGCTGGGTTGCCGCTGAAACCGCCGCATTGAAACGCAGATCCTGTCCGCGGCCAAGGAGATTAGTCTCTTTGATGCCAAACTGGGCGAGGGGACCGTCCGTTGTCGAGAAACCGCCGCCAATCGATATTTCACCGGTGGATTTTTCCTGAACCTCCACATTGATCACCGTCCTATCCGACGTGCTTCCAGGCTCGTTGGTGATCTTCACCTTCTCAAAGAAACCGAGGTTATTCAGGCGCTGCTCGGAACGGGCTATCCTGGAAGTACTGTAAGGATCGCCTTCCACGAGGCGAAATTCTCGCCGGATGACCTCATCCAGCGTGCGCACGTTTCCGACAATGTTGATTTTTTCTATATAGACCCGTGGACCTTCCTTGATGTTATAGACGACATCGATAGTCCTCTTGTCCGGATTGCGGTTCAGTTTTGGATCGATATCAACGAAAGCAAACCCGTGATTGCCCAGCTCCTTGGTCATATTATCGATGGAACTTTCGATCTTAGTCGCATTATAGGTGTCACCGGCTTTCGTCAGCAGTTTCTTCTTGAGCTCTTCCGGATCAACCCCTTTCAGGGCGGACACTAAGTTGACAGTTCCAAAGTTATATTTTTTACCTTCCTCAATAGTAAAAGTAATATAAAACGCGTCTTTTTCAGGCGAGAGTTCGGCGATGGCGGATTTTACCTGAAAATCCGCAAATCCTTCAGACGTATAGAAACGCCGGAGCAGTTCCTGGTCATATTGCAGACGCTCCGGATCATATTTGTCGTCGCTGCTGAAAAATTTATACCAGCGCGTTTCTTCAGTGCGAATCGCCTTCGCAAGCGTTTCGCTATCGAAGTGATCATTCCCTATGAAGGAAATCTTTCTTACCTTCGCCACTGGCCCTTCCTGGATTTCATAGACCAGATCGATACGGTTCTGATCCAACTGGATAACCTTGGGATTGACCTGTGCGGAATAACGCCCGCCACGGCGGTAAATATCCAGTATGCGCTTTACGTCGTTCTGCAGTTTCGTGCGCGTGTAAATGGCGCGTACCTTGAGCTCAAGCTCCGCCTCCAGATCTTTGTCTTCAACCTCTTTATTGCCTTCAAAAACCACCTTGTTGATAATCGGATTTTCCACCACGTTTACAACGATGTCCACCTCATTGCCCTGTTGCGGCACGCGGTTGATGCTGGCATCTGCAAAAAACCCAGTGGCAAACAGATTCTTGAGGGCATTATTTATATCATACTGATTAACCTCTGAGCCTTCCTTCAGGCCGAGATAGGTGAGAACCGTCGACTCCTCGACACGCTGGTTGCCTTTCACAATAATACGGTGGACCATCTCATGCGCAGTGGAAGAGGCGCTTTCCGCAGGCTGTGCAGTAGCCTGCGCATATACGGGCACGCTGGCCAATATAACAGTCGTCGACAGTAATAGAATTCTTAAAAGCCGCATCTGACCAATATTGTAACTTTTCCAGTGCTATTCATGCTGGAAAATATCGCTTAAATCAAGCTGTAATTACAGGCATTTTTTATGGCAGAAGATCCAGAACAACCTCTTTGGGGCGGCACAGGAGTGCGCCGTGGGAAGTTTCAACAATGGGACGGTTCATCAATACCGGGTGTTGCGCCATGAAATCAATCAGCTGCTCCTGCGTCCACTTTGGATCGGCGAGTCCCAGTTCCTGATAGATTCTTTCCTTGTCCCGCATCAGATCGCGCGCGGCTATGTTCATGCGCTTCAGCAAAGCCGTAATCTGACTCCGGCCAAGCGGCGTTTTAAGATATTCTATAACCACCGGCTCATAGCCCCGGCTGCGTATTATTTCCAGTACATTGCGTGACGTGGTGCAGGCCGGGTTATGGTATATTTTTATTTCAGATTTTTCAGACATAACACCCCAGAAACATGATTAATCCCAAGACAGAATTGGAGCGGAATATTTTCATACAATTGGCCGCGTCGTCAATATTCAAAGTGCACATCTGCCAGACAAAATGCAACGCCACCAGAAACAAGCCGACATAATAAGCGCTTCCTTTTCCAAGGATGATTCCCGTGCAGAGCCAGAAAAAGATCGCGAGAGCGTAAAAAGCGGCAATCCATTTTTTGCTGCTTTGCAAAAAAAGAAGCGCGGTCGATTTCACGCCTGCCTTTATGTCATCCGCCTTATCCTGATGCGCGTAAATCGTATCATAACCGAGCGTCCAGAAAATGCATCCGATATACAGAATAACCGCTGGCAATTCAATATGGTTCCTCACCGCCACCCACCCCATGAGTGCTCCCCAGTTAAAGGTAAGACCCAAGAACGCCTGCGGCCACCAGGTAATGCGCTTCATAAAAGGATAAGTAAATACAAGCAGCAATGAAACCGCCGCGGTGATTATTACTGCGCGGTTCATCATAAGGGCTATGCACAGCGCTATGATAAGAAGCAATAATAACAGAATAAGCGCCTGAGCGACGCTTATCTCGCCGCTGGCTAGCGGACGGATGCGGGTACGTTCCACTTTCCTGTCAAATTCCCGGTCTGCTATATCGTTCACGATGCACCCGGCAGCACGCATCACAAGGGCACCAACTGCAAACAATGTGAGCAGCCACGGCGAGGGATTCCCATTTGCTGCAAGGGCAAGCGTCCACCAGCACGGCCATAATAACAGGAATACGCCTGTCGGCTGGTGCAGGCGCAGCAGCCTGAGATAAGGCTCCCATAATTGTCGCTTATTGTCAGACATTGCTTGATTACTGGTAAATTATCGATAGGTATATCATATATCTACATCATCCAAGAAAAGAATATGAATAGTAAAAATGAGTCACAGAATGCAACAGCGCTGATGAGTATCCTTGCGGCGCTCAGTTTCAGCCACTTCCTGAATGATCTTATTCAGTCGCTCCTACCCTCTATTTATCCGCTGCTCAAATCCTCTTTCGCGCTCAATTTTACGGAAATCGGGCTGATTACCCTTACCTATAACCTTACCGCCTCACTCCTGCAGCCGCTGGTCGGGATATATACCGATAAAAACCCTCACCCTTATTCCCTGCCCTTCGGCATGAGCCTGACTCTCACCGGACTGCTCACGCTCGCCTATGCGACTACTTTCCTCGCTATTCTGGCAGGCGCGGCGCTTGTGGGAAGCGGATCGTCGGTCTTCCATCCCGAATCCTCGCGCATGGCGCGCGCCGCTTCCGGCGGAAGGCACGGGTTCGCCCAGTCATTCTTCCAGGTCGGCGGCAATGCGGGAACAGCAGCAGGGCCGTTGCTTGCCGCCTATATTATCCTGCCTCACGGCCAGACAAGCATCGCTTGGTTCTCCGTTGCCGCACTCGCGGCCATAGCCGTGCTTACCTTTATAGGCCGGTGGTACAATACCCATCATATCAAGACCGGCCGGGCAAAGGCGCATGTATTGCATAAAAGTCACGCCTCACAACGGGAAATCACGATTGCTCTCACGGTGCTGGTGGCACTGATTTTCTCTAAATATTTCTACATGGCCAGCATCAACAGCTTCTACACGTTCTACCTGATAGACAAGTTCCATGTTGCAGTGCAAGACGCGCAGCTCTATCTGTTCCTGTTCCTGGGCGCGAGCGCAGCCGGAGCACTTACCGGAGGGCATGTCGGCGATCGTGTCGGACGCAAGCAGGTCATCTGGTTTTCCATATTGGGCGCGTTGCCTTTCAGCCTCATGTTGCCCCATGCCGATCTGCCGTGGACAATCATTCTGAGCATGGTTATCGGTCTCATCATGTCTTCAGCCTTTTCGGCGATCATCGTCTATGCCCAAGAACTCATACCCGGCAAGCCCGGCATGATCGCAGGGTTATTTTTCGGCTTTGCCTTCGGTATGGGAGGATTGAGCGCCGCCGTGCTGGGTAAGGTAGCCGACATGACCAGCATACATTACGTCTATGAAATATGCGCATGGCTTCCGTTGCTCGGCCTGTTCACTATTTTCCTTCCCAACACCAAAATGGTTAAAATATATTAGTGACTTATTTATCATACATCCCGGAAATAACTTTTATTCACATTATTAGTTTTTGTATTAATACGGCACGTGAGGTATTATTCCCGCATCTTTATGAACCCATAAAGCGTGCAATATGTATAATAACGGTGAAGTAAAAATTCGTCCGGTTATTCTTGCAGGAGGCTTTGGCAGGAGGCTGTGGCCAGTATCTTCCGATAACTGCCCCAAGCAGTTTGCAGAAATCATCAATGGGGTATCGTTTTTCCTTTCCACTCTGAAACGGGTTGCCGATCCGAACATGTATGCCGCTCCCATTGTCCTGGGAAATGTAGAACACACGTTTTATATTCTGGCAGCGCTTAACCGCCTTAACATTACCAACGCCACCGTTATCCTGGAACCTATAGGCCGTAATACCGCAACTGCGGCAATCATCGCCGCCCTTCATGAAACCGATCCGGATGCAGTGCACCTGGTCATGCCCGCCGATCATAATATAAGGGATGATGAAGGCTTCCACAACGCCGTTCAGCAAAGCGTGAAGGCAGCCCGATCCGGCCATATAACGCTCTTTGGCATACAACCAGAATATAATGCCACAGGGTACGGCTATATCGTTCCCGGAAAATCGCTGGATGGAATGGCACTACGGGAAATCAGCATATTTCACGAAAAACCGAATGAAACATTTGCCAAGGTGCTTATAAACCAGGGTGCGCTCTGGAACAGTGGAATATTTTTATATCACCCGGATCTGCTATGCGAAGAAACAAGAACGCTGGCGCCGGAATATTATGAAAAATGCCTGGCAGCTGCAAAAAACGCCAAGCATGACAGGAAAACCATTCTGCTTGGCATGGATGATTATGTGAATATCGAGAGCCATTCGCTCGACATATTGATCATGGAAAACACCAAACGTGGAGCGGTACTCCCCTGCTCTATCGAGTGGAACGACATCGGCTCATGGCATTCCATATGGAAACTGGCAGAGAAGGATGAGAATGGAAACGCCATCCTGGGATCGGTCATTGCGGAGAATGTGAGCAACTCCTACATCCGCTCCGAAGGCATATCCATCGCAGCCGTCGGCATGAAGGACTGCGTGATAGTGGCGACAAACAATACGGTGCTGGTTGCGCCATGCTCGCACGCAGAAGAGATAAAGAACCTGCACAGCAACAAGGAATTAATCAACGTGCAGAATTTCGGCAACAGGCCGTGGGGGACTTACCAGAACCTCGGCAGGGGAGATAATTTTCTGGTCAAGCAGATCACCATATGGCCGGGATGTTCCATCTCGCTGCAGTGCCATTCTCACAGGGCGGAACATTGGGTGGTTACTTCCGGCAAGGCACGCGTGGAATGCGACGGAATGAAAAACATCGTATCACCGCATGAGCCTGTATATATTCCTAAAGGAGCAAAACATCGCCTGAGCAATATCGGCAATGCCAACCTTCAGCTTATAGAGGTGCAGACAGGCGATTATATCGGCGAGGATGATATCACCCGGTATGAAGATTTATACGGCAGAAGTTAGGTTTACACCCTACACCGCAACGCGTGCTTTCATGGCCGCGCCCAAAGTGCCCTCGTCAAGGTAATCGAGCTCTCCCCCAATGGGTATGCCATGCGCAAGCCTTGATATGCGGACGCTGGACTTTGCCAGCCGGTCGGATATATAATGAGCTGTCGTCTGGCCTTCAACAGTTGCATTGGTCGCAAGGATGATCTCGCCTATCTCATAAGCATGCGCTCTGGCGATGAGGGATTCGATGTTAAGCTGTTCCGGCCCCTTGCCATCCAGCGCGGATAACACGCCGCCCAGGACGTGATAGCTTCCGCGGAACATGCCGCTGCGCTCGATCGCCCACAAATCGGCGACTTCTTCCACAACGCAGATCTGCGTTTTGTCGCGCCTGCCGTCCGCACATATCGTGCAAGGATCGCACGTGTCAAGATTACCGCAGATGCTGCAATCGCGGATATTATCACTGGCTTCAAACAAAGAGGTCACCAGCGGCGTAAGAAGTTTTTCCCTGTTCCTTATGAGATGGAGGACAACCCTTCTCGCCGAACGCGGCCCAAGGCCGGGCAGCTTTGCAAACAATCCAATCAGCGAATCAAGGGATGCCGTCATACTATTTACCTCGGGCAGCTACTATAAATTATATAGCGCTCAATATCCAGCTATCTTTCCTGCCATTTCTTTACGCGGCGCTCTTTTATACGGCGCTCATGGGTAACAGGGACGCTTTTCTTGCGGCGATCCGGAATCTCGCCACGGCGGTCATGGGTAATCACAAGCTGCAGGGAATTTTCTACCTCGGCACTCTGTTCTTTCATGTATTCTTCGCATTTTCTCAGCAGTTCCACATTGCTGATTTTCCCGTCAATCTGCGTAAAGCATATATTGACCTGCGCCGTCAACTCCTCGCCATACACCTGCATGGGGCTTACGCCTATGGCCCAGCGCAGGCGGTTCAGCACCATGCGCGCCTCTTCCTGTGAAGCCCCGACCAGTATGATACCCATAGAGCATTCCGACAACGTGCCTACCGTATCCTCGGCCCGCAGCTTCTGCTTGAATATCCGGCTGATATGCTGGTGCAGCCGGTCACATATCTCCTGGCCATATTCGGTCTTGAGCCTTTCATAGTCATTAATGTCTACGACGGCAAAAGACGCGAAAATATTTTTATCGCGCACATAATATATGACCAGTTCGATATCTTTTATCATCGAGGAGCGATCCGGCAGTTCTGTGCGTGGATCTATGACCTCATGGCCTTTGAAATTTTCCTTGATAATGGCGCGGAACGCATTGGCGTCACGGACTTTTTGCTCATCAATCAGCACCAGATGGAACCACGGGTTCCTATCAAAAGACTCTCCAGATATGATACGCAGCTTGAATTTGACTTCCCTGCCGTCACGCGTCCTTATCGCAAAATCACGCACCTTGCTCAACACCGACAGCAAATCGCTCTTGTTTTCTTCGTATTCGATGAATTCATCAATGATGCTGCTTATGCGTTCCGGCAATATGAGGGAAAGCGGATGTCCCACCATTTCGTCATTGCTATACCCGGTGATGCGCACGGCTTCATCGTTTAACGCGGCTATTTCCAGCATCTTCTTGTCGTTGTTCTGGCAGACGATAAAAACGGCATCCGACTTGCGGTAAGAATCCAGCACCTGACGTGGGTTTACTGATGTTGCCATAGTCCTCCGCTAAACCGTTATATCTCCGTCCAAGAAAGCATGTGCGCGGTAATTAAAATCCTCTATCGCCGCCGTATTGTCAAATGATATATCATTGTTCATGCGCAGCGCGACCCCGGCGCTGAGATTTTCCAGCTGATACACCTTCCCTAGAGCAGAAAGGATTGCAGGCATAAAGGGTATTCGGATGAATTTCACCGGCTTGCCGATATATTCAAATAATTTTGTACACATCTCACGGTAGGTGACATTGCTTCCACCACCGATATTATAAATTTTATTATAGGTCTGAGGTTTTTCCAGCGTGGCAAATGCGGCTTCCACAGCATCTTTCACCTGTACCGGATTTCTGAGCCCCTTCCCTTCGCGGTAAATCGCCATAAAGCCATAGCGCTTTATAACGTTGGCAATCGCCGTTATATTGTCGTCGAGTCCGACACCATACGGCATCATAAGGTTAAGTATGGTAACATCCCGCCCCTGCTCCTGCCCTACGCGTATAATTTCCTTTTCTGCATTCATCTGTTTTTCGTCAGGCGGCAGATCGGTTCCGAACGCTACTACGCGCTTCAAGTCAGGATGCAGGGCGGGAAGCAGGTCCGGCAAACGCGCCAGCGGCTCTGCATGGAGCAATATGTCCGCCCTCATGATAAGAAATTCCGACATGTCCCTTTTTTTTCCGGGCTTATATTGTTTCCATTCAAGATTGGGATGAGAAAATAACACATGGCGATCCGCATATACCGCTATCACCCTTGCGCCTGCGGCCAGCGCCTTACCAATAGCCGCCATGCCAGTCTGTGTTGCGCTTCCGGTGACTATGATGGTTCTGTCTGCAAGAGAACCGCCCTGCGTTTCAAGCCGGATTACTCCATGCAGAAGCGCCAGCGCGGCAATTTCGCGCTTCGCTTCCATAGGAGACACGAACAGGCTGTCAATTTTTCCCATTACAATCTTGAGCCACAGGCGCAAGAATATTCCGGCCTTCACCACCTTCAGGAAAATGGGAGAATGCTGCGTTGCAAAATGCTTCTGCAGGTATCGGACAAATCCCTTCGCCTTATGTTTCTCGATGAAGGAACTGGTAACATCGCTGGTGCTGCGGAAGTGAATGACCTTGACCCCGGGAACGCATATAACCTTGCCGCCAGCCTGGTGCACACGGTAACAGAAATCCATATCTTCCATATGAAGGAAATAGCCTTCGTCAAACCCTCTCAAGCGCTGATAGAAAGAGCGGGAAAGAAACATGAAGGCGCCTGATATGGCCGGAACTTCGTGTGTTTCTTCCGGCATAGGGATGGTATGGTAATTAAGGTTGTCAGATTTTTTCAGGAAGCGGTTAAGCCCCAGGCTTTCGGAAATCCCGTTCAACGGGGTAAGGAGCGCGCGCCTGCCGCCGCGCTGTTCGCTGCCATCGGGATTTATTAGGTAGCAGCCGGCAAGCGTATTTTCAGGATATCTTTCCACCTCTAAGAACAATGCCGCCAGAGCACCCGCCGGAAGCATGCTGTCAGGATTGAGCAGCAGGACATGATCACCCGCCGCCTGCGCGACGCCCAGATTGTTACCCTTACCGAAACCGACATTGCCATGCCCGGATAATAACTTGACTCGCGGCTCCCTTACCGTAAGCGCACGCAGCCTTTCTTTCTCACCCGGAAGATTGCCGTTATCGACTACAATAACTTCCAGGCATTCAGGCTGCTGCAGAACCGAAGCTATGGCAAGCCATAAAGTGGGTCCAGTATGATAACTAACGATGATTACGCTTACGGATGCACTCATTTTTCTATTTCAAATATTGGATAAACAAGCCTAGAATGTAGATTCAATCAGTGAAATATCAATAACAATTTCTTATGACCTACGATCAACATATAGCTTCCAATCCTGAAATTTCCGTCTGGGTATCGGCGAGCGCGGGAACCGGCAAGACCAAAGTGCTTACCGACCGGGTCCTGCGCCTGCTGCTTACGGGTTGCAGGCCTGATAAAATTCTCTGTATCACCTACACCAAGGCTGCCGCCGCCGAAATGAAGCACCGAATCGGAGCGCAGCTAGGCGCATGGGCCATTATCAGCGATCAGGAACTACGGGAAAAGCTGGCCGGTCTGACTGGAAGCGATCCGGATGCGGATACGGCAAGAAGGGCAAGGCAGCTCTTCGCCCTCGTGATGGATGCGCCGGAATTCAGGATACAGACCATCCATAGTTTTTGCCAGTCATTGCTCAAGCGATTCCCGCTGGAAGCCAATATTGCGCCGCATTTCACCCTCATTGACGGACATACATCGTCAGAGCTGCTGCAGGAAGCGAAGAAACGGCTATTCAGCGAAGCAGGCAACAGCGAATGCTCTAAAGCCATCGAGGCATTGGCCGGAAGTATAAGCGAAGCTGCGTTTGACGAACTCATCGCGTGCATCGTAAGAGACCGGAGCAAATTCACCTCCTGGCTTAACGCAGAAGCGGGAGCAGCCAGCCTTCAGAAAAAGATTCTTGAGAAGGCGGGTTTTACTTACGGCACTACGGAAAAAGAAATATTCGGCAGGCATTTCGCCTATGGCGCGGAAGAGACAAACCTGTTGAGACAGGCGTGCGCGGCACTTGCAAAAAGCAACGGCAAGTCTGACATCACCATGCTCAATGCATTGCAGGTTTGGCTCGAAGCTTCACCGGATTTAGGTAGATGTAAGTCCTATAGCAAGGCATTCCTTACGGAGAAGAGCGAGCCGCGCAAAACCCTATGCACGCAGGCGGCAAAAAAACTTCTGCCCAATCTTGAAGATATATTGCGCAGGGAACAGGAACGTGTTACCGCCTTTGCTGCAAGACAACGTTCCTTCCATACCATTCAGGCAACCGGTCATATGATAGTCCTTGCCGAGATGCTGCTTGGTATTTATCACAGCCTCAAGGATGCGCATGGCTACATGGATTATGACGACATCATATTCTATGCCGTCAGCCTCTTGCATAAGAAAGGCGCCGCTGCATGGGTGCTTTATAAACTTGACGGCGGCATCGACCACCTGCTTATTGATGAAGCGCAGGATACCGGTCCAGAGCATTGGAAGCTGGTGGAGGCGCTTACGAGCGAATTTTTCGCGGGCGAAGGCGTGAATAAAGCCAGGCGCAGCTTGTTTGTCGTGGGTGACAGCAAGCAGTCGATATTCAGCTTCCAGGGTGCCGATCCGCTCGGGTTCGACAGGATGCAGAGCCAGCTCCGCAAGCGCATCACATCCGCAGGAATGGAATTCCGTAATGTCAATCTCGCCCTTTCTTTTCGCTCGACCGAACCTGTTTTGCAAGCGGTTGATGAAGTATTTCTACAGCCCGCCGCACGTGACGGACTTATTTTTTCGGAAAGCGACATAAGCCATGCGGCGCACAGGAAAGGCATGGCAGGCAGGGTCGAGCTATGGCCACTCATGGAAGCGGGAGAGACGGAAGATGCACCCGCATGGCATGTATATGATAAACCCTTCCTTTCCGTAAAACCGGAAACCCTCCTTGCCAATGAGATTGCCCTTACGATTAAAGGATGGCTGGACAATAAGCGAAAAATCCTGTCGCAAAATCGGCCGCTCTCCGCCGGGGATATATTGATACTGGTGCAAAGGCGCGGGACATTTACCAACGCGATGCTGCGCGCGCTCAAGCAGCACAATATCAACGTCGCCGGTTCGGATAGGCTCATACTAACAAGCCATATCGCCGTGGAAGACTGCATTGCGCTCGCCCATTTCCTGCTGCTGCCGCAGGACGACATGACACTCGCCACCGTGCTTAAATCGCCTTTCATAGGATTGTCCGAAGAAGAATTATTTGAACTTGCCTATGACAGGAGAGAACATGCCCTCTGGCAAAGGCTTAAAGACTTTGCTTTTACCCCCGGGGGGAGGAGAGATGTGGCGAAGCCATATCAGGAGGGGGTGATTTATCATTCCGCCTATACATTTCTCTCCGATCTGCTTGCCAAAGTAGATTACCTGCCGCCTTATGAACTCTTCGCGCATATACTGGAAACGCTTGAGGGACGAAAGAAACTGGCAGCACGCCTGGGTACGGAAATTTACGATCCGCTGAATGAATTCCTGTCGCATGCATTGCAATACAGCAACATGCATGCCCCTTCGCTACAGGGATTCCTGCACTGGCTGCAATCCGGCGAGAGCGAGATAAAGCGCGATATGGAAAAAGCGAAAGACGAAGTGCGAATCATGACGGTGCATGGCGCGAAAGGACTGCAAGCGCCTATAGTCTTTCTGCCCGATACCACGCGCCTGCCGCAACCCGAGGCCGGGATATTATGGTCGGATACGGATCACGTTCCGCTTTGGTCACCCCATGCGGATTATGAGGATGAGCATTACCGCGGCCTGAAAGAACGGATAAAGCTGCAGAAGGAACGTGAATACAGGCGACTGCTTTACGTGGCCATGACGCGCGCCGAAGATGAGCTTTATATCTGCGGCTGGAAAGGAAAAAAACAAGTGGCGGAAAAATGCTGGTATGAGCTCATACGGCAGGGAATAAGCGGAAACTGGAAAGAAGAGAATGGAAAGATGGCGCTGCGCTCTGAACAGACGGAACCGCCAAAATCTGCCATAGCAGACATAAAGCGGAAAAGCAGTGCAACGCTTCCTGCATGGATTAACACCCCACCTGCTTCTGAACCTGCCGCGTCCCGGCCGCTTGCGCCTTCACGGATGGAAGCGCCTGCAAAAGCGCTGTCGCCCCTGCAGGATCAGGCCACACGCACGAAAGGGCTGCTTATTCACAGGCTGTTGCAATACATACCTGATATCGCGCCAGAAATGCGGGCTGCAACCATCGAGGATTTCATTGGCAGATATAGCAGGGATTTCAACAAAAGCACGAGGGAAAGAATAAGCCGCGAAGTTATGGATATTATAGAGCATCCCGATTTTGTACCGATATTCTCTCCGGACTCGGTGGCGGAAGCTCCCATCTCTGGCATAGTCCATGATAAGGAAGGAAACCCCATAGTCATATCAGGACAGATTGACCGGCTGGCGGTAATTGGCGACAAAGTCTATGTCATCGATTATAAATCGAATGCACAGCCGCCTGAGCGTGAACAGGAAGTCCCGCCAGCCTACCTGAAACAGATGGAGGCCTATAAAAAACTGGTGGCCCGGATTTATCTTGAAAAAACCATCTATTGCGGCCTGTTGTGGACCACCATACCCAAACTTATGTTTCTCACTGATTTATCTTGATAATTCTCTATACAATCAACTATTTATGCCTTCGCCAACGGGTGATGTTCGGTCACTAGTTTGGCCAGCCGGTCTTTTTCTATATGCGTATAGACCTGCGTCGTCGAGATGTCGGCATGTCCCAGCAGTTCCTGTATCACGCGCAGGTCGGCTCCACCGGCAAGAAGATGGCTGGCAAAAGAATGGCGCAGCGTATGAGGAGAGACCTTTTCCGGGTCAAGCCCGGCAGCAAGCGCAACTTCCTTCAGCATCTGCCCGAAACGCTGGCGGGTGATGTGCCCTTCCTTGCCGCGGGAAGGAAAAAGCCACGCCGATTCATCTTTTCTCGTTTTAATGTATGTATCCAGCGCGGCAAGCGCCTTATCATGCAGCGGAACAATACGCTCCTTATCTCCTTTACCACGCACCATGAGGAAATGGCGATCATACGCCTTGACCTTCTGCAAGGCAGCAAGTGGCAAAGTCACCAGTTCCGAAACCCTGAGACCCGACGCGTAAAGCAGTTCCAGCATGGCAACCATGCGCACGTCACCGGATTTTTCCGCCACCGCTATCATTGTGGTAATGTCATCCGCAGAAAGACTTTTGGGCAGGTTGCGCGGCTGTTTTGGCGTATCAAGGATAACCGCAGGATTGTCCTTCCTGATTTCTTCGGTATAGAGAAAACGGAAGAATTGCCTGAGGCTGGAAATACGCCTTGCGATCGTCTTAGGCGACATATCGTTCCTGGCAAGCGTCCTGACATAGGCTTCAAGCAACGCCTTATCCGCATCCTTAAGGCAGGATTTGCGCCTGGAAAAATAAGCGGCAGCCTCGCTTAAATCGCGCTGGTAGGATTCCACCGTATTGCGCGCCGCTCCCCGTTCCGCAACCATCATTTCAAGGAATGATTCAATGAGCGTTATGTCACTAATGTCTGGCATAAAGGCGCAATTCCTCATCCTTTGCATCCAGCACGCGCGAGCCTTTCCAGACCAGTTTCCAGCCGGAAAAAGAATCGGCTGGCTCATGCCTGCCTGTTACTGTAAACAGCAGCGGGCAATCTGCATCGGTATAGTCTCTTACCATGTTCAGCACATGATTCGCACTGAAATATTCATACATCGGAGCTATGCTCTCGCCCAGGTTATACGTATTCATACAGCCCCTCCTGTAAAGAGACATCTCTCTATATTGCTGCATCTGCGTAAGAACAGGGCGGTAGCTTTTTGTTTCATCCGTCCACGGCAACAACAGAGTGTTTACGGTAATCCATAATGTGGCTACGCCGCAAAGCCATAGGGCCGCCGTATTGAATTTCGAGCTACCCTTCAGGCGCATATAATAGAAGAAAAACATCGTTGCATAAACAGCCGCTATTGTTGCCAGCCATTGGTTATAATCCGGCTGGAAACCGTAAGGAAACACATCATACACGTAAGGAAGAGAATAATTCTTTTTCAGGCTTGCCCATATGATCCATACCAGAGCGACGGGCAGGATAAAGCAGGAACGCACCACCCCATTCCATATACGGAGAATCCTGTCCGGAATATTTTTAAGCCCGGCAGCGGCCAGAATGGATAGCATGGGCACAAACGGCAGAATATATAAGGCCCTGGCGGATGCCGATATGGAAAGAAACAGGAATCCGGCAGCCGGTACCGCAAAAGGCACCAGATATTCGGGCTCCCGCCACTGATGCCTTTCTTTTACCGCCGCATATAAGGCCAGCGGAAACACCGGGAATGCAAACCAGAGGGAAGAATACCATATATACAAAGGTTCATTGTCCGCCCCTAGTTTTGGCACAGAAAATCCAAGAAAGCGTCCTACATTATTATCCCAGAACCATTGCATGAAAAGCGCATGGGAATCATGCCATAACAGCAGCGGCCAAATGCCTATGAACGGCAATGCCGCAACCGCACCGAACAAAAGCGCTTTTACGGTATTAGGCGTACGAAGCATGGGCAACAGCGCTAATAAACAAGCGCCGCTGATTGCTAATATGATAGGAATGAATAACCCTTTCGAGAGAAAAGCGATGCCCATGCCTATGCCCAGCCATAGCCCGGCATGCTTCCATTTTTCATTCCTGAATGCAAGCAATGCCATTCCGTAGAATGCAATCGCAGTCCCGGCCAGCAACGCGACATCTGTAAACATATCATGGATATGGCGTACGATGCCCAGCGTGCCCAGGAAAAGCAGGACAGGCGTTAAAATATATTCCCGCCCCTTGTCATGGTTAATAATGCAATTCGTTTTCCAGATGAAAATAATGGCGATAACCGCATAAAATACGCTTGCAAGGCGTGCGGCATCGGGAAGTCCAAACTGTGCGCCCAGCAGTTTGCAGAATATAACCGCTGTCCAGTAGTAAAGCGGCGGCTTTTCCATAAAAGGCACTCCCGCATTTATGGGAACAAGCCAGTTACCTGTTGTATGGAAATGATAAATGATGCCGAAACTATAGGTTTCATCCTGTTTCCAGGGATCATGGCCGATGCTTCCGGCCAAGAGAAAGAAAAATATAAATATTATCCAGCTCCATTCTGCTTTTTTGCTATAAACTGCTAAAATATATTTATAAATTTTCATAAAATTAGAGTCAAATTAACCAATAATTAACCAATTCTTATTAAAATTATTAATATAAGAGATGCAATTAACTAACAATTAACAGAAGAGGAAATGGTATTCCAAGGGTAAATCAAGAAGTAACTATAGGCAGGTGTCAAGAGATATCATTCAGAGTCGCTTGACAATATTTCACTTAAATATACTGTCATTTGCTACGTTAATTCATTCATTATTTCTTGTATTTGTTTATGGATAAATTTCCCATTACCGCCAAAGGCTTTGCAATGATGGAAGTAGAGCTGAAAAATTTAAAGAACGTGGAACGCGCCGCAGTCATAAAGGCGATAGCGGAAGCGCGTGAGCATGGTGATTTGAAAGAAAACGCCGAATACCACGCTGCACGCGAAAGACAGAGTTTCATCGAAGGACGTATCCTGGAGCTGGAAGGAAGAATTTCCTGCGCAGAAGTGATCGACGTTACCAAGCTGGGAGGCAACATAGTCAAATTCGGGGCAACCGTAGTGCTTATCGACGAAGATACGGAAGAAGAGGTGAGCTATCGGATAGTCGGCGATTATGAAGCGGATATAAAGAAAGGGTTGTTGTCTTTCACCGCTCCCATCTCGCGAGCGTTGATCGGCAAGAAAAAGGGCGACTCGGTTGAAGTCACGACGCCCAAGGGCAGCAAAAGTTATGAGATTGTTGAAGTGTTATTCAAATAGATAAAGCATCATAAGGCCGGATATGGTTATCCAACTGTCAGACGTCCAGAGACTCGCAAATGACCCTTCGGTCAATGTCAGGGTGGATGTTGCTGAAAAAATCGCTTCCGGCTTTAATAAGGGCGATTTTGGGGCCACTGAGAAACAAATCGCCATGGAAATTTTCCGCATCCTGGTAAATGACGTGGAGAAACGTGTCCGCCTGGCGCTCAGCATGCAGCTGGAAAAGAGCATGGAAGCGCCGTATGACGTCATCCTCAAGCTAGCTAATGACGTCAAGGAAGTCGCGCTGCCGGTGCTTAAAAATTCTTTTGTGCTGACCGAAAATGATCTCATAGAGATAACCAGGAAATCGGTCGACGTTGAAATCATGTCAGCCATTGCGAAACGTGAAATCGTTTCCCGCGAACTCTCATCTGAATTGCTGAAAAAATCCAATAATACCGTAACTCAGGTATTGCTTGGCAACCGGAGCGCCAATATTGATGAAATCGACCTTTATGATGTTTATGAGAAATGCGCGAATAATTCCTCCATTATGGAGGTCATGGCGAAACGCGATAAAATTCCTGTGAAACTGGCGGAAAAAATTTTTGTAGTCGTATCCGACGAAGTGAAGAAGATTCTGGTCAAGCAGTATAATATTTCCTACCAGGTGGCAAGCGACTCAGCCCAGTATGCCCGCGAACTTGCGACTCTCGGCCTCGTAGACGGTGAAATGCATAAAATGGAAATGAACGATCTGGTGGATCACCTCAACAGTAACGGAAGACTTACCCTATCCCTTATCATCCGCTCGCTGTGTTTCGGAAACATCCGCTTCTTCGAATACGCCATGGCGAAACTCGCCGGCGTGCCGATAAATAATGCGCGCATACTGATACTGGATCGCCAAAACGGATTTGAATCGCTTTACAGAAAAACCGCGCTGCCGATGGAGATGTTTACGGCAATCCGTTACCTGCTGCAAACCGTCCTTGACGAAACCGCGCTGGGACGTTATTCGCGCAATGATTTCAGGAGCCGCCTGGCGGCACGGATATCTAAGGATAACACAGCCAGCAAGATAGAATATATGGATTATATTATAATGATCATTCAAAATAACATGGTGGACAATGCTGCAGCAGGCTAAAATATCAGGAGCAAACATGCAGAACGCCAGTATACTCAGCGAGCAGGATATAGAACGCCTGCTTACCGAGAACACCGCTGACGTACGGATTGACGTCATTAACCGAATCGCGGAAGCTCATCTCAACCGTAAGTACAGCCTGCAGGATTTCGTCGTAGCCGAACAGGTGATGCGCATACTGGTGAAAGATACGGAAATAAGCGTGCGTGCGGCTCTCGCCGCCCGGCTTAAGGACAATCCTTACATTCCAAGCGACATTATCCTTTCACTGGCTAACGACGTAGACAAAGTCGCAATGCCCATACTGGAAAATTCGCCCGTATTGTCCGATCACGATCTTCTTGCCATCGTGAACAGTTGCAAGAACATACATAAACAGGCAGCCATAGCAGGCAGGAAGCAGATATCCAGGGAAGTTTCCGAAGCGCTGGTTGCAACCCGCAGTTCGGAAGTCATATCGAAGCTCGCAAAGAATCACGGCGCAGATATCGCTCCTGAAACCTACGGTAAGATTATAAGCGAATACGGTACCGATCGGGAGATCATGAAAGCTGTTTCCGAGAGGCCGAATTTGCCGCCTACCATCGTCGAGAAGGTTATTACTCTGGTTTCCGAATCACTGGCCAACAACCTGCGCACAAAATATGACATCTCTCCAACGATTATTTCCGCTGAAGCTGAAAAGACCCGGGAGCTCAGCACACTGATGCTGGTGGACGGCGATGTCAGCAGGCATGAGATTGAAAAATTGGTGGAGCAGCTGCACACTTTTGGAAGGCTCACACCTTCGATCATCCTGACCTCGCTCTGTCGCGGCAACCTGCATTTCTTTGAATCAAGCCTGGCCATTTTATCCAACATCCCGTTTCAGAACGCGCAGACCCTCATTCATGATAAAGGCGGGCTTGGTTTTAAAGCGCTGTACAGTAAAGCTGGGCTGCCGGATAAATTCTTCATGGCCTGTAAGGCATTGCTTGAAGTGGTAGCCGATACGAAACGCGGCAATCCTTCCCTGAGGGGCATTCCTTACGTCAATGAAGTCATTCACGGACTTCTTTCCAGAAGCGCCGGGAAAAATATCCCGAATCTTTCCTATATCGTTGCTCTCATAAGACAGGCATCGTGAAGGATGTTGCCGAACGCATTCACAGAAGATATAAAGCCACCAGCGCGGGTGTAGTTCAATGGTAGAACGGCAGCTTCCCAAGCTGCATACGAGGGTTCGATTCCCTTCACCCGCTCCAATTTCTTGACAAGGGACACAATCTCAGTACCTTATTGATATTATTGCTTTTCCAATCCACGTAGTAGTACGGAAAGGTGGTACAGATCAATGAGGCGGCAAATGTATCTCAAGCGCGATCCCAACACCGGAATTTACAAATACAGGCGTGAGTACCCGAAGAACGTAAAGAAGGTTCTTGGTAAAACGAATTTTATCCGCTTCCTGCATACCACGAATATAAACATTGCGAATAAAGCATGTAGTGAGGCAGAAAAGCGTTTGATGATATAGTCAAGAATATCAGCGATGCTGCCGACAGGCCTGTAATCAATACCGTGTTTTATGAAGCTCCTCGCCTCATCTCCGCCGCAGTTGCAGAGAATGACACTGCATCTATTATGCGGTTGGTAAAGGCCAATGTTTCCGTACCGGCCAACACCAGCAGCGCGACGAGAACAGAAGGCCAGATTGGGCTACAGGAAGCATATGAACGCTGGGTAAAAGATACTGAATAAAATACAAACACTTATGAGATAAAAATGCAAACCTAACCACTCTTCTGCAAACGTTTGCAGATTGCGCATTACTTGAAAACTACAACATTATAGAGATAAATTTCATGGAGCAAAATTATAATTGACGGAGAAAGCACCGAAAGAATTGGCCTTTACATTAACCGCAGATATTTTGGGAAGCGTAATAACGACTTTATTTTGTTCTTCCATAGAAACAGATAGATTTACTTCTGCCCCACTTAAAAGAGTGACCTGTTCTCCGGTTGCTTGATTCAAGGCAATTACCTCTGCACTACTCCCTCCCAAAGCGCCAGTGCTATTGCTTCGAGTTACTTTGTTTTCAATAACCCAACTGGATTGAGGCACACTAAAACTACTGGCAACCTCAGTGTAGCTGTCAAGGTGATCACGAATGATTATAAAAGACCAGAATGCAAAAAGCGTTAAAGTGATAGTACCAAATATTATGATAAAATAGCGTATTGTTTTTTTCAGTATCCTATACACAGCTATTTTCCTGAAGCCTTTATTTTACCGGATTTATAGGCGTTATATCCGGCTTGTATAAAATAGTCGTTTTGGGGATTACTGAACCATTGACCTGATCTATCGCCGCCCCCGTTAATATTTTCTACCGCAGCACCTGCCAATGCCTCATTATATGTGTAGCCTGCCGCAGCCGCCACTACACCATAATTGAAGTTACCAAACGGTATATATGCCTGTGTGACAAGCCCGTCCGCGCCATTCTGCCTTTGATAATCCATTGCGCCGCCACGTTCAAAATAGTTAATCATCATTTCTTCACGTGTAACATTATCAAGTGTCGGAATGCTTGGCAAGGTAGCCATCCATTCTCCAAGCTGCGCGTTGTTTTCCAGGCTTACTCCGGCAGGCATCAGTAGATTACCGCCAGTATAAGGATTGATTACATTAGAGCCGTCACTTAAAGTCACTACCGCAGGATCATACGCAATATTCCTGCCTTTGTATTCCAGATCAGCTTGTCCTGTAAAAACATTGCGATCTGAGGAACTACCGCTTCCGCCGCCCCCGCTTGTCCACTGACCGCCATCAGGACTGCCAGCCGGAACGCGAGGTTGATCGGAAGAGTATTTCTGAAACGGATAAGGCTGCGGCGAAGCTAGCGCCAGATTCATTTTTACCTGCGCCAGCGCCGGAATATGGTTCATATCATGCGGGGTGCGGTCATCCCAATCGGAATCCTTCACCTTTGCCATTAATTCTCCGGCACGGTTGATATAGCGCAGGGATTGAGAGGAAAAGCTGTTGCCGCAGAATTTGGAAAGCGTATTTTCGCTTATGCTGAATGTGCCGTCCAGCTTTCGTTTAGCAAGCAGGTTGCCGTTTGCAATGAGACCTTCGGAAGTAACGTCAAAACGGGGAAAGGGAAAATGCTGCATTGTATACCGATCATCTGAATGATTAACAGGTATCAATAATGGTTGATCGAAAGCGGAATTTTGTCAAGGGACTATTCCCAGGAAATGGCATTAAATTGAAAGGTTTACAACTTATTCTAAGCTCAGGCCTCATTAATTAGATCCGGTAAACTTCCGGCTATGTCGGAAGACTGCTAAGTGTTTGACGTATTCTTGGTTAAGCGAAGCACATTGCGGGATCTGGCCATACCGCAAGGCTGGATGCAGCAAGCTGCGGGGGATGCAACCCGAAGAGAGTCAATCCAGAACCAGCCTCTTACCTGGAAATACTACGCACTTGCTGATCAACTTCGGAACGGAGTTTATCCGACTGTATAGCCTGCCAACGCATGCTATCTCCAGTTGGTAGCAATCTCGGATTTATATCAGTAACATACCAGCTGTCTCTGGGGTTAATAGACTTAGCTTTATCTTCATCACAGGGATATAAATCGCCATAGCCATAAGCCAGTCTTGCACGGGTTGCTGAAGCAGCCGTTGGTTCCCTATCCGGATTTTCCAAATATTGTTTGGTATGCTCATGCCCGCTTTCAGCAATGAGCTTTTCACGGACCTCAGGATTCTTACCCATATATTCTGCATACGAAATAACATGTCCTTCATTAAACGCGGTGTAAATTTGTGCCACTTGAAAATCCGCTAAGTTCTGGCGGTGATGTTTGTCCGGATTAATTTGCATGAACTTATCTTTAAAACCTTTCAATGTCTCAAGATCTGCTCCCAGAGACGCCAATTCCGCAAGCATAACCGCCAGACTCGCATGGTGCATCGAGCACCCATATCCCACTATTTCACCTGCATGAGGGCTTCCGGTAGTTCCAAAAGGATCATAGCTGCCGCGTCCTGGAACGGGCACAGACAGCATCTTACCATCAGCACGTATAATTTCCAGAAATGCCCCCTTGCCTTCAGTTTCCATATGGTATTTCACTTTTCCTTTGGGAACGGTTCTTTTAGGCAACAATACATCAAACCCCATAGTTTCCTGGGCTTCACGGTATTTAATGTGATATTTGCGGGTATCAGGGCGATATTGTGATCCTTCAAATCCAAGACTTATGTCATCCATGGGAATGGGAATCGGTTTTATCGGTTTCAAACCAAATGTTTGCTGTACAAACTGCATTATATGACTACGTCCGCTTTCCGGGTAATGCTTTTGCCAGTCATGCACCAGTTCGTTGATTGTGTCCTTATTTTCAGAAAGTACATTTCTTACTGAGTCCAGATCATTGGCAGCTTCTTTAATCGCATAAGCCAGTGATTTTAAGGAATCTGCTGTTTTTTTGTTTCCCCGCCCTTCTTCAAACAGTCCGGCAGAGTATATAATATTTCCTATATCCTGCTTAAACATACCGAAATCACGTTTACTATTCCTGCTCTCCGGAACATATATTGACGCATTTCCCCACGCTGCCTGAAGTTCCTTCTCACTCCATAAGCGGCCCGCTAAAACACGCAATGCATTCCCCCGCTTTTCATTAGTATCCATTATATTCATTACCAGTGAAAGGCGGCCAAGTTTTTCTGGGGATTGTACGCTACGGAATAACTCTATACGATCTGCCATAACAGTATTTTCATGGCAGCGAAGCCCATACTTTTCGTCCAGATGATCAAATAAAGCAGATAGCTCCCCTACCCCAAGCTGAGCGGCACCAACGAGGTCCGGCTTAACCATTTCCACGGCCCTTCCTGTTCCAAACCACCTGTACATTCTGTAAAGATCGGAAACCGGTATCTGCGTATCTTTCCTGTAATCCAGAATGGGAACGTCGCCTATCAGTTTGGGTATTCCTTCCACATGCAGATCGAGAAGACGCTCATACAAAGTCTTAGTTTTATATCCTTGCGGAGCATACGAAAACGGTTTCAGATAATCCTGCATGCCCGTATGCATATTCAGCCTCTCTAATGGAATGTCTTTCCTGTCTGCCAAATACGCCAGAATCATTCTTCCGACCAGGCTGTCATTTTCTGCGGCGGGCTCTTTTTGATGTCTTAAGGCAGTACTAACCTTCGTATTTAAAGGTTCCGGAAGACTCTTCAGTATATCTTGCATGCCGGAATCAGCATTAATTTTCTTGAAATACAGTTCTAATTTATTATCCCATTCTGCTTTTATCTGCTCCGAAGTCTTATCGGCATACTCCTTTGCAAATTCTTTATATTCTTTACAATGCCTGACGGCATAAGGAAAACCAGACCAGAACCGTGCCGTTTCATCATAAGTAAGTTTTGCACCCGCTTCCGCATAGCTTTCCAATACCCGTCCGACTGTCGGTAGAAGCAAGCCAATATGCACCGCCGGCCACACGTTCCAATCCTTTGGTCTATCCCAGTTTCCCCCTTTACTTTTTGCCTGCCTGGCTACTTCCATTGCGAGTCTGGAATCAAACATGCTTAGAGAGTCTTTCGGTTTACCGTCACTATCCAGAATATCCCGCCGCCAATCATCCTTCCCCAGCATGTAAGATAATGAGTGATTAATAGCAAGCATGGAGGAAAACAATTCTTTTACAGGCAATACGCCTTTAATCTCATTATCGAAAGGACTAGCCATATATTCCAATGCGTTGCCGTGTAACTGATTACAATATTTGTAATTTTCGTATCTCTAAAATATCGCATAAAAGTAAATAAATAGTGAAGAACCCGTTAACAATTATTTAAGAATTAGGTGTTACAGTATCCGGGCATACGACATGAAATACTGGACAGATAATATGTTGCTTAATGGGAAAGATTTACAGCCGCAGCAGATTGCTGCCATTGCAAATGGCGAGATTACCAATATCCAGGTAGATCCTGCTGTTCTGAGGCATGTGGGTGATGTCCATCGTGCATATAACGAAAGAATGAATAATTCCTCCACGCCTGTATATGGAGGTAATACTGGTTGGGGAGCAAGGAAAAATGTAAAGGTAGACGACGGCAATAGTAATGCCGGTGTTACCATGACTATCAGCGCTACTACTTCTGATGCCTTTGGAAAATTGGATCCCGGGGTCAGCAAGGCGATGCTTGCCATCCAGATAAACGGTATTCTTGCAGGCGGAATCGGAGCAGCAAGACCTGAGCTTGTTAAAAAATTAGTGGATGTTTTTAATAGCAATGATTTGACATCCTTTCCGCGCATTCCTGCCATAGGGAATGGGCAGGGTGATTTAAACTCCGCAGCTATTTTTGCTAAATGGTGGATGGATAAGGATAAGAGCTTTAATGTCGAACCCGGGGAGGCCTTGGCCCTCATTGTAGGTAATTATTATCCGGATGCGCTATCGGCAATTCTGGCTTCCAAATTAGATAAGCTGATGAATATGGTATACCTGACGCATGTAGTCAGCAGTGAAGCTTATGGTGCGCAAACGGAAGCCATGCATCCCGCCGTGGCAGAAGCGCGTCCCATTCCTAAGCTTTCCGATTCCATCGGATATCTACGCCATTATCTGAAAGGAAGCAGATTATTGGAAGAAGGAGCCAACAGAAATCTGCAGGATCCGAACAGTTTCCGGGTAGTGCCCCATGCCTGCGCTGCCATAGAGCATCAACTGGAGGAACTGACACAATATCTTGGGGTAGAGATCAATTCCTCTACGCAGAATCCACTTTTCTCGGAAAAATCAAACCGGGCCATACATAATGGTAACTTCAACACCATACATCATTCTATAACCATGTCCGCACTTCAGCTTGCCATGGCTGAATACGCGCATCTTTCCTTCCAGAAATTATCAAAATTATGCGACCCTAAGTTCAATGGGGCTACCAGCGGTTTCAGCACTCTGGAGATGCCCGTATCCGGCCTTCATGCACTTAATCTGGCCCCCATTGCAGGCCAGGCATTAGCTAACATTACACAACTGGCGCAAACGAATATTACTCAAAACTTTGCCTTGTCTTTTGAAGATAATATTGAAGACACTGTTTCAGGTGTATTCCAACAGTCTCTGAATGCGTCCAAGATGCTTGATTACTTGCAGACCGTGATTACGTGTGAATTGATAGCAGGGGTTGCAGGTATTAAGCATAGAATGGAAAAGGGCGAAATTAATAGAGATCAACTATCTCCTTCGGTCGCTAAAGTTTATGATGCTTTATCTGGCAAAATAAATATATCGGGTACGATGGATAAGATGCTGGATGTAGATCATCTGTTTGATGGTTTATCCATGAATGAATTATTTCCTGCACGCCATGAGGATAAGCATATTTCCCGCCAGAAAGAACTTGGCTCCAGGGGGCGTTAATACACCTTCCGGAATAAGCAAGCCGCTGGCTTTTTTGGTATTACTGCGTAATACCGTAAATTCGCTAATTAATAGAGAATCGGCACAGATCGCCGCTCACCGCAGACTGCGCACTCGCTTCAGGAATCAGTCTCCTGTCTCCTAGAGATATACCCACCGCACCTGTTCACAAAACACCGGAAAGCACGCCTGGTATACGCGAAGCAATTGCATTAAGATGTTCCGTTCTGATTAACCAGTCCTTACGCTTCTTGGCAGGAACCTCCGAAACATCCCGCCGCGGTAATATGGCGGGAATGAGATAAGTTCCGTCATCCGTTTTTGTGCCGCCGATCTCTGCCCAGAATTGATCGTAATCGCTATAGATACGTTGTTTTTCTTTTGAAAGATGTTTGGAAATATGCGCCATATTCGACGGCGAATGTATTTCTGTTGCACCTATATGTTTCGCTACAGCGCACACTGCCTCTATGACTGCACGCTTTGGCCTTAGTCCGCCAAGCTCACGTGTTGCTTTTATCACATTGCGTTTATTATCTTCACTGGCAGGAGTTGGTCCCTGCAATCCGCCAATCATAATTATCACACCGCCTGACTGGTTGTGCCCCAATACAAAACTTGTGGCAGCAAGCGGAACAATAGAACCCTCTGCCTGTAAAGCAATGGTAAGTTCCCCTTCTTTGTCGAACTTACAATCGCGGTATATTGTCAGAATATAGGGCAAGCCTTCTTTTTTACCTTCAAGTCTTATAAGCTCTGTTTTTTTTCCTTCCCATATGGCACTTGCAAGCGCTACCGGAAAATGTTTGGCCATAAGTTCAATATGGCTAGTAAGGAGGGATATACGCTCTGCCACACTGTATGAAGTTCGTAAAAAAGGACGATAAATCTTGGCCGCCAGCTCAATGGATGTGTTCTTGTGCCCCGCAAGCAGCGGGTTACGGTTTATATAGCTAAGCCATTGCTTCGTTTCCTTATAGAAGAAACAGGCGCGTAACAGGTATAAAATTGCTTGCTTTCCGCTTTTATGCTTATACAGCTGGACAGTGTATTCTGAAATCTCATTTCTAAGCGAAAAACACTCCTTGTCTAAGTTCATGTCCGATGCAGGCATATTATAGTACATATCCATAAAAGTTATGGTATATATACGGGATAATAAAAAAAGGAAGCTAAATCGATTTTACAGCGAAGACTTTTTCCATTTTATTCGTATGTATCCGATTATTCAGCCTTAAGTACACCGTAATCCGGACAGGCTCGGAATACATCCTCATCACGAGAATATTCGGTACAATTACCACTATGAAGATGGTGGAAGCTTTGTAAGGAACGCCGCTATATTCCGGATACGCCCATCTGTTCTATCATATAAGTCTCCAGCATTTCCCGTGAAGGGCTTGCGATGGGCGGGCCCACGCGATAGCACAAGGCTCCGAAGGGAAACACCAGCATAAATCTATCCCAGCTTGCCAGAAGCCTGTGCCTGGTGCTGGAACAGGTGACGGGTATGACGGGAACATCGGCAAGCCTGGCTAAGGTGATAACACCTTCCCGAATTTTGAGCCGTGGCCCCCTCGGCCCATCGGGCGTGATGGCTACATGGCCTCCGGCCTTCAGAACCTTGATTGCATTCATTGCGGCGCTTCTGCCTCCGCGCTTGGATGACCCCCGAATCACCTGGATGCCAAAACGGTTTATGGTCCGGGCGATAATCTCACCATCGTGATGCGTGGAAATCATGACATGCGTCTTAGCCTTCGGACAAACGGGAGCGATCATAAGAAGGCTTCCATGCCAGAAAGAAAAGATGGCAGGCGAGCTCCCTGCGAGATAGGGAGCTGCGAGAGGATTGACATCCATGCGCTTACGCGATGTGTAATACACAAGCCAGATGTAGGCTGCGATAAGAAAAGAAAGGAAATCCTGAACCGGAGACGAACGCAAAAACCGTTTCAGCATCTTTTTCATACGGCAAAATTTACGGCATTATTTTTCTGCTGCGGGGTAAAGGAATTGCGAAAGTTCCGGCGCCTGCGCGTTTTGCCGTTTTTCTTGGCGGCGGTAGGATGCGGTTGAGAGGCTACGGCCTGAGGATCCATGAGCCGCTGAATTTCCCTCCACTTCCCCATATCTTCAGGAGCAATGAGACTCAAGGCTGAGCCTTCCGCCCCCGCGCGCGCCGTGCGTCCGATACGGTGAATGTAATCTTCCGCGCATTGCGGCAGGTTATAATTAATCACATGCTCGATATGCGGAATGTCAAGTCCCCGCGAAGCGATATCGGTTGCAACCATGATACGATGCTTGCAGGCGCGGAAAGCCGTAATGACCTTGTCACGCTGGTTCTGACGCAAGTCGCCGTGGATGGAATCCGCGCTGTGGTTTTCGCGGCGAAGCCGCTTAGCCATTTTCTCCGCGCCCCACTTGGTTTTTACAAAGATAATCACAGAGCCTTCGCGCTGCTGAAGCTGGACAAGCAGCTGGTCATATTTATCCGCTTCCGACACATGCAGGGCTTCCTGCTTGATTTTAGCGACGGGCGTCGAAGTCGCGCCAACCGATATGTGCACCGGCTGTTGCAGGTATTTCTGCGCCACTGCTACAATATTTTTCGGCAGGGTTGCGGAAAAAAGCAGTGTCTGGCGCTTCTGCGGCAGGTATTTCATGATTTTTTCGATTTGCACCATAAATCCCATGTCCAGCATGCGATCCGTTTCGTCCAGTACCAGAAACTTGGCCTCGTTCAGCATGAGGGTGCCGCGGGACAAATGATCATATATGCGTCCCGGCGTGCCGACAATCAGCCGCGGCTGCCTGCGCAGCTGCTGAATCTGTTTAGGCATGGATTCGCCGCCAATGAGCAACGCATGGTGAATGGGGGTATTCTCCAGAAGCTTCTGCAATGTCTGCATCACCTGAACAGCCAGTTCGCGTGTGGGCGTCATTACAAGCGCCGTTCCACGGGGATCGGACATCAAGCGACATGCCAGCGGGATGCCGAACGCGGCGGTTTTGCCGGTTCCTGTCTGCGCTGAGCCCAGGATATCTTTTCCTTCCAGCGCGGGAGGGATGGCCTGGGCCTGAATAGGGGTGGGAGTGTTAAATTGCATGGATGCAAGTGCCTGCATCAGCGGTTGGGGTAGTGCGAGTGTATTAAAATTTTCCATAATTATTTTTATTTCTGCGCAAGCGACATGGCAGGGTAAACCTACCACGTGCTTTTTGCAATGTCATTGGGGATGGACTCAAGCAGCGTCAGCGCTGATGAGCTTCAAATTAGCGGCAGAAGTCCTGCCTTTGTTTATTGCCCGTTCATAACTGACGCGCTGGCCTTCCGCCAGGTCTGCAATACCAGAACGTTCCAGAGCGCTGGCATGCACGAATACATCGCTGCCGCCTTCTTCCGGCTGAATAAACCCAAATCCTTTAGTCATGTTAAACCATTTTACTTTACCGATCGCCATTGTTGTTTCCTTTTAGTCATTAAATATTTCCAGCCGCTTAACCATTAAGCAGCCTTGCTAAGAGCCTTAATCCAAGTAACGCTTGCAGCGAAACCGGCTCTTAGTCACACCATCTGGATCAACAATCTGGAGATCTAAATTGCCCTGCCGGGCATACAGCCTATAGGCCAGTAAATGTATTAAAGAGTAAATAAAACTCAGGCGGCACTATATCTATCTTTTTGCAAAACACAAGATAAATCGGCACAGGGGTGCCGGAAGCAAGGAATCGGCGAACTATCCGACAACGATAAATAACACCGCATCGCCGCGCTGGATATTGATTAGCAGATGATTCTTGTCTGATTTTTCAGTCTTGGCAAGATCGTCCAGATTGGCCACAGGCTGCTGGTTGATCGAGAGTATAATATCCCCTTCCTGCAACCCTGCGAAAGCCGCCGGGCTGTCCGGATCCACCTTCGTCACCAGCACACCCTGCACTTTGCCATAGAGAGGATGGTTCTGCGGTATGGCGGAAAATACGGCGCCTTTAAGCAAATCCATTCCCTCCACTTCCGTCTCGTTTGCCGCTGCTTCCGGCTTGCCGATAGTAGCCGCCAGGGTGATATGCTGCCCTTTGCGGATCAGTTCAAGCTCCGCTTTCTCTCCAACGGATTTAAGCCCCACCATCGTGCGCAACCCCGCCGCCCCGCTTACATTCTTACCGTCGAGGAGGATGATGACATCCCCCTCCTTAATGCCCGCCCTCGCTGCCGGGCTATCCGGCATTACTTTGGTGACGATGGCTCCCGTATCGACATCAAGACCAAGCGCATCCTTAAGCTCCGGCGTCACATCCTGAACCTGGACTCCGAGTTGGCCACGACTGATTTTTCCATGCGCAATCAGCTCCTCCATCACCTGCTTGGCCATATTGATCGGAATGGCAAAACCGATGCCAACATTGCCTTCGCCACTGGAAACGATAGCGGTGTTAATACCGATCAGTTCTCCCTTGAGATTGATTAATGCGCCGCCGGAATTGCCGGGATTGATGGAAGCATCCGTCTGAATGAAATTCTCATACCCCTCAATGCCAAGCCCCGTACGACCCAGCGCGCTGACAATACCAAAGGTAGCCGTATTCCCTAATCCGAAAGGATTGCCGATAGCCATGACAAAGTCACCCACCTGCAACGTATCTGAATTACCTAATGGCAGAGCGATAAGATTGCCCTCCTTCACTTGCAGCAATGCGATATCCATGTCAGGATCCGCGCCAACCACCCTGGCCTTCGCTTTGCGCTTGTCCTGAAGGACGACATAGATCTCCTCCGCCTTGTTGATCAGATGCTGGTTGGTAACCACGTAGCCGTTCTTGGCGTCTACTATCACGCCGGAGCCAATGCTCTGCGTACGTTGCCTGACGGGCTGGTCAGGGTTATTGAAAGGAAGCCCGAAAGGGCCGAAGAAACGCCGGAAGAAAGGATCATTAAACAGCGGATTGGATTGAATGTTCATGCTGCCTGAAGCGGCAATATTGACCACGCCGGGCAATGCTGTTTTAAGCACAGGCGCCAGGGTAGGAAGGCCTGCAGATGGCGTTACCACCGGCACAGCGGCGGCAGGCAGGGATGCAGATGCCGCAGGCGGCACAGTGTGCATGGCGCTATGCTGCCACCCGATCATGCCAGCCCACACTCCTATGGCCGCCGCTACCAGCCCTACGATAAACACAACAAAAAGATTTGGGCGTTCCATATTTTTCCTTATGGGTAATTTTCGCAATCTACGTAATCGGGGTATCAGCACTGGCATCCAGCTTGCAGCTGACAAAACAGGCAGGATAGTATGGATTATGGCAATTACTTCATGAAAAAATAAATCGCTATGAGAAAGATGTTCCAGTAAATCAAAAACGCATAAACTATAATACGAAAGAAGAGTGCCCGCTGTTATAATCGGTATTCTTTATATATTACCATATCGCCTATTATAGAAAGTTCCTTCTCACAATTCAGAGACAATAAGGATTTCTACCTATGGCATTTCATTTGAAAGCGAGTGAAAAAGTACGTAATGGCGTAAAACGCATTATCCTGCGCCAGATGGATGATGTTCTGGCCATTTTGCGTGAGGTCAGTCCCCAGGACAGCAGTGCGGTGCATGACATCCGGGTGCATCTTAAGAAGATACGCGCATGCCTGCGCCTGTCACTCAGCGTTCTGAGCACACAGGAATATGATAAGTGGAATATCTATTTCCGCGATGCCGGGCACCCCCTGACCAAGGTGCGTGACGCAGAGGTTCTTATAGAGACCCTGGATAAGCTTGGCGTCAGCAACGTTCCTGATATACGCAAAGCGCTGCTCGCACGTTATGAAAGCATACACCATCATATACTGCAGGAAGAACAGACTTTTAAGGCGCTTTCCCGGAACCTTGAAGAGGCTCGCGTTTCCTTCAAGGATTTACCAGCAAAGCGAAAGCCTGGCAAAAAAATACTACGCAACGAATTATATCGCAGCTACCGGAGAAACCGGGATGGCTTTCAGGAAGCGAGGCGACATCCTACTGCGGAGAAGCTGCACGAATGGCGCAAGCAGGCCAAATATTTATGGTATCAGCTGCTCATTCTGGAACGGGCATTTCCTCACAAAGTGAAAGCATGGGACAACCGCCTCCACAAGCTGACACAAACTCTGGGAAATGACCACGACCTGATTGTCCTTCGTAAAGCCCTTACTGACCATCCTGATACATTTGAGGGTAATAATATAGATGCATTATTGACTTCGATCAGTGAGAACCGCAGAAAATTGCGGAATACGGCTTTCAAGCTGGGTGATCGCCTTTATCACGATAAGCCTCGTGCCTTCGCAGACAAGATTGAGAAGCATTGGGAAAAATGGTCAAAGTCCGGTAAGTAATATTTTTCATGCCTAAATCTCTCCGGGTTCCCGTTGCTTGCGGCGGGGGTTTTGGCGGGGGTTTTATTTATATATTATCTTCAGCAACCTGGGCATTGAAAGGAGTACTTTCTTTCTTCAGGCGGAGCCGGGCAACCTTAAGCAAGGCATGTGGCCTCTATGATACAGAGAACGCTCATCCCGCATATGAGAGAAACTATAAATATTGCTCTTGACACTTTGATACGCTAAATGTTTTGTGATCTAATAGATTGTCAGCAAAGTATCGGGGTGTCAGATGGGATTATGGAACAGGTGCGACCGGGCCGAATCTGCCGCAAAGTCGGAGGCGCTTAACAGATCTCTGGCGATCGCTGAATTTGCTGCAGACGGCAAGTTAATCGCCGTCAATAAAATTTTCCTTGCAGCTACAGGCTATGACATCAATGAAATAAATGGCAAGCATCACAGTATATTCGTCGATGCCGCCTACGCGGACAGCAATGAATACAGAGAGTTCTGGAACAGGCTCGGCCGCGGGGAATACCAGGCCGGAAGATATAAGCGCCAGGGCAAGGACGGCAAGGAAATCTGGGTGCAGGCTTCCTATAATCCGGTCATGGATAAAAAAGGCAGATTAGTAAAAGTCATAACCTACGCTACTGATATAACGGAACTGGTGAATTCCCGTGCGGAAGTCTCCGGCCTCATCAAAGAATCATCGGAAAATATCAAGAACGTATCGGCAGCCGCGGAAGGAATGTCCGCTTCGATCAATGAAATTAACCGGAACATGAATCTGTCCAAGACCGCCGTGGACGATATTGTCGCAAAAATAAATTTTGCCGAAGAAGCGAGCAGGCAGTTGCTGAAAACTTCCAAATCGATGGAGGGGATTGTTGAATTTATCAGAGACATCGCGGAGCAGGTCAACCTTCTTGCCTTGAATGCCACAATAGAAGCGGCGCGCGCCGGAGAAGCGGGCAAGGGATTTGCGGTCGTTGCATCGGAAGTCAAAAGTCTCGCCAACCAGACAGGGGCGGCTACCGATAATATTTCCAAGGAAATTGCCGAAATGCAGAACATATCGACCAAGGTGGCTTCCAGCGTGGGAGAGGCGGTAAAGACTGCTGATCTGGTAAGCGAATATGTCAGCAGCGTCGCAGCCGCGCTTGAGGAGCAAAGTATCGTAACCAAGGATATTTCAGGCAATACGCATAAATCGCTGGATCTTATTGGCCATATCAACCGTTGCCTGAGCAAGGTATAACGGTCTGGCATTTTTATTTTCTTAGAGAATCTTCTAAAATATACAGTCCGTGCTCGTCTTTGACGTACTGGTCGATCATGCCTGTGATATTTTCCGTGCTGCCAACCAGCAATACACCACCCGGATTCATCATGGAGCCAATCTTGTGCAAGGTATCGCGCTTGGTAGGTTCATCAAAATAAATAAGGACATTCCGGCACAGAATGATGTCGAATTTCCCGGGGAGGTTTATATTCCTGATAAGATTCTGTTGCCTGAATTCAACCATGTTGCGCAGCTTCTCCTCAATCTGCCAGTTTCCATCCGGCAATTGCGTAAAATACTTGTGGAGGAACCGTTTAGGCATTCCCCTTTGCACTTCAAAGGGCGAATAAATGCCCTGTTTCGCCTTTTCAAGCACGCGTGCGGATATATCCGTCGCTATAATCTCAAAATCAAATTCCGGCATTACTTGCGTCTCCTCACGCAGGCATATGGCGACCGAATAAGGCTCCTGTCCTGTCGAACAGGCGGAACTCCATATGCGAATCCGGCCTCCATCCGGACGCGCATGCTTCAGGCGCGGCAATATGATCCTTCTGAGGTGCTCGAACGGTTTCCTGTCACGGAAAAACATCGACTCGTTCGTCGTCATGGCGTCAATGGTTTCCGTGACAAGCTTTTCATCGGGCTTTGCCTGCATGTTCCTGATGAACCCGGAGAGATCCTTAAAACCGAATTTCTTCGCCAGCGGTAACAGGCGGCTCTCCAGCAGATATATCTTATCGCGCGTAATCACCTGGCCAGAACCATTCTTCAGGATACTGCTGATAAAATCTAATTCATCTTTTCTCATCGCTCGACCTGATCATGTAAGAGGCTATTTCCTCTATGGGCAACACTGCGCTGCATAATTTATTGTCCACAACCGCCTGCGGCATTCCCCATACCACGGACGTCTGCGCATCCTGCACGATGACCGTACCCCCGGCTTTCACGACGGCGCGTGCGCCCGCGACGCCATCGCTTCCCATCCCGGTAAGGATGGCCGCCAGCAGATGCCTGCCATATATATCCGCAAGCGCCTCCAGCATGGTATCGATGGAAGGGCGGCAGAAATTCACCGGCGCTTCCTGATTAAGGCGTATAACCACCCTGTCCGCGTTCTTTTCCGGAACCATATGGTAATTACCCGGGGCCAGGTAAACGGCGCCCGGGCGGACAGTATCCCCATCCCTGCCCTCCAGGCACGGGTGACTGGAATACTGCCCTATATGCTGCGCCAGAACAGTGGTGAAAGCAGGCGGCATGTGCTGGGCGACAAACAGCGGCACATGGGGGAAATTCGTGCTCAGGCCCTGAAACAAGGTCCTTAGCGCTCCGGGGCCACCCGTGGAACATCCTACAGCTATTGCCTTGACGGGGCTGGAAGGATAGGTGGTGCCAATTGCAGGCTTTTGCACAGCCGCTGTGCTGCTATTTCCGGTAAATGCCTCATGAGGGCGAAAATTCCTTGCCCCCAGCATCCTGATTTTGCTGATTAGTTCACTGTAGAATTGCCTGACCTCCTCACCGTCATTACGCGAACTTGGCTTTGTTACGTAATCCGATGCACCAAGCTCCAATGCGCGCAGAGTCACCTCCGCATTCCGCACGGTAAGCATGGATACCATAATAATGCGTGATTTCGGCGACAATCTGATGAGCTGCGGCAGCGCCGTAATTCCGTCCATTCCCGGCATTTCGACATCGAGCAATATGATATCCGGCTTGATATGGCTTAGCTGATGAATGGCAGCGGTCCCATTAAATACTGAGCCAATCACTTCTATATCCTTCGCCTCTTCCAGTCCACGCGACAGAAGTCCGCGGACGATGGCCGAGTCGTCGACAATCATGACTCGTATCTTCGTATCGGATGTCATGCAGGCTGCCCAGTATTTAAGAGTTAGATATATCCTTGAATAAGGCGTCGATGTCTTGCTGCGAAGGCGCGTTGCTCGGCAACTGCGGCCCGTTCAGCAATGTATTGCCTTCGCGCGTGTCCCTGAATTCCCCGGCATTTGCGGAACCGTTGTTGGAGAAGAACCGGGTAAGGTAATTAATTTTCGATTCTACAAATTCAAGTTCGCGCATTACTTTTATGATGCGCTGGCCGGTGAGATCCTGAAAATTACAAGCTTCATACAAACGCGTAGTCACATCCACAATCTTATCCTTCGTTTCCTGGGACGCGTTGGAATTCTGGATGATCTTCTGTATTTCGTCCGCAGCATCCATGATGGTACCAGCCGCTTCTTCCGTCGCTTTTATCACCGCCTCGAGCTGGGTGATGTTCTGGTTCGCCATCTCTTCGGGCACAAGCGATATGAATTCTTTTTTGGTGGTTTCTATGTGGTTCGCTATCTTGACGATTTCATTCTGCAGGAGCACGTTGAATTCCGACTGACCGCCACCGAGGTATTTGCTGACTTCCTCCAGGATGCCGCTTATATCGTACAGCGTGATGGAGTCTCCTTTCTTACGCAAGGACTCAAGCCGCAGCGCCAATATATTATATATTTCCTGCATCTTATACTATACTCATGAGGTTATAGCCGTTCCCAGAACGCTGACAATCTTGCTCTTCAGCGTTTCCGCGCTGAAAGGCTTTACGATATAATTATTAACCCCGGCCTGTTTGGCGGCGATGATGTTCTCCTCCTTGCTTTCGGCGGTAACCATGATGAACGGGGTAGTCTTTAGCTTCTCGTCAGCGCGTATGTGCTTCAGCAGTTCCAGGCCGGTCATCGGCTTCATGTTCCAGTCGGATATGATGAGGGAAAATGATTTTTCCTGCATCTTTGCAATCGCACCCTGCCCGTCCGTCGCTTCCTCGACATTGAGGAAGCCATTCTGGCTGAGCAGGTTCCTGACGATGCGAAGCATCGTTTTATTATCATCTACAATCAGTATCGGAATATTCCTGTTATTATGAATGACCATAAAGCGCTCTTTATATTACATGAGTACACACAACATTATTACACACGCATATTAATACTTGGTTAACGCTCCGCCCCGATTAAAAAGCGAGGAGTTTATTTATATTTACTATTATCATAAGCTTGCCATCCAGCTTGTAGATTCCGGACGATATATTTCTCCAATGAGCGGAAAGATTGTTAGGAGGCCTCTCCATCTCGCCGGATGGAAGCTTTATCACTCCTCCCACGGAATCAACGACCAGACTGAGCAACTCGCCTTTATGTTCAACAATCACGCTCATGACTTTACTGCAGTCCCTGGCGTCACGGGGCGGCAACCCAAGGCATTCACGGACATCCACCGCCGCGATAATACGCCCGCGCAAATTAAGAAGGCCTATAACCTGCTTGGGGGCCAAAGGAACATGGGCAGTTTTAAGCCCCCGCAGCACATCATGGATGATAGCGACCGGAATGCCAAACATCTGGTCCCCCACCTGGACGCTGACATATTCCTCGTTCCCGGCCTGTATATGAGACTTTGCCTGTCCTGCTTGCTGAGCGCCTGGAATCATACTCCGCCCTCCTTCTCTTCCTTGAAGCAAGCGGCGATCGATTTAAGCAAAGCAGCGCGATCGGTTTTCAATATCATATCCCTGAAACCTGACTTCCTGCTTTTTTCTATAGCCTGCTCATTCTTATTGGAGGTGAACGCGAACAGGGGGATATGCGAAAACCTTGGGTCATTCCGGCATAGCTCGGCCAGCGCATACCCGTCTATCCCCGGCATTTCTATGTCGCTTACGATCACATCGAAGTCGGACTTGTTTTCAAGCGCCTGAACCGCTTCCTTTACATTATTCACGGCGGTCACTTTATAGCCTACGGAGATCAGCAGCGGCACGGTAAGGCCACGGAAGAACATGCTGTCTTCTACCAGTAGTAATTCATATTTCCTATCCGACTTTGCGAATGCGCCTTCAACATCGCTTATTCCCACTATGTCGCGCAACATATAAGCGACATCCACGATATCGGTCGTTTTCCCGTCTATTATTGTGCTTCCGAACAACCCCTTTTCAACAGACGATGATTTTACATCGTACGGCACCCTGACCACGTCCAAAATCCGGTCAATTACGATACCGAGATTCCTGTTATCATAGGTAAATACTATAACATATCTAAGGCCTTCCTTCGGCAGCTCCTCATCCCCCAGGGTGCGCAGGCTCATCAGGCTGCCTTTGTATTGCACCACCGGACGCTTTCCGGCAGCGATCTCGACTTTGGCCATGTCGATTTTCTCAAGACGGGAAATCAGCTCAAGCGGCACCGCTTTAGGAGCCCCCTTCTGGCTTTTAAACAGCAGGTAACTTACGAGCGCGCCGCCAGCGGAATCATCTTTAAACGCTGCCGACGTGTCCAGCGTGCTGGAAATATCCTCTGCACCCGTAGCGCGCGCCAGACCGTTCGGATCCAGAATCATAATAATGTTTCCGTCACCCAATATGGCATTGCCGGAATAGAGCGTTATGGATTTTAAAAGCTCCGAATTGGGTTTTATGACGATTTCCTCAATATCGAAGACATGTTCCACCGCAATGCCAAAACTGTAGCCGCCTACTTTGCATATCACGACAAACTCCGTGTTGCCTTTCTTGCCGTTCATCGACATGCCAAGGATTTCGGCCAGCGATATGACCGGCAGCAATTTCCCGCGCAGGCGCAGAACCGATGCGTTCTCGACATGTTCTATGACATGCCCGGAGCCCTCACCCACGCGCACCAGCTCCTGTACATTAATCTGCGGCAATGCAAAACGCTCCCCGCAAGTCTCCACTATGAGCACGGAAACAATGGCAAGGGTAAGCGGTATCTTGATATTGAACTTTGAACCTTTCCCGAAAATCGAAGTCAGTTCCAGCGTGCCCCCGATTTTTTCTATATTGTAGCGCACCACGTCCATGCCGATGCCGCGTCCGGAAATGCTGGTGACTTTCTCAGCGGTCGAGAAGCCTGGCAGGAATATGAACTGGACTATCTGCTGGCCGGTCAGTTTGGCCATCTGCTCTTCCGTAGCCAGCCCGTTTTTCAAAGCCCGCTGTTTTATCTTCTCTATATTTATGCCGCGGCCATCGTCGGACAGTTCTATGATGATATGCCCGCCTTCATGAAAGGCGGATAAGGTGATGGTACCCGCTTCAGGTTTTCCGGCCGCCACTCTTTCTTCCGGCGACTCGAGCCCGTGGTCGCAGGAATTCCTCACCATGTGGATGAGGGGGTCTTTTATCGCTTCCAGCAGCTGGCGATCGAGCTCCGTCTCCGCGCCTATCATGCGTAAATCAATTTTCTTTTCCAGCTCATGCGACAGATCCCGTATCAGGCGGGGAAATTTTGACCAGGCATTGCTTATAGGCTGCATGCGCGTTTTCATTATGCCTTCCTGCAGATCCGAAGCGATCTGGCTCAGTTTCTGCAAGCGGAACGAAAGCACCCGATCGGAGCGCGTTTTTATAATTTGCGATAACTGATTGCGTGTGAGGACCAGTTCGCCCACCAGCTGCATCAGGTTTTCCAGCACATCGAGATTGACGCGTATGGACTGCGCCTGCGCACTTCCCTGAGCACTGTGTTCATTTGCTTCCTCAGCATGCGTGGAAGTGTTATTTTTGTCCTGAGATGCATCAGCGTCATGCTCCGGCATCTTCTGCGCAGCCGGTGTTTCTGATGCAGCAGGAATATTATCAGTTTCTTCCGGCTGGCTGGACAGCGTTCCCTTATTTTGATCTCCCGCGCCTCTCAACGTATTAAGCCGGCTAATTAGCTCCGAATCGTCTCCCGTTTGTTCTTTCCCATGCAGTTTCAGATATTCCACAATGGATTTGATAGTGTCCAGCGACTCAAGCACCCCGGATATGACCTCCGGAGATACCGGAATAGCATTATCGCGAATCTCTCCCAGTATGCTCTCAGATGCGTGGGCAATCGTTTCCAGCCGCGAGAGTCCCAGAAAGCCGCAGGTGCCCTTAATAGTATGGACAAGGCGGAATATGTTGCCAAGAGCTTCCGAATCCGACGGCTCTTTCTCGAACCTCACCAGTTCGGTATCAAGCGTCGCAAGGCTTTCCGCCGTCTCCGTAATAAATTCGCTGATCAGATCATCCATATTGACTTTGGCCCTGGGAATTTCAGACAATATGGTTCATTTATACCACCCAAAAGTTAAAATCAGGTTAAGGCCAAATATTTAAAATATATTAATAATAGCAATAGGTTGCTTATGCCTATGCATTAGATCAAGTGCCAGAACAATACATTACAATGTGCTTCAGGGAATAAGCATGGGCAGCGCGACAACAGTAAGAAAGAGCTTGGATTTTGCCTAACTGAACGTAATATAAAAATACAGCTATCACTATGAACCAAGACACTATAAAAACACTCCTTGCTAAAATAGCATTCAACGCCGAAGGGCTGGTGCCGGTCGTCGCCCAGAATTATGACAATGATGAAGTGCTGATGATGGCATGGATGAACAAAGAAGCCTTCACCCTGACGATGCAGACCGGGCGGATGACCTACTGGTCGCGTTCGCGTAGCAAGCTCTGGTGCAAAGGTGAAACTTCGGGAAACAAGCAGATACTCAAGGAAATATGGGTGGACTGCGACGGTGACACGCTGCTTGCCAAGGTGGAACAGACCGGCCCTGCCTGCCACACCGGCGCGCCCAATTGCTTTTTTACCAGGCTGGAGTTGTTATAAAACGTAAATAGGAGACCGGATTGTCTACAATGAATACTCTCCAAACGATATGGAATGCGTTTGGCAAAACGTAAAACATAGTCCTCTAAAATTCATACAGGGCAACCGATTGCTTTTATGTAAGTTTTCCTCGACAAATCCTTTAATATAACCTATACTGGCTAAGTTAGCTAAGTGAGGTCAGAATGATAGTAAATATGCATGAAGCGAAGACCCATCTCTCCAAATATGTAGAAAAAGCCCTTGCGGGTGAGGAAATTATCCTTGCGCGCGCCAATGAGCCGTTGGTTACCTTGGTACCCTTAGCAACGCACGGCGATAGATACAACAATGTTATATTCGGCGTTATGGAAGGAAGCTTTACTATTCCCGAGAATTTTGACGCCCCATTGCCGGAAGATGTGCTTGCGGAATTTTATAAGGATAAACCGTGAATCTCTTGTTGGATACTCGCATACTATTATGGCTCCTGGTAAAACCTGCAAAACTTCCAGAAAAAGCCGCACAGGCGATAAAACAGGCACATAGCGTATTTTTCAGCCCGGTCAATTTCTGGGAAATTGGCGTGAAGGCATCTCTCTATCCGCACGGCATAGCCCGCGTGGAAGATATTCATGCAGGCGCGCTCAGGGCGAATTTACGCGAACTTCCGGTACTCTCGGCGGACACTATGCTATCCACAAGAATGCCCTTGCTCCATCGCGATCCCATCGACCGGATTCTGATGGCACAATCCGATAATAACATGTGCCATCTTTTAACAGTGGATAAACAGATTGCGGCGTATAATATGCCTTACGTGATTACCGTATAGAAAAGCATAATTATGACCGTATTCGTCCGTTTCGCTCCCTCCCCCACCGGCTATCTGCATGTCGGCAATGTACGCACCGCGCTTGTCAATTTCCTGTTTGCGCGCGCAGCAGCCGGGAAATTCATGCTCCGCCTTGACGATACCGACACGGAGCGTTCGCGCCCTGAATATGCAGCGGCGATTGAAGCGGATATGCGCTGGCTCGGCCTTCTATGGGACGATTTCAGGAAACAATCGGATCGTTTTACACGTTATGCGGAAGCCAAACAAAAGCTAGTATCGCTTGGCAGGCTGTACCCCTGCTATGAAACGGCAGAGGAACTGGAAATGCGCCGCAAGATGCAGGCGGGACGCGGGCTGCCGCCGATTTATGACCGCGCCGCGCTGCAGCTGAGCGATGCGCAAAAAGCGAGATACGAAGCGGAAGGGCGCAGGCCGCATTACCGCTTCCTGCTTGAAGATAAGCCGATTATCTGGAACGACATGATTCGCGGCGAAGTAAAATTTCACGGCACGCATGTGAGCGACCCGGTGCTGGTGCGCGAAGATGGCGTGCCGCTTTATACGCTCGCCTCCGTGGTGGATGACGGCGACATGGGCATCACCCATATTCTGCGCGGCGAAGATCACGTCAGCAACACCGCCGTGCAGGTGCAGATTTTCGAAGCGCTGGGGCTCACACCTCCGCAGTTCGGGCACCTGGCACTGCTCAAGACGAAGGAAGGCGAGCTTTCCAAGCGCATCGGCGGCAATGACATACGCGGGTTACGCGAGGCAGGCATCGAGCCTATGGCCATCAACAGCCTGCTCGCCAAGCTTGGCACCAGCGATCCGGTGGAGGCATTTGCCAACATGGAAGAACTGATTGCCTCTTTCGATATTAAAAGATTTGGCCGCGCCACCGCGAATTATGACTTTCACGAACTGGAACGGCTGAATGAAAAGCTGCTGCACAAACTGCCTTTTGACAGCGTGAAAGAGCGGCTGCCATTTGCCGACGAGCATTTCTGGCTCTCGGTGCGCGCCAATATCAAAACGCTGGGGGAGGCACGACAGTGGTGGAAAATAACACATAGCCTATTCGCATATACAGTAAACGATTTGGAATATCTTAAAATAGCGTCTCAACTTCTTCCTCCTGAGCCATGGGATGAAAATACATGGAGTCAGTGGACTAAAGCGATTGCTGCGGCAACAGGACGTAAAGGAAAGGATTTATTCATGCCGCTCAGGCTGGCACTTACCGGCTTGGAGCATGGCCCGGAGATGAAAATTTTATTACCGATGATAAAACGCACTTTTGTAATGTATCGATTAAATCCTCCGCTATGACCCTATATCTTTACAACACCCTGACCCGCAAAAAGGAAGAATTTAAGCCGCTCGCCCCGGCCAATGTGCGCATGTATGTCTGCGGGCCGACGGTGTATGACCGCGCCCATCTCGGCAATGCGCGCTCGGTGGTGGTGTATGATGTGTTATACCGCTTGCTGAAGCATCTTTACCCGAAGGTGACCTATGTGCGCAACATCACCGATGTGGACGACAAGATAAATAAGGCTGCCAGAGAGCGCGGCATCAGCATTCAGAAACTTACACAGGAAGTCACCGGCTGGTTTCATGAAGATATGAAGGCCCTTAATGTTGAGTCACCAACCATTGAACCGAAGGCAACCGAACATATCCGCCAGATGATTGATATGATCGAAAAACTGATTGCAAATGGCAAGGCATACGTTGCGGAAAGGCATGTGCTTTTTTCCGTAAAATCTTCCCCCCTTCATACCTCCCCCCGCGAGCGGGGGGAGGATCAAGGTGGGGGGCAATGGTACTACGGTATTCTTTCCGGCCGCGTGCAGGAAGATCTGGAAGCAGGCGCAAGAATAAAAGTCGAGTCCTACAAACGCGATCCGAATGATTTCGTTCTCTGGAAACCCGCCGATGCGGACGACGACCCTTCCAGCGTGTTTGAAAGCCCATGGGGCAAAGGCAGGCCGGGCTGGCATATCGAATGCTCGGCGATGAGCACCGAATATCTCGGCAGGGATTTTGACATCCACGGCGGCGGCTCCGATCTCATGTTCCCGCACCACGAAAACGAAATCGCGCAAAGCTGCGGCGCCTACCCGCACTCGCACTTCGCCCACTATTGGGTGCATAACGGCTTCCTTACCGTGAACGGCGAAAAGATGAGCAAGTCGCTTGGCAACTTCATCACCGTGCGCGAGTTGCTGAAGGATTCGGTTGGAGAACAGCAAATAAATCTTGGGGCAGTAATCCGTTATATTTTTTTAAAAACGAAATATCGTGAACCGTTCAATTGGAACCAAGCGCTATTCAATGAAACTAAAGATGAACTCTATAGTTTGTATCGAAAGAAAACCGATGATGAAGGAGAGGAAGTTCCTTCCGCTTTTATAGAAGCTCTTTGTGATGATTTGAACACTCCCAAGGCATTAAGTCTGTTGCATCTAGCCAAAGGACCAGAAATAAATTCTATGTTTAGAATGTTAGGCATTCCGACAAAGAAATGGGAGGTGTTTTCTAAGGAGGGAATAAAAACGATAACGACCTCATCTTCAATGCCTTTGGATTGGCTCCCTAAGTATGGAGGGGCTCTTGATTCTAGTGAAAATTTGATTCCTAGAAGCTCTTACAATCCCGCTCTTTATGACACACAAATTGTAGGTCCTATCAAAAGTACCGAAGATATTATTAAAGATAAGATAGAAGCCCGTATCGCAGCCAAAAAAGCCAAGAATTGGGCAGAGGCAGACAGAATCCGCAGTGAATTAAAAGCACAGGGAATCATTCTCGAAGACCGCCCCGATGGGACGACGGACTGGCGGAGGGAATAACCATCCAGTTATTCTTATTGACAGTAATCGGCCTGGTTAGCTAATGGAGCAACTATACAGGTATGCGGAGGGGCACCGCAATACTGCTGACTAGTGGTGATAAACTGATTTCCCACTTGCTGGCATGTATACAATGTATTCTTATCGCCAGCCATTCCGCATACGGCATTCCCACCGCAGTAAAGTCCTGAGCCACTGGCAGACAAGCCGCAGGAAGCATTAAGCTGCAATCCGCTACAGGGATTCGCGGGTCCAGGCTGATTCTGCGGCGCCGGTGGAGGCGGCGGCAACTGAGGTCCTCCCAGAGAATCAACGCAACTCCATGCGGGATACGGATTGGTGTAAGTGGGAGCTGCCGTTTCCCATATATGCCAGACAGCCCCATCGCCCCCAAAATAAAATATCTCGCTGCGCCAGTCATAGTTAAGTCCGAGCGCGGGAACGCTGAATATGGTATATCCATTATTAATATAGGGAAGAGCCGTGGTATTCTCGGGCCCCCAGTAACAGTACTGAGTCATGTCTTTCGGACAGGCAGAGGTAGCAGGACTTCCCGGTGATGATACGCATGGGCAGTGTTGGACATAGGGAGAGCATGTCTGAGCCATCTGCGTTCCGACTAATGTATTATGCCCTCCCCACCCCAGAATATTCGGAGGTTGACTGGTATCAATTATCTGCTTTATATATTCCAGCCCGCCTTCCCCGGAGCGGTAAAACAGTTCCGTATAGCCAAGCATTTCTCGCACGGCAATATCGCTGGTGCTTTGGCCGTTTATATTTATAGGCGGCCCCAAAGCCCCGGTCCATCCGCCGCAATTGTTAGCGGAAGAACATCCTGTAGCAACACTGCCAGGTGACGGCGGAACTCCAACAATGCCATAATTTTTCCCACGGAAATAAACATTGACTGGCCCCCCTCCGCCCCCCGTCGCAGATAAATTGCTGGTTACAGTATCTTGCTGCACGGCTGCATCCGACGTTATAGGTTGCGGGATTGGCCAATTGATGGCTGCAGGGTCAATAAAATTATTTCCCATCGCCCCCACCGCCTTAATCATCTGCACGCTTTTATCGGTTCCGGCATAAAAAAGGTATAAATCCGGAGATGAGTTGCTGGCATTTACTCCCTCTCCCGCTGTAACAATTATATTGCTAACCGCACCGCTGCTGCCACAGCCATTGCCGCTACAGCCGGAACCAGCAACTCCCTTAGTACTGATAGTAACAGGCGTATGCCAGGTATAGCTGTTGCCGGTCTGGGCAGGATCATAGCTATAATTGTTAAATAGCGGCGTATAAATGCTTTGAATCTGCTGCTTATCATTTACGTAGAAAAGCACATTCTGGAAAGCCGCTATATTTTTATATGCCGTGATCTGGCTTGCCGCTACGGCATTCGCCCCGCCTATCTGCGCCGGCTTGCTCCACGTTCCTCCACGCACGGAAGTATTTTTCGTCTGCCATACATGCCATATCGTATTGTCATTCGCTACATAGAACACTTCTATTTCACCAGCGTCTATAGCCTGACTTGAGCTAATTCCCAGAGGGGCCTGTGAAGCGTTGATAAGGCCATGCGCCACCACAACCGGATCGCCCAGCAAGTTATTAGCGCCGTCAATAACAGTCCATCCATTGGTATTCTTCGGAGTATCATCCCAGTCATCATGATTTGCACCGCCGCTCTGGCCTTTTTGCGCCTTGTAGTATAACTGGCCATCTTTACTCACAAAAACCACCAGCGCTCCAGACTGGGAGTTCTGGCTTTGTCCCGATGGCCCGTCAAGCACAACCGCCGGGCCTGTCATATACGTCGCCAGGGCGTAAGGCTCCGTGCGGCAGGCAGCGGCCGAAGAGCCGCTGACAGGGTTTTTGTTAATATGCATATAACACCTGGCGCAGGATTTATCAGCTGACCGGGGTTCATTTCCCCCATTGCCCCAGTTCTGCTCCACCACCCATATCTTACTAGGATCGTTAGGTGCGGCACTCGGTTTATCCGCCACAATAGCGACGTGGCCATTGCTGCCACCCACCTGGCAAGCATTAGGACCTGCGAAAAATACCATAACATCACCATGCACCGGCGTGTAACTTGAATAATCCGGCGTACCATTACCAGAGGCCCAATATGTCGTAATTTCACTGGAGTCCAAACCACACATCTGCCATGCGCTCGGCACAGGAGGAAGCTTGATGCCAAAGCGGCCATACACATACCTGTAGGCAAATTCCTCACATTGGTATCCCCAGCCATATTCTGTCGCAAAACCGCCGATAGGCGGCATAGTGGCATAAGACAATCCTTTGTTATCGGAAAAAAGATTAAGTTCTGTATTATCAGAACAACAAGAATGATCCAGAAGAGCTGGACACGTATTCTTATTATAGAAAGCTGGTATTCCGTCAATCGACGCGGTCTCAATCATTGAACTGTTATCAGCACATGCAGATAATAAATTCCCGCCGGATACTGTCCCCGTGCTTCCTGCGGCATTTGAGCAGGTTTCCCCGCCATTTCCCGTCGCATGGACAAATACACAGGCGCAAGCGCTATTGATGCCAGTAGCAATGCCGGAGCTGGAGCAAGGCGCCCCCCCGCAATCATCCCAGTTTTCGTTAACCGCATCGAACGTCAGGCCACCCGGATCCGAGGGCTTGCCATAAACCGCTCTTACAACCGCTATGTGGCTTGATGGTACCCAAGAGGAATTTTCGTTGCAGCGGGTTTGATCCAGTATTGACACACCAGGGAAGGAGTTCGAATAGACCACCACATCGCCTACCTTTGGCCCTTGTTTAACGGGATCCACATATACCGCCCCATTTGCAGGAGACCAGTATTTGCTCGTGGTAGCTTTATTACTGTTTATGTATTCCTGGCACAGATCATCCGGGATGCTCGGATAGTTTATATCCACATGCCACTTAAAATGGAAATACCGGTGGGCCAACTCATCGCACATATATCCAGACCACCAGGATTGATAAGGAGTCCCCGGGGTCGTACTTGACGGCCCAGCTCCCCAGACAGGAAAGTTCGCCGCTTGCAGCTGCGAAGGCGTGAGGAATTGCTTCGTCTGCGTTACTCCGTTAGAGTCCGTATAATATCCAGTGCCAGTACTGGCATCGAATGTATCCATGCCATCCAACGAACCAACCGGAGTATCCCGACCAACAGTACAGTAACTCATGTTAAATGCAGGGTATCCGTCAGCCGTAAGCCCCAATGGTTGTGGCTGGCCTGGTACGTTCCCATACCTGGCGCATGCCGTATAATAAGGTCCGGTATGTTGCGGCAGGGGCTGTTGCTGTGCGAAAGAAAGACCGGGGGAAAACAAGGTTAGCAAAATTGCCAGGCATGAAGACAAGAAATATAAATTGTGATCGGAGCACGATGAATTATATTCTGTCACGGATGGATTTCCCATAAAAGAACCTTACATCATTTATGGGATAATAATAACACGAAAGTGTTAATCTTTTATTACAGGCAAGCAGTTTTTTTATGCCTGTAGCCAATTAGGCACTGCCTTTATAAATAACTCCTATCCTCCAGATAGTTACCTTGTGCTCAAATACCCGCCGCCGCAAACAACCTGGTACTAAGTGGATGTCACCCCGCATAAGCGAAGCGCATTGCGGGGTCTATGCCCAACAAGTGTGACAAATGTTTGTGCCCCAAAGAGGGAAATGCAACCCGGAGATTCAATAAATAACCTGAGTTTTGGATAAAGTATCGGATAAGCCATTGGGGATCATGCACAGAGTTATCTGGCATCCATATGGCGCGCGTGAATCTCCACGGGGCTTGCCCCGTGGAGATTCATAATCTTTTACATAACTGGTCAGGCTGGATTGCCCCGCTCCGGAATATGACTATTTCTTCTTGTCATTTTTGTCCGATGAACGGTTCTCGACAATCTCGTCGATAAGTCCGAATTCCTTCGCCGCCTCGGCCGACATGAAGTTGTCGCGATCCATGGCCTTTTCAATGGTCGCAAGCTTCTGTCCGGTATGCTTGACGTACATTTCGTTCAGGCGCTGGCGCAGCGAGATGATTTCCTTGGCGTGGATTTCAATGTCGGAAGCCTGCCCCCTGAAACCGCCGGAAGGCTGGTGGATCATGATGCGCGCATTGGGCGTCGCATAACGCTTGCCGGTGGCGCCTGCGGTAAGCAGCAGAGAGCCCATGGAAGCGGCCTGGCCGATGCAGAGCGTCGACACTTTCGGCTTGATGTACTGCATCGTGTCGTAAATGGAAAGACCGGAAGTCACCACCCCGCCCGGCGAATTGATGTACATGGATATCTCCTTGTCCGGGTTTTCCGATTCAAGGAACAAAAGCTGCGCCACGATAAGTGAGGCCATGGCGTCATGCACTTCCCCGGTTACGAATATGATGCGTTCCTTGAGAAGTCGGGAGAAAATATCATACGCGCGCTCGCCGCGGTTCGTCTGTTCCACGACCATCGGCACCAGATCCATGCGCGGCGAATCACCAAAATTACTCATACTGTCCATAATTTTCTCCATACCGTAATTCATAATACTCCTAACTTAAACGGTTGCTAATCCCAAATCAAGAATTTGCGGCTTTTTTCTTCCTGTTTTCCTTCCTGGTTTCCTTTGCATCCGCCGCTTCGCCCTCATCCTCCATGTTCAGTTCTTCCGGACTGACGGTGCGCGTGTTTACTTTCGCCTTGCCAATGATAAAGTCGACCGCTTTTTCTTCCAGTATCGGTCCCTGCAGTTCACGCAGATGCTGCGGGTTCTTCTTGTAGAAATCGAATATCGCCTTTTCCTGGCCGGGGAACTGCCGCGCCTGCTCCATCACGGAACGGGACAGTTCTTCCTGCGTAACCTGCAGCTTGTTCTTCGAGGCGACATCCGACAGAAATATTCCAAGCTTCACGCGGCGTTCGGCGATTTTCATATATTCCGTGCGCAATTCACCGTCACTCTTGCTCTTAATATTCTCATCGCCTTCTTTCTTCGCCTGTTCAAGCTTCTCCCATATGGAATTGAACTCCACATCCAGCATGCCCTGCGGCACGGGGAAATTTACTTCCTCATCTAAGGTGTCAAAAAGCTGCTTTTTGATTTTCACCCGCGCCTGGGCTTCATAACCACCATTAATCTGCGCCTTTATAGCATCCTTAAGCGCGGCCAGATCGGCAAATCCAAATTTTTTGGCAAGTTCATCATTGACTTCCGGTTTTTCACCCTTCTGCACCTCATGCACATGGACATCGAATTCCGCAGGCTTTCCCGCCAGTTCCTGTTTGTGGTAATTATCGGGGAACGTGACCTTCACACCCACATCATCCCCTTCCTTGCTGCCGACAAGCTGCTCCTCGAAGTTACCTATGAAGCTACCGCTTCCCAACTCAAGCGGAAATCTCTTTGCCGCGCCGCCTTCAAATTCCTTACCATCCAGGCGGCCAGTAAAATCGATAACCACACGGCTTCCGTTCTTAGCTTTCGCGCCCTCCTGACGGGTAAACACCTTGTTGTTTTCCGCCAGGCGTTCGACCGCCTCATCGATTTCCTTATCCGTCACATCACATACCAGCTTTTCCAGGTTCAGCGCTGCGAAGTCAATCTCCTTCACTTCCGGCAATACTTCCAGCTCCATCCTGAAATCCAGATCGCCGCCTTCCTCATAGGAAATGATTTCAAGCTTCGGGGGCATGGCAGGAAGCAGTTTCTTCTCCTGCAATACCTTCTGGGTAGCCTCATTCACCGAACGCTCCACCACTTCCCCTGTCACGCTTTTTCCATAGCGCTTTTTCAATACCTTAAGGGGAATATGGCCAGGCCGGAAACCATCCATCTTGACGTTTCTCGAAATTGAAGCCAGCTGCGCTTCAGTTTTGTCGCTAATCGATTTTGCGTCCAGCTTCACTGCATATTCACGCTTCAAGCCCTCGTTTTTAATCTCTTTAACTTCCATAATACGTAAAATTCCTTCTTATTATTGCGAAACCTGACAGCAAATAACCATAGTTTTATGGGAAGAGCAACTATATACTTAGCCATTGCAATCTCCCGGCCGTTGACAGGCAGGGGTACGTTGATTCTACATCATTGACGACACCTTCAACAAGGCAGGCGTCATTACAACCACAAACAAGGTGGGAAGTATGAACACGATCATGGGTACCGTCATGATCGCAGGCAAGCGCGCCGCTTTCTGCTCCGCGCGCAGCATGCGCTGCGTGCGGAACTCCGACGCGAGCACACGCAGGGCCTGCGCAACCGGAGTGCCATATTTTTCCGTCTGTATAAGAACTCCCGCTATGCCCCGGATTTCAGGCATATCCACGCGTTCCGCAAGATTGGTCAAGGCTTTTTTCCGATCGGGAAGGAATCCAAGCTCAATCGAAGTAAGCGAAAGCTCTTCGGACAACTCCGGATAGGTCATGCCCAGTTCCCTAGAGACACGGTCAAGCGAGGTGGCAAGGCTTAAGCCCGCTTCGCAACATATCATCATCAGATCCAGCGTGTCTGACAGGCCCTTCTGAATGCTGTAGTAACGTTTGTTTCGTGCATTAACCACCATAATCTGCGGCAGTTTGAAACCGATGAAAAGCATGAGCAAAATAGCAAATAATTTGGATTTGCTGGCAAAAGGAGCGGAATAGTCAACTCCCAACGTGGAAACACTCAGAACAATGGCTATGATAGGACATACCAGCTGAAAGAACGTGTATATGAAAATAGCGTCCTTGGAGCGGTAGCCCGCATTTACGAGTATTTTGTTGATCTTCCCTGCCTGCGACTTCTGTATAAGGTTCATTTTGTCCACAACCGCGCGGATCACGTTCATGCTCACCGCTGAAGTGCTTTTCCTGCTGCGTTTGCGCGGAGCCATAAGCTGGTTGCGCAAGTATGCCCTTCTTTCTTTCAGTGATTTGACGCGGGCGTTTATTTTACTGTTATACAAGACATTGCTGACCAGCATATACATGACGATGAGCGCCATCATCGCGGTGACAAACATATACACGTCTTCTGCCTGCAGTTTCGGGAAATATTCAAGTATCGGCATAATTTACACCTTTATTGTCCCTATGGCCTATATTTCAAACTTCGTCATCTTAACCATGACCCCGATTCCCAAAGACAGGCTGACCATGCACCCTATTCCCACCAGATTGCCTTTGGCAGTATAGAAGAGAGGATCAAGGTAGCCAGGAGAAATAAAAAGAAGGGCCAGTATTACTACAAACGGCAAGGAGCCTACAATTACCGCTGATGCTTTTGCTTCCGAGGACATCGCCTTGATTTTAAGGCGCATCATGATGCGCTTGCGCAGAACGTCGGAAAGGTTACTTAGTATTTCCGACAGATTTCCCCCCGTTTCGCGCTGCAATATGATGCTGGTTACAAAGAAATTGAATTCCGTGGTATTAAGCTTCCTGGCCATGTCCTGAAGCGCCTTTTCTATAGGAACTCCTAATTTTATGGATTCTCCCATATTGGAAAAAATACTGCCAACCGGCTCTTCCATCTCCCTGCCGACGATGTTCATGGATTCCGTCACAGGCAGCCCGGAACGCAGACCACGCACAATAAAATCGATGGCATCGGGAAATAAAAGGAGAAACTTCTTAATCCTTTTTGTCCCCATCATTCCAACGACAAAATAGGGCAGCAGCACCCCAAGGAAGGTTCCCACCACTATCCCGCCGAATATGCCTTTACCTGATAATAGAAACAAAAGAATAGCCGCCAGCACTATGCCACCAGAGACCATGACGTACCTGTCAGCCGGAATATCCAGGCCTGCCCGTTCCAAACGGGCTTTCAGCGCTTCCTGCGTAGGCAGGTGGTTGATAATCTTGCTCAGGAATGGCAACGTGTCGCCCTGCTTCTTGCGCCGCAGCGAAAGATCATCGATGGTTTTTTGCGTTACGCTGCTTTTCTTATTAGTGATTCGGGCAATGCGCGCTTCAACGCGTTTCTTCCTGTCGCTCTTCCAGAGCAGGACAAAAGCAAAAACGCAGAGCAGGACGACAAGCGGTATAATATAGTCAGGCGTAAAGATACCTTGTTGCGCGCTCATGCAAACCCTTTATCAAAAACCATAGGCGTCCCGGATGATAATACAAACTTCGTACGAAATACATGCATAAATTTCGTGACGCTTACCCCTGGGGTCCTGTAGGGCAATTTTACCACTAGGGTATTATCCTTTTTGATTCTGAATATGCCTGCTGACGGATTTTCCAGAATGGTGATGCATGAATCAGGATGTTTCTCATATAACCCATCAGATATTATTAGACTCTTCAACAACATGGCCCGCCTTTTCATATCCTTCCTGAGCGTAAGTGGTATGAAAAGAGCGGAGACATTATCGGGGGGGTCATCGCCTGCCATGTTTTCGTTACGGCACAGACGCGGCAATGCAATATCACGGTAATACTGAGTATGTGAGAAAGGATCGCTGGTAAAAAGATAGAATGCCGTGCATTGCTGAAAAGCGTCGATCCCCATCCCGGCACAGCAATTATCCTGAACAGCAAGCCATTTACGGGTATAAAAAGTGAGGTTATCTGGCGCTGTTATGCACTCCCTTAAACGCCTGTAATTCCTGAAGCAGCGGGAAGAACAACGGATACGGAAGATACCGTCAGGATAATATCCCCTATATTTTTCAAGGTCCCTATCCCATCCCTTTCTTTCAAAAATAACACTGTCGCTTACATATGCGAAGAAACAGGCATTGGGACTGCTGCCTGCAAACAGCCTGTTAACCAACGCAGGCCCCATCCCGGCATCCATATAGCTTACATAACGCAGCTTGAACTTTCTCACCGGTATTTGCCGTTCTACAACATCACGCATGATATGCGCGTTATCGGTAATTCCGACAATAACTTCAATATTCCCTGGATCGGCAACAGTTCGTTCCACCGCATTAAGAAATGCGTCAAGCTTGTCCGGATCCATGCTTCCTACACCAATAGATGCAATAATACCGGAATCATTTGCAACGGCTGGCACAACAGTTTCGCTGTTAATGATTTTTATAACAATGTCCGTATCCTTATTACTGAAGAGCGCTTTTATAGGATTTGTCGCCGCAGCAATTGTCCTGCGCAATACGCGATACAGTGCCGCGAGTCCGGATTTCCTCAACTGAAGCAGGACAGCGAGTTTA
>CAYVTI010000010.1:0-59242 GCA_964454545.1 uncultured Rickettsiales bacterium
CATAACCCGATCGCTGTGACACCCAAGATGCTGGCCGCGGAGGCGCTTCGCATCATGAACGTCAACGAAAAATCGAAATCGATTACCAGCCTGTTTGTCGTAAGCAACGACAAACCCATAGGCATATTAAGCGTGCATGACTGCCTGCGCGCCGGGGTAATATAAACCTAAAAAAGGAAATTCGCCATGCGTACCAAACAATCTCTCACCCTATCTGATGCCCAGAAAGTTATAACCGCCTGCAAGGTGGAAGCCGAGAAGAACAACTGGAAAGTAAGCATCGCCGTAGTGGATGAAGGCGGCTACCTGATACAGTTTGAACGCGCCGACGGAGCGCCGCTGCCAAGCGCAGACATCGCCATCGGCAAAGCCCGCACCGCAGCGCTGGCAAGGGTTGCGACACGCCAGCTGGAGGACACTATCAAAGAACGCCCGGCTATGCTTACTTTCCCCGGCCGCACACCGGTACAGGGCGGAGTGCCGCTTTTCCACGACAATGAATGCATTGGCGGCATCGGCGTCTCCGGCGTCAAATCACCGGAAGACGAACAGATTGCGTTGGCGGGGAGTAAAGCCTTAAGCTAAAAAGCCGCTGCCAATAGCGCACGGGTATAATCCTCTTCAGGATGAGAGAAAATCTGGTCGGCGCTACCGCTTTCCACTATCCTGCCCTGCTGTAACACCACGATAGTATGGCTTATGGCGCGCACGACGCGCAGATCATGGCTGATGAACAGATAGGAAAGTCCATATTTCTGCTGCAATGCACTAAGCAGGTCGAGTATCTGCGCCTGCACGGAGAGATCGAGCGCCGAAGTCGGCTCATCTAGAATAATCAGTTTGGGCCTTAGCACCAGCGCGCGCGCAATGCTGATGCGTTGCCGCTGGCCTCCGGAAAATTCATGTGGGTAGCGGTATTTCATCTCCGGCGAAAGCCCTACTTCAAGCAATATGCTGTCTACCTTATTCTCGCGTTCCTTCAGGGAAAGATTTTTCTCATGAACATCCAGCCCTTCGCGGATAATCTCGCCGATATACATACGCGGGTTAAGGCTTGAATACGGATCCTGAAAAACAATCTGCATGTCACGCCGCTTATATCTCAGTGCATCACCGGAAATTTTATCTATGCGTTCGCCGTCAAAAATAATTTCGCCACTGCTTTTCACTAGCCGGAGCAGCGCCAGAGCCAACGTAGTCTTTCCAGACCCCGACTCCCCCACAACGCCAAGCGTCGTTCCCTCCTGCACTGACAGATTGATACCGGAAAGTACACTTTTATAGGACTTCTTCCATGCCAGCAGCTTCCTGCTTTTCTCAAACTCAACAGCCAAATCACGGCACTTCATTATTACCAGCGCACCACCTGCCACCGGATACGGCCTGCTTTTAGGCTCTGACGAAAGCAGGTGTCTCGTATAAGGATGCTTGGGATTGGCAAAAATCTCTTGCGTATTCCCCATTTCGACAATGCTTCCCTGCGTCATGATCGCAATACGGTCAGCCACCTTACGCACAATGGTCAAATCATGGGTAATCAGCAGCACCGACATACCCAATCTTTTGCGTAGTGATCTCAGTAGGTTAAGGATTTGCGCCTGTATGGTGACATCCAGCGCCGTCGTCGGCTCATCGGCAATCAGCAGTACCGGGTTATTGGCAATCGCGATGGCAATCATCACCCTTTGGCGCTCGCCGCCGGAAAGCTGGTGCGGGTAAGCGTCAAGCCGGTCTTTGAAGCTGCCAAGTCCTACCCCTTCAAGCAGTTCCACAACACGCGCATGCAGTTCCGCCTTGCTTAAATCATTATAGACTTCTATGGCCTCGCTAATTTGCCTGCCGATAGTGTGGAGCGGGTTGAGCGACGTCATCGGTTCCTGGAAAATCATCCCGGCATCTTTACCGCGCAAGCATGTGATCTGTGACTTGTGACCTGTGATCCGCAAATTCTCCTTACCAGCTACTGACCACTGGCCACTGGCAACTAAACCCTGCGGCAGCAAATCCATAATGGAAAGCGCGGTCAGTGTTTTGCCGGAACCAGACTCCCCGACCAGCGCCAGTATTTCACCCTTTTTTATGTCAAACGAGACATTGTTGACGAGTTTCCTGTCGCCGATGAATACGGTCAGGTTATGCAGGGATAACGCCTTCATGTCTGTTTTCTCGGATCAAAAGCCTGGCGCACCGCTTCGCCGATAAATACCAGCAGGCTCAGCATGGCAGCCAATGTGATAAATCCGGTGATGCCAAGCCACGCAGCCTGAGGATTTGCCTTGCCCTGCGCCAGCAGTTCACCAAGCGACGGCGAACCCGGCGGCAGGCCAAAGCCAAGGAAATCAAGCGACGTCAGCGTCACGATGGAACCGTTCATCACAAACGGAATGAATGTAATCGTAGAGACAAGCGCGTTAGGCAGTACATGGCGGCTGATGATTTTCCATTCATTTACGCCCAGCGCGCGCGCCGCCCGCACGTAATCGAAATTGCGCGTGCGCAGGAATTCCGCGCGCACGACATGCACAAGCTGCATCCATGAAAAAAGCACCATCAGCCCGAGCAGCCACCAGATATTCGGCTCGACGATGCTCGCAAGTATGATAAGCATGTAAATCTCCGGCAGCCCTCCCCAGATTTCCATAAAACGCTGGAACAGGAGATCGGTCAGACCGCCGAAATATCCCTGTACTGCGCCTGCCGTAATCCCTATGGCGGAACTGATGGCGGTCAGCGCGAGGCCAAACAGCATGGAGATGCGGAAGCCATATATAAGCCGCGCAAGCACGTCGCGCCCCTGATCGTCCGTGCCCAGCAGGTTTTCCTTTGAAGGCGGCGAAGGTGCAGGCACCGCGTCATAATTGATAGTCTTGTAGCTGTAATGTATGGACGGCCATATCATCCATCCGCCCGCATTGATTTTCTTCACTACATAGGGATCACGAAAATCCGCCTCCGTCTGGAAATCCCCACCGAAAGTAGTTTCCGGATAAAAGCGCAGGACGGGAAAATAATAGTGGCCGTGATATTTAAGGATGATCGGTTTGTCGTTGGCAATAAACTCAGCAAAGAGGCTCAGAAAAAACAACACGGATAAGATGATGAGCGACCAGAAACCGCGTTTGTTTGCGTAAAATAACCTTAATCTGCGGCCGCTGATATGCATTGCAAGTCATGCGTTCATCAGGTGGTGCCGCGGCCGGCATCGCCACGCGCCTGCGATTTGCCGACTGCCGTGGGAGCAAGAGCGCCAAGATCAGCTTCAGAAACAATCTTGATTTTCTCAACCATCACGCCATTGCTTGCCAGAACCTGCCCTTCCTGTTTTACCAATGTGGCAATATCAGGGCGCGCGCGCGCCAGCTTTACCACCCGCTCAAAAGCCTGCTGCGCTGAGATGGCAAGCGCATTGCGCAACCGGGCAAGCGTGCTGCGCGACGGCACATCAGCGCCGTCGCCTTTTGGCGCGCGCAGGCCACGTTTCTTGAGGGCAGCGGCAAATTTCTTTTTTATCTTCTCTTTTTGCTCGCCTGACGCCGAAGCCATCATCAGTTCAAGCAACTGCTCTATGTTTTCACCCTTAGCCGCTGCTTCAACCGCCTGAGCCACTACCTGATCCTGCTGGCTCTCCTGCTCCTTGTTGAAGTACTCCGCATCCTCGGAATTATAGTCGTTCGTCATAAACGCTCCGTGCCATTAACGTTGTGTTAAAAAGGAAGTTTCATCCCCGGCGGCAGTCCCATGCCGCCTGCAATTTTCGCCATCTGGTCGTTCATATTGGCTTCTACCTTGCCCTTAGCGTCATTGAAAGCCGCGATGACCAGATCCTCAAGCATTTCCTTTTCATTCGGATCGATCAGGCTTTTATCGATGCTAAGCTTCTTCGCCACCCCCTTGCCGTTCATCGTGACGACGACCATGCCGCCTCCGGAACTGCCCTCACTTTCCTCTTCCTCAAGCCTGGCCTGCATGCTGGCGATCTTATTCTGCATTTCCTGTGCCTGCTTCATCATCTTCTGTATGTTCATCGTATCACTCCTTATGTATTACTTTCACTACTTCCGCACCCGGAAAATTTTCCATTACCGCAGCGACCAAAGGGTGTGATTTAATTGCTTCCCTCTCTTGCGCTGCCTGCCTGTCCTTTTGTACCTGCAGCGGCTCTTCCCCCGCCTCATGCGCCGACAACATCACCACCCAGCGCCTGCCCGTCCAATCGCTCAGATGTTTACCTATGCGCCCGACAGAATCCGTCGGCACATCCGCTGTGATATGCAGTTCGATGCGCCCCTGCTCAAATCCGACGAGGCGGGCATCGCGCATGAGATAATTATAGAGCACGATTTCCCGGCGGGCCCTGAACAATTCCACGGCATCAGCAAACGTTGCAACATTCACCGCTTCAACCTGGCTATGCTGCACGGCAGGCTGAGGCTGCGCCACAACCTGATTGGTAGTAATAAGCGCAACCGGAGCCCGCGCAGGCGATGATGGCGGAGGGTTGCTGCCGTTCCCCTGGGATAAAGCCTCTCCCTTCCTGACGCTGCGGATTAAGTCAGACGGCGTCGGCAAATCGGCGCTATGGGCAATGCGGATAAGCGTCATCTCGGCGCTCGCCGCCGGATCGGGCGCAACCCGCGTTTCCTGCAGCCCCTTCAGCAACATTTGCCAGAATCTGGTGAGTGCGCTGATCGGAAGCTTCGTCGCAAGCTCCGCAGCGAATCCACGCTCATTTTCTGCAAAAGTCACGTCGCTGGCGGAAGACGGGGTAATCTTAATCCGGGCGACGAAATGCACGAGCGCCAGCAAATCCTGCAGCAATACCGCCGGATCGGCGCCTGCCGCATAGAGCCTGCGGAATTCAGTGAGCGATGCGCCTACATCACCTGCGCATAACTTCTCCAGCAGGTTGAATAGCTGCGACTTGTCGTTCATGCCGAGCATGTCACGCACGACGGAAGCCTGAATAACGCTGTTCTCCCCGGCCGTATGGGCAATCGCCTGATCGAGCAGCGAGAGCGCGTCCCGCACCGAGCCTTCCGCCGCATCTGCAATCAGCGCCAGCGCTTCCTCTTCGGCAGAGATGGACTCCTTGGCGGCAATGTTGCTCAGGTGTTTTGCAAGTTCCTGCGTCTCTATGCGCTTCAACTCGAATTTCTGGCAGCGGGAAAGAATGGTGACCGGGATTTTACGCAGCTCCGTCGTCGCAAAAATGAATTTCACATGCGCGGGCGGCTCTTCCAGCGTCTTAAGCAGCGCATTGAAGGCGCTGTTGGAAAGCATGTGGACTTCGTCGATGATATACACCTTGGCGCGCGCGGAATTCGGTAGGTACTGCACGCTGCTTATGATATCGCGGATACCCTCCACACTGGTGTTGCTCGCGGCGTCTATCTCCAGCACATCCATGTGCCGGCTTTCTGCAATCATCTTGCAGTTGCTGCACACCCCGCACGGGCTTATCGTTGCGCTACCCTGCCCGTCCGGCCCGATGCAGTTGAGCGCCCGCGCAATGATGCGCGCCGTCGTGGTCTTGCCGATACCACGAATGCCGGTAAGCAGAAAGGCATGCGCCACACGCCCGGTGGCAAACGCATTGGTGAGCGTGCGCACGAGCACGTCCTGGCCGACGAGATCGGCGAAGGTCTGCGGGCGGTATTTACGGGCAAGAACGCGGTATTCCATAAACAGTGGCGAGAGTTGAGCGGTTAGCAAAAATCGCCGCATAATTCGTTGCTATGGAGCAGAATTAGGCACGATTTTTATGACTGGCGGTGACCCGATGCTTTACCTGCTACGGCTGCTTCCTCTCGGACCTGACCGGCTTCACAGGGGCACCGCCCACCGCCAGCCATAAGCCACTATAGAATAAGTTAACGAAATACTGCAAGGAAAAGGTGCGGATCGTCGTTAGCCCGCTATCTGCAAGGCTTTTGAAATATCGTCATGCACCACATTCACCGCCTGCCCTGCGTCAATCACCCGGTAACGGCCTGGATCGGCCCTAGCCAGATCCAGAAAACCCTGACGGACTTTTTGGTGGAATTCCATGTCCATGTTCTCAAACCGGGTTTCCTGCCCCGTGCGTGACTTGGCTCTTGCAATGCCGGTATCCGGATCAATATCAAGGATAAAGGTAAGATCCGGCGCAAAATTGCCCAGCGTCAACTGATGAAGCTGACGGATATATTCTACCCCCAGCCCCTTGCCGATCCCCTGATAGACAATCGTGGAATCAAGGAAGCGGTCGCACAACACAATCTCGCCACGCGCCAGCGCTGGCTTTATGATGCGTTCCACATGCCCGATCCGCGCCGCCTGAAAAAGCAGTGTCTCTGAAACTTTGTCCCATTTATCTGCGTTCCCGGTAAGCAACAGTTGGCGGATGGCCTCACCCCCCACGCTCCCACCAGGCTCACGGGTAACGATGCAGTTCCTGCCCTGCCCGGCAAAATATTTCTGCAGCAGTTCAATCTGCGTCGTCTTGCCGCTGCCCTCGCCACCCTCGAATGTGATGAATTTTCCACTCATGCTATTCTTATGCACTTGCAACTTGCAACCTGCAACTTATAACTTAACTGCATATGAAAATAGCAACCTACAACATCAACTCCGTCCGCATCCGCCTGAACGAGATCAAACAGGTAGTCAAAAAACTGGAGCCTGACATATTATGCCTGCAGGAAACCAAGGTTGAGAACTATCTCTTCCCGGCAGAAGATGTAAAGAAGCTCGGCTTCGGACACGTCTATTTCAGCGGCCAGAAGAGCTATAACGGCGTGGCCCTGCTATCGCGCATTCCCCTGTATGATGTTACCAGCATGGATTTGCTGGACGTGGATCATAAACGCCATATCAGCGCGAGGCTCAGGAACGGCATTGAAATCCACAATTTCTATGTCCCGGCAGGCGGCGATATACCCGATCGCAGGCTGAACGAAAAATTCGACCAGAAACTGCGTTTCTGCGATGCCATGACCGCATGGGCAAAAAAATTGAAGGACAAGAAACATCCGATAATCATCGCAGGCGATTTTAATATCGCGCCGCTTGAGCATGACGTCTGGTCGCACAGGCAGCTTCTCACTGTCGTAAGCCACACGCCGGTGGAGACCGAAGCGATGGAAAAATTCCGCCGGACGCTCGACTGGGTGGACACTTCCCGCCACTTTGTCCCGCATTCCGAGAAGCTCTACAGCTGGTGGAGCTACCGCAACCGGGACTGGAAAAAGTCCGACCGGGGCCGCAGGCTGGATCATATATGGATTACGCCGAACCTGCTGCCAAGCCTGAAATCCTCGCATATCCTGCGTGAAGCCCGCGACTTCGCCAACCCTTCCGACCATGTGCCGGTGGTGACGGAACTGGATGTATAGCAGGGTAATTAATAAAACCTTAACTTTTTCTTTTTAAGATAGAAGGCAGATTTCAATAGCTTGTAAGGAACAGTCACCTCACTACTTTAGAATCTTCCGGTGATGCCCAAGAGCACCTGGCGCTCAAGAGCGGGATATGGGCTGGCATCTGTAATTCTATGAGAAAGATTAGTCCCTGATAGAGCAAGCGTAAAATTATCGCTGATATTGTAACCTATGCGCCCTGCCAGGCTGGAGTAACCGTCCGTTGGTCTGACGACGTACCCGCTCCGCAGCATTTCGGTTGAAGTGACATATTGGGCGTTGGCGTCAACTTCCCAATTATGGAACGTATAGCCCCCCAGCAGTCGGAAGTGATGTTCCGGTGCCGACCCCTGGTAGTTGATGGACTGCTGGACGCGTGTTTGGTCTTTCAAGCTGGCGAGACTGTAGCTGGCATCCCAGCGAAATCCGTCGTGAGCCCCTTTTACTTGTATTTCGCCACCTGCGCCCCAGCTGTCTCCAACATTGACGGCATAGGCAGCAAGGGTACGATTTCCAAACATGCCAACAGGCGAAAATTTTGTAGCCCAATACGCCGCCGTTATATCTGTGTTCGTTTCATAAAACAGGGAAAATTTTGCTTCTGAAAATAGGTTTAGCAGCTTACGGGTATAGTCAAGGTCATATTCCTCGACCACGGTAGGCTTCAGTTTTGGGTTGCCTTCCAGATCCAGGTAAAACGCCACCGGGAAAACCTGCACCAAATTATCGCTACTCTCGATAAAGCTGGGTTGCTGGATACCACGTCCATAGCCTGCCCGTACGGAATCCACATCCGTTATCTTGTAATTCAGGCTGGAATTTGCACTCCATACACCATTCACATGCGAATAATCAGCATCACTGAAGACCGTCCCCGGCACCAGTGCGCCAAGGTTAGATGTCTGCCGGCGATCACCGCGAAGCGAGTTGGTGAATGTTATTTTATCATTAATCGTCCAGAGCCACGTGCCGCCGATGGAGTCGGTGGTTTCTCCCGTCTCATAGCGTACGGGATAGGGAGGCAGTGAAAACTGACCGAAGGCATTGTATGAAATAGCGCCATCCCGGAATGTCTTATAGCGCTGCTCCAACGTAATGCGGAACGTGTGATCCAGACCAACACGGAACTCATCCTGAATCTGGTTGGATAAGAGGGTCATGATGTTGACATAAAAATCACCCTCTTTGATGGAATAGTCTGAGTGATTCAGATAATTATCGGTTGATAATCTCCCAATAGGAGAATCCCACGTGGCCCCGCCTCTGAATGAATACGTGGTCGTATGCTGACCGGCCATGATAAAACCGGAGGTCGGATCGCTGGCATTGCCGATGCTCTCTGAATAGGTAGCCTCTCCGTTAAAGAGGAGACCGGGCGTGACTTTCACCACCGTGCTGTCGGTAATATAGCGATGGTACGGGGTAAGAATACCCTCCACTTCGTGGGGGTTTTGCTTCGTCGTGAATTCATCCACATTTAACCCGCCGGCTGAAATCTTGGTACCGCCCCAATCGGCGTGCAAGGTAGTGGTAAAATCACCCACATACTCTTTTTGTGTGCCGATTCCAGCAAAAGCGACGTTGTTTTTGTCATACAACGGACTATAGGTGACGATGTTAATTACGCCGCCAGCGGCATTAGTACCAAACAGGGCGGTAGCCGGGCCTTTTACCACTTCAATTTGCCGTATATCATCAATATTAACCGGCAGGTTCTCCCAAACCGTGCGGGAGAAGTCGTCAATAAAAACTTGCCTGCCGTCGATAAGCACCAGCAACCTTGGTTGCATCGGTTCCTGATACCCACGCACTCCCACATCAAATACATTGATACCGGTATGGAGAATGTCCAGCCCTGGAACCCTGGAGAGAATATCGGGAATATTTCTGCTTCCTGATTGGCGGATCTCATCAGCGGTAATGATGGTCATATTGGCAGCAACTTCGCTGGCCCGCTGGGGCGTGCCGGTGGCACTGGTAGTAATAGGTTCTCCAAACATTGTTTGAAGAGAACCGTAATTTATGAATTGTGCATAACCAGGGGCGCTTAGACTTAAGGTAGCTATAAAAGCAGAAACAGCATAAAGAGACTTCCGTGCTTTACCTTCATTATTTTTCCTTCTGCCTGTGTGATTCATAATGGTTTTACCAACATAAGAAGGGCTGAGTCGAACTTGATATGCGCGGATTCTGCTGCATCTACGCTGTAGTAAATCTCAATCTGCGGCTTTGTCTCTATACTCAGCACGCATTTATGTACCCTCACGCAGTTGGTATTTGTAGAGATAGTGAGCATCTGAGCCTTATTCGCCGCATTACAGATAGTATCTATGTTGTTGTTTGAGATACCTTCCGCCAGAAACGCCATCTTGAACCCGGATATATTGGCAATATCTTTAACGTTCACCAACTTTGCAGTGATCGCTGTTTCGGGCAAGATTACCGTGCTTTTCTCATTTATATATTTCATGATAGATTCGGCATCGGTTTTGGATGCCGGATTGTCAGAATCGAAGATGACAGCGACAGCAGCAGAGGAGAATGCTTTCTCTTCCAGAAGAGTAAGCGCTTTCAGGCCAACATTAACAACGGTAGGTTCTGTTGCCTGTACGGGAAGACAAGTGGATATGAGAAGCATGAATACCAGCGCGGCTATCTTCACTCTCGCCGGGAACCGGCATGCGGAGCAGAATTGCATCCCAAACCTCATATAAAACTTTCCTGCTATCAGACAAAAAAAACGGCAACCATCAATGAGCTATTTTAATCTTCCCCCTTTTTGTTCACTGTGGTGACAAAATAAACACACCGCTTGTAGGCGTGACCATTCTTTCCGTGTCATCTTCTTAACCCGAATAATGGATAAGACTTTAGACATCATTGCCGTCCCTGCCCTTCGCAGGGATAAACCCCAGCGGCAATCTTTGTTCAACAGCCAGTGACCTGTGATAGAAAGATTATTATGGTTATTTTTTGCTAGGCTCCGGCACCGGGTCATGACAATGCTTACCGAGGGGATGGCAGCGCAGGATACGCTTTAAAGAAAGCCAGAACCCCTTTAATATCCCGTGCGTTCTCAGGGCTTCCATCGCATATTCCGAGCAGGTCGGCATAAACCGGCAGGCCGCAGGCAGGAGCGGTGACAGGAACCATTTATAGAAACGCAGGCCATATATAAGTAATATGCGCATATTTTTTGCTTGTAATATCACGTGAATAGCATTATAAAGCGGCAGTTAATAAAAGTAAGTAAAAAAGAAGGTGGGTCAAAAGCCCGCCTTTTTTGTTACCGACAGGAAGAGTTGAGTGGACAATTTTACTCAACTCTCAACCCTAATCGCTCAATTACTAGGCATATGATAGAAGATAAGGTTACTGAAATAATAGAGCCTTCCCTCGCCGGGATGGGCTATGATCTTGTGCAGATCCGCCTGCTCGAGGGCGGCAGGCGCACGTTGCAGATCATGGCCGAACGCACGGATGAGAAGACCATGACAGTGGACGACTGCGCCGACATCAGCCGCACCGTCTCGGCTCTCCTTGACGTGGAAGACCCTATCAAGGGAGCCTATCACCTTGAAATCAGCTCGCCCGGCATTGACCGCCCATTGGTCAAAATGGGGGACTTTGAGCGCTTCAGCGGATACGAGGCAAAGCTCGAAACCAAACTGCCGATGGAAGGCCGCAAGAAGTTCAAGGGCATGATCAAAGGCACGGAAGGAAAGAATATCCTGCTTGAGACGGACGAAGGGATGAGCGCAGCCATTCCTTTCGACATGATACGTTCCGCCAAGCTGGTGCTGACGGATGAACTGATTAAACAACACACTAAATAACTACCAGAGGAAAAACTATGGCTTTAGCTTTATCAACCAGCAGTAACACAGAAATCTTACAGATTGCCGACGCAGTCGCACGTGAAAAAGGCATAGGGCGCGATCAGGTGATCGAAGCGCTGGAAACCGCCATACAGGTTGCGGGACGGCGCAAATACGGCCACGAGCACAACATCAAAGCGGAAATCGACCGCAAGACCGGCGAGATCAAGCTCTACCGCGTTATCGACGTTGTGGAAACCGTGGAAAACGAAAGCACCCAGATAACGCTTGCGGAAGCGAAGCGCCGCGACAAAACGCTGGAGATTGGCAGTGAGATCAGGGATCGCCTGCCTCCTATCGATATCGGCCGCATTTCCGCCCAGACCGCGAAACAGGTCATCGTGCAGAAAGTACGTGATGCAGAGCGCGACAAGCAGTACGAAGAATATAAGGACCGCGTTGGGGAAATCATCAGCGGCACCGTCAAGCGCGTAGAATACAACAACGTGACAGTAGATTTCGGCCGTACGGAAGCGTTCCTGCGCCGTGACGAACTCATCCCGCGTGAAACTTTCCGCCAGGGAGACCGCATACGCGCTTATGTCTATGATGTGCGCCGCGAAAAAACCGGCCCGCAGATTTTCCTGAGCCGCACGCGCCCGGAATTCATGGCGAAACTGTTTGCGCAGGAAGTGCCGGAAATCTATGACGGCATCATTGAAATCAAAGCCGTGGCACGCGATCCCGGGTCACGAGCAAAGATAGCCGTGTATTCTAAAGACTCCAACGTCAACCCGGTGCTTTCCTGCGTCGGTGTACGCGGCGCACGCGTGCAGGCGGTGGTTTCCGAACTGCAGGGAGAAAAGATCGACATCATTGAATGGTCGCCGGATCCGGCTACTTATGTCGTAAACGCCCTGTCATCCGCGGAAGTCAGTAAGGTGGTCATCGACGAGGCGAAAGAACGTATTGAAGTCGTGGTACCAGATGACCAGCTGAGCCTGGCCATTGGACGCCGCGGCCAGAATGTACGCCTGGCATCGCAGCTTGTCGGATGGAATATCGACATACTGACCGAAGAAGTCGAATCCAACCGCCGTGCGGAAGAATTCAACACGCTTTCCAAACTGTTCATCGATGCGCTGAACGTAGAGGAAGTCATCGCCCATCTTCTGGTGACGGAAGGGTTTACCACGGTGGAAGAAGTCGCATTCGTGCCGGTCGAGGATATGATCTCCATCGAAGGGTTTGATGAAAATGTGGCAAACGAACTGCGCACCCGCGCCCGTGATTACCTTGAATCCAAAAAGAAGGCCGAGGAAGAAAAACTTCGCATCCTTGGCATGGACGAAAAGCTTATCACGCTTGGCCTGTCAAACGAGGTGCTGGTGAAACTCGGCGAAAAGAAGATTCTTACGCTTGATGATTTCGCCGATCTGTCAAAAGACGAATTTATTGATCTTGTGCCAGATTCCCATTTGTCACCTGAAGAAATTGATAGTATGATTATGAAAGCGCGTGCACATTGGTTCGACGAAGAAAAGTGACGAGAGTTGAGTGATCAGAGTTTGGAATAAAGGCTGAACTCTGGTTGCAGTCATTTTAAATTGACTACTCGCCACTCGCTACTAACCACCAGTCACTTAAGAGATTTATGAACGATACCACGAAAAAAGATCAACTGACGATGACGCGCCCGAGCCGTCTGGAACTGACCAAAACCGTCGAGAGCGGCAAGGTTAAGCAGAATTTCCAGCATGGCCGCTCCAAAACCGTGACGGTAGAAGTACGCAAAACCCGTACCTTTACCGCCAATGACGGCGGCGGCATGGTTGAACTGAAAAAACCCGGCGGCACGCTGCAGGAACAGGCGGAAAAATCGCTGTTCGGCGAACAGGCCATAGAAGAGGATACAACGCTTACTTCGGAAGAAAAACAGTCACGCCTGCGTGCGCTTGAACATGCAAAATTGCGCCCAGCCAAAGAAACGAAATCTTCCCAACATCCCTCAAAATCGATAACAGCGGACATACCTCCAGCGCCTGCCCCGGCCATCTATGACAAAAAATCCATCAAGGAAATAGTATTCGAGGAAGAAACGGCGGAAAAATCCGCGCGCGGCGGCGAACAGAAACAGAATATTGTCAAGCCGGTTACCAGTAAGCACGTGACCAAAACGCCCTCCTTCCAGGTTGAGGAAGATGGCGGAGCAGTTTCGGAAGCCAAGCCTTCAAAGATGAAACTTCGCCGCGGTGACGAGGAAAGGCGCAGCTCCGGCAAGATAACCGTAAACCAGGCGCTCAGCATGACGGAAGAGCGCGTACGCAGCCTTGCTTCCTTGCGCCGCCAGCGGGAAAAGGCGAAACGCGCCGAAATTGGCAAATCCTCCTCCGCATCCCAGGAAAAGATTATACGCGAAGTGGTCATCCCCGAAGCCATTACCGTGCAGGAGCTCGCCAACCGTATGGCTGAGCGCGCCGTAGACGTGGTGAAGATGCTGATGAAAATGGGAACAATGGTAACCGTGAATCAGAGCATTGATGCCGATACCGCAGAGCTTATTGTGACCGAATTCGGCCACAAGATAAAACGCGTGGCGGAAAGTGATGTTGAGAATGTGCTCAAGAATGAGGACAAGCAGGATGATCCGGCCTCGCTCAAGTCCCGCGCTCCGGTCGTTACCATCATGGGGCATGTGGATCACGGAAAAACCTCGCTGCTCGATGCGCTGCGCAAGACAGACGTAGCCGCTACGGAAGCCGGAGGCATCACGCAGCATATCGGCGCATACCAGGTGCAGCTTGGCAACCATCAGAAGATAACCTTCCTCGACACGCCGGGCCATGAGGCCTTTACTTCGATGCGCGCGCGCGGTGCGAAGATCACCGATATCGTCGTGCTGGTCGTTGCGGCGGACGATGGAATCATGGAACAGACAAAGGAAGCCATCAGCCACGCCAAAGCCGCAGGCGTGCCGATCATAGTGGCAATCAATAAAATCGACAAGCAGGGCGCCGACGCAGGACGCGTAAAGAACGAGCTCATGCAATACGAACTCGTCCCTGAGGAATACGGCGGCGATGTTATCGTATCCGAAGTGTCCGCAAAAACCGGACAGGGACTGGACAAACTGGAAGAGTCCATTCTTCTGCAGGCGGAGGTACTCGAACTCAAGGCTAACCCGAATCGCATGGCAAACGGTGCAGTGGTCGAAGCCAAAATCGATCGCGGCCGCGGCGTTGTTGCGACACTGCTTGTACAGAAAGGAACCCTGCGTGTTGGGGACATCGTAGTCGCCGGTGGCAGCTACGGCAAAGTGCGCGCCATTATTGATGATAAGGGACGCACGATCGAGGAAGCACGCCCGTCATTGCCCGTCGAGATACTCGGTCTTACCGGGATACCGGAAGCGGGTGACGAATTTGCCGTGGTCGAAAATGAAAAGATCGCGCGCGATATTACCGAATACCGCCAGCAACGTACGCGCACCGCCCAATCGGTGCTCGCGACCAAGTCACTTGAAAGCCTTTTTGCCGCCTCCTCCGCGAACAAGGCGAAGGAACTGGCTATCATCATTAAATCGGACGTGCATGGTTCCGCTGAGGCCATTGCACAGAGCATGCAGAAATTCTCAAGCGAAGAAGTTACGGTCCGCGTGCTGCATTCCGGCGTTGGCGCGATTACCGAATCGGATGTGACGCTGGCCCACGCCACCCATTCGCTGATCATCGGGTTCAACGTCCGCGCTACCGCGCAGGCGCGCGAAATGGCGGCACGCGACAAGGTGAATATCCGTTACTACTCGGTTATCTATGATGTCGTGGAAGATATAAAAGCCGCCCTCTCCGGCATGCTCTCTCCGACACTGAAGGAAAACTTCCTCGGCTATGCCGAAATACGCGAAGTGTTCAATCTCAGCAAGGCAGGCAAGGTAGCAGGTTGCATGGTCACGGAAGGCATAGTGAAGCGCGGCGCGAAAGTGCGCCTGTTGCGTGACAACGTGGTCATCCATAACGGCACGCTTAAAACGCTCAAGCGCTTCAAGGATGACGTGAAGGAAGTAAGCCGTGGCATGGAATGTGGCATGGCGTTTGAGAATTATGATGACATCCGCGCCGGAGACATCATTGAAGCTTACGAGATTGAGGAAGTCGCCAGGACGGTATAATATGTCATCAAAGCCCCCCAACCAGCGCCAGTTGCGTGTAGGCGAGGAAATACGCCATGTCCTTGCGGATATCTTCATGCGCGGCGAATGCCATGACAAAGATATAACAGGCACCCCTATCACTGTTTCAGAAGTGCGTATCAGCCCGGATCTAAAGAACGCCACGGCTTATGTAATGCCGCTCGGTGGAATGAATATTGAAACCGTCATGACGGCCCTTCTGCGCAATTCCTCCATCCTTCGCAAGCTGGTTTCCGACAGGATGAAACTGCGCTACGCCCCACGCATTACCTTCCGGCTGGATAACTCCTTCGAGGAAGCCCAGAGGATAGAAATCCTGCTCAACAGCCCTGAAGTGGCGAGGGATCTGGAGAAGAATAAATAGTAGTGACAGGTTGCAAGTTTCCAGTTGCAAGTAAGGATTACCATGAATCCCAAGAAATTTTCATACAACCTGCAACTCAATAACGGCTTTCTCATCCTCGACAAACCGACCGGCATTTCATCCGCCAAGGCCGTCTCAATCGTAAAGCATCTGTTGAAGTGTAAAAAGATCGGTCATTGTGGAACGCTTGATCCCCTCGCTTCGGGCATTCTTCCGCTTGCCATCGGCGAAGCGACCAAAGCCGCCGACTATGTCATGGGCAATGCCAAGGAATATATTTTTACCATCGCTTTTGGAGAGGAACGCTCAACGGATGACTGTGAAGGCAGCATGACCGCAACAACCCCCATTATTCCAGGCCGGGAAGAAATATTGGGTGTGTTGCCTGAGTTTACCGGACGTATCATGCAGGCTCCACCCGCCTATTCCGCGATCAAGGTAAACGGGGAGCGGGCATATAAGCTGGCAAGGTCCGGAGAAAATGTGGAAATGACGCCACGCGAGATAGAAATATATGATTTACAATTACTTGCAATATGCAACATGCAACATGCAACTTTCTCCGTTACCTGTGGGAAAGGCACCTATGTCCGCTCGCTTGCACGGGATATTGCAAGAAAATGCAATAGTTTAGGATATATATCGGCTTTAAGGCGAGTATCCGTAGGCAAATTTCACGAGAAGGATGCGATTTCGCTGGATAAATTACCGGAACTTGTGCATAATGCGCCGCTGCTTAAGGTATGGGTACCGATCGAATTGGCGCTGGACGACATCCCGGCAATCGATCTGCACCCGGATCAGGCACAGGCTTTACGCCATGGAAAAACCATCCTTATGAATAAGCCGGATGGAAACTATATGGCGCTCTTTCAAGGTCAGATACTGGCATTGGCGGAAGTAACAGCTGGTGTGCTGCGATCCAAGCGCATATTTAACATTCATTAAAGGAGAGTTTGACGATGTCGATTGCACCTGAAAAAAAGGGTAAGGTTATTAAGGAATTTGCCACCTCGAAGAATGATACCGGCTCGCCGGAAATCCAGGTTGCGCTGCTTACCGAGCGCATCAATAATTTGTCCAAGCATTTTGAAGTGCATCTCAAGGATCACCATTCGCGCCACGGCCTGATTAAAATGGTCGGACAGCGCAAGCGCCTGCTCGAATACCTGAAGCGCTCCAATTTTGATTCTTATTCAGCGGTGATCAAGAAATTGGGCTTAAGAAAATAATCAGACTGTTTATTCCCGCCATTCCAGGAATGGCGGGAGGTTTTGGATGGGCAACTCTCCCCTGCCTGTTTGGATTGATGGTTGGAATTGTATGAACAGGGGACGTTAGAAAAAGGATAAATCAATGTTTAAAATTGCTAAAAGACAAGTCCAGTGGGGTAATAATACTCTCACGCTGGAAACCGGGAAAATTGCACGTCAGGCCGACGGGGCGGTGCTTGCCACCTATGGCCAGACGATGGTGCTTTGCACCGTGGTAGGTCAGAAAAAAGTTAATCCCGATATGGATTTCTTCCCGCTTACCGTAAACTACCAGGAAAAGACTTTCGCCGCCGGTAAAATCCCAGGCGGCTTTTTCAAGCGCGAAGGGCGCCCATCCGAAAAGGAAGTGCTGACCTCCCGTTTGATCGACAGGCCTATCCGCCCGCTTTTCCCGGACGGTTTCTTCAATGAAGTGCAGGTAGTCTGTACTCTTCTTTCTTATGATTTGGAAAACGATCCAGATGTCGTAGCGCTCGTCGGCGCATCCGCCGCGCTCACCCTTTCCGGCATCCCGTTCATGGGCCCCATTGCCGGTGGCCGTGTTGGCTATATCGATGGCCAGTACGCGCTCAACCCAACGAAGAGCGAGCTTAAAAACAGCAAGCTGGACCTCGTGGTCGCAGGCACGCAGAGCTCGGTGCTCATGGTGGAATCGGAAGCGCAGGAACTCTCCGAAGAAGTGATGCTGGGTGCCGTGATGGCAGGCCATAAAGGCTTCCAGCCGGTGATTGACGCTATCATCTCCCTGGCTGAAGAAGCGGCCAAGGATCCGTGGGAACTGGCAGCCAATCCGCAGGAAGATGAAATCAAAGCTCAGCTTAAGGCCACAGGCGAAGCGAAGCTCCGCGAAGCTTTCAAGATTAAAGGCAAGCAGGAACGTTCCAACCGCCTCGATGAAATCAAGAAGGAAATCTGCACTCCCCTGGTAGAGGCAGGCGCTTCCGCAGTGCAGGCGAACCGTCTCTTCAAGGCGCTGGAAAGCGAAGTGGTGCGTCATGATATGGTGACCACCAAAAAGCGCATCGACGGACGCGGCGAAGCCGACATCCGTCCAATCGTCGCCGAAGTAGGAGTGCTGCCGAAAGTACACGGCGCAGCGCTCTTTACCCGCGGTGAAACGCAGGCGCTTGTGGTTGCCACGCTCGGCACCAGCATGGATGAGCAGATCATCGACGCGCTGGAAGGAGAGTATAAAGAGTCTTTTATGCTTCATTACAACTTCCCGCCCTACTCGGTCGGCGAAGTGGGCCGCCTCGGTTCTCCGGGACGCCGTGAAATCGGGCATGGTAAGCTTGCATGGCGCGCCATTCACCCGCTCATGCCGGTGAAGGACAATTTTCCCTACACTATCCGTGTCGTTTCCGAGATCACGGAATCGAATGGTTCATCTTCTATGGCAACCGTCTGCGGCACCTCGCTCGCGCTGATGGATGCAGGTGTTCCCCTTTCCCGTCCGGTTGCTGGCATCGCAATGGGATTGATCAAGGAGAAGGAAAAATTCGTCGTCCTCTCTGATATCATGGGCGATGAAGATCACCTTGGCGATATGGATTTCAAGGTAGCCGGAACCGAAAGCGGTATCACTGCCCTGCAGATGGATATCAAAATCAACGGCATTACCGAAGAAATCATGAGAGTGGCGCTTACGCAGGCTCAGGCCGGCCGCAAGCATATTCTCGGCGAAATGGCGAAAGCTTTGACCACCTCCCGTGGCACCGTCAATGACAACGCGCCGCGCATTACCACCATATCGATCCCGAAGGATAAAATCCGCGAAGTGATCGGCACCGGCGGAAAAGTAATCCGTGAGATCGTGGAGAAAACCGGAGCCAAGGTGGATATCGAGGATGATGGCACCGTCAGGGTGGCTGCCGTTAACAGCGAGCAGGGCAAAGCCGCGCTCGACTGGATTAACAGCATCGTGGCTGAAGCTGAAATCGGCAAGATTTATGCCGGTAAAGTTGTACGTATCGTGGATTTTGGCGCGTTCGTCAATTTCCTCGGCAGCAAGGACGGCCTCGTGCATATCAGCGAAATGGCCGATCACCGCGTCAACAAGGTGACCGATGTCGTCAATGAAGGCGATATGGTGAAAGTCAAGGTCATCGACATCGAACGCGGCAAAGTGCGCCTCTCCATGAGAGTAGTCGACCAGCAGACCGGTGAGGACATCACGGACCGCGTCGGCCAGTCCAGAAAGAAACAGGCGTAACATAAGACATGCTCCCGCACGAAAGCCGCGTGCGGGAGCAATCTTATCTGCCAGCCAGCATAAGCGGAACTGGCGCTCTGGCTATATCTATTATTTTGATATCCGCTTCAGCATCCTGATTAACGAGACGTATGGCCTCAGAGCCATAGCTGTTCGCAGGAGCATATTCTGAGAGTGCGCTCACGGCCAGAAATGTAGCAAACGACAGCTTGTTTTCTTCCACACAGCCTCCTGTACTGGGTCTAAATAAAAGCTTTGCAGGGGGATCACGTCATGCAAAGCTTTTATTCCCTGTCTGGCGGGGATGGGTTTTCCTGAATATCTTCGCATGTCTCATCTGCGGGGATAATATTCTTTCTAGGCGTATTCCTTACCATCGTTTGTTTTGCACTAACGCCCGCTTCATGAACAACCTGTTGGGACTGGGGAGAAACGTGCGAGATAGTGCCATCTCCATCCTGCAATCCGTAATCGGATAAGCTGTCCATTGCTACCAGACCGGGGGCAAGTGCGTATCCCCAGCAACTAAAGGCAAGTGATATGCTGGCGGCAAATACGAGCGGGCCAAGCCCTGCACAGGTGAACTTTTTCATAAAAAACGCCTTTGTTGGCTGACGACCAGCTGGGTTGGAAGGAGAGGCACGCTTCAAAACAGGAAAATATGCCTGTTCCCAGAGGTAAATAAGAAAACGCGCGGAAGCGATATGTTTATAAGCGGATTACATAAAGTTGTTATAAACATGCCTCCTTCATCATGGCTGGACAATTTACTGAAAATATATTAACACTTAAAGCATCCTTCACGGGGGAGAATATGACTGATATACACTTCTATCACCTTACCAGGACCCCGCTTGAGCAGGCGCTCCCGAAGCTGCTTGAAAAAGCCATACAGGGTGGGTTCAGGAGTGTCGTCCTCATGGAATCGGAGGAAAAGGTCGAATGGATGAATAACATACTCTGGACCTATGACCCGAATTCCTTCCTCCCGCACGGCAGCATGAAAGATGGAAACACCGAGTTGCAGCCGGTGTACCTCACGGCAAAAGAGGAAAATCCCAATAAGGCGAACCTGCTGGTGATAACGGACAGCTCGGAGCTGGATCTGGGCAGGGGCTTCACCCGCGTCATCGATATCTTTGACGGCAATGACGAAACCTCTATTGCCAAAGCCCGCATGCGCTGGAGCAAATACAAATCCGAAGGCCATGCCCTTGAATACCGCCAGCAGACCGAAAACGGCTCCTGGGTCAATGGCGCTAAAACCGTTGCATAATCCGTCTGCATAGGATAGAGGGGACGGCCTATGCCAAATCCCGCTGAAACGCGCCGCACATTCGCTATCATTTCCCACCCGGACGCCGGTAAAACGACGCTGACCGAAAAGCTGCTCCTGTTCGGGGGCGCGATCCATCTTGCCGGTGCGGTAAAAGCCCGCGGCGCAGCAAGGCACGCCCGCTCCGACTGGATGGCAATTGAACAGCAGCGCGGCATATCGGTAACCGCCTCGGTCATGACTTTTCAATATGATGGCTGCACAGTGAACTTGCTGGACACGCCGGGACATAAGGACTTTTCTGAGGACACCTACCGCACGCTCACTGCTGTAGACTCTGCCGTGATGGTGCTCGATGCCGCCAAGGGTATTGAATCGCAGACCCACAAGCTGTTCGAGGTCTGCCGCCTGCGTGACACGCCCATCATCACCTTCATCAATAAGATGGACCGCGAAGCGCAGGAACCTTTCACGCTGCTTGATGAAATCGAGAAAACCCTCGCGCTCGACGTAACGCCCGTCACCTGGCCCATCGGCATGGGCAAAACCTTCAAAGGCTCTTTTGATCTGCTGAATGACACGCTGCATATATTCGACGCGGGCAGCGGCGAGAGTATTGCTGAGAGCCTGGAATGCAAAGGCATCAACGATCCCAAGCTTGATGAAATTATCCCCGCAGCAGAACTCAGCAAGTTCCGCGAGGAAGTGGAGATGATTCGCGCTGCCTGCAAGCCGTTTGACCGCGAGGCCTATCTCGAAGGCCACCTGACTCCGATTTTCTTCGGCAGCGCACTGCATAATTTCGGCGTGCGCGAACTGCTTAATGCCATCTGCAGTATGGCTCCCTCCCCACGCCCGCAAAAGACCGATACGCGTGACGTGCTGCCGGAAGAAAAGAATTTCTCCGGCTTTGTGTTCAAAGTGCAGGCCAACATGGACAAAAACCACCGCGACCGTATCGCCTTCGTGCGTATCTGTTCTGGCCGCTATAGTCGCGGGATGAAAGTGGAACATGTGCGCACGGAAAAGACCCTGACGCTCAACAATCCGGTATTGTTCCTTGCGCGTGAACGTGAACTGGCGGAAGAAGCCTTCCCGGGCGATATTCTCGGTATTCCCAATCACGGCGGGCTTTCCATCGGCGACGCGCTCACCGAAGGCGAGAAGCTGCATTTCACCGGCATCCCGAGCTTCGCGCCGGAGCTGTTCAAGCGGGCGCGGCTAGATGACCCCATGCGCTCCAAGCAGCTGAAAAAAGCGCTGGAGGAATTGTCACAGGAAGGCGCATCGCAGATATTCAAACCGCTCAACGGCAGCAACTGGATTATCGGCGTGGTCGGCGCGCTCCAGTTTGATGTGATCGCCTCACGCCTTGAAAGCGAATACAAAGTGAAGGGAAGCTTTGAAGAAGTGAGCTACACCACCGCGCGCTGGATAAAATGCGATAACTCCGCAACGCTTAAGCTGTTTACCGAAAAGAACCTGCACAGCCTTGCTGAAGACGGCGCAGGCCAGCTGGCCTACCTCGCCCCCAACGACTGGCACCTGGGGCGTATCCAGGAAGACTGGAAGGATGTGAAGTTCGGCAAGACGAGAGAGAATAGGTAAGTTCCATAATACAGAGTGGACCCTGTGGTCGCGCTGCGCTTACCACAGGGTGATGAATCCCAGTAAATTCATGCAAATAGGCAGAATAACAACTAAAAAATTTGACTTTTGCGCCCATATCAGCGATTTAGAGCGTAACGAACCCTAATAGAGACATATTACATCTGATGAATTTAGTCATTGTCGAGTCGCCCGCGAAGGCGAAGACCATAAACAAATATTTAGGTAAGGATTACAACGTTCTGGCGTCATTCGGGCATGTGCGCGACCTGCCGTCCAAGGACGGCTCCGTGCAGCCTGACCAGGATTTCGCCATGACCTATGAGGTCGATGATGACGCGAAGAAACATATCAGCGCCATCGCCAAGGCTGCCAAAAATTCCGATAAACTGATACTCGCTACCGACCCCGATCGCGAGGGAGAAGCGATTTCGTGGCACGTACTTGAAGCACTGAAGGAAAACAAGGCGCTGCCCAAAAAGATGGAAGTGGAACGCGTTGTTTTCAACGAAATTACCAAGAAGGCAATTCTCGAAGCGATGCAGCATCCGCGCCAGATCGACATGAACCTGGTCAACGCCCAGCAGGCGCGCCGGGCGCTGGATTACCTTGTGGGCTTTACCCTGTCGCCGGTATTGTGGCGCAAGCTGCCGGGCAGCAAGTCCGCCGGGCGCGTGCAGTCCGTGGCGCTCCGCCTCATCTGCGAGCGTGACGAGGAAATCGAAAAATTCGTCTCGCAGGAATACTGGGACATCCGCGCCATGATGGCAAACAGCGCCGATGCGGCTTTCAAAGCCCGCCTGTCGCACTGGCATGGCAAAAAGCTTGATAAGTTCGACATCCCCAATGAACCCAAAGCGAAAGAAATCGTATCGGCACTTGAAGGCAAGAAATACCAGGTTACGAATATCGAGCCCAAGCAGGCGCGCCGCCACCCCTACCCGCCTTTCACCACATCCACCCTGCAGCAGGACGCATCGCGCAAGCTCGGCTTCAGTACCAAGAAGACCATGCAGCTCGCGCAGAAGCTCTATGAAGGCGTTGAAATCAACGGGGAAACCACCGGACTTATCACCTACATGCGTACCGACGGTGTCACCGTATCGCAGGATGCCATTGAAGCCACCCGTAGCCTTATCAGTAAAAAATATGGCGAGAAATACATGCCCGCCTCGCCGCGCATCTATAAGGTAAAACAGAAAAACGCGCAGGAAGCGCACGAGGCGATCCGCCCGACGGATGTCGCCCGCACGCCGGATAAAATAGGTTCCGCGCTCGACAGCGATATGTTCCGCCTCTACGATCTCATTTGGAAACGCATGATGGCAAGCCAGATGGAAAGCGCGGTGTTCGACCAGATGTCGGTCGACATCGAGTCGTCTGACAAGCAGGCGCTCTTCCGTGCCACCGGCTCGGTCATGCGTTTTGACGGCTTCCTGACGCTCTATCAGGAAAGTAAGGACGAAGATGAGGAAGATGAAGAGTCCCGTGCCCTGCCTCTGCTGAATATGAACGAATTAATTGCGCTGAAGGAAATCCTGCCGGAACAGCATTTCACCGAACCGCCGCCACGCTATACCGAAGCAAGCCTGGTGAAGAAACTGGAAGAGCTTGGCATCGGCCGCCCTTCCACCTACGCGAGCATCATTTCGGTGCTGCAGGAACGTGAATATGTGAAACTGGACAAGAAGCGTTTCATCGCTGAGGCACGTGGCAGAATCGTAAATGCATTTCTGGTGAGTTTCTTCCGCCGTTATGTGGAATATGATTTCACCGCCAAGCTTGAAGAGTTGCTCGATGATGTGTCCAATGGGGAAATTGACTGGAAACAGGTGCTGCGCGACTGGTGGGAACAGTTTATCAAAACAGTAGGCGAAACCAAGAAGCTCTCCAATCCGGAAGTGCTGGAAGCGGTGGACGCCCTGCTTGAGCCTTACATATACCGTAATTTTGCCAAAGGCTCCGATCCGCGTGCCTGCCCGGCATGCGGCAATGGCAGGCTGGGACTCAAGACCGGAAAATTCGGCGCGTTTCTCGGTTGCTCGAACTACCCCGAATGCAACTTCACCAAACAGCTTTCCGCCGACGCGGATAGCGGCGAGAAACTTGCCGGCAACGGCAGCAATGAGCCTCAGAAGCTGGGCATCGATCCGGCAAGCGGCCTTGAAGTGCTGATGAAGAAAGGTCCGTACGGCATGTATGTGCAGCTTGGCAATGACAAGAAACCCAAGCGCACCAGCCTGCCCAAGAATATCGCGCCTGAGCAGGTGACGCTGCAGACCGCGCTTGCGCTGCTATCGCTGCCGCGCGAAATCGGCACGCATCCGGAAACCGGAAAAATGATCACCGCAGGCCTGGGCCGCTTTGGCCCCTATCTCCTGCATGATGGCAAGTACACTTCGCTCAAAGGCGATGACGATGTGCTTATCATCGGCATCAACCGCGCCGTGACGCTGATTGCGGAAAAGAAAACCTTCGGCAAATCCGCCGTTGCGCCACTCAAAGCTCTGGGCGAACATCCCGACGGCGGGCAGATCGCCATCTATTCCGGGCGCTACGGCAATTATGTCAAGCATGGCAAAATAAATGCCACGTTGCCAAAAGACGCGAGTGTTGATAGCTATACGCTCAAGGAAGCGCTTGAGCTTCTTGCCGGAAAGACAGGTAGTGGCAAAAAGAAAGCTCCTGCAGCGAAGAAGAAAAAAGCGGCAAAATAGAGAGGTTGTATGTTGAAAGCAAAAATTTACCAGCCAGCCCGTAATGCCATGCAGTCCGGCGAAGCGAATACGCGTGACTGGAGACTGGAATTCCTGCCCGATGCGCCGCCGTTTGTCGAACCGCTGATGGGCTGGACCGGCATGACCGACACCGCCCAGCAGGTGAAACTATTTTTCGAGACGAAGGAAGAAGCCATCGCCTATGCTCAGAAAAAGGGCATCGCGTTTGAGATAGTGGAGGCAAAGAAAACCAGGATTATAAAACCAAAATCCTACGCAAGTAATTTTGCTTTCAACCGGGTGAGGTGATTACCTGCCATTGTCATTGCTGTATAGGTTAAATAATTTATACAATCAGGCAGTAAAACAAATTACTGGAAGCCTTCCGTGCCGGGCGTCTGTCCCCTTCCGGCGTTGACTAAACTGCGCCAGTAATTTGAAGATCTGCCATCTACCGGGCCATCGGGCCTTGACTGCAGTTCCGTCAGATAGGCATTTTCCCGCCGCAGTTGCCTTATTTCCTGATCCTGTGCGGACATCTGTGGATCTTTCATCCCAAACAGTTTCTTGACATTGTTTTTGATAGGCTTCCAGAAAATAACGACTCCCGCCACCGTGGCGAGAACAGGAAACTTTTCCATCATCCAGTGTCCCGCATTTATCGTCCTGCTGGTCTGCCTTGCCGCAGTATCGGCAATTTTTCCAACGACTCCACCCGTGTTCTTGCCTACGCCACCAAAGCCTTTTAAGACTTCCATCGCGGTATTGGGAACCCTGGCAATCGACTCCCACAATGCCTCAAATCCGGTTTGATTACGCGCCATTTTAAGCTACCTTCCTGCCTCAACAGCAACTGATGCGGCTTTTTCATTCATATATCTGGTTGTAAATTCCCTTACAGGTTCTTTACCCGCCGCCTGATTTTCCACGACCTGCTCGACATTATCCACCTGCCGCTGAAGACCGTTTACCGCCTTTTGTGATTCTACCGTATGATTCAGTTGAACAGCCGCATGTTCCATTTCCCTGTAAGCGCTACTTGAAGCCATGCGCGATCCGATCTTGCCGCCAATCCATCCTGCGATCAAACCAGTGGCCGCAATCACCGCGCCCACCCCCCAATGCGCTACAGTAAAAGCGGCACCAAGGCCTGCCACCCCCAACAGCCCCGCGGGAGCAGCCGCAATTAACGCCGCTACGCCTGCTACCGCCACCGCGCCAATGACAAAACCGGCAACGCCACCCCAGAAGCTGTTCCGTGCGTATTTCTGCTGGGCTTCCACCACATTCTGCTGTGCATTCTTAATTGCTTCACTCATTTCCATATACCGCGTATGTCATTTTTGCGGAGCGTTTCACACCTGCCTGTTAGCGCTGATATTTCTCAATCTTTCCTGCTCTACCGCTTCTGCGTAAGACTTCCTGACCCCTGCATCATTTCCGTAATCCGCCCCCCGGTTGATGAGCGACTGGCGCTGGGCAAGCAAAGCTTCCCTTGTCTGTTCATATTGTTGCTGTTGTTCCAGCGCGCTTCTTTCCGTGCCTCTCCTGGCTTCCTTCGCCGCACGCCATGTTCCCCCTATGAAGGAAAAGAGCGGAGCGGCAAACATGAAGCCAAAAATTCCTCCCCCGATAATACCAGCTGCACATAATCCGGCCGCCAGCAACCCGCCGCCAAGCAATAACCCCGCAACAAGCCCGCCAATACCGGCAACGGCTGCACAGCCACCAATTGCCAGTGCCGCTCCTTTCAGAGCCCCTATAAAGCCGCCGGATACTGTTTTTACCGCTGTTTCACCTGCACTCATTATCGCGTTCCTTCCAAAAGGATAACACTCTCACTTTTAATTTATTCTACCACTTTATTGCTGCGTAACAAATGAACCTTTTATGACAAATTCTCTTAAGCCCTTGTATTACCTGGGTGTAGTTTTGGCGGCCCCTCCTGCCAATTCCTGAACACTCTCTTTCTGTTCAGGCGTAGGAACAGTTATGCTGCGCACCACGTCCTGCGCATTTACTTGCTTATTGGCCACTCCTATTTCTATCTTGTCCATCTGTGGTATCATTTTTTCCAGGTGGTTTATCTTTTCTCTCAATACCCCAACTTCTTCTTTTAATGCGGCTATTTCAGGAGAAACGTTCTGAGGATTGGAGGACGCAGGCGAGGTAACGGAAATAGCTTGCACGGGTGCAGATATGGTTGTGTTCGCGGCATGTGAATCGGACGATGGCTGGTCTGCAACCGGCGTCTTGGTCTCTTCGAGAGAAGCGCTCTTTCCGCCTGAGCGCGACAGGACAGCGGCCTGTTCCGCCTGCGGGTGTTTCCGATCGTATTCCTCCTGTGCATATCCCACCTGGGCGGCGGTCAACCCCTTGCCGACTATGGACCATTGCGGCACATCGCATCCTTCCAGCGTGATCTGGATAACCTCAACATTAGTAATCCCCTGCTCTTCAAGAGCGCGCTTGTAACCTTCCATTTCTCGTTTCTGCTGGGCAAGCGCGGTTTCGCTGCTAGCAAAATCCGGAGCGATTACAGCCTTCCTGCCCGCCAGTTCTTTCAATGACTCCTCTGAAATATTCACATAGGCATTATCCTGCGGCGGAGAGAAATATTTTTCTATGAGCGCCCCCCTTTCCACTCCCAGGGCCTGCTCGATCTCTGCCAGCACTTTTTTCTTCTTTTCATCGTCCATGCCAAAATAATATTCATGGCCTGCGGCTGCAGCGCTGCCAAGTCTCTCGGCCATGCCCGACTTATCTTTGGACTTGGAATCCTTCTCACCGTCTTTTTCCTTATCCTTGCCTTTACCCTGCTCTTTTGCATCCACCTCTATTCCGCGCGCCTTAAGCCCGTCTATGATGCCAGACCGGATAGCAATTTTATTAGCGGCAATTTCCTTATCCTTGCGCCCGATACCAATGGAGGCAAGTCCGTTCCCAACCGTCGCGCCTATAAGGCCGCTTATGCCGCCTACAGATCCCGCACCCCACAAAATTCCCTTGCCGATATAATTTTTATGTTTATGGGCTCTTATCGCCTCAACGCTTTCTTCTATCTGCAGCGGGCTCTCGGCATAACCCATCAGCCTGCGGTTCGCCATGACCGCTTCCCTGTCCGTACCGTCGATAGCGTTTCCTATCGTTCTGGCAAGACCTACTACAAAGCCTCCTGCGCCGCCGATGATGGCCAAGGGAATAGCTGTTATTAAACCCACTCCGGTCCCGGTCACCTGCGCTGCTTTTCTTGCTCTCTGTCCAATCCTTTCACCCGCAGTCATATGGTCGGAGAAAATTTCCTCCACGATCTTGTCTACGTCCTTACCGCTTATTTTTTTGCCGTCTTCAATATCGTTCAGCGCCCCGGCAACGCGGCCATAGTTATAATATTCCGTCAGCTTATCAATATTGCCCTTTGTCGGCTGATAACCGGTATTTTCTATGGATCTCAGCATTGCGGCAGAAAGCGGTTCTTCCTTATTCCACAGAATCAGCCCGTCAAGCGTGCTGACCGTTTTTCCCTCGGCTATCTGCTGCTCTACCCTGTCCCTTGCCGCGATGGTGACACGTTCGAGAAGCTTTCTGCTGCTTTCGTCCAGCCCCTCTTCCATAAAATTTTTCTTCTCGGCTTCTATGGCTTCCGGCGAGTATCCCGCTGCGATCTTAGCGCCGAGGTCAGTAGCCTTATTATACATTTCCGCCGTAATGGCATCCAGGTTCGCATAAGCGGGAGTGCCCGGCTGCGCTATCTGTGCCTTCAATGCCTGTATGTCATTGCGCGACAATATCCGATCTATAGACATAACTTCCTCTTTCTACTGAACAATATCCATCTGCGGACATGGCTATACTGTTCTACTATTATCCTAGCATCATACTATATTTTCCAAGCGTGAAGAACAAGTTAACATCTTATGACAGTTTGGTTACAAATTTATGACATGTGCCGATAATGCAATGAGGCGTAAGAAATATCCGGATTGGCAACAAAAAAAATACCCCGGCTTATAATGTTACAAGCCGGGGTATCGTTACCGAACAGATATCTATGGTTTAGTTGGCAGAATCAGGACGCGCTCTGTGTTCACGGAGTTTGTGATCCCGGCGTTCCTGCCTTCTCTTTTCGAATTTCTCTTTCCTCATTTCATGATTCAGCCTGCGCTGTTCGGCTTTGGTAATGTGGCCGCCATGCTTCGCTTCATCGCGGTTCAACTGGCTCTGGGTGCGCTGATCGCGCCTTTCATCACGTTCGGCCTGTCCTTCGGTAAGTTTACCGTTTTTCTCAGCACGCTCGGTATTGTTTTCCTGATGCTCAAGGCGGTTTTCCACCTGGTTGATGCGCGGATGGCCCGGATCTTCTGATTGTTCTTGCGCAATGACCGGAGATGAGAGTATGGTGCCTGCAGTCAGTGAAAGTATGACTGTGCTTAAGAAGCAAATTTTCATAAAATGTCCCTTTTTGTTACACTCAGTTATCGACAGCAATAACTGGTTAAAGCCCACTATAGCAAAATAGACATTGCAGTATTTTCATGGAAACATTAATAAAATGCAATAATCATAATTATGTTTACATTTTGAATAGTTATCATACAAATTCGCAAACCGTGACCTCGTGGGAGAATAGGAGAATATATGTCAGATCATGATATCGTAATAGTGAGCGCATTGCGTACGGCAATAGGCTCTTTTAACGGCACACTTGCTTCCCTTCCGGCGCACAAGCTGGGTGAGCATGTAATCAAGGCAATCCTGCAACAAACGAAAGTAAACCCCGGAGAAATTTCCGAAGTGATTCTGGGTCAGATTCTGACTGCGGCAGCCGGGCAGAATCCGGCGCGCCAGGCATCGATCAATGCCGGCGTTCCCAAAGAAGTCCCGGCATGGGGGCTGAACCAGGTATGCGGATCGGGGCTGCGCGCTGTCTGCCTTGGCTACCAAGCTATCCGGAATGGCGACAGCCATATGGTGATCGCAGGCGGGCAGGAAAGCATGAGCCAGGCACCGCATGCCAAGAACCTGCGCACGGGTGTCAAGATGGGCGATGCCACTTTCGTGGATACCATGATACTGGATGCCCTTACCGACGCTTTTCACCATATCCACATGGGTGTCACCGCCGAGAATATCGCCAAGCAATTTAACATATCGCGCGACGAGCAGGATGAATTTGCCGCACGCTCCCAGCAGAAATGCGAAGCGGCGATGAAAGAAGGTAAGTTCAGGGAAGAAATTGTCCCGGCAGTCATTGCCGACCGCAAAGGCGAGATAACCATTGACAAAGACGAATTTCCGCGCGCCGGAGTCACGAAAGAGTCCCTCGTCAAGCTGAAACCTGCCTTCATCAAGGACGGTACCGTTACCGCAGGCAACGCCTCCGGCATTAACGACGGCGCTGCCGCCGTATTGCTCATGACACGCAAGGAAGCCGACAAACGCGGACTGCCTGTACTTGCCAAAATAGTATCATGGGCACATGCAGGCGTTGATCCCGCCATCATGGGCACCGGCCCTATCCCTGCAAGCCAGAAAGCGCTTGCAAAAGCCGGATGGAATGTTGGCGATCTTGATCTCATAGAAGCCAACGAAGCTTTCGCCGCACAGGCCATTTCGGTCAATATGAACATGAAGTGGGATGTGTCCAAGGTTAATGTCAATGGCGGCGCCATTGCGCTTGGGCATCCGGTAGGCGCATCCGGCGCCCGCATTCTTACTACGCTCCTGCATGAAATGAACCGTCGTAATGCAAAGAAAGGCATTGCCACTCTCTGCATCGGCGGCGGAATGGGTATTGCCATGTGCGTGGCGAGGGATTAGTAATTCGTTGTTCGTTTTTAGTTGTTAGCTGTTCAAATAATGGAGAAAACCAACAACTAACAACAACTAACAACCGAACTAAGGAGAAAGTATGAAACAACGCATAGCTCTGGTTACAGGTGGAACACGCGGTATAGGCGCTGCTATTTCGAAAGCGCTGCATAATGCAGGTTATAAGGTGGCTGCAACCTATGCCAGCCGTGACGACTCCGCGAAGGCTTTCAGCAAGGAAAACGGTATTCAGGTTTATAAGTGGGACATAGCGGATTTTGAAGCCTGCCAGAAGGGCGTTGAACAGATCGTAAAGGATCTCGGCGGCACCATAGACATACTGATCAACAATGCCGGTATCACGCGTGACACCGCCATACATAAGATGAATTTCGACTCGTGGGAAACCGTTATAGATACCAACCTGACCTCATGCTTCAACATGTCGCGTGTGGTTATCGAGACGATGCGCGAGAAGAAATTCGGACGCATTGTCAATATCAGTTCAATCAATGGCCAGTTGGGGCAGTTCGGCCAGACCAATTATTCCGCCGCCAAAGCGGGTATTCTTGGCTTTACTAAAGCACTGGCGCGTGAAACCGCAGCGCGCGGCATCACGGTCAACGTCGTATCTCCCGGTTATATCGCAACGGAAATGCTCCAGACTATCCGCGAGGACATATTGAATCAGATCATATCCGGCATCCCGGTCGGACGACTGGGCAAGCCGGAAGAAATCGCGCGCGCCGTATTGTTCCTTGTCGCCGAGGAAGCCTCGTTCATCACAGGCGAGACGCTTTCCATCAACGGCGGGCAATACATGGAGTAGTGTCGTTTTATCCCTCAACCTCTTGATGAAACGGCATACGCGTAGCGTTCCATTACGGAAGATAATCGCAATGCACTCTTGCGGGCAGGCTAGCTTAACTTATATAATCCCTCCATGCTTACGAATCTTACCATCCGAAATATTGTCCTGATTGAACAGTGCGATATCTCTTTTACGCGTGGCCTCTGCGTGCTGACCGGGGAAACCGGTGCGGGCAAGTCCATTCTGCTTGACGCGCTTGGCCTTGTGCTTGGCACCCGCGCAGAAACGCGTCTTATCCGCCACGGCAAGGATCGGGCAAGCGTAGGCGCGGTATTCGATATTAGCGATAATAAGGACGCCAAAACGATACTCGATGAACTGGGAATCGAACAGGCGGATGAACTGGTGATACGCCGCGCTATCACTCCTGATGGTAAAACGAAATGTTTTGTCAATGACACGCCTGTCGGCGTCGCCGCCCTGAAGTCACTTGGTTCTACGTTAGTAGAGGTACACGGCCAGCATGACGGCCAGGGCCTGCTCGATCCTTCCACCCACAGGGAAATTCTTGACCTTTACGGTGAACTGCAGGATGCAGGCGAGAAAGTCGCGGAAGCTCACGGAAGATGGGCAAGCAGCCGTGAAAATCTTGAAGAGGCGCAGAAAAAAATTGAAGCAGCGGAGCGAGAGAAAGATTACCTGCAACACATGCAGAAAGAACTTTCCAATCTTTCTCCGAAGCCTGATGAGGAAACAGAGCTTGCCGAGAAACGCACGCAGATGATGCAAAGCGAGAAGTTAGCGGAAGCACTGAACGATGCGCTAACCGAACTGCGCTCCGGCAAGGGAACCATCGGCATGCTGAGCTCAGCGCAGCGTATCCTGTCGCGCTCGGCGCTCAATGCCAGTTTTACGGCTGCGATTGAATATCTGGAGCGCGCCTCCAACGAAATACAGGAAGCGGAGAATTCCATCGAAAACATCCTGCGCGATTCGCAATATGATCCAGCAAAGCTTGAACAGATTGAAGAACGCCTGTTCACGCTCCGTGCGGTGGCGCGTAAATACAACGTCACTCCCGACCAGCTTCCCGTTTTACTTTCCGAAGTAAATGAAAAGCTGGGCAGCCTCAGCCACCAGGAACATCAGCTTGCCGCATTGCAACAAGCGCTGGAAAAAGCAAAATCCGATTATCAATCGGCGGCAGAGAAACTATCCAAAGCACGTAAAAAAGCCGCAGGCAATCTTGAGAAGGCAGTCATGGGCGAGCTGGACTCGCTCAAAATGGGCGCGACCAAATTCAGTATAGTGATTGAGGCGCTGCCGGAAGATCGCTGGAGCAGCAACGGCATTGATTTCGTGCAGTTCCAAGCAGCGACCAACAAAGGTGCAAGCCTTGCTCCGCTCCACAAAATCGCTTCCGGCGGCGAGCTTTCACGCTTCATGCTCGCAATGAAGGTCGCGCTTGCCAGGGTGAAATCGACTTCGTCCATCATCTTCGATGAAATCGATACCGGCACGGGCGGCGCGGTCGCGGATGCTATTGGCAAAAGGCTTGCCAGACTCGGACAGACTCACCAGGTACTGGTGGTGACGCACCTGCCGCAGGTCGCCGCGCTCGGCAATCATCACCTGCTGATACTCAAGGAAGAAAAATCCAAGGCTACCTATACGCAGGTGCGAGTGCTGTCCGCCGGGGAACGTAAGGAAGAATTGGCACGGATGCTGGCAGGAGCCGAGATAACTTCAGAAGCCCGCAAGGCTGCGGAAAAATTGTTGCAGGCGGCGGTATGAGTATTACAGCAGATGAAGCGAAGGCGGAAATCGAACGCCTGAGCAAGGAAATCCGCTATCATGATAAACTCTACCACCAGCAGGACAACCCCGAAATCACGGATGCGGAATATGACATCCTGAAACGTGAATTAGAAGCACTCGAAGCGAAATTCCCTGAACTGGCAAAGCCTGACAGCCCTACACAGAAAGTGGGTTACGCTCCCGCCTCCAAATTCGCTAAGGTCCGGCATATTATTCCTATGCTGTCACTTAACAATGCGTTTACGGAAAAGGAAGTTGGAGACTGGTTGGAGAGAATCAGACGTTTTTTAAATTTAAGTACAACAGACTCCATTGCGTTATATCGTGAATATAAGATTGATGGGTTATCATTTTCAGCACGTTATAAAAACGGAGAGTTAGAACAAGGCTCAACACGCGGTGACGGTGAAGTTGGTGAGGATATTACAACTAACTTATTAGCCATAAAGGATTTTCCAAAACAGCTTCAAGGCAGTGATATACCTTCAGTATTAGAAATACGAGGTGAAGTTTTCATGTTTCATGGCAATTTCAAGAAACTAAATGAGACACAAAAAGAAGCTGGAAAACCGGAGTTTGCAAATCCACGTAATGCTGCGGCAGGTTCACTCAGGCAACTAGACGCCAATATCACCGCATCGCGTAATTTAAGTTACTTTATACATGGATGGGGAGAATGGCCTCAGCTTTATTCCCATTTTAACAGTTATTCACTGGTGATGGGATTCTTACAAAAACTTGGTTTTAGAATAGCAGGAGCGCGTTATATAGATTATCCCATGATAATCGATGAAATAATGAAAGATTATCACACTGCGTTGTCTCTTCGTCAGACTATGGATTTCGATATTGACGGTCTCGTTTATAAAGTTGATCGCCTCGACTGGCAGCAGCGACTCGGTACCGTAGGCCGCGCCCCTCGCTGGGCGATTGCGCATAAGTTCCCCGCTGAGCAGGTGGTGACGACACTGGAAAACATCGAGATACAGGTCGGGCGCACGGGAGTGCTAACGCCGGTGGCGCGGCTCACCCCGGTCAACGTCGGCGGCGTGATGGTGTCCAACGCCACGCTGCATAATGAGGATGAAATCGCCCGTAAGGACATCCGTATCGGCGACACGGTGGTAGTACAGCGCGCAGGGGACGTCATTCCTCAGATTGTCGCGTCGCGCTCGCATGCCCCGCATTCCGCTCCTTATGAATTCCCCCACACCTGCCCGGTATGCGGCTCGCACGCGGTGCGCGAGGAGGGCGAAACGGCGCGGCGCTGCACGGGCGGGCTGATATGCGATGCGCAGGCCATCGAACGCCTGCGGCATTTCGTCTCACGTAATGCCTTCGATATTGAGGGCCTGGGCGAAAAGCAGATACAGGCATTCTGGGAAGCCGGGCTCATCCGATCCCCTGCCGACATATTTCACCTTGATTACGATAAAATCCGCGGGCGTGAAGGCTGGGGTGAAAAATCGGTCAGCAATCTAAAGGCCGCTATTGGGAAAGCACGCGCAGTGCCCCTGTCCCGCTTTATTTATGCGCTTGGCATCCGGCATGTCGGCGAGATTACCAGTAAGATGCTGGCGCGGCATTATCTCTCCTATGCAGCGTGGAAACAGGCGATGGAGACTCTTGAAGAGGGCAGCGATTCATGGAATGACCTGTTATTAATTGACGGCATGGGCGAGATCGCAGCACAGGCGCTTTCCGATTTTTTCCATGAAGTGCATAATATTGAGGTGCTCCATAAACTTGAAAAGGCGCTTCATATAGAAGATATGATTATCAGTGAATCCCATTCGCCGGTAAGCGGAAAGACCGTGGTTTTCACCGGCACGCTCGAAAAAATGACGCGCAGCGAAGCCAAGGCGCGCGCGGAAATGCTTGGAGCCAAGGTCGCAGGCAGCGTTTCTGCAAAAACCGATTACGTCATCGCAGGCAGCGATGCAGGCAGCAAGCTCAAGAAAGCTGCGGAGCTGGGCGTAAAAATTCTTAGCGAAGAAGAATGGCTCGCCCTGATAAATAATAAGTAAAGTCAGGCAATTAAATTATCTCCTCTCATTCCTGCACAAGAAAAATGTAATAGAATTGTCATCAAAAAACAGATATTTGATGCTATACTGGATTTTATTTTTCTGAAAAAGTTCATGAAGCATGAATTCGTCTGAGCAAACATCTACTTCCTCTGCTTCCGAAGCGGTGACACAACCGGATGCGGTGCTAACGCCCGCTGTGTCGTCTGCCGCAATAACAACATCTTCACAGCAGGATAAAACCAGTCCTGAGGACAAAGAGTTGAAACCTTTTGCCAAAAGCGAATCCAAATCCCTAGGATTTACGGGTAGAGTCAAGGATATGTTTTCGGGTAAGAAACTTATAAGCACCGTAATGGCGCTGGGATTTATTTTTACCTGGTCGGAGCGCATGCTGACTTCTTTCAACACCGGATTCTCCTCCTACCGTGATATTCCTAAAATGATAAGAGATAAAAATCTTGACCCCTTAAAGGATGCAGGAAAAACGGTTGCAGGTCTGGTTACTCCCGGATCGGATAATAACTTCCTCAGCAAATTCTCAACAGGTGAAAAACTTCAGGCCATGGGATCCACCCTGGGTCTTGCGCAGAATGTCTGGTTTTTTACTTCTTCACGTTCGGGTTATATCCCGGACGGCGACACCATGCTGGAAAGACTTAAGGAGATACTTAAGAATCCGTCGCGCCATGTCGCCCAAATAACTACCTTGTGGCAGGCAGTGTCAGTGGGTAGCATTGGGTTCGGACGCCTTATGTCAGGCTATCGCGATCTCTCCCGGAACGCAGACGGAAAGTGGATTGGATTTAATCCCAGGCAGGCTCTAAGCGGCAAGGATAACTTCACAAAGCTGGATAAGCTGACCCCTCTTATTACGGGAGCCGCTGTCATATCAAGCGTACCGATAGTCGTATACAGCATGCTGAATATGAAAAAACCCAATGCAAGCAGCAACAGCCACCTGCAACACATGGAAGAGGATAAAACCTTATCCGCGGAGGATACCGAAGGCAACGTAGTAACTCCTGTTGAGGACAGACAACAAACAGAAATTAAACCGTTTGCCAGAAGCCAAAGCAAAATATTATCTTCCGATAAGGAAAATGGGTTAAAAGCAATGGTTGCCATGTTCTCTCCTAGTAACCTGAAAGCTATGACACAATATGCAGTAACTAAGGATCCACTTGGATTTACAGCACGTACATTGCTTCTTGGAATGGATGTAGGCTTTTTTGGCGTAGGCCTTGCAAAACTGGGGCAGATCAAGTCCGGGCAATATCCGCATAAATACGGCGAAGCAAACAGCCCGCAGTGGAATAAAGCGCTTGCCAACGCAAAACAGTCGCGCAATGTAGGTATATTGGGCTTTGTTCTGACCGCGCTTTATAATATGTATGTATATGATACTCTGGCGCAGGCTTACAAAAAGGAGCAGGAGAAACTAAAGGAGGAATCCGATGGCAAAGTGGCAAGATAAGGTTTCTCCTTCACCGAAAGCGTCTGGCGCCATCTTTTCTCCGGGAGATGAGCTGCCTGCCGTTATTGCGCTGGTAACGGGGGAAGATGCAGAAGGCAACCCGCAATGGGCATACGCGAAAATCTCCGCGCAAAACTATGCGCTGTTCAAGGCGGCAGAAGAACAGGGAAACTATAGTCTGGCTGACTTCGGGGAAATACTGCAATATGGGCACGGCAAGGAACCGCCAGAGGCGATCAAACACGAAATGAAAGAACAATACGGTTGCGATGAGCATTTTGAGGAATCACTCGCCGAGATGATGGAAAAGGCCATCACGGAATGGGATGAAGCGCTGCAAGATGAAGATAAACGCTAGCGTAATTTTACTCTGGCTTCCTCATTAACATCCGATATAATAACCGCTTAGCGTAATTAGATATACAGGAGGGAAAGTGCCCAGAAGAATTTTATTGCTTGTCGTTTTATTGACCGGGTTGTTGCCACTTCATGCCGCAGCCGAAGCGGCATCTCCCAAACTAAAGCCTATCATCGGCATCAGCATTGATAACGGCGATCATCCAGCCGTCGAAGCATCGAAGCTCGGCATGATTGAAGAAATTCAGCTCGCAGGCGGCATTCCCCTTATCTTAAACGATCGCGGCGACCGTTCGCCGGAAAAGGATATCAAGCAGATCGATGGCCTTGTCGTGCAGGGGGATTCGCTCGATGTCGATCCGGCGCAATACGGCCAGAAGAAGCATAAGGAAACCCGGATAGAGACGGATAAGACGCGCACCAATTACGAGGATAAGATCATCGCGGAAGCGCTGCATGATAAAGTCCCCGTCCTTCTCATCTGCGGCGGCATGCAGCGTGCCAATGTGCTGATGGGCGGAACGCTGCATCAGCATATACCCGATCTGCCGGGAGTGAAGCCGGGGCATGGCAACAATAACGGCAATCCTCCCGATGTTCCTTCCGTCGTAGTTGAAGTTGCGCCTGATAGTAATCTGAAGAAAATTCAGGGGAGGAAGGAATTACTGGTAAACAGCTTCCATCACCAGGCCCTGGATAAGATCGGCCAGGGCTTCCGTATTGCCGGTTACTCCGATACATACGCAAGACCGGATGGAAGCAAGGCAAACCTAGTCGAAGCCATTGAAGCCGACCCCAAAGGCCCTTTCGCCGGCCAGTTTATCCTTGGGTTGCAGTTCCATCCTGAGATGATGCCCGGCAGCGACCTGAGCGTAAAGACCTTCCATGCCTTTACCGGCGCGGCGCAGAAATTCGCGGCGGATACCAAACGTACCCACCCCGACGAGGCAGTGCTTCGCAAGATCAGCCATGACTGGAAGGTTAATTCCACCGCCCAGTAAGGCATAATGAGTACAAAACCATGCCACGGGAAGTCTGGACAATGTTTCCGGGTCTGCTATAACCCCAACCGTTACCGGGTATTTATACCGGCAACCGTTTCAGCAACCCAAGACCCGGCATGCTGAAAACCTATGCGGAGAGGTGGCAGAGTGGTCGAATGCGGCGGTCTCGAAAACCGTTATAGCCGCAAGGCTATCGAAGGTTCGAATCCTTTCCTCTCCGCCAGATATGTAAATCGTTCACATCCAAGATATCATCAGAGAACAAAATATGCCTTTCCTTATATGAGTAATTTTTAATATTACACTCATGGAATTTTAATTCGGAAAGAATAGGATAGGAGCATAATAGGAGAGTAACATGCGTATCCTGCTGGTTGAAGATGAGAAAAAGCTTGCAGATATCGTCGCAAGAGGCTTGAAGGCAGAAGGGTTTTCCATCGATATTGCCACAAATGGCGCTCAGGGGCTGGATCTGGCGACATCTTACGATTACGATATGATTGTGCTTGATATCATGCTCCCCAGCCTGAGCGGGACGGAAATACTGGGAAAGGTCAGGCAGAAGAACCGTCACGTTCCCATACTGATGCTTACGGCTAAGGATGCCGTGGCAGATAAAGTGAAGCATATGGATGCGGGAGCGGATGACTACCTCACCAAGCCCTTCGCTTTTTCTGAGTTGCTGGTGCGCATACGCGCCCTGCTGCGACGCGCGCCGGTGCAGCGTAATGATGTGTTTAACATTCTGGATCTGGAGATTGATCGCCTTGGCAGGCAGGTGAAGCGGGCGGGAAAGCGGATTGAATTAAGCGCCAAGGAATATGCCCTGCTTGAGTATATGATGCTGAATGCCGGCCGCGTATTGTCGCGCAATATGATTATCGAACATGTATGGGATCAGAGTTTTGAAGGCCTTACCAATATCGTTGACGTCTATATCCGCCAGTTGCGCGCCAAGGTGGACGAAGGACATGCCGTAAAGCTGATAAAAACCGTCCGCAGCGTCGGTTATATGCTTAACGATGAAGCCAGATGAACACGCGTTCCATATATTTTCGCCTGATATTATGGTATAGTGGCCTTGTCGTAGCTGTTTTCGCTGCGTTCGGAGCTTATACGTATAAAGGCGTGGAAAGCCGCCTTTACGGCGAAATGGAGCAGACTTTTAAGCGCCGTGCGCACCAGATAGCTGATAATATACTCGTGCATGCGCATGAAAAAACTCCTGAAGATATTGCAGAACAGATACGCGCTGTTTACTCGCCGTCAGCGAGCAGCCGCTTTATCCGTATTCTGAGAAACGATCGCACGGTTTACTATATTTCTTTGCCCCCAAAAGACGGCGTGTTCAATCCCTTCGCCATTCCGTTACCCACCCATATGTGGGCAGAAACAAGAACAGTAAAGCTTAGTTCCCACAACGCTATATATATGGTTTCCGTTCCCGTTACAGCGGGCGGTGAGGTATTTCTCATAGAAATGGGCGCACCGGTCAGTGAATTGGAGACCGTATTGCATGGCCTCATGGTTATTCTGCTTCTTGGCGTTCCCGCTGCTGTTCTCATTGTATCTGCGGGAGGATATATGCTGGTGCGGCGTTCCCTGAAACCCGTGGAAGATATGCGCTCAACCGCCGAACAGATCACCTTCGGCAATTTGAGTAACCGCCTTCCCGCCGCCGCAACAGGGGACGAGCTGGAATATCTCTCAATTACGCTCAACCAGATGCTTGCCCGCCTGGATGATTCCTACCAGCAGGCAAGCCGTTTCTCCGCCGACGCCTCCCATGAACTGCGCACGCCTCTCAGTATCATGCGCGGCGAGCTGGAATCCCTCATCCAGCGGGAAGCGGGCCTGTCCGAGCCGCTGCGCGAGCGTATAGGCAGCGTGCTGGAGGAAACGGAACGCCTGTCGCATATCGTCGAAAGCCTGTTTGCCATTTCACGGCTGGATGCCGGGGAAGGTAGGACCGAACCGGTTACTTTTTATCTGGCGGATATGGTCGATACCACGAAAGACCAGATGCTCCTGATGGCAGAAGAAAAAAATATCAAGGTCATGGTTGAGAAGACGCATAACGTAAGAATCAAAGGCAACGCGGCGCGACTCAAGCAGGTAGTGGTCAACATCCTTGACAACGCCATAAAATATACGCCTGAAGACGGCACCATTTCCATCAGGATATACAGCACCCATCATAAAGCAATACTGGAAATCAAAGACAATGGCATTGGTATCCCGGCGGACGCATTACCTCATGTATTCGAGCGTTTTTACCGCGCCGACAAAGTACGCTCACGCGAGCAGGGCGGCGCCGGGCTTGGGCTTGCCATCGTGCGCTCCATCTGCCAGGCGCATGGAGGAGCGGTGGAGATAGAAAGCACGGAGAACCAGGGCACCACCTGCCGCGTAGAACTGCCGCTGGCAAATGACTGAAAGAATTATTGGCCGCTACGATCAGATTCCACGGAACGCCTCAGAGCAGCGATCACCGCCGGAAGTGGCTGGCGGATAGGTGGAAGCTGCTGATACTCTTCCCAGCCGCCGCCCAATGCCTTATAAAGCGCGACAAAGCTTTCCGCCGCTGTCTGCTGTGCAGCGACATACTGCCGCTCCAGATCAAATTCCTGCCGCTCAGCGTCGATGACATTAAGCGCGTCTGTCAATCCCCGGTCATAACGCTGCGAGGCGAGGTTCACGGCTTTCTGGCTTGCTTCCAACGCCTTGTTCAGATTTTTCAGGCGGTCCTGCTGGGCGGAATACTCACTCGCCGCCCTATCCACCTCTTCCACTGCATTGAGTATAGTCTGCCGGTAGTTCATCAGCAGGGCATGGGTATGCAGATCGGCTATATTTACGATGGCATCAAGCGTGCCGAAATCAAGCAGCGGCCAGCTGATGGAAGGCCCAAACGACCATAGGAAATTTTGATGGGTTGGATTTATTCCAACCCCCTGCGCCTGGTATCCCGCTCCCCCTGTCAGCGCGAAATGGGGAAACAGATCGGCAGTCGCAACGCCTATGCGTGCCGTGGCAGCAGCAAGCTGGCGCTCCGCCTCATGAATGTCGGGACGGCGGCGAAGCAGATCAAGCGGCAAGCCGGTCTGGAGCGCCTGCGGCAGTTGTGGAATCTGCCCCGGCTTGGAAAACTCGCCTGCCATATTTTCCGGGAACTCCCCGCATAAGACAGCGATGGCATATTGCGCCGCCGCTACTTTAGACGTCAGCGGCGCGCGTTGTGCCTCCAGTGCTGAAAGCTCGCGCTGCGCAATACGCAGATCCAGCTCATTGGTAATGCCGCGGTTATAACGCTCCTGCACGAAATAGACATATCGTTCCGCCGCATGGATGTCATGCTCCAGTACCGCCTGCTGCATCTCTAATCCTCGCATGTCCACATACGATCTGACGATATCGGCGACGATGGTAATCAGCACATTATTGCGTGCAGCCCTGACAGCCTGTTCATCATAACGCGCCGCTTCCGCTTCGCGGCGATACTTACCGAATAGGTCAAGTTCCCATCCTGCGTCAAAACCATAAATCTGGCTTACATGGGTGAACCCGCTGGCATTTTCTCCTGAAACAAGTGGTTGCGACGCCCGGCCACGCGCAAGATCACTGCCCGTTCCGTTTCCTCCCCCGGCACTTGCTTCCGCCTCCGGCAATGCGGCACCTAAGATCACCGCTTCCTGCTGGCGCGCCTCCTGCACATGGGTAAGCGCAATGTCCAGCTGCGGATTGGACTTGACAGCCTTGTCAATCAGGCCATTGAGCGTATCGTCACCCAACGATTTCCACCACTTTGCGGCATCAACAGCGGATGCTGGTGCGCCTTTAACTTTATCCTTAGAAGCTTCGAAGCTTTCCGGCAATTTCACATCAGGAATATGGTAATTCGGGCCGACCTCACAGCCAGCCAGGAAAAAGCAACAAAGAATTGTCATGCCAGAAACCCGTTTTCCCCAATTCCGCAGGAATTGGTTGGAAAACGGTGTTATCTGGCATCCAGTCTTGCTTGCTGTTTCTGGATGCCGGCGTTCGCTGGCATGACAAGTCTCATTTGTCATGGGGTTCATTGTCCTCACTGACTTCCACTTTTTCCCCTTCGGTAATTTGATTGCTGATGTTAAGCGCCACCTGATCACCCACCGCAATACCGGAACCAATTTCCACCGTGTTGCCGTTGTCGCGGACGATGGCCACCTTGCGGAAATGCACGATTCCCTCCTTCACCACGGCAACTTCAGGCCCCTGAGAACGGAATAAAAGCACTGCCGCAGGCACTTCTGCCTGGCCTTTGGAAGGAAGGTCAAAGCGCACATCGACATACATGCCGGGAACCAGCACCCGATCGGGATTAGGCATGTCTACTTCCACCTTGAGCGTGCGCGCCTGCGGATCAATGGCGTCTGCCGTACGGGCAATTTTCCCTTCAAAGAGGCGCTCTCCCGTTGCGCTTGCGCTGATGCGGGCGGTGACACCGGGTTTCATATCCTCCGCTATCCTCTGGGGAGCATCCACGAAGATACGCATCGGATCGCTCTGCGCCATGCGGTAAAGCAAAGTGGTATTCGCCGAGCTTCCTGCGGTCACCAGATTTCCGATATCCACGCGCCGCTCGGTGATCTTGCCATCATAGGGCGCAACCACTTGCTTGAACCCCGCAAGTATCGTGTAACGGTCTACATCTGCCTTATCCAATCCGGCCTGCGCCTTGGCCTGGTTCAGCTGGGCCACCGCGCTTTCATAGCCTGCTTTCTTGGCTTCGCGCTCCTGCTCGGAAACTACGCCTTTGGGAGAATCGCGCCAACGCTCATAGGTCGTCTTTGCAAAATCCGCATCCGCCTGCCGCGCCTTCACCAGTGCTTCATCCGCCTGAAGTTTTGCTTTTGCGGCGGCAAGCTGTGCATCCAGATCCGGCGTTTCGAGCGTGGCAAGCACCTGCCCTTTTTTCACGCTGTCGCCGATATCCGCCGTCCAGTTGCCGACATAGCCGTCTACCCGCGCATAGATAGTGCTTTCATACCAGGCCGCAGTTGCTCCCGGAAGCACAAGATAGGCCGATGCCGGGACTTTGGATACGGTAATGACTTTGACCAGCGGCGGTGCGGACGCTGCCTCATCAGCCGCATTCTTCAACCGATGCGCATGGATGGATTTCATGCAGAATACGATGACAAATCCCGCCGCCAGGATGATGACGACCCTCCGGGCAAATTTACGGATCTTTTTTTCCATCTCATGCATAGCGGGCTCATGTTGCGGCATGATGGGCACTCCTGTGTCTAAATTCTTCCGTGTCTCGCGACTTGTGCGGCAACAACCCATACATGACGGGAACGAAGACAAGCGTGGCGAATGTGGCAAACGTCAGGCCACCGATGACCGCGCGCGCAAGCGGCGCGTTCTGCTCCCCGCCTTCACCGATGCCGAGCGCCATCGGGATCATGCCGAGAATCATCGCCCCCGCTGTCATCAGCACTGGCCTGAGACGCGTATAGCCTGCCACCTCGGCGGCAAGCCAGGAATCGTCGCCCGCATTCATGCGCTGGTTGGCAAATGTCACCACCAGGATGCTGTTGGCGGTAGTAAGGCCGATGCACATGATGGTGCCCATGAGCGCTGGCACGGACAGATGCGTCTGGGTAAGGTACAGCATCCACATGACGCCGCCGAGCGCGAACGGCACGGCAAACAGTACGATTAGCGGATCAATCCAGTTCTGGAAATTAATGACCAGAAACAGGTAAATCAGCACGACCGCGAATGCCATGCCGGAAAACAGCCCGCTATAGCTGGCGCGCATCGTTTCTACCTGGCCGCTCAGGGTGATGGCTATGGCCTTGGAGGGATCAGGGCGATCCTTTTTCAATACCTGGTCTATGTCGGCAGCGACGGAATTGAGGTCCCGCCCCTGTACATCGGCATCCACGTCAAAAACAGGCCGGATATTATACTGGGACATCACCATAGGCACGGTGGCGCGGTTAAACCGGGCGACATTCATCAGCATCTGATTCTTTGCCTTATCATTATCGGAGGCTACCGGCAACGACCACAGGTCATGCGTAGAGTTGATACGATAGGCGGGCAACTGCACCACCAGCGGATAACTGACATTGTTACGCGGATCGATCCAGAAGTTGGGCATGGTCTGGGCGCTGGAGTTGGTGGTTACAAGGACATTATTTGCCACGGTCTGCTGATTAAGTCCCAATTGATTTGCCATCGTGCGATCAATATCAACGGTCAATGCGGGAGCATCCGGCAGCTGGAATACGTGTGAGTCTACGATACCTGCCACCTGCTTCAGATCGTTTGCCAGTGTGACGGCGAGCGCATAGGCTTCTTCACTGTTAGGGCCGGATATGCGTATGTCAACCGGCGCGGGCTGACCGAAATTGAGCACCTGATCGACAATGTCGGCAGGCTGGAAGAAGAATTCCATGTTGGCGAAACGCTTCGGCAGTTCTTTCCGCAGCCTGGCCATCAGATCCGCGGTAGGCATATGCTTTTCCTTGAGCGAGATCAGAATCTCACCGTCCATCGGGCCAATGGTCGCCGAGTCGCTCAGCGCAATATTGATGCCGCTGTACGGCAAGCCTATGTTGTCGAGGATAACGTCAATCTGATTGGTACCTATGATATGGCGGATTGCGGCTTCTACTTCGGCAAAATCCTGCTGCGTCTCTTCCAGCCTCGTGCCGGCAGGCGCGCGCACATGCAGACGCATCTGCCCGGCATCCACCTGCGGGAAGAAGTCCCTGCCAAGCGCAGGGAACAGCAGGAGGGAAACCACCATAAGCCCGGCAAAGAACAGTATCACCTGTTTCGGCTGCGACAGAGCCCAATGCAGGCTATAGTGATATGTTTTACGGAAGGACTGGAAGCTCCGTTCAAAACGATGGTGAATCCGGGCGAAAAGATTGGGCCGCCGCTCAGGTGTGACCGCCTTTTCATGCGCCGATACGGAAGAACGCATCAGGTATTTGAAAAGCACTGGCACAAGCGTGAACGACAGCCCGAGGCTTGCCACGAGAGAAACGCAGACAGAAAGGGAAAGCGGCGAAAAAAGATACTTGGCGGTTCCCTCCAACAGAAAGATGGGAACAAACACGATGCAGATGCAGAAGGTCGAAAGCATAGTGGGTATGCCGACTTCGCCCGCTCCTTCAACGATTGCATATTCAAGCGGTTCACCGCCATGCAGGCGCCGCTCGATGTTTTCAATCACCACTGTGCCGTTATCCACCAGAATGCCCACTGCGAGCGCAAAGCCGCCAAGCGTCATGGTATTAAGCGTCTGCCCGCCACAATACATCACCAGTACCGCCGAGATGATGGATAATGGGATAGAAGCAAGGATGATAAGCGTGAGCCGCCAGTTGCCCAGGAACAGTAGGATCATCAGCGCCGTGAGCCCCGCCGCCATCGCGCCGCCCATTACCACACTGTTAAGTGCCGCCTTGACAAATACCGACTGATCGAAAATCGCCTTGATAGAAACACCGCCAGGCAACGCTTTCTGAATATCGAGCAACGCATCGCGGACCCCGGCAATAACCGCCAGCGTTGAAACACCGCCTGTCTTGCGGATGGTCATCAGCGCGCCCGGTGTGCCATTGACCGCCACGGAATTGGTCTGCACCTGAAATCCGTCATGCACATGCGCCACATCGCGCATGAATACCGTTTTCCCGTTTATCTCCTTAATGGGAAAGGCATTAATTGCGTCAATCAAATCGGGGCTGTTGTTCATCGACAACGTATAATCCCTAGAACCGATCTTCACATCGCCTGCAGGCAGGATGACGTTCTGGCGCTGCAGCGCCGTGCTGACATCGGAGGAGGAAAGCCCGCGTGCCTGCAACGCCTGCTGGTTGAGATCAGCCATGATGACACGCGGCTTCCCGCCGTAAGGATAAGGCACTTCGGCACCATGCACCACCGCCAGATCCGGTCGGATAATATTCTGCCCCAGATCATTGAGTTTGGTATCGGGCAGCGAAGAACTGGAAAGGCTCAGCTGGATAATGGGAACGTCGGTTGCGCCGTAGCGCAGCACCAGGGGAGGCGTGATACCGGGAGGCATGTATTTGAGCACCACCAATGCGCTGCTTGCGAGCTGCGAAATGGCACGGGTGACATCCGCTCCTTCATGCAGGTAGACTTTCTCAACGCCAACGCCGTTATAGCTCGTAGCTTCAATATGCGCGATATCGTCCACCAGCGAGGCCATCTGGCGCTCGTGCAGGGTAAGGATGCGGTTCTGGATATCCTGGGCGTTCATGCCGTTATAGGTCCAGACCACGCTCACCACCGGAATGTCAATTTCCGGAAATATGTCCACCGGCATGCGCAGCCCCGCCCCAATACCAAGGATACTCACCAGTATCAGCACGGCGATGACAGTGTAAGGATGCTTCAATACGTAATGAACAAAAGGCATATCACTCTTCTTCCCTCTGGTTATTATGTTAAGTGAAGAAGATGAATGTTGAATGAGCGACAGATTAAAATTTGCTCATAATTAATGCTTTATGACGTTATGAAGGCAGAACTTACGGAATTTTTCTTCCTGACACTCTAATCCAAAGCGAAAAATGATGTGGCTTCAATCAGGATATAACCAATTCTCGTGTGAAGGAGAATATCCATGCCAACACCGGATAATGATGAAGATAAACAGGAGAATCAGAATACCGAGGAAAAGACGATTGGTCCTGCCCAGGACAGCGACAGGCTGGCGCACTGGCACCGTTTCTATTTCTACTCGGAAACAGATTAATGCGCCGCCTGAATTCACTGGTAGCCTGGCGACATGATTCCCACGTTTGAGATAATACCCATGTCAGTATGGCGCATGCCAATCCTGCTGCTTTCCCTGCTGCCGGGAATTGCGGCCTGTTGCATGGAAAATGCCGAACTCAAGGAACAACACAAAGGTGATTTGCGCGCCTTCCCTTCCCCTCCCGGTGTCTACCGGCATTGGGTGATTTCGGCACAGGCGGCGGCGCGTGATGGAACACGTATCTGCACGGTATCCATAGACGAAATTGATATCACCCAGCGCGCTTACGGCGACTCCCTTGCTGTGCAGGTTGAAACATCCTATCCCCCGGAACCGGGCGCTTTTTACACCCTTATAGTGAACGGCCACCGTTATGGCATACCGAATGGTTATTTCAATACCGCGCAATCACAGCGCATTATCGATGACTTCAGTGACGCCGATGTTCTCCATATCGAATGGAAGGGGGCCTCTTTCAGGGCAGATAGCCTTCAGCGCCTGTTAATCGATACGTTGCCGCTGAAAGGATTTAAACATGAGTATAATGCCTGTACGCGTTCTGTTCTCGCCAGGGCATATCCATTGCAATGAATCCAACAACAACTAATAATTACGCCGGTTACAGACCAGGCGTATCTATCCCAAGTTGTTTTCTGTTGATCTGAACACCTATAAGTTGTATTAATAATTTCCATTCTCCATTATTATGAGGTGGAAACATGATCACACGCCCAACTGAAAATTTCCTGATGCGCCATGCATCCGCAATTGCCATATTTACCGTGACATTCATCATGGTCACCTATGTACTTATATTTTTAAGACAGGTGGAGACAAGCGATATCGCAATAAGCTGGGTAGAACACACCCATGAAACCATAGAACATATCGGACTTCTCAGCAGCAAATTGAAGGATGCGGAACTAGGAGAGCGCAGCTATCTGCTGACAGGCAATGAGGAATTCCTTGAGCCTTATAATGAGGCCATCAGAGACTCTGCTTTTGATCCGGCTACGTTGCCTGCGATTCATTCCTCAGTGAGGGTGCTTGATACGGATCAGGCGCCGCATAACCTGCCACACAAAATAAATTCCCTGAACCAGCATATGTCCATAGGACAGGAAATAATGATTCTCAAATGGCTTACCGCCGACAATTCCGCACAGCAGGAGAACCTCAATGAATTGAATGATGTCATCACGATGATATTCAAACACTGGTCTGATAACATCCAGGTACAAAAGAATCGCAGCACTGCGGCTGGAAAACAGGAGACATATCTCTCGCGCAGCAAACAGCTTATGGATCATGCGCGTATCATGACGCGCGTCATGGAAGGGGAAGAAATGCGGCTCCTTGCTATACGCAATGAAGCCAACGCGGCGGCGGCGCATCAGAATAAAGTGATGATTCTCATTGGTATAGCATTGCTTTATCTGATAAAGGTATTTGGCATCTGGATTTACCAGCGCACGCGGGCGAAAGCGCAGGCAAAAATACTGCACTATGCCCAGGAACTGGAAAGAGGCGAAGAAGAATTGAAGGTACAGCAGGAAGAGCTGAAGGCTTCCAACGAGGAAATCGAAGCCTCCAACGAAGAGCTGGAAGAAAAAACAAGAGCGCTCGAAAAGCAGAACGCCCAGATCCAGCTCCAATCGGAAAAGCTGGCCGAAAGCAAGCGGCTGATTGAAGAAAAAGCGATGGAGCTTGCGCGCGCCAGCAAGTATAAATCGGAATTTCTTGCCAACATGTCGCACGAACTGCGCACGCCGCTTAACAGCCTGCTTATCCTGGCGAAGATGCTTGCAGCCAACGAAGATGGCAACCTGACTGATGCGCAGGTGGAGGAAGCCCGTATCATCTATAATGGCGGGCTGGAGCTACTGGAACTGATAAATGATATTCTCGATCTGTCAAAAGTGGAGGCAGGAAAGCTTTCCATTATCCCCGAAGACACGTCACTGGACGGCATCGTCAGAAGAATTCAGCAGCAGTTCGCTCCTGTGACGAAAGAGTCCGGGGTGGCATTTCCAGTGATAGTAGCGGAAGATCTTCCGGCTACATTGCATACGGACGCACAGCGTGTGGAACAAATACTGAAGAACCTGCTTTCCAACGCTTTCAAGTTTACCGAGCGGGGTTCGGTGACGCTGAAAGTATGCCGCCCTGACACGGAGATCGCATTGCAGCGCGCTTCCCTGGAACGCAAAGACGTTATCGCATTTTCCGTTATTGACACGGGAATTGGCATCGAAACGTCCAAATTCAAGGATATATTTGAAGCGTTCCAGCAGGAGGACGGCTCTATCGATCGCCATTACGGCGGCACGGGCCTGGGGCTTACCATCGCGCGCAAATTTGCCCATATGCTGGGCGGTGAAATCCACGTGGCAAGCGAAAAGGGTAAAGGAAGCGCCTTTACCCTTGTACTGCCGGTCACGCTTGAAGCGGATGACAATACCGATCGAAAAGCCCCTGCAGACAATACGGCAGAAACAGCACGTATAGAGATAAAAACGTTGCGGACATCCGTTGTTGAATTTATCGCCGACGACCGCAAAAACGTTACGGATAAGGACAAGGTGCTTCTTATCATTGAGGATGACCAGAATTTTGCATCCACACTGGTAAGAATCGCACACAGGCACGGATATAAAGCTCTGGCGGCAGGTGATGGAAAGACTGGCCTGCTATTTGCAATGGAACAGAAAGTCACTGCCATCATCCTCGATCTGAAGCTGCCGGACATGGATGGCATGCAGGTGCTCGAACAACTGAAACACGACCTCAGGACGCGCCATATACCCGTTCATATTATCAGCGGGAGGGAAGAATCGGATACTATAGTGCCGCTGCGCAAGGGAGCCATAGGGTATCTTACAAAACCGGTCAGAAAGGAAGAAATCGATGGCGTATTTACCCGCATAGAAGAACTGCTGCAATCGGATATCAAACATATATTGCTAGTAGAAGACGACAAGACAACACAGGTGGCGGTGCAGAGCCTGCTTAAAAAGCAGGATGTCGATATCGCCACAGCCGATAAAGGGCACACCGCGCTTGAGATGATCAGAGGCAGACGGTTTGACTGCATCATCCTCGATCTGCGATTGCCGGATATGACAGGCTTTGAATGGTTGGAAAAGATGGAAAAGCAGGCGGAGGATAAAAACGCGCTGCCACCGGTCATTGTATACACCGCAAAAGAATTGACCGAGGAGGAAAATCGGGAACTCAGCCATTACACGGGCAGTATTATCATCAAGGGCGTGAAATCGTCGGAAAGGCTGCTTGATGAAGTCACCCTTTTCCTGCACAGCATCGAGGCGACTCTTTCCAAGGAACAGCAGGAAGTCATACGCATGCAGCATAATCCTGACAAAGTATTGCATGGCAGGACCATACTGCTGACCGACGATGATTTGCGCAATACCTTCGCGCTTTCCAAGCTGCTCAAAGGGCATGGCATGAACGTCGTGATTGCCGATAACGGGCAGATGGCGCTTGAAAAACTTAAGGGCGACAAATCCATCGAGCTTGTGATTATGGACATCATGATGCCGGTGATGGATGGCTACCAAACCATTAGGGAGATCCGCATGCAAAAGCCATATCAGGCTCTGCCGATCATCGCGCTGACTGCACGCGCCATGCCGGAAGAACAGGAAAGATGCATGGCAGCCGGGGCGAACGATTACCTGACCAAACCGGTAGACATTGAACGCCTCCTTACGCTGCTGCGCGTATGCCTGTTCAGACAGGAAATAGCCGCGTGATGGAAGCAGACGTAAAAATAAAATCCGGGGAGAAAGTGGAGATAGACACGTTGCTCGCCGGTATCCGCAACCGCTACGGTTACGATTTTACGCATTATTCCTATTCTTCATTGAAGCGCCGCCTGGAACGCGCACGCGAGCACGCACAAGCTACGCGCTATACCGAATTGCTCGATATTCTATTTCACAACGAGAGGAGTTTTGATGAATTCCTCAGGCATATGTCCATCACGGTGACGGAAATATTCCGCGATCCGCAATTTTACCGTGCCGTGCACGAACAGATCGTGCCTGTGCTGAAAACCTTCCCCTTCGTGAAAATCTGGCATGCGGGCTGCGCGACCGGGGAAGAAGTATATTCCATGGCCATCATGCTGCATGAGGAGGGGTTTCTTGAACGCACGCGCATTTACGCTACGGATTTTAATAAACACTCGCTCGATATCGCGCAGAAAGGCGTATATCCGGCGAAACACATGGAAGAGTATGCCGTCAACTATAAAGAGGCAGGAGGAAAACAGGAGCTTTCCAACTACTACAGCAATAGCTATGATCTCATCAAGTTCAAGGATTACCTGAAAGAGCACATCACATTCTCCTACCATAACCTGGTAACGGACAGCGTGTTCGGCGAAATGAACATGATATGCTGCCGCAATGTCCTGATTTACTTTGATAAGACGCTGCAGGATCGCGTGCTTTCCCTGTTCAATGACAGCCTGCGTTATGGCGGGTTTCTTTGTCTTGGCACCAAGGAGACTCTTAATTTTACTCAGGTGAGATCATCATTCGATACAATCAATTCCAGGCAGAAGATCTACAAGAAGTGCGGAGCGGGACATGATTGAAGCGGTGGTCATAGGCGTTTCCACCGGCGGGATGCATGCGCTTAAAACCATCATCCCTGCGCTTCCCGCATCCTTTCCGGTTCCTGTGGTGGCCGTACAGCATATCGGCGAACGCTCGGATATGTTCCTGGCCAAATATCTGGCGAGCCTGAGCAGGATAAAAGTAAAAGAGGCGGAAGATAAGGAATCCCTTCAGCCAGGATACGTATATCTGGCGCCGCCGGGTTACCACCTGCTTATCGAACCGGACAGGATCTTCAGTCTTTCTGTTGATCCGCGCGTAAATTATTCCTGCCCTTCCATAGACGTATTGTTTGAAAGCGCCGCGGATGCATTTGGAGAAAAACTGGCCGGCGTTATCCTGACCGGAGCCAATTCAGATGGCGCGCAGGGACTGAGAAAGATCAAGACAAGCGGCGGGATAGCGATTGTGCAGGATCCTGAATCGGCAGAAGCTTCCTACATGCCTGAATCGGCGCTCAATGCAACTCCCGCTGATTATGTCGTTATCCTGGAACAGATAGCTCCCCTGCTGTCAAAGCTTGTGTCACCTTTTGATGAGAAAATCCATGCAGACAACCGCAGCTGAAAACCATCCCTATGCAAGTGCCCTTCCCGCACATTCCACCGCAAAGCCCAATATACTTATCGTCGATGACCGCAGGGAGAATCTGCTCGCAACGGAGAAGATACTCAGGCACCTTGATACCGGAATCTTCAAGGCATTATCCGGCAATGAAGCGCTTTCCCTCATGCTGCGCTACGAGTTCGCCGTAGTCTTACTGGATGTCCAGATGCCGGAGATGGACGGGTTTGAAACGGCGAAACTGATGCAGGAGATGGAACAGATGCGCGGCACTCCCATCATATTCGTCACCGCTATCAGCAAGGAGGATAAATACGCGACTCAGGCCGCAGGGCTTGGGGCAGTAGACTATATTTTCAAGCCGATCAATTCCGATATCCTGCGCAGCAAAGTGAAAGTCTATGTCGATCTCTACGTACAGCGCAAGCAGATCCAGAAACTGAATGACACTCTTCAGCAATCCAATGAAGAGCTCGAACGCTTCGCCTACATCTGCTCGCACGACATGCAGGAACCCGTGCGCATGATGAACAGCTATGGGGAGCTGCTTGCCAGAAAATACGTAAGTTCCCTGGATGAAAAAGGAAACAAATATCTGTCGTTTATCACAAGCAACGCCAGGCATCTGCAAAAAATGATTCAGGATATTCTCTCATTCTCACGTATCGGGCGCGAAATGCCCGACATAGAAACGGTGGATTTCAATGTCATCGCCGCAGAAGTGCTGCGCGAATTTGAAGCTGTGATTGCAGAAAAACGGGCAATGATCGGAATGAGTCCCCTGCCCGTCCTCTTCACTTCTCCCACCATGATACGCGCCCTGTTCCAGAATCTGATAGGCAATGCGCTTAAATTCCACAGCAAGGGCAAAGCGCCGGTCATACAGATTGAGGCACGGCAGAAAGCAACCGAATGGGAATTCCGCATCCGGGATAACGGAATAGGCATCGACACGAAATTCCACGACAAGGTATTCGCGATTTTCCAGCGCATCCACAGGCGGGAAGAATACCCGGGAACAGGCATTGGCCTCAGCATCTGTAAGAAACTGGTGGAGTTCTATGGCGGCAGAATATGGTTTGAATCCGAGTCGGGAAAAGGAACCACTTTTTTCTTCACCATTCCGCACAGGATGGAAAACAAATGATGGAATCAAGGCGGGCGAAAATATTACTGGTTGAGGACAACGAGGGTGACATAGAGCTCGTCCGCCTTGCGTTTGAGATGGGAAATCTCTCCTCCGCGCTGCATGTGGCTCACGACGGCATGGAAGCCCTGGATTATATGTACGGGCGCGGCGCATACTCCATAGCCACTGTACCCGATCTGATCCTGCTTGATCTGAATATGCCGCGCATGGGAGGCAAAGAATTCCTCACTGTCGTAAAACGGAATGAAATGCTAAAGCTGATCCCGGTCATTATATTTAGCAGCTCACATGCGCCTATGGATATAAAGGAAGCTTACCAGCACTATGCCAACTGCTATGTCATGAAGCCTTTCTGCCTTGAGAAATATATAGAAGTCGCAAAACAGCTGGAGAATTTCTGGATTACGCTATCGCAACCTCCGTCCCCGCCTCAAAGCGGCCATTATCCGCCCTGAGTACAAGCTGGCGGGCTTTTGCGAGATCCTGCGCATGGACATAATTACCTATGGCCGTATTACCCAGCGTCGGATAATCATTGCCATAAATTTCCAGCGAAGGCAGTCATTACAGTCTTGATAGATAAGTCACCTGTGCTAATTTCTACTGATATTCCCTGCCAATGTAGAGATTCTATGAAAACGATCATTGAACCCTTCCGCATAAAAATGACTGAGGCATTGCCTATCACCACGCAGAAGCAGCGCGAAAAAAAGCTGTCAGAGGCGCATTATAATATTTTCCTGCTTGATGCCGAGGATGTTACCATCGATCTTCTGACGGACAGCGGCACCGGAGCCATGTCCTCGCGCCAGTGGGCAGCGCTCATGCTGGGAGATGAAAGTTACGCTGGAAGCATTTCCTGGCATAATTTTGAAAATACCGTGCGCGAGATTACCGGGTTCAAACATATTTTCCCCACCCACCAGGGCCGGGCAGCGGAACGCATACTCGCAGCCACCCGCCTGAAACCCGGCGATGTCGTTCCCAGCAACAGCCATTTCGACACCACCCGCGCCAATATCGAATATGTCGGTGCGCAGACGTATGATTTGCTTACGCCTGAAGGCGAGGACCTCTACTCCGAGAAGATGTTCAAGGGCAATATGGACATCGGCAAGCTGGAAAATATCATTAAAACCAGAGGCGCGAAGAATATCCCTCTCTGCATGATCACCGTGACCAACAACGCCGGTGGCGGGCAGCCGGTTTCAATGGCAAACATGATCGCGGTAAGAAAACTGCTCAAGAAACATAACATTCCGTTTGTCATCGATTGCTGCCGCTTTGCCGAGAACGCCTACTTCATCAAGGAATATGAGAAAGGCTACAAGAACAAAAGCCTCATCGAAATCGCGCGGGAAATGTTCGCGCTTGCCGATGCCGCCACCATGAGCGCCAAGAAAGACGGCCTTGCCAATATCGGTGGTTTCTTCGCCTGCCATAACGATCAGTGGGCGGAAGACTTTCGTAATCTGCTTATCCTCACGGAGGGCTTTCCTACTTACGGCGGCCTTGCCGGGCGCGATCTGGAAGTCATCGCCGTTGGCCTGAAGGAAGCGCTGGAATATGATTACCAGCGCTATCGCCATGCGACGGTGGAGTATATGGCATCGCGCCTTATCGACAGGAAGATTCCTATTGTAAGACCCGCTGGCGGGCATGCCGTATTTATTGATGCCACCGGATTCTGCCCGCATCTTAGGCCGCAGCATTATCCGGGCATTGGCGTGGTGAACACGCTATATCTTGAAGGCGGTATCCGCGCCGTGGAGCTGGGCAGCGTCATGTTTGGCCGCGTTGATCCTGAAACCAAGAAGGAGACGCCAGCGCTACGGGAGTTGGTGCGCCTCGCCTTCCCACGGCGCGTCTATACGCAAAGCCATTTCGACTACGTGATCGAAGTGCTGGAACATATATGGAAAAACCGCAGCAAAATTCCGCCATACAGCATTACCAGGCAGGCGCCGTTCCTGCGCCACTTCACCGCGCATTTCAAACAGGATTAATGCGTAACGAATAAGCGCACTAATGCTATCCCAATAGCATATATCGCCGCAGTTCCTGCGCAGGAAAACAATAGGGCGAGCGAGAATTGCATACCGTTTTTCAGAAATACCGGCAGCAATAGGAAAAACGCCAGCGAAGGAATCACCAGCCAGAATACCGAATAAGACATGTCGGCAATCTTCTGCGCATCCCTGCTGTCATAATAAATCCAGCAAAACGCCAATATGGAAGTAAGCGGCAGGGATAACAGCAGGGCCGAGATGAAAGCATACCGGCGCGACAGTTCGGAAACAGCAGCGATAATGAGCACGCTTAGAAGCGTTTTTATGGCAAAATACATTTTCCCCTCCTTATTATGCGGGTATCTTATTAAGCATATCAAAAGTTGAAAGTAATAATATATTATATAGAGTAACAGGTACGATAGGAATTACGCATGAAAGTCATTGAAGCCAATATAGACGGACTGCCTGGTCCTACGCATAATTATGCGGGACTGTCGTTCGGCAACGTGGCATCGGAAAAACATGCGCTATCGGTTTCCAATCCCAGGCAAGCAGCGTTGCAAGCGCTGCGCAAGATGAAGTTCATGCATGATCTGGGCCTTACGCAGCTTGTCATGCCGCCGCACCCAAGACCGGACATGAAGTCACTCCACAGTTTAGGATTTGACGGAATAAAAAATGTACCGGATGAATTGCTCCGCGCGCTATACTCGGCATCCGCCATGTGGACTGCAAATGCAGCGACCATTTCCCCCAGCGCCGATACCGCAGACGGTAAAGTGCACTTCACGCCCGCAAACATGGCAAGCAAACTGCATCGCTATATTGAAGCCCCGGTAACAACGCAGTATCTTAAAGAAATATTTCCACCGGAATATTTTATCCATCACGCTCCCCTACCCTCCACTCCGCTGTTTTATGATGAAGGTGCCGCGAACCACATGCGCCTGTGCAAATCGCATGGCGAACCGGGAAAGGAAATTTTCGTCTATGGCGGGCAGACAAGCAGATATCCTGCCCGGCAGTCCATACACGCATCTCAGGCGGTGGCGCGGATGCATGCGTTAGATCCCGCAAAAACCGTTTTCCTTCTCCAGAGCGCGGAAGCTATTGATGCCGGAGTCTTTCACAACGACGTCATCGCCATGAGCAATGAGCGCTTGTTCATTTATCATGAGAAAGCCTATGAAGACATCAATTCCAGGGATTTTAGCGATTATGCGCTTGTAACCATTTCCGGGAAAGAACTCTCTCTAAAAGATGCCGTATCCACTTATTTTTTCAACTCGCAGCTGGTTACCCTGCCATCGGGAAAAATGATAGCCATAGCGCCGACGGAATGCGAAGAAAACATGCACGCGAAAAAATGTTTCTCCCGTCTGGTGGCAGACGGACATCTCTCGGAAGTGCATTATCTCAACCTGCGCGAAAGCATGAAAAATGGCGGCGGACCTGCCTGCCTACGACTGCGCGTGCCATTAAATGCATATGAGTTAACAAAAATTAATGCAAATTTTATATTAAATGACCGGCTTTATAATTCTCTTTGCCAGTGGATCGAAAAACATTATCGTGATAGGATAACCGCTCAAGATTTACGCGACCCCAGCTTAGCCGATGAGTCCCTCGCCGCCATCTCCGATTTATATGACCTGCTTGGAATAAGAATGGAAACCGTATGACCTCTGAAAAGATACCATTCGCTTTCAATCTGCCTTACAATCAATCCTCCAACTACTGGCTTTCCGTTTTTCCCTTCAATGACGATCCCGCTTTTATAAAGTCGCTTGTCGTTTTCGGCATGAAAAAGCTGGATACCACCAATACGTCCTATGTATTGCATGTAGCAGGTCCGTGGGAGCCGAAATGGAAAGAGATGCGCCGGATAATCCAGGCTCATGATATGGCGGACAAGGCTCAGGTCACCCTGCTTATCGGAGATACGCAGCCAGACCCAAAGGAATTCGATTTCGCAAGGAAGAGCATCAGCGTTCTGGACAAGATGGCGGACAGCCTCTGGCTGGGCGAGGCGCTGCTTGAAGACCGCATCGTTTGTTATATGCAGCCGGTCCTCGACAAGCGTGGAAAAATATTCGGCTATGAAGCATTTGCGCGCATGGAAACGCCGGATTCCATCGTCAGTGGCGGAAAAATCATTGAGGCAAGCAAATATCTGAATGCGGAGTACATGCTGGATCGCTATCTGCATCTCAAGGCAATCAAAACTTTTATCTCAAGCGATCTGGACGGTTTCCTTTTTATCAATCTCATACCGGGTTTTATCCACCGTCCGGAGAAATATCTCGAAGGGCTTTCCGAAGCCGCGAAATTCAACGGCATGCCCGCGAAGCAAATCGTGCTTGATTTTACTCATTCCGAGACTCCACGCGACATATCGCACTTGAAAGCGATTTTCGATTACTGCCGCTCGCGCGGCTATCTGCTGTCTCTTGACGACATGTCCTCGGTTTCGGTGGCGCACAAGATTCTCGAAACCGTACACCCGGACTTCATAAAACTGGATGTGGATCTGGTGCATAATTCCTCGGGAGCGAAAGAACTGCGCATCATAAGCGAACTGGTTGCAATGGCACACGCCGCCGGTTCCACCCTGATCGCGGAAGGGGTAGAAACGGAAGCGACGCATGCGGAACTTTTAAAAGCAGGCGTTGACCTGTTTCAGGGATATTTCTTCTCTCCCCCAGTGGCAGTTTCCAAGCTTAAGAACGCTGTAGGATAGTTTCAATGAAGCGGTTCGATACCCGTAGTGCCTCCTCGCATAAGATTGCGGGACAATTCATTACTATCGCAGCGCTGTTATTAACATGCATTATGCCGCCTCAGGTGCAAGCATCTCCAAGCGATCTGCTGGTAGACGGCATTCAAGGTAAAGCCTATGGGCTAAATAACGAAAAGAATTTTCTGTTTATCGAAACAGATAACAGTTTATTTCTTGTCAACCTCAATGCCAATACATGGCATCCGCAAGAAATAAAAGGCATTCCTGCTGGCAATGTCTTTTCCAAATTTTACGTTACAGACGACCAGCGAAAATTGTTTCTTATCACAAGTGATACAGTGTACCTAGTAAACCTTACAGACCAGGATCTGGAAGCAAAAACAATATATAATTATAAAACCCCGGACACTTCAGAAGTCCAGAGCATTGACTTCGTAAATAACGACAAGACTCTGCTGGCAGTAGAATACCGGCTCTGGCCGCATTCTTCCGGTATAACATTTCTCAGTATTGATTATGACAGGCTGAAAGTAAAATCAGTAGATATCCCTGGATGCGGAGGATATGCAGTCACCACCGGCAAGAAAAAACTTTTCATAGAAACAGAAGATGGGATATCTGTCATAAATCTTACAGATAAAGAACTGAAAGAAGAACCGGTAAAAGATCTCATGGGAGATTATCAAGGAAAGAAAATTCCGTTAATCGGTAGGAATAATATCTATAACGACTTTTCCCGGGGTTCAGGCACAAGCCATACTTATATAGATGATAAGAAGAATCTGTTCATTATCACGGATAATGGCGTATTCCTGATCAATCTCGATGACCGCACACTGCAATCACGGCGAATAAATAACATGCCGGAACAAGACACGAAGGCACATGCGTCTCATTCTCCTCCAGAACCAGAGGATTATTATGACAAAACCGATTACAGGATCGTCTCCACCGTATATGGCGACGACAACAAGAAACTGTTGATGAATACAACGCTGGGGACATTCTTTGTAAATCTTGATAGTGATACATTGAAGGCGGAATTAATAAACGCTATCCCCAAAAATAATTTATGGAATGAATTTAAATTCCTATCCACTCCTGACGGGAAAACGCTTTTTGCAGGTGGAAGCAAATTATTTTCCATCGATACCGACGCAAAAACATGGGAGAAGA
>CAYVTI010000011.1:0-57844 GCA_964454545.1 uncultured Rickettsiales bacterium
GAATCACAAAAACAGACCACTGTAAATTATTACTTTTTTATAAGTCTATACCCTAGGTTCTGGGAGTTAGGTTCTAGTGAATATTCTGGCTAATTAAACGGAAATATACTATACGCTAGTACCCAGAACCTAGCCCCTAGAACCTATGAAAAAGCAGCTCCCCAACATATTGACCTATTCGCGCATACTGGTGATACCTTTGCTGGTGCTGGTTTTCTATATCGGCACAACGACGGCCGACCTCGTCTGCGCCATGCTTTTCCTCTATGCGAGCATCACCGATTTCTTCGACGGCTATCTGGCGCGCGCATGGCATGCCCATTCGAACCTAGGCAAATTCCTTGACCCGATAGCCGACAAGCTCCTTATTGCCACCTGCCTGATGCTGCTTGTTGGCAGCCACCGGGCCGCCATACTGCCGTCGCTTGCTATTCTGTGCCGCGAGATACTGGTTTCAGGACTGCGGGAGTTTCTTGCCGATTTAAGAATAAGCGTGCCGGTCTCCACCCTTGCCAAATACAAGACCGCCGCCCAGATGGTGGCGATTTTCCTGCTGCTGCTCGGGCCGGGATTTCCTATGCTGCAAACGCTTGGCGACATCCTGCTCTGGGCCGCCGCGCTGCTGACGCTTGTCACCGGCTACGCCTACCTGCGCACCGGGCTGAAGCATCTGGCGGAGGAGTAATAATTTACTTTATATGTAAGCCTTCTTTAATAAGCTGTTTGATAAGAGTCTGATAAGGTATCACCAGTTCATTTGCCCTTTCCTTTACTTCATTGATCAGCCATTCCGGCAACCTGATAGACACCGATCGGGTAGTAGGTTTCAGGTTGGGAAACCGGGCACGCTTGAAATCTCCCGGCTCAAAATGCTCTGTCAGGTCAAGATCCGCCCACCATTGCGCTTCCTTTTCCTCGTTCTTGAATTTCGATCTGTTAATTGGCTTTTTCATACAAAACTACCTCTTTTTTATTTACGCTCCGCGCTGATATGATTCTGATTCTTTTTTTTCTCAGGGTGAAAACGATATACAGCAACCTCCCTTTTTTCGTCTTGCCAAGCAGGATAAAACGGTCCTCCTTATCCGAGTGCTTTGCATCGGCCGCTATCACTTTGTTTTCATCAAAAAATACTTCTTCAGCCTCTTCGGCGGCGACGTTATGCTTTTCCAGGCTTTTATGCCTGTTCCACTCGTCCCATTCAAACCCTTCGACATCTTTGAATATATACATGTATATACTGTATTATACAAATACCACCATCCATGTCAAGCATACTTAACCATGCCTGCCTACGCACCGGGCTGAAGCGCCTAAGGGGTAAATAGCCATCGTCATTGCCGCCTGCGCGCCGACTCAACTATGCAGGGGAAATATTTCTGCATGACCCTTCCTGCCATTTGTTATTGAACAAACATCCAGCGAATAATAAGCTGCCTTTAGATAATTTCTTATCAATATTGACAAAGGAAATTATTGGGGGTACAAATAATAGTGAAGATTGAATTCAACTATAAAAAGAATCTGAAGAACAAATATGATCCTTCGCGGGGCTTCGGCTTTGAACGCGCTGAAATGATAGATTGGGAAACTGCGGTAACGCTTGAGGATACGCGCAGGGATTATGGGGAACGCCGCTATATAACATATGGAATGATTGGCGAAAGGCTGCATGTGCTGGTATGGACGCCAAGGGGCAGAAAGCGCCGCGTGATAAGCCTGCGTAAAGCCAATCGGAGAGAAAGGAGTTTATATGAAGAAGAAATCCACTGAAACTTTCACGGCCAGCAATGGCGTAAAAATAGAATACAGTCCTGAATTGGAAGCTGCAAAACCGCTTAATGATGCCGAATGGAAAAGGATGAAGCGCGTAAAGACAGAGGCAGTGCTGTCGCCTGAATACATGCAGGCCATCAATGAATTTGTCTCTAAAAAGATGCGTGGAAGGCCGCCCAAGCCCAATAAGAAGAAAGATATAAAGTTGCGCATTGATCCTGACGTGCTTAAGGCATTCAGGGCGACCGGCAAAGGCTGGCAGACACGGATGAATGATGCCCTGCGCCACTGGGCTGAAGAACGCATATAGAAAAATTATCGTCATTGCCGCGAAGGTGGCAATCTCTTCATCAATAGGATAAAATCCGGAAAAAGAGGTTCCCGCCTGCGCGGGAACGACGAGGAGGAAATAATAATTAAGCGGCTTTCGCATCCACCATGCCGGGGAAATATTTCTGCATGGCTTCCTGAGTCTTTTTCTTACCTAATGCTTCATTATAAGCGTATTCAGCACCAGCTGGACGGGGCGGAATATCAAAATATAGGGAATTACTTCTAAATACGTCATCACTAAGAGATGAATAAAGGACTTTTTCTATTCCCATCTGATTAAAGACAGCCATCATATCATCTGCATTAAAAAGTTCATGAACCTGATTCTTGTGCTTCTCATATAGATCACGCATCGCATGTAGAGCCCCCATCATGACCAATCCGTCCTCTATATTGTCATCTTTTATTCTCATGCATGCTTCATGCTGAAGTAACATGTAAGTTATTTGCAAATTGCTAACTTGAAGAATTGTCTGTGCGATTTCTTCATTATTTGTTCTGGCATTCTCGGAATTATAATTCATAAAAAGTTACCTACTTTCCTTATTTGTATATTAGCCTACTGGCGAAAAGTACCACTAGGTAATCTTCCAGGAGCTTTTCCTCCTGCTACCTCCTGATATGCTTGAGATTGTTGCTTGGTTGCTTTAGCATGATCTGATATTACCACTGCAGCTTCATAAGTAGCCTTTGCTATCTTATCTACTATTTTAGCCCTTTGTTTCGGGTCTATATGATAATTATCAAAGTGAGTTTGGCAGAGTTGTTCAATCTGACTTTTGATATTACCTTTACTTACATGTCGACGTTGATCTGCCTGAAGCACTTGATCAGTTGTATCCTGTATAGCATTTAACTTGTTTACTTCACTGCCAACGCTGTCTTGGCTAGCATCTGTAATATTAGATGAATTATGCTGTGCCATTTGCAAACCAATGTTGCGTCTCTGTCCCCTCTGTTCATGAATAACTTTATTAAATTGAACATCTTGAAGAGATAGCTGTGTCACATATGCCTCTACAGAATTATTTATATCCCTAATCATCTGTGATCTTTCTTCCTCTTTAATCCTTCCTTTTGGAATTACCCACAGAAATTTCGATCTATGTGTAGGGACATGATCCGCCACAAGCATAGCAAGGCGTTTCTCCACATCATCATCAAATCTAGTTTTTCCTTCTATTACTCTGGTGAGAATTTTATCTTTATCACCCACCTGTTCCACCACATCAGTGCCCAATACATCTTGAGCCAATAGATATAAGCGAGAGTAGTCCTCAGATCGCATACTGCCTTCCATAAATTTCTTATGCGATCTATCTAATTCATCTCCTAAAGCAACTCCTAAAACTTGACGCCCTCTTCCACTTGAATAAAGTTGCGCTAAGATTTGTACTTCTTGATCAGTGGGTACCACCGGTGGGTTTAAAAAATTTCCAAAGAATGATCTATTAGTATGTAGATCGCCGATAAAATCTGTTACTGCCGCCTGAGCAAATTCATCTGCACCAAGACCAGAAAATTTTGGATTATGAGAATAGCTTCTAACTCGTCTATCAAGCGCTTGGTCTAATACTTGGATAATAGGTGTCCACGACGAATCTAATTGTGGTTGTTGAGGCACAGTTTGAAACTGCATTGTTCCCAGCGGCTGGGACAACGGAACGATTGGTTGTTTAGGACCATTTGGCTGCGAAACTGGACCACTTGGTGCCACCACTGTCTGCAATGTTGGAGAAGATGCTAGTGTCAACGTTTGCTGAGCTAGTGCAGCATGTTTTTTCACCATCTGCTCAAGTCCGTTCGGCCAGTTTGCATCGGTATATGTTAAAAGTTCTCCTTGCAATGCTGTATCTCTAGCAAAATTAGCATTGAGACTGGATGGATTAGTCCGTATACCTCTCAAAATAGCATCTAATCCTGCCTGCTTCAATTCGTTCCAACCAATAGATGAATTGTTTCCTAATGCTTCAGCCATTCCATTAATATAATCAGATTGAAACTCTGATAAAACACTATTCAGAGCTTGACTTGCTTGTACTACTGCCATAAACCCCTCATCGATCTAAGTCTTTCTTACCCTCCATTATACATACTAAGCATTAACAGTGTGTTAATTTTATTTGACAGTTTTATGGCAGTTTTGTGACGGGGAACGTGGTGCGTGGCGGCGTGACGGGTGGCATGCGGGTATGCCGTCATTCCGGCGAAAGATGGAATCTAAGGAATTCAATAGGATGACAGAAAAACGCTACACATCGTCTAAAATGCATGGTATCTTGCCGCCAGCCAGTAGAATACAAGGATAAGTACGCCAAAAAAGCGCAAGTTCGGCGGTAAAAAAAGGAAATTTCACCAACTACCTAATAAAATCTATCATTTCAGACTTGCAACTCATAAGCTTGTTTTTATAATTAATTTGTTATAATATATAAAGGTAAGCGGATGACGTTCAATATACGGTCGGTTGTCTGGCTTGGAAATTCCAGAAATAGCCTGCAGGAGTTTCCTAAACAGGTTCGCAGCGATATGGGCATGGCGCTTTTTGCCGCTCAATGCGGCGAGACAGCCGAGCATGTTAAACCGTTCAAAGGAGTGGAGAGCGGTGTTTTTGAAATTGCCGAACGTTACAACAAGAATGCTTACCGAATCGTATACGGCGTTCAGATTGGAGAAAGAATATATGTCCTGCATGCCTTTCAGAAAAAATCCAAGAAGGGCATAGCTACTCCGAAACAGGACATGGATTTAATTATGAAACGTTACAAGGAAGCACGGGAGCACGCAAAAAATGACCAGTAAGAAAATTACAGAAATTGAATTTGAAATAAGTTCTGACAACATCTTTGCCGATCTCGGCCTTGAGGATGCCGACGAGCTTTATACGCGGGCTGCGCTCGGCGTTCAGGTCCTGAGAATTATAAGAGAACGAGGCTACAGCCAGAAGGAAGCAGCCGAATTTCTTGGCCTGAAACAGCCGGAGGTCTCTGCAATCATGTGCGCGAAATTCAGCCGGTTCAGCCAGGAGCGCCTCATCGCTTTTCTTAATAAACTGAATCAGAAAGTGACTATACAGGTCAGCCGCCATTATAAAGGCGAACCCTATCAGCAAGTCACTTTCGCTCCATAATATGCCCAACAGCTAATGCGTCAGAAACCGTTCGGCCTCAAGGGCGGCCATGCAGCCGGTTCCGGCGGCGGTGACGGCCTGGCGGAAAATCTTGTCCTGCACGTCGCCTGCGGCAAAAACGCCAGTGATATTGGTCTGCGTCGTGCCCGGCCTGGTAATGATGTATTTGTCCTCGTCCATAGCCACCTGCCCTTCAAAAATATGGGTATTGGGCATATGGCCGATGGCGATGAACGCCCCGTCGGTCCTGAACTCGGTTACCTTCCCGGTCTTGAGGTTCCTGAGACGCGCGGCGGTAAGAGCAGGCGGGTCTTCCGTGCCGACGAATTCCTCGACCACGCTGTCCCAGATCACGGAAACCTTGGGATTACTGAACAGCCTCTCCTGCCCGATCTTCTCGGCGCGCAGGGAATCGCGGCGATGAATGAGCGTCACCTTGCTCGCAAGCTGGGCGAGGTATAACGCCTCTTCCACCGCGCTGTTGCCGCCGCCTATTACCACCACTTCCTTATCGCGGAAGAAAAACCCGTCACAGGTCGCGCAGGCGGAGACGCCGAATCCCTGGAATGTCTGCTCGCCCGGCACATGGAGCCAGCGTGCCGAGGCGCCGGTCGCAATCACCAGCGTATCGCCAGTATAGACATCCCCGTTATCGCCCACGCAGATGAACGGCCGCCTGGACAAATCCACCCTCACAATCGTGTCGCGGAATATCTGCGTGCCGACGTGCAAGGCCTGTTTTTCCATCTGTTCCATGAGCCACGGCCCTTTGACGGCGTGCTCGAAACCGGGAAAATTCTCCACATCCGTGGTGATGGTCAACTGCCCGCCGGGCTGCATGCCGTGCACCATAATGGGCTTGAGAGCCGCACGCGCGCCATAAATCGCTGCTGTGCATCCGGCAGCGCCGGAGCCGAGAATGAGGAGTTTGGTGTGATAATTCATAGCGGCTGTGACCTGCGGCCTGTGGCCTGATCCTTACAGATCGCTGACCACTGGCTACAAATCACATATTTTCCCTACAAGCTTTTCGCATGCTTTTTCAGGTAATTCGCAACGCCGGAAGCGGTTGCCTTCATGCCTTCCTCACCGCGGTTCCAGTTGGCCGGACAGACTTCGCCGTTCTCCTCATGGAAATTGAGCGCGTCGACCATGCGCAGCGCTTCATCGACATTGCGGCCAAGCGGCAGATCGTTGACGATCTGATGGCGCACTATGCCTTCACCGTCAATCAGGAACACGCCCCGAAACGCCACCGCCTCTCCCGTCAGCACGTCATAATCACGGGCGATCGATTTGGTGAGATCCGAAACCAGCGGGAACTGCACATCGCCGATACCGCCTTTTTCCACCGGCGTATTCTTCCATGCAAGATGGGTAAACTTCGAGTCTACCGACACGCCGATGAGCTCAGCGCCACGCGCCTTGAATTCCTTAACGCGGTTGTTGAACGCAATGATTTCCGAGGGGCAGACAAAAGTGAAATCGAGCGGATAGAAGAACAGAATCCCCTTCCTGCCCTTTTTGGTCACTTTTCCGTTTGCATCGCGCTTAATTCCAAGGTGGTTAAACAGGTTGAACTTGTCGTCAAACGAATTATCGGCCAGAACCGCGGACGCGGTGAAATCCGGCGCTACCTTACCTACTAATACAGCCATAAAACCTCCCATGTAGATATGAAATTACGAGGGCGTCATATTAGTTCAACCTCCTGCGACAAATCAATCCTTTTATTTGAATTCCCTACTGAAAGGATGTAAGGATGTAATTCCTTTAAACAACAACTGCAGGTATATGGAAACCGAAATTGCGCTGACCGCCATTTTCCTATGCATATTGCTATCCGCATTCTTCTCAAGCTCTGAAACCGCGATCACGGCCGTTTCACGCGCGCGCATCTACCACCTGATACTGGAGGGCAATAAACGCGCCCAGGCTGTCGGCAACCTGCGCAAGAAAAAGGAACAATTCATCGGGGGAATCATGCTCGGCAATAATGCCGTCAATATCCTCGCATCCGCCTTAGCGACGGAGCTTGCCATCAGGACATGGGGGGATGAGAACGGGGTATTGTATGCCACCATCATCATGACGGTAGTGGTCGTCATTTTCGCAGAAGTTCTGCCGAAAACCTATGCCATACAGAATTCCGAAAAAGCCGCCCTGCATCTTGCCCCCGCCATCAGCCTCGTGATGAAGCTGCTTCATCCTCTCAACATGGCGCTGCAGTTCATTACCAGAAACATTCTCAGGCTGTTTGGCGTCGACATCACCCGCACCCATTCGCTTTCTTCCGCCGCCGATGTCATCCGCGGCACGATCGAGCTGCATCACCACGAAGGAAAAGTGGTCAAGCAGGAACGCGACATGCTGGGCAGCATCCTTGACATGCAGGAAGTGCTCGTGAGTGAAATCATGGTGCACCGTCTCAACATGGAAACCATCGATGCCAACCTTCCGGTCGAAGAAATCATCAACCATGCGGTAGGCAGCGCCCATAGCCGTATCCCCTTCTGGCGGGGGGAGCCGGACAATATCATCGGCGTGCTGCACGTCAAAACCCTTATCAAGGCGCTGCGCGAAAATAATAGCAAGCTTACCAGCGAGCAGATACGCAGGACTCTTGTGAAACCCTGGTTCATACCTGAAACGACTACCATCAACAGCCAGCTGCATGAATTCCGCGCGCAAAGGCAGCATCTCGCGCTGGTGGTGGATGAATATGGCGTGCTGCAGGGATTGGTTACGCTGGAAGACATCATCGAGGAAATCGTCGGGCGCATAGATGACGAGCATGATAAGCATGTCACGAGCGACATCATCGCCGTTGGCAATGACAGCTATATCGTGAACGGCAGCATGACCATCCGCGACCTGAACCGGGAACAGGGATGGAACCTGCCGGATGACGAAGCGTCCACCATCGCAGGCCTTGTCATAAACGAGGCGGAGCTGATACCGGAAGTCGGGGAGGCATTCGAATTTCATAACATGCGCTTTGCCATACTGGACAAGAAGGGCAACCAGATTACGCGGCTGAAAATTGAGAAGCTTGCGCCTGCAGAAACGGAAGAAAACGCCTAAACTAATACTGACCTTGCTGGTATTGCCGGTATCCTTCGGCCTGAAGCCGTGCCGTCGCCGGGCCAATAACCGGGCGGTATCCCCCGCGTCCATAAGTCTGCGACATGCCGACGGCCACTTCTTTCGGAGTCCAGTGCTCCGTAAAGCATTGATGCGCGCGCGCGGCCACTTCATCGTCACTCATGTTTCCTGGCGCAAGGTTACGCACCAGCATGGCATAGCCTTCTTCAGGCAATGGGCCGCGAGCGGCGAACCGGTGCGACTCTTTATATACGGTCAGTGGATCAGGCCCGCTCCCTATCAGCATGGAAGGTATCTGGTACAGGGCGCCCATACCGAGCACCTGGACGAATGGATTGGAAAGAAATCCGCTCTGCATGAATTTAGGCTGCTTGTCCGGATAGAGCATGCTCCATACGTTAAAGGCGGTCAGCCCTACATCCATAAACGCTGCAAGCCCTGTCCTTAAGCCCAGCGACTGCCCTCTCGCACGCTTTACAATTGGCGGGAGGTTATGCCCCATAAGAAGCGATACGGTGGAAATATTTCGGCCGGTCACGTCATGATAAAGATGCTTGAGCACCCGGATTTTGTCCGCGAAAGTCCGGCCGGTGCTTGCCAGACTGAAGCCCGATATGCCAAGCTGCACCGCGCTCAGCATCGGCACCTTGCTCAGCCTGCTAGCCATATTATGGCCCAGCATCCTGTTGGCAAAATTTCCAATGGATTCTGCATGTTTCCTGGCGCCCATTCCCAGAGTTTCTTCCAGCACTCCCGGCACGTCTGCCAGATTGGTATTGGGAATGCCGGAAAATTTAGATACTTTCCCCAGTGTGGTACCCAGACCGCTGTCCGGCGACATTCTTTTGCTGAAAAAACCCGACACACCGCCAAGCAGCATCATAGGAAACATAAGCATGAAGGAAGCCATATTGAGGCTCTGCCCGGTAGTATTGAAAAGCTTCTCGCCCAGAGTTACCTTGGAAAGAGGATGTAGCTCTTCATGTATTGTTCCTCTTGTTCTTGTCGGCGGCCGTGCCATATGTACCCTATATTACTGTAAAAACAGTATAACCTAGCTCTCACGGTTATCCTATCGCATAAAGGTTAAATTTTTATGACAATTCCGGCTATTTATGGCTTCCGCTTAAGCAGATCCACTTTCTGGGAAAAACAATGTGTTAGTTCGGGGAATGTGCGCTTTCTTACTTCATCGGCATAGTTTGCGACGGCCTTGCTTACCGCTTTTCCCAGATCCGCGTATTCTTTTACAAACTTCGGGCGCATATCGGTAAGCCCAAGCATGTCTTCGGTGACAAGCACCTGCCCGTCGCACTGCGGCGATGCCCCTATTCCGATAGTAGTAATGGATAATTTTTCGGTAATCTCACGCGCCAGGTTTTCTTCAATCCCTTCCAGCACAATCGCAAAAGCGCCTGTTTTTTCGACAGCCAGCGCATCATTCATTATTTTTTTGCGCTCCGCTGCAGTGCGGCCCTGATAACGGTATCCGCCCATGGCATTCACATATTGCGGCATCAGGGCGACATGCCCCACTACGGGAATTCCACGTGCAGTAATAAAAGCAATAGTCTCCGCTATCTCTGCACCGCCCTCGATTTTTACCGCCTGGCACCCGGTTTCCTTGAGAACCCTTGCGCAGGCATTAAAGGCGGTTTCCTTCGATCCCTGATAGCTGCCGAACGGCATATCCACCACTACCATCGCTGACCTGGAGGATCGCACCACCGCATCCCCATGCGCAATCATCATGTCGAGCGTAACCGGAAGGGTGCTTTCCATGCCATATAAGACCATGCCAAGCGAATCCCCCACCAGCAGTATGTCGACATGCTCATCGAGCAACCGCGCTATGGGAGCCGTATAGGCGGTAAGCACCACAACAGGCTTGCTGCCTTTGAGGTCGCGTATGGTAAGGATGGATTTACGGCGGCTGGAAACGGGCGTGCTCATACTATACTCGCTTTAGTAACAAAAAATATGCCATTACAAGCGACCGGCAGGAATGCCATAACCCAGATGCCTTTAGCAGCAGAACAGACTTAGCGCTTGCTGAACTGGAAGCTTCTGCGCGCTTTCGCACGGCCGTATTTCTTGCGTTCCACAACACGCGCGTCGCGGGTAAGGAAGCCGCCCTGACGCAGTACCTTGTGAAATTCCGTATCGTACTTATCGAGCGCACGGCTAATCCCTAAGCGAACCGCTCCGGCTTGGCCGGAAAGGCCGCCGCCGACTACGGTGCAGTTAACGTCAAAATTACCGATGCGGTTTAACACGGCGAAAGGCTGGTTGATGATCATGCGCAGAACCGGACGCGCAAAGTATTTGGCAAGATCCAGTCCGTTGACAGTGATTTTGCCGCTGCCGCGAGTGATCCATACGCGTGCTGTCGCGTCTTTACGGCGACCGGTGCCATAGGTGCGCAATATGTTAGTATTGGATTTGGGTTCGGCAGGCTTTTCCGCTTTTACGGTTTTTACCGGTTTTTCCATCTTCTCTGCAGTTTTGGCTTTAGCCATTGTGACCTCTAACTTGCTCTTTTGTTTTTGGGATTCTTCGCTGCGAAATTATATACTTTCGGCTGCTGCGCTTCATGCGGATGCTGCGTGCCGGAGTAAATGCGGAGTTTGGCAAACTGGTGCTCGCCGAGCGGGCCTTCCGGCATCATGCGCTCAACGGCCTTGCTGATGATACGGTCCGGATGGGTGGAGAGCACGAATTCCGCGCTGCGTTCCTTGATACCGCCCGGATGGCCGGTATGGTGGTAATACACCTTCTGCTGTTTTTTACGTCCGGTCATCTTAACCTTCTCGCAATTAATGACAATCACGTGGTCTCCGGTATCGATATGCGGCGTATAAATGGGCTTGTTTTTCCCGCGCAGGAGTTTGGATATTTCGGTTGCAAGGCGGCCAAGGACAACGCCATCGGCATCTATGACCCACCAGTTCGGCTTCACATCGGAAGGCTTTGCAGTATAAGTTTTCATAAGGTTAGTACTATTCCAGTCCGTTTAAACAGGCTGGGCAAAATAGGCGAGCGCCTTGCATTTGTCAACTGGAAAGAATGGGGGGATTGGGATTAATTATTGCCGACTAACGCCTCCATTGGCATGGCCTGAGGGGCTTTGCATATTTCCCCAAACAGTTTGTGACCGCACCGCTGCTGCAGCAGTCTCAACAGTGGGATTTTCTTGAACTGGGAGGCCACAATGTATATTATATTCCTTAACTAAGCTAGCGGTCACTTTATGATAATAAATACAACATGTGAACGATGAATCTTTTGTTACATTCTTCCTATTTATCAGCCAGATCACCAACCACTTTAACCGCCGAGTCCGTAAGTTTCTTCAACTCATCCGACTGGATAGTAAAAGCGGGCGTGATATAGATGACATCCTCCAGAGGACGCAGCCACACGCCTTCCTCTATGAAGCGTTCCCGCAGCCATTTTTTATCCATGCGCGCCTTTTCAAGCTGCACTACCCCTATCGCGCCTTTGACCCGCACATCCTCCACGTAAGACATTGTCTGGCAAGGCATTAATCCTTCATGCAACTGTGTTTCAATATGCGCCACCTGCTCAAGCCTCGGCTCGCTTTCAAACAAATCCAGTGAGGCATTGGCGGCAGCACAGGCGAGCGGGTTTGCCATATAGGTCGGTCCATGCATGAAGGCATAATCCGGCTCGTCATGCAGAAAAGCGTCAAATACCATATCAGTGGCAAGCGTGGCTGCGAGTGACAGGGTTCCGCCAGTCAAAGCCTTGCCCACGCACAGGATGTCCGGGGAAATCCCCGCCTCGTTGCAGGCGAACATGGAGCCGGTGCGGCCAAACCCGGTGGCGATTTCATCCGCTATAAACAGAATGCCGTGTTTTTTGCATATGCGGTGAATCTCGGCAAGGACATCTGAGGAATGAAACCTCATCCCGCCCGCCCCCTGCACCAGCGGTTCTATGATGATGGCTGCTACATTCTTATGTATCCCGTCCAGCAGGCTATCCAACTCGACAAAGCCGTATTCGTCACTTGGGATATCCACCACGTACTGCTTCACCGCGTAGGAGCGAAACGCCTTGTGCATGGAATCAGGATCGGAAACCGACATCGCTCCCGTAGTATCACCGTGATAGCCGTGCCTAAAGCACAGGAAACGGTTGCGGCTCTGCTGGCGTTTATTCTGCCAGTATTGCAGTGCCATCTTGAGCGCGACTTCCACCGCTACGGAACCGGAATCGGAAAAGAACACTTTTGACAGTCCCTGAGGCGCAAAGTTTACAAGCCTTCCGGCCAACCGAAGCGCCTGCTCATGCACAAGGCCACCGAACATCACATGCGGCAGCGTTTCAAGCTGCTTTATCACCGCTTTTTCTATATGCGGATGGCGGTAGCCGTGACAGGCCGTCCACCAGGAAGCGATGCCATCCACCAGATCGCGCCCGTCCGCAAGCCTTATCCGGCACCCTTCGCTACTTACCACCGCAAGTGGAGGAGCGGCATCCTTCATCTGCGTATACGGCAGCCATATGTGGTTTATGTTATCTTTGTACCAATTCACAATCGAGCTCGTTTTATTCTTTATATACAGCTATATGCTTAAGATATTGTTAATTTTTATTTGGCTTAATACTATTGGCCTTGTCATTGGGAACGAGCATCACGAGTGAAGCAATCCGGATCTATCCTATTAGAAATACTGGATTGCCACATCGGCCAATGGCCTCTTCGCAATGACAACCACCACATTCTTTCCAAGATCACAATTTGCAACCTTAAACATTTTAAGCCGCTTCCAACTGCAGCGGCTTAATCCCAAGCCTGGCAAAAAGCTGCATATCTTCATTGGCATCCGGATTGGGTGTAGTGAGGAGCTTTTCACCGTAAAATATCGAATTGGCGCCGCTCAGGAAGCAAAGCGCCTGCATCTCCTCACTCATTTCCTCGCGCCCGGCGGAAAGGCGTACGAAGGATTTTGGCATCAGTATCCTTGCCACCGCAATGGTACGGATAAAATCGAGCGGCTCGACGCGCGGCGCGCTGTCCAGCCCGGTCCCCTTTACCTGCACCAGCATGTTGACGGGCACGCTTTCCGGATGATCCGGCATGTTGGCGAGCGTGCGGAGCATTTCAGCGCGGTCTTCCACTTTCTCTCCCATCCCGACAATGCCGCCGCAGCAGACGTTGATTCCGGCCTCGCGCACATGGTTCAGCGTATTAATGCGATCCTGAAATTTGCGTGTAGTGATTATCTCTGAATAAAATGATTCGGAAGTATCAATATTATGATTGTAATAATCAAGCCCGGCATCCTTGAGTGCCTTCGCCTGCCCTTCCTTGAGCATGCCAAGCGTAACGCAGGTTTCAAGCCCAAGTGCTTTTACCTTGCGCACCATGTCCGACACTTTTGCGAGGTCACGATCTTTCGGCGAGCGCCATGCCGCCCCCATGCAGAAACGCGATGCTCCAGCCGCCTTAGCCTTGCGCGCCTCCTCAACTACGGCCTTTACGTCCATAAGTTTCCCGGCCTTCACGCCAGTATCAAAATGCGCGCTCTGCGGGCAGTATCCGCAATCCTCGGGACATCCCCCGGTTTTTATGCTAAGCAACGTGCTGATTTGCACTGCATTGGGATCGAAGTTGGCACGGTGCACAGTCTGCGCCTGAAAAACCAGATCATTGAAAGGCAGGTTAAAAAGTGCCATTACTTCCTGTTGTTTCCAATCGTGACGTATCATAAGACCTCTTCATATAAGTAAATTTGGAAGTGAGAATGGCAGTTTTAGCGGATGCCGCAACAAAAAAGTTAAAGGAACTTTCCGGACAGTCGCGTAAACGCGAGCTGAAACCGACGCTGCGCGAAGAAGGCGGTATAATAGAGCAGGGCGGCAGGAAATTAATCTCTTTCAGCTGCAATGACTATCTCGGCCTTTCCCATCATCCGGAGGTGAAAAAAGCGGCAATGGACGCCATAGAAAAATATGGCAGCGGCGCGGGTGCAGCCCGCCTGGTAACCGGAAACCATCCTCTTTATGAGCAGCTCGAGACAAAACTCGCAAAATGGAAAGGCTATGAGAAGGCGCTCGTGTTCGGCAGCGGCTATCTTACCAATATAGGAGTGATCCCGGCGCTGGTCGGCAAGGACGACCTGATCATTGCGGACAAGCTGGTTCACGCCTGCCTGCTGGACGGAGCTAAGCTGTCAGATGCCAAACTATTCCGCTTTAAACATAACGACGTAAAGGACTGCGAACGCCTGCTTGCAATTTTCCGGGGTAAATACCGCCATTGCCTCATAATCACGGACGAAGTTTTCAGCATGGACGGCGATCTCGCGCCGCTTGCCGGACTTGGAAAGCTTGCGAAGAAGCATGATGCATGGCTGATGGCCGACGGCGCGCATGGATTGAGGAAACTCAGCTACCCGGTAGACATTTACGTTGGCACGCTCTCAAAAACATTGGGCGCTTACGGCGGCTATGTATGCGCCCAAAAGGAAATTATAGATTACATAGCAAACCACGCCCGCAGCTTCATATACTCGACCGCACTGCCTGCCTCCACACTTGCTTCAGCCATTGCCGCATTGGATATCATGGCGAAGAATCCTGCTCTTACTGCAGAACCAATTGAAAATGCACGTATTTTTACCAGATCCCTTGGGCTTCACGAGGCGCAGTCATCCATTGTCCCGCTCATTCTGGGAGAGGATAAAAAAGCCATTGCCGCTGCGAAATCACTCGAAAATGCCGGATACCTGGCTGTCGCCATCCGCCCGCCCACCGTACCGGAGGGCACTACCCGCCTGCGTTTTGCCTTCTCCGCTCTGCACAAAAGGGAAGATATTCTGGAAATGGCGGAATTTATTAAAAAGCAGGGTTGGAATATCATAAAAACCTCTTGACCAAACAGGGCTGAATGGCTAAATTGCCGCCTCCAAATCTTAAGAACGCAGGTAACCTATGGCAAAAAAATGTGATTTAACCGGTGTCGGCCCGATGTACGGAAACAATGTTTCCCACTCCAACCGCAAGACGCGCCGCCGTTTTGTGCCGAATCTCCAGCATATCTCCTTCACGAGCGATGCGCTTGGACGTAGCGTTTCCCTGCGCCTGACCGCGGCCACCATCCGCACCGTTGACCATAACGGCGGGCTGGACGCGTATCTTACTTCCACTTCCGACAGCAAGCTGACGGAAGAAGGCTGCAAGCTGAAACGCCAGATCAAAAAAGCGCTCGCTGAAAAGGCAGCCGCCTAACCTCCTTTCGATTTTTATGCAGTTCCTGGTAACCGCTTACGATTACAGTGATAGCCTCGAAAGAAGGTATGCCGTGCGTGATGCGTGAGAAGCATCTGGAGCTTCTTGACGTATTGCGCAAGGAAAAGAAATGCCTCTATGCAGCGCGGCTGGAAGGTGAAAACAACAAGCCCATCGGTTCCGTGATGATCTTTGACTTCCCCAGCAGGCAGGAACTTGAAAAAGCCCTTGCCGAAGAACCTTACGTCAAAAACAAGGTCTGGGAAAAGATTGGTATTATTGATTGTGTTACGGCGGATATGTTTAAAAGAAACTGACTATCAACTCCCCCTGCGCGCAAAGTCGATGCGCGGGTCGACCAGCACATATACCATGTCGCCAATCAGATTGAACACCAGCCCGACCAGTGTAAAGATATAGAGACTTGCAAACATCACCGGATAGTCACGGTTTATCGCGGACTCAAATCCCAGCAGGCCGAGTCCATCAAGCGAAAATATGATCTCGATAATCAGTGCGCTCCGGAATAATATGCTGATAAATGCGCTCGGGAACCCGGCGATGACAATCAGCATGGCATTGCGGAACACATGATTTATAAGCACCTGTCGCTCGCTTAGTCCCTTGGCACGCGCGGTAACGACATACTGCTTGTTTATCTCTTCCAGAAACGAATTCTTGGTAAGCATGGTAAGGCTCGCGAAGCCTCCGGCGACCATGGAGATAATAGGAAGCATCATGTGCCAGAAGTAATCCGCGATTTTATGCCACAATGAAAGTTCATTCCAGTTATCCGACACCAGCCCGCGCAGCGGGAATATGTGCCAGTAACTGCCGCCCGCAAACAGGATAATGAGCAGTATGGCGAACAGGAAACTCGGAATGGCATAGCCGATGATGATTACCGTACTTGACCAAACATCAAACCTGCTGCCGTCCCGCACCGCCTTCACGATGCCAAGCGGAATGGAAACGAGATACACCAGCAAAGTCGTCCAAAGCCCAAGTGAAATTGATACCGGCAATTTCTCGAATATGAGGTCAACCACCGGCTGGTCGCGGAAATAGCTTTTCCCGAAATCAAATCTCAGGTAATTTTTAATCATCATGAAAAAACGTTCCAGCGGCGGCTTGTCGAAACCGTACATTTTCTCAATATCCTTGATAATCGCCGGATCAATTCCCTGCGCACCACGATAGGTGTTCGCGGCACTTTCCTGCACGGCATTCGTGGGACGCACGCCCCCCACCTCAAACCCGGCACCGCTGATGCGCGACGTGGCGTCCATATCGGCATGCTTTATCTTGGCGATTATCTGTTCCACCGGCCCGCCGGGAGCCGCCTGCACGATAACGAAATTAACCGCCATTATCCCGAACAGGGTCGGGATAATAAGCAGCAGGCGTCTCAGGATATAATCAAGCATTACTTTCTCATCCACCAGACAGAGGGAAATCCGTTGGAATATTTGATAGTGGCATTCGGCCTTTGAAGCTTCATCCAGTAGGCCAGACGATACGCTCCTAAATACCAGTTAGGTATGGTATAATGCTCCCAGAGCAGAACCCTGTCCAGCGCGCGTGATGGCGCCAGCAGTTCTTCCTCGCTTTTAGCATGGACGATTTTATCCAGCAGCATGTCAATCACCTTACTGCTCGTGCCAACGACGTTATTGCTGCCTTCCAGATTCTTCTGCGACGAATGCCAGTAAGTCATCTGCTCATAGCCAGGATAAAATACTAACCGGTTAAACACCGCCACGATCAGATCATAGTCAAAGGTTTCCACGCGCTTTACATACTGCGCATCATCCACCACGCGAAGCTTCGCGTCGATACCAAGCCTTTTCATGTGACGGCACATCGGCGACACCACTCGCTCAAACGAGGGCGACTGCAGAAGGAATTCCAGAGAAAGCACCTCTCCCGTCTTCGCATTGACACGTTTCCCGTCCTTTATAATCCAGCCAGCCTCAGTAAGCAGTTTATCAGCCTTGATGAGCTGTTCACGGTTGTCACCGCTTCCATCTGTCACAGGCAGTTTGAATTCCTTTGTAAACAGATCCGGTGGCAGCGTATCTTTATAAGGCTCAAGCAGCGCCTTCTCCTCAGGAGAAGGTAAGCCTCTCTCTGCATATGGCGTATTCAGAAAATAGCTGGTATCGCGTTTATAGGCATTATAGAAAAGGGTCTTGTTCATCCATTCAAAATCCAGCGTCAGGCCGATGGCCTCGCGCACGCGCCTGTCGGAAAACTTATCGCGGCGGATGTTGAACACGAATGCCTGCATGCCCTGCGGAACTTCGTTGGGAATGAGCTCTTTCTTCAACTTGCCTTCACGCAGCGCAGGAGAATCATAACCGGTAGCCCAGATGCGCGAGATATTTTCCTCGCGCCAGTCATAGGCGCCCGCCTTAAGCGCTTCGAGCGCCACGGTTTCATCGCGGTACATGTCATAGCGTATGGTATCAAAATTATAGTGCCCTACCGACACCGGCAGATCCTTCGCCCAGTAATTCTTCACGCGCTCGTAGGTCATGCTGCGGCCAGGATCAACGGACTTCACCTTATACGGACCGCTACCCAGAGGCGGTTCCAGCGTGGTTTCACCGAATGTATGCGTGCTGTAATATTTCTTCGATAAAACCGGCATGGAAGCGACAATGAGCGGAAGCTCGCGTTTGGTCTTGTCGCTGAAATTAAACCGTACATGGTGATCGTCAATCTTATCCACGGACGCTACAGGCTCATAGGTAATACGCCAGGTCGGATCAGCCTCTTTCTTGAAAATTCCAAGAGAAAACACCACATCGTCCGCGGTGATCGGGGTCCCATCATTAAACCGCGCTTCAGGGCGCATGATGAATTCCGCGTAGCTCCTGTCCGGCGCAATGATCGCGCTTTTAGCAATCAGGCCATACATGGACTGCGGCTCGTCCAGTGAATTGACCATCAGGCTTTCAAACAGCATTCCTATCCCGGGGGCTTTATTGCCTTTCACAATAAACGGGTTGAGGCTGTCAAAAGAGCCTATGGCTCCAAGTTTCACTTCTCCACCCTTGGGCGCATTCGGGTTTACATAGTCAAAATACCTGAAATCCTCAGGATACTTAAGCTTGCCGAATATGGAAATGCCGTAAACAGGCCTGGAAGCAACCGCTTCATCCGCAACGGCGGGAAGACAAGATAAAAATAATATGATACAGAAAGATAGTATGGACTTACGCATGGCATCTCCTCTGATTTTCTCCGGATGATAATTATCTTATCTGCTTGCATAAGCAATACAATAATCGTAAGACAGACCTCACCACAACGGGGAGAATTATGCAAAAAGACACGAATGAGATACCAAGATTTCTTGTAAGAGGCCAATATATAAAAGATCTGTCTTTTGAAAATCCGCATTCACCGCAAACGCTCATAGCGCCCGAAGAAAAACCCGACGTCAAAGTGGACGTTTCGCTGAAAGCGCAAAGGCTCAATGAGCAACATTTCGAGGTAACCGTCAAAATAGCGGCCAACGCCAAAAGCAAGGAGCATACCCTGTTCATGGTGGAGCTGGATTACGCCGCCATCGTCCAACTCGTGAACATTCCGGAAGACAAGACGGAGCAAATTCTCTTTATAGACTGCGCGGCCATGTTATTCCCATTCGCCCGCCGTGTGCTCTCCGATGTCACCCGCGACGGCGGCTTTATGCCGATGATGCTCGACCCCATCGATTTCGCCGCACTCTATGCTTATAACAAGAGCCTGGAAAATAAAGAGGCTAAGGAAGCGAAAGCAAGCTAACCAAGCTCCACCCGGCACGACACCTCATTTCCTTTGGCGTTATAGTGTATGCCGCCCAGTAGCTTATGGGCAATGGCGATCCCGCGGCCATTGGGCATATTCAGGTTGAGATTAGTGTCGCTCACGAGATACTGCTTCCAGTCAAATCCAACGCCCACATATGATATATGGACATACATTTCCGAAAGCCCATTCTGGATTTCGACCTTGATCACGCGGTTCTTATATTTTTCATTGCTCAGCCTTAAAACAATTTCCTGGTTATAGGAATTATTGACCATGCATTCCTGCTTCTTATCAAATCCCAGTTCCAGGTTGCCATGCTCAATCGCGTTAAAAAAGAGCTCCATCAACCCGCGCGCTACGCTGGATGGGGATTTGCTGGATTGCGAAAGCAGTGCGGCAAGGAATCTGGCCTCCGCGAATGTACGGATGCTGAATTCCCCTTTGGTAAGCAGCCGCACAAACTTTTTCTGTTCGTTGACCGCCTTGGAAACGAGTTCATCAAACAGATTGCACTCGCTCTCGGCGGACTTCAGTATGGCCCCGAGCGTTTCCGGCGCAAAAGGCTTGGTCAGGTAATAATAAGCGCCTTTTTCGAGCCCTTCATGCATCTGTTTCAGGCCTACATCGCCGGTCTGTATGACGACGGGTATATGTTTGAGCGCGTTGTTCTGCTTTATCTTCCCAAGCATTTCAATGCCGTTGATTTTCGGCATCATCTTGTCGATGACAGCAATATCGATGCTTTTGGGATTGTCGGAAAGATAGGCAAGTGCATCTTCGCTCGACAGAAAGGATTTCACGTCATAGCCAGAGTTTTTTGCGGCTTTCTCCAATATGATCAGATTCGCCTCGTCGTCATCGAGAGCAAGAATCATGCGTTTAGGTTTGGTAGCGCTCAACATGGGAAACCTCCTGATTGTTATTACCCGTATCTTTTGCCATATCTTTGGGCGGCGAAACCACATAAGCCAGGCTGAATGTCACACATGCGCCGATGAAACTGGGGTTATTTTCCGCCCATATCTTACCTTTATGCGCCGTTATTATCTCCCTGCATATTGCAAGCCCGAGCCCTGTTCCCCCGGTACCCGCATTGGTGCGGCTACTCTGCCTAAAGGACTCGAATATAGACTCTCTTTCGCTTTCAGGAATGCCCACCCCTTCGTCAATAATGGAAAGTTGCGACATGCCGTTCACCACGCGCGTCCTGACTATAATAGCCTTATCGCGCGGCGTGAATTTTATGGCATTGGAAAGCATGTTGGTAATGACCTGCGTGATCTTGTCCTGATCGCACTCGGCACCAACAACGCCCGGATAATGGCTGATGCACAGCTTGATATTCTTATCCTGCATCAGCGACGCTACCAGCTCGCAGGCACGATCCGCCAGCTCACGGATGTCGCGGTATTGCATCGAGAAGCGGTAAGTGCCCTTCTCAAGCTGAGCCAGTTCAAGCACTTCATTCACCAGCTTGGTAAGCCTCTCCGAGCCTTTATTGATCTGCTCAAAATATTTCTTAAGCTCGGCGCGCTCTGAATCCTTAAATTCCTTTATCCCATAGGCCGAGAAGCTCATGATGGCATGCAACGGCGTCCTGAATTCATGCGACATATTGCGCAGGAATTCCGATTTCGCCTCGCTGGCAAGCTCCGCCCTATGTTTGGCTTCAAGCAACTCCCGGGTGCGAATCGATATTTTTTCCTCCAGCATCTCATTCGCGACCGCAAGCTCTATGTCCCGCTTGAGCACTTCATTAAGCATCTTGTTAAACGCTTTTGCCAGGATACCCAGCTCGTCATTGTAATACGTTTTCGCCTTCAGGGAGTAATTCTTGCTTTCAGTGATGGATTGTATGGTAGAGGTCAGCTCTCCTATCGCATTGGCAAGATGCTTACTAAAATAAGCGGATGCGCCCAGCATCACCATCAGTGTAAAGGCAGCAGCGGCAGCGCCTATCTTGCTTATTTTTGCTATATAGACATCTATTTCACTCGTATCGCTGATAACATAAATATGCCCAAGCATCGATCCTTCGTGGACAATTTTATCCTTAACGGTGATGAAGCCACTGACTTTATCCGGCAGAAGCGAAAATTTGGGAGCGCAGGCACCGCTCTTGGCATCCGGTTCGTATTCCCCGAACAGGTCGCCGCCTTCGGTATATATGCAGACCGCCCGAATGGACGGGCTGAAATGATATATCTCAAGATTGTGCTGTATGCTTTCCTTGCTTCCGAACGCAAGCGCCGCAGAGTTCCGGTCGCCAGCAATTTTTGCTATCAGCGCAACCGATTCGATTTTACTCTTTTTCATGTCATAGATAAGCGACATCACAATGGCGGTCACCACGCACACAACCGCTGCGACGCTGATCGCCATAGTCATCAGTGTTAGTTTACGCCTTATAGTCATTTTTGCCTTCAGGTTGAACACGGATAACCCTAGGTTGAGTATACGAAAATACCTGCAAATTATAGTTAATTATAGTTAAAAATAATTAACTATTGGTTAATTTAAGCTAAAATTATAGAGATAAGGAAGTAGTAATAATATAATAATATCAGATTGTTGATAATCATCAACCTGTATTTAATATTGAATGGAGAATACTATAATAACAGTAAAGCTTTAGAAAAATATCCCGATCAATCACGTCAATGGATTACTGCAGCCGGAAAAGCGGAATAAAGATAATTGACATGGTCAGCCTTCACTATCGTTACGGCATGACATACACTTCTCTAACACACTTCACCGTGACAAATCACGCCGAAGCGTAAGCGAAGGCGGATGGTCGGGGTGGCCAGATTTGAACTGACGACCCCCAGTCCCCCAGACTGATGCGCTACCAGGCTGCGCTACACCCCGACTCGAGGCAGCTTCTTAACATAGAGCGGCGTCCCGTGCAAGGTTTGTCCGTGATTTAAGCGTGGACAAACCTTGCACGGACAGGAAAGCGGCTCTATCAACGGGCTATTTCATAACGTGTAAAAACATCTTCTCTTTTAAACCACAATTTACCAAATTAGTGATTTGTGATATAAATTCTCTTTGGTATTTCTTTTTTTGTATCTTATTATCATAATCCACATAAAATATATTGACACGGGTATATTATGGCTGAAGCGGCAGAACAGGCGGGTCAGGAATCGATGGAAGAAATTCTGCAGTCCATTAAGCGCATAATGGATGATAATACGGGTGCGGAACAAAAGCCAGCTGCGGAAAGCGATGTGTACGATCTTACCAATGTTGTTAAGGATGATGTAACTATGGCAAATACCCCACCGCCCACACCACCCGCAGCCCAGCCCGCCCCTCCTCAGAACATCGAGAAAGCGATACCGGAGATAGCCGCAGCAGCACCGGCACCAGCCCCCAGTGCCGCAGAAATACCCGCCGCCGAAGATACTGAGGCAGGCTTACTATCCAAAAACGCCGCTTTTGCCGCAGTCAGCGCATTCAAGCAGATTGCCGATTCTTCCCATAAGGATTTTTCCATACCTAACATTCCCTCCCCCCAGTTTCGCAGCGGAAAGACTATTGAAGACCTGGTGCTGGAAGCGTTGCGCCCCATGCTGAAAGAATGGCTGGACGAGAACCTTCCGCTTATTGTCCAGAAAATAGTGGAAAAGGAAGTAAAGCGCCTGATCGCCTTCCACTACGGCTGATATATATCTTTCCGAATGTTTACCTTACATCCCCAGCTTGAGCGCGATACGTTCCCGGTTGCCGATTTGAAGCTCTGCAAAATACTTCTGATGAACAATGCCTTATTTCCCTGGCTCATACTGGTGCCAAGGGCTGAGAACGCCACAGAGATTGTTGATCTCGCAAGCCATGATCAGCATCTGCTTATGGACGAAATTACCATCGTATCACGCATTGTCAGGAAACTATTCTCTCCCCATAAAATGAACATAGCGGCGCTTGGCAATCAGGTGTCACAACTGCATGTGCATGTTATTGCAAGATCCAGAGAAGATCCCGCATGGCCCAACCCGGTATGGGGAACTGGCAGCAAACCTTATACCGATCCCGCGCCGCTGATAGAGAAGCTGAACAGTAGCCTTAAATAAATCTCTTTATAACGGGCTTATATGAGAAAGAATTAGCGCACGCAGAACCGGAGTGTGCGAATAGCACTGAAGATCGAGTACGCCAATGACGGGCAGATTTTACGCAGAAGTAAAGTTATGAAAGGAACTTTGCCAGACGGTCTGTAAGCCGGGTTCTGTCTTGCAACTCCTAATGGAGCGGAGATGGCCATTCATCTAGGATAACTGTCGCCAGTTACCTCAAGCAACCTACCCGGACTGCTCAGCGCGGAAACACCTGCCGGAATTTGCATTCCGGCGCGCAGCCCCTATTTGGTCTTGCTTCCAGCGGGGTTTTCCCTGCCACCTCTGTTACCAGAGGCGCGGTGCGCTCTTACCGCACCATTTCACCCTTACCCGCCAACGTGTAGCGGGCGGTATATTTTCTTTGGCACTTTCCCTTGGGTTTCCCCAGGCGGGCATTACCCGCCGCCGTTTTCCGTGAAGCCCGGACTTTCCTCCCGCTTTCCAACGGGCGACCATCCGACCGTCTGGCGGTACAGGGTTATACCATCCTCCGCAGGCTGGCAAGCAGTTCCTCGCATTCCGTGTCCCAGACGCCATCCAGCCGGGAAGGTCGGAAATGCCGCTGGAAGGCCGTAATTATCTTGCGCATGCCCGCATCATCCTGCGGTTCTTCATATCCGTATTCCACCAGCCGTGCAATGACAGGTTTCCATTCTTCCATCTCACGGTATCCGTGTTGCGGCCACAGACCTACGCCCTGCCCGGCCAGCCATTTCCAGTCAAACAACTCGCCCGGATCTTCCTTGCGCATGGGCGCCACATCTGAATGCCCTACGACATTATCGGCAGATATCGCGTGGCGGAAAATAATATCCTTGCAGATTTCAGCAACCGCCTCCATCTGCGCTTTGGGAAACGGGCGATAGCCGAATTCATGCCCTGGATTGACTATTTCAATCCCGATGGAAATATTATTGACGTTCCTGTGCCCCTGCCAGTAACTGACGCCTGCATGCCATGCGCAATGTTCTTCATCCACCATCCGGTAAGCCGTCCCGTCTTCATCAATGACATAATGAGCGCTTACCTTGGCTTGTCTGTCACAAAGACGATCAAGCGCTTCGCGCACCGACTTCATGCCGGTATAATGCAGCACCAACAGGGAAACCTTCGCGCTGGCGCGGCTGCTGAAATTGGGCGACGGAAGGCTCACTATTTTAAGCATGGACGTAATAGCATAGTTAGGAAATTATTTTTATGTCATTGCGAACTGCATTTTAGCATTATGCCGCTTATTATCCTATAATTACTTGACTTATTTTTAAGGGTGCGTGCAAACTTCTCATATAGCAGGTTTTAAACGCACCTTACGTTTCATGCACAGCGAAGCTTCTTCTTGAAACGGCCAAAATCCGCCACGTTGCCAAGACGGCGCTTGAGAAACAATGCCGTCTCCCGCTGGTTTTCGGAATTATCATCCAGCCAGAAAAGCACCGTGCCGCTATAAACCGCGGCAAGCGTTGCGCGCTTCGTGTAGAAACTGAAATCCGTGGATTTATCACCTGCTAAGCGCCACATCAGGTCAACTGTATGGTATAACATCCTGTGCGCCATGAAACTGTTCCATGGCAAAGCATTGAAGCTGATCGTTCTTCTGACCACCTCACGCACTTCTATCCAATTGGCAAGCCTGGTCAGTATGAGTTTCTCAATACGCTCAGGAACCCGTAAATGAGCCAGTTCTTTTTCCGGCAGCATTTCACTCAATACCCTGTCAGCCTCCTCAAGAAAGAAAGCCGCACAATCTCTTGCCCCTGCGGGGAACGCCCGTTTCAGATCAGCTTCAGTCAGGCCGGAACGCTTCGCAGCCTGCCTTAGAGTGTACTCACTCCAGCCGTCAAACGGCACAAGCGCAAGCGCGCTCTTCAGTATAATTTTCCTGGTATCGGTCATGCCGCTATTCTACCAGTTCGGCAGCAGGGGCTTCAAGCTTTTTCACCTTACGGTTTTTAGGCGGATGTTTCTTCACAGCCCGCTCAGCAGGCAGCATTATCCTGACGACAGTGCCCCTGCCTGCCTCGCTCTCTATATCTATCCTGCCCTGGTGCAGTTTCACTATTTCCTTGGAGAGCGCAAGCCCCAGCCCGACACAGTCGCGGGTACGCGCAAAGAAACTGTTGTCCTGGCCGAATGCATATAATATCCTGCGCAGGTGGTTGGCGGCTATTCCCGTCCCGTCATCTTCAACAACGATATTGATGCCCCCATCCCTGCGGTTTTCACAATATACATCCACCGTTCCGCCGGGACGGTTATATTTTATGGCATTGGATATAACGTTGCTCAGCACCTGCAATATCCGTATATCATCCACTACCGCCGTCAGAGGATGAAGCGGAAGATTTTCTCTCAGATTCACATGTTCTGAGAATGCGCGGTGCGAATGCAGCTCTATTGCCCGCCGGACGACTTTCAACAAATCGCAGGGCGCATCGCTGAGCACAATATTGCCTGAATCTATATTGGCAATCTCTATCAGATCATTCACCTTCGCAAGCAAAGTCAGGCCGCTTTCCTGGATACTCCCTACATAATCATTATATTTCGGATGTCCGATATCGCCATATATGCCACTTTCCATCATCTGTGCAAAACCGATAATGGCATTCAGCGGCGTGCGCAATTCGTGGTTCATATTAGCAAGAAACTCCGAACGGGATTTATTGGCAACATCAACTTCGGCCCTTGCCCGCTCAAGGTTGCTCTGTGCCGTCATAAGCTCGCTGACATTGCGCAACAGGCAGGTATAGGTTCCTTTCGCACGGTTGCTTACAGCCTTAGCAAGCTGGATTTCATACCAGTGCCAGCTATCATCTGCATGTTTCATCTGAAAATGCACGGGCGGCAAATCCGCATTCGCATGCGATAAATATCCCTCTATCCTGCTTAAATGCTCAGCAGCAACCTGTTCCTTCATGCCTTCGGCAAGGCCTTCTTCCACTAAAAAACCAGTAAGCGTCTCCCAATTTCTGGATAGATAAACGCAATTCAGGGACTCGTCCATCTTGCAGAAAATATCATTGCCGCATTCTGAAAAGGTTTCAGCCAGTTCCTCCATACCAATGCCATCCACTGAATGCGTGAGAGAATTTTTCTTGGAGAAATTATGATTGGAAGAATGAATATGAGTGCCCTCTCTCTCAGAAAGATTGGCACCAACGCCATTCATCATGAAATGTTTCCAGAATATCCAGAACATATGCCTAAGCCGCACTATATCTATTTGTTAAACGAATTATCCGTTATATTAACAAATTGTAAATACAAATTGCGTCCGTTAACCAAATATTAACTATATGTTGTGGTTATTATCCGATTACTGTTGCCTGAATACATCAAAAAAAATTGCCCCATATCACTAGAAGGAGTTACAGATACCCAATTCTGAGATTTCAACTTTTTATTAGGATTGTGACCATTTATCTATAGCACTGTGCCAACGCCTAGCCGCTCGATTTAAATTTTTTCCAGCTTGAACAACGCCGTCTTTAACAAATTTAGGAGCATTAAAGTTGTTGACGACATTTATGACATCTTCAAATCTATCCGCAGCTTCATCCAATCTATGATTGACGGTTGTCTTGACCTTCTCAACATTTTCTCTGGTAAATTGCCGAGGTACAGATTCCAAGGCTTCTTCAACCTTATCCAGGGCTATATTAAACTCCTCCCATTTTTCAGATACTTCATGGCCAAATTTCTGTAGATTCTGACCTAGCTTACGTCCTGCCGCTGCTATCTGGCGAATATCATTGGCAGCATTCTCCGCAGCACGGTAAATAGGAGCAAAAGCCTTATTTGCAGCATTTTGTATAGCCTGTTCCGGATTCCTAATAAAGTCTGCAGCTTTTTCTGCGGCATTGTAAATAGGAGCAAGACGCTTATTTATAGCCTTTTCTACAGCTTTCCGAGTTCTGGTGCCTTTCTGAAGCGTTGCATTCCTTAGACCTGCCATAGCCGCATGGCCTGCGGCAGATTTTGCACTCGCGAGCGCCTGCTTCGGATCAAGCACCGTTCTGGTAACGCCTTTGGCTACTCTCTGCGCGCCGCGGCCTACTGCCCCACCAATCTCCTGTCTTTTTGAGACCAGATTCTGCGCACCGTGGCCCACCTTGCTTGCCCCGGACTTGAGGGCTCCCCCGAGATCCCGCAGAGCCTCTCCCTGACTGCGACCGCCAAATACACTATTTGATATCCATCTGCCGACGGCCTCACTCCTTACAATCCCGCCACCGGTAGCGCCGCTTATGCTGTGGGCAACCTGCTCCACAAACTTGCTGAGCTGCTTGCCGATGTGGGTAAGCAAAAGGAAAAACAGAACATCGACGATATGAATGGAAGGCGGTCCCTGCCAGTCGCCTGACTGGCCGCAGTGGCTTGCACAGCTATTTACCATCTGCCCCCCGACCATATAAGCGTCTGTCGGCCGCCACCAGTGAAAGTCCAGTACCCCGAAATTAAAGAAAGTCAGCCAGCAGTAATCCACCGGGCCTATGAAAGAATCGATAAGGGTACCGCTTGTCGTAGTATTGAACATTATCTGGGACAGCGTATTTAATAATATAACTGTATAAAAACCGAGAAAAGCGAAGAGCAGCACCGGAACCAAAAAAAAGCCAAGCACATGACTTACCCATCCCATGAAAATCTGCCGGGTTTTTTCAAAAAGGAGAAAGCTGAAGAAAATAGGCGCGGTACCGAAAAGAAAAGCAAGCCCCACTATCGCTTTCACATACGTTAGCAATGCGCCAAACATCATAAGGATGAAATCTATGAGACCCCACAGGAGGGCCAGAATCATAAAATATCCTAAAGGCGAAAACAGGTTGGCGATAAACATGATCAGGAATGTGATCGAAAATACGAGCGTCATCGGTCCTGTCAGCGCGGACATGCTTTGTGCACTCAACATGCCTGTATTGGCAATAGCCGTTATGCCCGAGCCGGTACTTGCCTGCGAAAATCCGGTAATCAGTGCATTCATACCGTCAATGGTAGGCTGCCCCATATAATAGCTGAAGAAGTTCCAGCCGGTTGGCCCCATTAAAGACCAGATCACTCCCATTCTCATGAGACGGCCTGCAACTTCGGCCATGTTATGGGAAGCCATGTTGAACATGATAAGCACGCCGTATATGGTAACATACAGTATGAACAGGCTGTTTATGGCATCCTGATAATTGCTGTTCTGGATAACGCCATTATAGAAATTTTGCGCCATACTGCCCATGATACCATTGACGGTGTTGAATACGTTGAGGACTATATCCGCTCCCATCCCAAGAACGCTCGATGGGCCATTCAAACCGCCAGTGGAATTATACACCGCATTATATAAAAGATTGGGTTCGATATCGCTGGCGCACAGGCAGGTCTGTGGATTACCGTTAGGATCAGTCCCCGTGCATGATGCATAGGAATCACTCAAAGGCGCGGCAATAACTACCACAGCCACAAATAATAGCATCAACCATGATGATATCCGCCCAGGGAAGCGCAAGGACGACGTATCGTTACATACGCTCCTCAGGTATCCCGGTAATGGCCAATATAATCTGTCCATAAGCATCATATCATTTTCTCAGGGTTTATTAGGACCAGGAGTAGGTGTGTTCGCCCATGCGAGAGCCTTTCTACGAAATTGTACAAAGTCCCTTACGATCTCACGGGCTTCCCTTCCCAGTTCTGCAGGAGTCGCCTGAACGGCAGCTCCAAGTTTTGCTCCCGCTTGACTAAGATCTCGTGCAATATCTTTTCTGATTTTATGGCTAACGGCGCTGATGTTTTGCTTAGTGAGCTGACCAGGTATGGCTCCTACGGCAGTTCCAATCTGACCTAAAGCGTTGTTGAAACTATTCCAGTCCTGCGCCGCCTGGGTAGCCGCCTGTGTCCCCATCCTCTGCAGATTCTGACCTATCTTCTGTCCTCTCTGCTGGATCTGCTGGAGGTCAGCGCCAACCTCTCTCTTCATATTTCCCGCCATCCGACGGGTTGCGCTCCCTTTGCGGAACCTTACATTCCTGCTCACTTTCCAAGTTGTAGTTCCCTTGCGGAACCCTACATTCCGGGCCACATTCCGAGTTGCAGTTCCCTTGCTGAATACTACGTTCCTGCCAGCTGTTGCAAACCCATGCCCAACAACCTGCGCTCCTGCTGCAACACCATGACCGACAGCCTGCGCGGCATTTACTACATTATCTTTAGCGGTTCGCGCGGTATTCACTACTTTAGCTTTCGCTTTTCCAACAGCTTGTCTCGGATGCAACGCCGTTCTCGTAGCAAACTTGGCAGCTCCTACCATCTTGTTTCCTGCATTTCTAGCCACCGCGCCGTATCCTCCTCTTTTTTGCACTGCGGCATTTACCTTACCGGCAGCGGCTTTGCCAAAATCGAACGCCACTGAGCCAGGACCACGCCCGCCGAAGAAGGTATTGGAAGCCCACCTGCCGACCGCAGATCCCCTTACAACGCCTGGCCCTGTTCCTCCCGTTATGTCATTTGAAATCTGCTCGATGAACTTGCTGAGATTCTTGCCAAGATGAGTAAGGAGCAGGAAGTAAAAGACATCCGCCAGCTGTACGGGCGAAGGCCCTTCCCAGTCCATCCCCTGGCCGCATTGCGCCCCACAGCTGTTGGGGTATTGCCCGATGTTGGTGACGGCAAGATTCTGATAGGTATCCGTCGGGCGCCACCAGTGAACATCAAATACTCCTATCCTGAAAAATGTCACATAACAATAATTAAGAATACCGATAGCGTTATTGACCACATGGCCGTGTATATCGGTATTGAATATCATCGCCGACATCAGGTTCATCAGTATAACGGCATAAAAGCCGAGAAAGGCAAAGAGCAATACAGGCTGCATAAAAAAGGCCAGCACCTGGCTGGTCCATCCCATGAAAATCTGCCGGGTTTTCTCAAAAAGGACAAAAGGAAAGAAAATAGGAGCCAGTCCTAAAAGAAATGCAAGCCCCACCATGGATCGGACATAAGTTATCATGGCGCCGACAAGCATGAATAAAAATTCCACGACCCCCCATAAAATGGTTACGATTATCAACGGACCAAACACCAGCGTCAGGAAAGATGCCATCATGACGACAAATGTGAGGGAAAACACCAGCGTCATGGGACCGGTAAGCGACCCCATACTTCCCGGACTTAATCCGCCAGTATCGCTGACCGCATTTTGAAAGCTGTTTCCCGCTCCCGCCTGAGAAAAAGACGCTATCAAATCATTGGTGGTGTGGAGTATGGGCAACGATATCCACTGGCTGAAGAAATTCCATCCGCCCTGCCCCACTACGCTCCAGATTATGCTGATCTTTATGAGGCGGGTTACTATTTCGCCTACGCGCAGTGGCGCAAGCCCAAACACGATCAGGATTCCATACACTGCCACATATAAGAAAACTAGCGCAGTTATAATGCCTTGATAATTGCTATTCCCTATGATGCCCGTGCCTGCTAACGGATCGCCGTAAAATGTCTGGGAAACATTACTCAGGACATTATTAATTGTATTGAATATGGCGTTTATAATATCGCTTCCAGGCCCAGATCCCGGACTCAAAGCTTCGGCCATAAGCCCATAATTGTAAAAAATGCCATTCACCACTTTGCCCGGAGGCTCCAGATCCGTGGCACACAGACAAGTGCTGCCATCCCCATTCCTGTTAGGACAGGAAGCATACGTGTCACTATAGGAAACAGCAAGAACCCCGACCGCCAGCAGCAAGACGGCAGACAAAAATATAATTTCACTGAAGCGCAGGGCGGGAATGCCCCTGCGCATTTTCTGCAAGCATACCGCTAATACAGAGTTATTAGCCGCAGAAATCATACACGTATTTTTCCTCAGAATTTTAATTATCATCTTCCGGTAATACTCTTCATTACATTCTTCATCGCACCGCTTGCCCCGCTTTTCGCTACATTACCCATATTCTTAACACTACCCATTCCTTTCTCCGCGCCGCCTGCGACTGCTGACTTCATGGCATCCCCCGCCCCTTGCACCGCCTTCACCACTACGCTCTCGAGCGGAACCTGTGCCAGCTGCATCAGCCCAATGCCTACGCTGATGCTGATGGACTGAGACATATGCGGTATGACTTCCAGTAAATCCCGGAACACCACTGTGACAATTACCAGGCAGATCAACGTGATGAAAAGCTGGTAAATGGGAAACTGCAGCTGCGGTACCAGAATCGTTATCTTATCAAGAATTTTATTTATGATGCTGTCTATCTCTTCCTCAGCCCAATGCACTAGAGTCGTAACAAGGGTCAATGCCCCGTTGATAAGATTACACGCCCACTGTGACCAGAATGGCTCGCTGCTGCAGCCATTTTTGGGAGGTTTAAATTGCACGTTTAAATGAAGATAAAAGAGCTTGCCCAAAACGATGCAGCAATCCTTAGGCGGCATCAGGCAATCCGGCTTGTCTGGATCACAGGGGTTTGCCTTAGGATAATTATTATAATCCAGACAGTTATAACCAGTTTTTGAGACAGGCATAACACAAGAATTTATCAACTGGTTTATAGAGCACACGTCCCCTGCAGGAAGCGCCGGCTTACTTCCCGGGGAAGCGTTCGGCATAGGCACACACTGAGAAAACTGGCCGTCAATAAACTGCGACTCGACCATCACGGCAAAAGACATGAATCCAATCAAGAACAGCGGCTGGAAAATGATGGAGCTTATAAGGCCAAGCCACTTCCAGAAGAGCTCATGGACAAACTTATTATCAAATACCAGCAATGGTATGATCAGGGGGGCAACCAGCATCAATATAGCCAGCGAGAAATAAGACAATAAAATAACATAAATGGCGCGCAGCAGGGTCATAAGTACAAGGACAAATAATGTAATCGCAGTTATGATGAGAAATACGGCCAGAGCACCGCTAAAGAATGCAGCGGCCAGAATCATGACGATCCCGACGCCCACTCCCACGCCGACAGTCGCGGGATCCGATCCGACATTCATCAGACTCTGGAATATGCAATCGAATTCCTGCCACACCTTATATGCCCCGGCAGGAGGCCCCGCCGGAGCGGCAGGCGGACTGGCACAGGTAAACTGATTAAATCCCATGGACACAAAACTTACCATTTCATCCGCAGCATCCGTTAACGCAACATATATGCCGTTCCCTGCAGGCGAACTGTAGATACCTGCGCCTGTAAGGTTATCAATAAGAAATAATATGATAGCTGAACGGAACAACAGCGAGGCGCTGTCTTTTAATAAGTGCTCGGAATTCATCAGCGTAAGCTTGACGCCGAATAATGTAAGGGCCAGCGTTATGGCCGCCCATTTATAGGGAGTAAGCAAAGTGATTATCTGCCCGAGATAACCGCCACCCGGCATGCTGATTACGCCGCTGGTATTGCTGCCCGTAAGCGCATCCGTTATTATTGCCCTGACGCAGTATACCACGGCAACGGTAAACCCTTGCACATTCTTGCCCGCAGTATCCAGGCAAAGCGCGCCATTTGTGGGACCGGAACCATTACCGCCGCCCCCCATACCGCTACATGAAGGCCAAGGCGTGCATGGAGGGGTAAAAGCTTTGGCGTCCTGGAAAAACCCTACAGCGAACAGCACTGTAATCACAGCAACTATGCTGAACAGAACATACGCAAATGACTTTTTACTGTCCGTATGGATAATCATTTAGTGCTTACCTCTGTTCTGCGCCATCTTCTGGGCCATATTTGCCGCTGTTTTGCCAATGCTCTTCGCCGCGTCCTTTATATTACCGGTGGAAGCATCGGCAACCGCTTTGGCCAGTTCAAGCGTCTGCATGACTGCCGCCTCGCCAAACACCTCCGCCTTCACTATCTGCTTGCCGGCTTGCGTTCCCTGCGATACAAGGCTGCTGGCCACTTCCGGTATATAGCTCATGAGGCTGAGCATGATATATGCCAGAAGCGCCGCAACGAATATGGACAGGGCAATATCTATCTGGTACTGTTCAACGGTTTTACCGTCTCCCTGATCCAGGGCCAGGCTGTTCCAATCAATCGATCCATTACTGAATGCGCTGTCAAGCATCGTGTCGTGTTTCTCGGAATTGAACTGCTCCGCAGATTGCCCGTTATCACCCATTGTGCCGCCGCTACCCACATCTGACGCTACCGTATCACCATGCTTCTCTATTCCAAATTTAAATACCGAATGTTTCTGGGTTACGTAGTACTTTGTGTTGCTTCCATTTCCATTCTTCGGACCTTGAATCGCATTCAAAGGATTCGTAGCAGGAGCACCGCTTTGCATATTTGCCACCTTTTGAGCGCCAGCTATCTCATACATAATGGATGTCGGACCCGAATATATAGCATCATCCAAAACAACGAAGAGCAAGGCAACATACGCATACATCACAAACGGGATAAGCATATATGCGATGCAATAAGCGAGCCACTTCTGGAAATACTGGAATGAGTGCCTGAAAAACAGCAGGGGCACGAAAAGATAGCCAAGCACGAACATGAAGGAAAGCGACATGACAGACATGATATAATATTGTGCGAACCTCGCTATCGCGAAAAACACCGTCGCAATCAGATAGAAAATTGCAAACACAATAGGAATACCCGTACCGCCAGTAAATATGATAAGAAGAATAATAGCTATAAGACCGAGCACGGCAGCGACTATCCCAATACCAAGCACCCAACCGATAATACAGTCAAGATCCTGCCACAATGTCCATGGCGGATTACTGCTTGTGCAAAAGACGTGCGTGGCAGACTGAATGATAATCTGGCTTATGATATCATTCAGGTTGTTCATCATTGCGATGATGTCCGTATAAATAGTGGAAGCATTGTCACAGAAATAAAATACTCCGGAGATCTTGAAAAGCATCGTAAAGGTATCTCCTTTGATGTTCTGTATGTCACCCAGCATCAGTTTCAGACCAAACCAGCACACTAGAAATATAGCGAGCGCTCTAATTGCAGGAAGGTAGAAGGTACTCAAATTCTGCATGACAGCGGTGGTGGTGGACGGAATAAAACCGGAAGGCGGTTCGGTGAGGCACAGGATGAGAGGATAAAGAAACTGGCCAGGATACTGCCCCCTCATGTTGTCGCAATATTGGAGCGCAGGCACCTGGGCATATGCATCGGCGCCGAAGCACAGGATAAGAAAAACCGCCAGGAGTGAACATGTAATGAACTGCCTGTACGCTGCGGGCTGTAAACAGGATATCGCCAACCTGCCATTATTCCCCCGCAGCACACAGATGCTTTTCGTCATGATCCATTCACCTTTTCCTGGAATATCGGGAGCCATACATCAGGATTATCTCCATATTCCTTAAGTACCTCGTCCAGTATGTTAACGGTTTCCGCACGGCCCGAGAGCACACAGATGACATCCTCCATTCCTGACAGGTCTATCCTTGCAACCACGACATCTTTACCCTGCTTCACGAGGAAAAAGCGTGACCCTGGGTCCGTTGTTTTCAGCAGATTGAACTCGCGCTCGGAAAGCATGAACGCCTTACGGTACACATCCGTTGCTTTCGGATTAGGCAGAAACAGCTGCGTGGCAGTTTGCTGAATCAGCGTATCGCTTATGGAGCTGTTGGTGGCATCTTCAACGCTTTGCGTAGCAAAAATCACCATCGCGTTAAGCTTACGTAGAGTTTTGAGCCAGTCCTTTATCTTGCTGGAAAAGATGGGGTTATCAATAAGTGCCCATGCTTCGTCAAGAACAATGACTGTCGGCGTTCCATCCAGTGAAAGGTTAATTTTATGGAACAAATATAACAGAACCGGAGCAAGCGTAGCTTTATTGCTCAGCACTGGCCCCATCTCAAACCCGAACACCGCCGCTTCATCGAAATTAACCGTATCGTCGACGTTATCGAACAATTTGGCATATTGACCGCTGCCATGCCACATTTTCAGGCGGTTTGCGATGCTCCCCGGCATTTCAACACCAAAAAATGGGGCAATATTGCTTAATATGCGATCTTTCTGTGCAAGTTTGTAATTACCGGCAACCGCCTCCGTAACTTTTTCCATATCCTCCGCCGTAAATGGCTCGCCATTCACCGTAACCAGGGCTTTAAGCCACTCTCCGATAAAATTCCTGTTTTCCGTTGTATCGGGCAGCTGCAAGGGATTGAAGTTACATTTTTCCCCGGGTTCTATGATATTATAGGTCCCTTTCAAGGCACGTATAAAAATCTCGGCGCCGCGATCCTTATCGAAGAAGAACAGACGGCAACGAAATTTCTGCGCCTGCGCGCACAGGAAGTTCATCAGCACGGTCTTACCCGCTCCTGTAGGACCGATAATCGTTGTATGGCCGACATCGCGAAGATGGAAATTGAAAAAGTAAGGAGTGCCTGACGAAGTATCAAACACGGTAACCGCATCCCCCCAATGGTTACCGGCTATGCGTCCCGTAGGATAATTATGCAGCGAGGCGAACCCGGCAAGATTAAGCGTGCTTATTTCAGCCTTGCGCCCGACAAAGCTGAAATTCGCCGGAAACTGGGCCCAGAAACACTGCTCGAGAATCAGTTTCTCGCGTATCGGATTGATGCCTACGTTTATCAATTCCGAGGTCGCCATGGAGACGGCATCATCAAGACGGGCAAGGCTGTCTTCAAGGCACATAATCGTCCAGTGATGCTGCCCGAACGCGGCATGACCGCTTTGCGCCATATCAAGCGCGTCACTGATTTCCACCACCTGTGAAACAGCGGCATCATTGGATTGCATCATACGCCTCTGGCGAAGCTGCATCCTGCTGATACTGGTATTGCGGTTGGTAAACGTAAAAGACTGGCTGATAATAAATTCTACAGGCAATTGCAGAAATGCGTCCATAACCCCCGCTGCCGTGGCATTGGCATATTCCTTGATGCTGACTATGGCCGCATAGCGGGTTTTGGTAAGCCCGCGCATCTCTATGGCGTTCTTGCCGAAATACATCCTCTGCATCATCAGGTTATGCGATATGTCGCCAGGCGTCACCTGCACAGGCTGCGTAATCCCGCAATTGGCAATCCTGCTCAAAAATTCCAGGGGTTCGGAAAATATCCCCCCGTCCCTCTCATACACAGTAAGCTGCCTTGCGCCGTAATCACGGAAGCTTGACAATACGCGGTGCGTGATCTCGGTCAGCTCCTTATGCGCTTCACGCATGGTTTCCACTTTTGACGCTTTATTGGCGGTATCCGTCAGCTTCTGGAAATAATGCGCGAATATGGCAGCGCCCTGGGTATCCGCCTTGCGGATGATACTGATATAGAGTTCGTTGATATAAGAATCCTTGGAATGATGCTTGTGCTTCCATTTGTCATTGACCACACGCGCAAAGCCTGGTGGAAAATCCCCTGCAGGAAACCCTCCCTTGCGGCGGCGGATGATGTGAAACCACATAGCATACCCGCCATCCGCCACGCTTTTGAAGAGCGAGTTACGCACCATCTTTTTCATATCCAGATCTTCATCGTCCGATGTCTCAAATGAAAATCCTTCGGCTTTCACAAACTGGATAAGCTCGCCCGCCTTGGTGATGATGGTTTCGTTGTCGTAATGGTGCTGATAGGGAAGAAAATTCGCCACTGAATATTCACGCTCGGAATAATAGTTTTTCGATGTGGTACGGCGTTTCAGTTTCATCTTCATCGACATAGGAACACCCTAAAAAATATCATAAGAGTTGGTGTATCCGTAAAAAGCACGGTTACGGCAACTCATTCCCTTACTTCCCCGCAACATTATCAGTTCAATAGCCAGCGGCTCCTTCATGCATAGCAGATAGCCTATAAGATGAACAATAGGCGCAAGAACGAACAGGGCAATAAAATTATTCGTGTTGATGAAAGTTATCAGACAGGTGAGGCCATTTAGCACAAAGTACATATAACTGACCCCCATGACCATCGGCGGGCGCGCAAGCCCCTGAAAAAGCGGATCTGCCTGGAGACGTCCTGATTCAGACATATTACCCTCGCTGCAAATGTAGTGTTATAGGATTAGCGGACAGATAATAATATAGCATAAATTTGTTTCACTTTTTTGACAGCGGGTTACAAAAACATCCTTGGCTGGAGCTTTGTTTCAGGCACGCATACATACCCTACAACCCAATTATTAATTTTTTGTTAACAGTAGGGAGAAAATGAGGCGTTTTATAACATTAAAATGGGCTGCCCTGCTTTAACAGGCACATAAAGCGGGATTTGAAACACCCCCCTCAAATCCTGTCGATTACCGGAGGAATAGGCATGGAGATCGTATCAGATTATTTTTTTAATTACTTTCATCATCCGATTCCGTCCTTTCATCTTTACGCATTGAAAGAAACGGATTTAGGAACATGCTAAAAACTTAAACCTATAATCCCAAAAGGTCATTTGCTGGACTTATTTATGGTTATAAAAAACAAAGCTTGAATTAGAGTATTATATGTATAATATATTGTAACATAACAATAAAATGGCTGGGGTGCCAGGGATCGAACCTGGGAATGGTGGAATCAAAATCCACTGCCTTACCGCTTGGCTACACCCCAACGTGCGTGACGTTATAATAGCCATACGCCTGAAGTGGCAAGCATATTGTTAAAATTGTGGCCTATGGCAATTGGATAAACCAAGTGATGATGGTCGGAGTGACAGGATTTGAACCTACGACCCCTGCGTCCCGAACGCAGTGCTCTACCAGGCTGAGCTACACTCCGATGATATGAGGGCAGACCTCAATAAGCCCTTTGCACGCAAAAATCAATAGTTTCGATAATCGCGTCCTTTTCCGCCGATGCGGGAAAGGGCGAAATAAGGCTGCGGGCCCTTTCGCAGTAGTTTTCAGCGACGGATATGGAATAGCTTATGGAGGCATATCTGCTTATTAACCCGATAGCCTGCTCCAGATCGCCATCGGCAAATTCCTGCTCCTCAAGGGTGCGTTTCCAGAACTTCCTTTCTGCTTCCGTGCCTTTCGCATAAGCATGGATAACCGGCAATGTGATCTTGCCATCGCGAAAATCGTCGCCGACGGATTTCCCAAGCTTCGCCTGCTCCGCCGCATAATCCAGGGCGTCATCCATAATCTGGAATGCGATTCCTAAAAACAGGCCGATTTCCCTCAATATCTTTTCTTCCTTTTTCCTGCCTGCGACCACCGCGCCAAGCTCACAGGCCGCAGCAAACAACGTGGCGGTTTTTGCCGTCACGACATCGATATATTGCTGCTCGGTCGTGGAAAGGTTATTGGCAGTCGTAAGCTGCAGGACCTCGCCCTGCGAAATGATGGCCGAGGCGTCCGAAAGAATTTTCAGCGCTTCCAGCGAACCGTCCGCAACCATTATCTGGAATGCGCGGCTTAAAAGGAAATCTCCTACCAGTACGCTTGACTTATTGCCCCATATCTCATTGGCGGTGGCATTTCCCCGCCGAAGCGTGCTTTCATCCACAACGTCATCATGCAGGAGCGTGGCCGTATGGATAAGTTCGATACAGGCGGCGAGCTGAATATGGCGATTCCCCTCATATTTGCACAGTTTCGCTGCAATCAGCGTAAGCGCCGGGCGCAGGCGCTTGCCACCCGCGGCGATGATATGCCGCGCCAGCAGAGGAATAAGGGGAACGCTGTTTTCAAGGCTGGTGATTATAACCTCGTTCACGCGCGCCAGATCGTCGCCGACTAAGGAATGCAGCGCATTAAGCGACGGCGAAGGTATAGAATATTTAAGGTTTTCCATGCAGATGGCTTTTATCCGGTTGAGACCCAACTGTCTATACCTATCATGGCTCTCATTATATATCCTCACGAACCGTGATATGCTCCTCCGCAAGCGCTTTGCCTTTCTCATCGCCTACATTCAGCAATTCGCCGGTATGGATGACGGCTTTCAGCCGGGGAGGAGAAGCGTGAATAGCCTTGTCATAAAGTAGGTTAAGCGAGAACGCGCCCGTTGGGCAACCGGCGAAAATCCTTGGATGCAATATCTGCAGCCCCGTATATATGTAAGGCGCGGTTCCTTCCGGATCGCGGCGGATCAGGCTGCCCGCTTCATCCGCAAAAAAATCCCCTTTTCCTTCATAACCTACCGCATTTTTTGTCGGGTGGAGCAGCAAAAGCGCATCAAGCCCGTCATCCCAGTTCTGGGCAAGCAGCTTCAGAGCCGGGGCATCCTGCTCAAACCAGATCACATCGCTATTGACTGAGAAAAACGCTTCATTGCCAAAATGATGCAGGGCGTTTGCAATGCCGCCGCCGGTTTCCAGCCGCTCCTCCTCCCGCGAGAACAGGATCTGCAGCGACGTGCGCCTGCGCAGATAGGCTTCAAGCATGTCCGCTTTATAACATGTATTTACGACTACCTTTGTTACACCGGCTATCTCAAGCTGGTCGATGGCGCGGTCGATAAGCGCCCTGCCCGCTATTTCTATCATCGGCTTCGGTATCTTCTCGGTCAGGCTTCCCATGCGCTTTCCAAGACCTGCCGCCAGCACCATTGCCTGCGTGGGAGTTTTTTCAGACATATTTACTTAAATAATACACAACTGAAAAAGATTGTTGCATAACACGCTACGATATTTCAAACTCTTTCTTCATATATGTTACCCCACATGTTGCCTCACTGTCACGTAGCGCTTTTCAATTTCGGTAATCACACCTTAACCGCCGCATTATTCTTAGGAGCTCTGGTAGGAAGTGTTTCCCATTGCGCAGGCATGTGCGGCCCGTTCGTCATCGCCCAGATTTCAGGGTTTTCCGCACCTGCGGGAAAGAATGCGGGAAGCTGGTACCGCGTGCTTCTTCTTCCCTACCATGCCGGACGCTTGACCACTTACACCTTGCTCGGTGTGCTGGCATCTGCCCTTTCCGCGCCTGTATTACATAAGCCCGCCTTCCATATTATCTCCAGCATGTTGCTGGTTCTGGCCGGGACATTATTTCTTGCATCTGCATTTTCGCAACTGGTGCCGTCAAAATATTTTAACTTTAATTTTAACTTGTGCGGCACCCCAACTTGGATTATGCAACTGATTGCTCCCTTGCTTCCTTCCCATTCACTTCTGGCAGGATATGTACTGGGAGTGCTGCTTGGTTTTTTACCCTGCGGGCTGGTTTATGCGGCAATCATGGCCGTTGCAGCGACAGGCAATATTCTCGCTGCTGCGGCAGGCATGATAGCGTTTTCCGCAGGGACCATGCCAATGCTCATGGTAATAAGCCTCGGCGGAAAGATGGCACTTAAAAGACAGTATGTGTGGTTAAAGCCGGCAATGGCGATTTTGATGGTGGTGAACAGTATGATGCTTTTTATAATGGCAGGAAGAGGATTTGTATGAGCAATTCCATTTCAACCGCCTCTCCCCGTTATAACGATGACATCGTCAAAATGTTCACTGTTGCAGCCTTTTTATGGGCTGCTTTCGGCATGTGCATGGGGGTGTTCATCGCTTCACAACTTGCATTTCCTCACCTTAATTTCGAAGAATATTTCTCCTTCGGCCGCCTGCGCCCGGCTCACACCACCGGAGTTATCTTCGGTTTCGCCGGAAATGTTCTTTTCGCCACCAGCTTTTTTGTAGTTCAGCGCACCTGCCGCACACGGCTCTGGGGAGAAAAACTGTTGCCCTATACGTTTTGGGGATATCAGGCATTCATCATTATGGCGATAACCGGTTATATTTTTGGCATCAACCAGAGCAAGGAATATGCGGAACCTGAATGGTATGCCGACATATGGCTTACCGTCGTCTGGATGTCCTACCTGACTATTTACATGATGACGCTCAGGAACCGCGAAGAGCCGCATATTTATGTCGCGAACTGGTTTTTCCTCAGCTTCATTATCACCGTCGCCATCCTTCATATCTTCAATAACCTGGCGCTTCCGGTTTCACTCCATTCCACCAAGAGCTACTCGGTCGCAAGCGGCGTGCAGGGCGCCATGACCCAATGGTGGTATGGCCATAATATGATAGGCTTCTTTCTGACGGCAGGCTTTCTTGGCATCATGTATTACTACGTACCCAAGCAGGCGAACCGCCCGATTTATTCCTACCGCCTGTCCATCATCCATTTCTGGTCACTGATTTTCATTTATATATGGGTTGGATCACACCATCTCCTTTTCACTGCCCTGCCCGACTGGGCGCAGACGCTCGGCATGACCTTTTCCATCATGCTCTGGATGCCATCATGGGGAGGCATGATCAACGGAATGATGACGCTGAACGGCGTGTGGTACAAGCTACGCCAGGATCCCGTGCTGCAGTTCCTTATCATTGCGCTGGCGTTCTACGGCATGAGCACATTTGAGGGGCCGGTTCTCGCCATCAAGGAAGTAAATGCGCTCGCGCATTATACCGATTGGATTATCGGGCATGTGCATTCCGGCGCCCTTGGGTGGGTTGCATTTATCAGTTTTGGCGCGCTTTATTATATGGTGCCGGTACTGTGGAAAAAACCCGGGATGTATTCGACACGCCTCATAAGTATCCATTTATGGACGGCGACTCTGGGGATTGTGCTGTACATCGTCGCCATGTGGTGCGCTGGTATCACACACGGTCTGATGGCGCGTGAATATGATAGCAATGGCTTCCTTGTGCATTCATTCGTGGAAATCGTGCAGGCGATGCATCCCTATTACGTCATGCGGGCTCTTGGCGGCGTGCTGTTCGTGACAGGGTTGTTCATCATGCTTTATAACGTATGGAAAACCATCCACGGTGAGATTGAAACGGAAAGGGAGAAAGCGGGCGCTCAATCCGGAGAGGCATTCGCATGATGGATCATGGTAAAATAGAAAAGAACTCTATTCTGCTGCTCATACTGACGATCGTCGCGGTTTCCATCGGAGGCATGGTGGAAATCCTGCCTTTGTTCCGAATCGAAACGACCATCGAGCCAGTCAAGGGAATACGCCCTTACACGCCGCTGGAGCTCGCCGGACAGAATATCTACATACGTGAAAACTGTGCTGTCTGCCATAGCCAGCAGATCCGTTCCTTGCGCGATGACGTGGCGCGTTATGGACATTATTCGCTCGCCGCCGAAAGCATGTATGATCATCCATTCCTGTGGGGTTCCAAGCGCATCGGCCCCGATCTGGCGCGCGTCGGCGGAAAGTATTCGGATGCATGGCATGTTTCTCACCTGATGGATCCGCGTTCGGTTGTTCCGGAATCCGTCATGCCCACTTACAGCTTCCTGATGAGGCGCGGTGTAGACCTGACTGACATCTCCGATCATCTGAGAACGCTGCGCAAACTTGGCGTGCCTTATACCAAGGAAATGATTGAGAACGCCTATAACGACGCCATAACGCAGGCAAACCCTGATGCGGATTCTACAGGGCTTAAAAAACGTTACGGGGATAAACTTAATATCCGCGATTTTGACGGACAGCCGCAATTCGTATCGGAAATGGACGCCCTGATTGCTTACCTGCAGCAGCTTGGAACTCAGGTGGATTTCAAGACTTATAATCCGGACATGGATCCGCGTGATAAGATAGATACGCCAGAGAGAGGCAAATAAAATGATAGACTGGCTTACCGACAACTCTGGCACTATTATAACTGTCGTTTTCTTTGTTGCGTTCGTTTCCATTTCGTTATGGGCATATATCCCCTCGAACAAAAACAAACTGCAGGATCGGGCTATGATTCCTTTTCAGGAGGAGCGCAGGAATGGCTAAGAAAATCGAGAAAGACGAGATAAGCGGCGCGGAAACCACAGGACATGAATGGGACGGCATAAAAGAGCTTAACAAGCCTGCGCCGCGCTGGTGGCTGGTGGTTTTCATCCTCGCCGTAATATGGGCATTTTGCTACTGGATATTCTTCCCGTCATGGCCGGTTCCGGGCGGAAATTTACGCGGTTTACTTAAATGGACCGAGCATCGAGAACTGGCAAAGGAACAGAAGGAAATTGACGCCATACAGGAAAAATACCAGGCGAAGATCCATAATGCCACCGTGCAGGAAATTCAGAACGACACCGATTTATATGAATTCGCCCGCTCCGCAGGCGCGGCAGCTTTCAAGCAGAACTGCACCGCCTGCCACGGCACCGGCGCACAAGGCGGCAAGGGTTTCCCCAACCTGAATGACGACGACTGGCTGTGGGGAGGAAAGCTTGAAGATATCTATAAAACAATCAAAGTCGGCGTGCGTTCCACCCATCCGGCAACACGTACATCCCAGATGCCCGCCTTCGGGCGCGACGGCATACTGAACGGAGAGCAGATTTCGGACGTGGCCGAATACGTGCAGAAACTCCATGAAGGCGATAAGGCGGAAAAGACCGCCGCCTATGTGCGCGGCAAAGGGATATTTACAACCAATTGCGCAGTCTGCCACGGTAAGGACGGCGAAGGCAGCCACGCCGTGGGCGCTCCGCGCCTCAATGACGATATATGGTTGTATGGCGGCGACAAGGCGACTATTATCGAAACCATTACTTACGCTCGCGCTGGTGTGATGCCGACATGGGAAAAGCGCCTGGGCGACGATACGGTCAAGGAACTTGCCATTTATATTCATTCGCTCGGCGGAGGGGAATAGAGGTAATTGAATGTGAGCGGGAGCATCAGCTATTTTGCAAAGCCCCCCACTGTGTATCCGAAACGCGTATGGGGGCGCTATCGCAAGCTGAAGTGGATTGCGATGACAGTTCTGCTCAGCATTTATTATCTAGCGCCGTTCCTGCGCTATGACCGGGGAGTGAACGCGCCCGGCCAGGCCATTTTCATAGATTTACCGGCAAGACGCGCTTATTTCTTCGGCATCGAGATATGGCCGCACGAAGTATATTATATCGCCGGATTGCTGGTCCTTGCCGCCATCGGGCTATTTTTCGTTTCCGCGATACTGGGGCGCGTCTGGTGCGGCTACGCCTGCCCGCAGACCGTATGGACGGATTTGTTCGTCTGGGTAGAACGTATCGTGCAGGGCGACCGCAACGCGCGCATGAAACTGGATAAATCCCCGTGGACGCTTGAGAAGGTATGGAAGAAAGGACTAACCCACTTCATATGGATATTCATTGGTGTCGTGACAGGCGGGGCCTGGGTGCTCTATTTCAATGACGCGCCGACCTTGATCCACAATGCATATAATCTGCATATCTCTCCAACAGTGGGATTATGGGTCGCGGGACTGACATTCTCCACCTATGTCATGGCAGGGTTCGCGCGCGAGCAAGTCTGCTCCCATATGTGCCCGTATGCGCGCTTTCAGTCCGCCATGTTCGATAAGGACACGCTGGTTATTTCCTATGACAGGGATCGCGGCGAGCCGCGCAGCAATTACAAGGCGGGAGTAAGCCGCGAAGGGCTTGGCGATTGTATAGACTGCGGCAACTGCGTCACCGTGTGCCCTACCGGAATTGACATAAGGAACGGCCTGCAGATGGAATGCATCGCCTGCGGCATGTGCGTGGATGCCTGCAACAATGTGATGGATAAAATCGGCCTGCCGCGCGGCCTGATACGCTACGACACCGAAACCAACCAGACCGCGCGCACGGAAGCCAAAGCCTGCGGAAAATCCTTCCACGACGCGCTGCATATCATCCGCCCGCGCACGATATACTATTCGGCCATACTCTGTGCCGTTGGCAGCGTCATGCTATACAGCCTGCTCACCCGCTCGCCTCTGGACATCCATGTGATACATGACCGAAATCCGCTATTTGTGAAACTGTCCAATGGCAGCACCCGCAACAACTACACCATCAAAATCATGAACATGACGGATCAACCGCGCGATTATTCCCTGCAGGTTTCAGGCATTAATAATCCCGATATTAAAATTGAAGGCGCCGGAACTCCGAAAGCCGGGCATCTCAGGGTTTCTCCGGACAGCATAGCGGAATACCGCGTCATGCTCTCGGCCAGAGACATGAAATCCGCGCATACCGATATAAACTTTGTCATCAAAGACAATGACACAGGCAAATCCGCCGCTCACCCTTCCCTCTTCATCAACGGTAAATAACATGAACCCGCCGCTTGCAAAGCCCTCCGATCGTTTCATCCCTTATTACATCATAGGTTTCTTTATCTTTCTGATGTTGCTGCTGGGAGGGTTCATCTACATCGCCATACGCGGCTATCCGGGCGAAGTTTTGAACGATTCCTACCAGCAGGGACTACATTATAACCGGATCATAGCAGAATCCGACACGCAGGATAAGCTGGGGTGGAACGGTGATATCGGCTTCACCGCCAATGACCTGAATGTAAGGCTGACCTTTACGCTTGCCGACCGGAACGGCAAGCCTATCACACACGCTGATACAAAAGCATGGTTCATCCGCCAGACCCTTGCAGGGCATGATCAGGAAATCGCTTTAACGCCGGATGGCAAGGGAGGCTACAACGGAAAGACGGCCCTTGCATGGAAAGGCGATTGGGAAGTCCATGTTTCCGCCACCTCGGACGGACACAATTACCAACAGGTGAAAGAGATTAACGTGCAATAAAACTACGCCGCAACTTTAAGTACGCCGCGCCATTCCGGTTTTATATTCCTGCCCATCCAGTCTTTCACCGGAGCAAGCAGCGGATGGGAAAGATCGTTCTCCACATGCCGCCACACGCGCGGCATATAGGACAGATAGCGCGGTTTATTATCCCGTACCGCAAGTCGTGCGAAAGTCCCCACGATACGGCAATTGCGCTGCGCGCCCATAATGTGATAGGCCGCCATGAAATCTTCTTTCGATATTCCCGTGTTCTCTAAATAGTAGTCTATCGCCTTTGCCGCCGTTCCCGGATCTACATCGCGGCGCGCGTCTTCCAGGAAGGAAACCATGTCGTAGGCAGGCGGACCTGTCATTGCGTCCTGGAAATCAATCAACCCGGCACGGGCAGGAACTTTTCGCGCAGGCAGCCAGAATATATTCTCAGCATGAAAATCATAAAGCACCATTACGCGTTTCATCTCCGGCAGCCTGGCAAGCACTTCCCTCCACAATTCAAGATACTCGTGCTTTAATGCAGCTTCCGCCTCCGTACCCGAAGCCAGCGGAATGAACCATTCCGGCAAAAGCGAAACCTGCTGAAGCATGCGCTGTTCATCAAATTCCGGCACATCCCGGTAATCCTGTTTATGCGCCTCCCCATATAATCGGATCAGCACATCAGTGGCAGCCATATATAATGTTTCTTCCAGCTCCGGCTGCTTCTCCAATATGCGTGCAAACAAATCATCGCCCAGATCTTCAAGCAACAATAAACCATTTGCATTGTCAGATGCTATGATGGAAGGGGCGCTTAATCCACTTTTCAGCAGATGTCCGGCAATTCTTACAAAGGGACGTATATCTTCCTTGTCGGGAGGCGCATCCATGACAACGGCCTGCTTGCCATCAAGATATACCCGGTAATATTTGCGGAATGAGGCATCGCCCGCAAGCATTTCACGGCTTGCATCTCCCCAGCCGTTTCCCTCAAGAAACCTGTCAATCAGATCCGAACGGTTCACTTCAAATCACTTAGCCTTTCTTTCCATATGTCATCGCCTGAGAAAACCAGCGTGCGTGTATCACCATTCTTGCCAAAATCAAAGGAAATATCAAGCCGCTGTTTGGGTATCTGTTTTTCTATTATCCGGGGCCACTCAATCAGCGTCACATGCGGCCATAATTCCCTTAAGCCTAGTTCCTCGGCTTCCTCTTCGTGCTCAAGGCGATAGAGATCGATATGCCACAAGACTTCCTGCACGCCGCCAGCCAGCCCCACGTCATAAGACTGCATCAGCGTAAACGTCGGACTGGTTATCTCTCTGATATCTCCTACAGCCACCGTTTTAATCACCTCGCGCGCAAACGTCGTCTTCCCGGAGCCAATTTCTCCGGAAAAAGTGATGACATCGCCAGGCCGTATCTTTCCGGCAACATTGCGCGCCAGAAATTGCATTTCGCTTACAGCTAATGAGTTAAACAGTAAAATTCTTGACAACGGCATGAAAAAACAGTGTTTTATATTAACAGGGTTAACTATATTTCAAATCGGGCTGAAATGGAAATACCAATTAATAAATCCGAACTCAAAACCGCGGTTGAGAATATCGCCAAGATAGGGGTCCTGATAGCGGACGACGATCACCGCATAGCGAAGATAGTGCGCGACGTGCTTGAGCTGCTCGGCTTTAAAAGGATTTACCTCGCTAAAGATGGTTCCGAAGCGTTGGAACTCATGAATAAAGAGAAGATAGACATGCTGATAACCGACTGGCGCATGTCGCCCATGAACGGCATAGGCCTGGTAAAATATATACGTACCAATGATAATTCACCCAACCGCTTCATACCTATCATCATGCTGACCGGTAATGTCGAGCGCGAGCATGTTGAGATAGCACGCGATGTCGGCGTTACGGAGTTCCTGGCAAAGCCGTTCAGCGCAAAAACCATATGCAGCCGCATCATCGCTTTAATTGACAATCCGCGAAGTTTCGTCATGAATAAAACATTCGTAGGGCCTGACAGGAGAAGAAGGAATGTTGCGCCACCCGATAGCGTAGAAAAGAGAAGAACGTAATAGGATGCTTGTATGACCGAAGATAAAGATCATTTTGCCGAACTGCCTGACAACGAAGCTAAGATACTTCCTCCCGACTACAGCCTAAAAAAAATGATTGGTGAAAATGTTAATATAAAAGAAGTGTTCACCGAAGAAGTCGTGGAGAAAGCCCAAGGCACCATAGATCTGCATCAGGATAAATTCCTGGAATGGGCGATAAATGATGTGGCTTCTCTGGAAGCGGCCTACCAAAAGGCATTGGACAATGCTGCGAGCAACGAGGCTGCAGTAACGGAGATAGAAGAAATATCCGCAACACTTAAAGCCCGGGCGGGAACGTTCAATTTCGGGCTTGCCACATCCGTCGCTAAATCGCTGAATAGTTTCTGCCAGATACATAGGAAACCAACTGGAGAACATTTAACGGTGATCAGGAAACATATTGATACGCTATCGGTCGTATTTAATAAAAACATTACCGGTGACGGCGGAGAGGTCGGCAAGGAGCTGCTGGATAACCTGTTTAAGCTGGTGGAAAAATATAAATGATACGCAAATTCATAAGCAATAATCAGACGCTGGTCTTTGGTATAGGACTGCCGCTGGTTATGGTGCTTATGTTATCCCTGGCCGCGGTTATTCCCAGTATGACGGCCACTCCTCCAAAATATGACGTCATATATGCCAGTAACTACTATGAAAACAATAATTATGGCGTGAATATATATGCGGACAGCGACAGGAAATTGAAAATTTCCTACACGGGTAATTGCTATGCTGCCACACCTAAAATTTATATTTATAGCCCGCCAAAAGACCAGTTAAGGGAATTTCCTATAACCGTTCCACGGGATATAATATCCCCTAATTCCACTAACTGCATCAACCCCAGTAAAACTGTCCCTATCAGCGTTCCGGGACTTGAGGATATAACCATTGATACATCCAGTGTGGCGCCTGATGGCTATAGTTTTTCTAATGGAAATTATTCAACCATCTCCAACGGATTAATAACCGAGATATTCTTCTCACGCAGTTATTATAATTACCGGGCCGTGTTGAAAAAAGGAAACTACAGGATCCGGCTTCCGGAAACAGAAGGGTATGGCAGCCTCAAATTCATTGGCTGGATAGTTCCCAAATGACAATGTCAGCAATATGAACAGCAAACAGCAGAAAATATTGCAGCTAATGGATGACATGCAAGCCAGCGGCATAACGCTGGCAGACCTGGAAAAAGAAATATACTGCCGCACGCATACCAAACCAAAAAACAGCATCAGCACCGGCAATATTGCCGTACGGGTATTTATCTATCTCGGCGCAATCCTTATTTTCTCAGGAATCAGCACCTATATACACATGTTCTGGAGTAACATGTCCTCATTCATGCGTATTTTTATTACGCTTGGAACCGGAATTGGGCTCTCCGCGCTGGCTTTGATTGCCATGAGGGAAGGAAAATATCCCAGAATCATTCTGCCCCTTATTATCATCGCAGCCTGCGTGGAAACCACAGGATGGTTCGTGATGATTTACGAGCTGTTGCCGCATGGGGATGATACCCGCAAGGCTGTCGCTTTTGTATTCGGCATCATGGCGGTGCAGCAGTCGCTTATATTCAACCTGCACCAGAGAACCTCGCTCCTGTTCACCGCTATTTTCTTTGCGTATGCCTTCTTAGGCGAAATGCTGGGTATATCGGGCATGAAGCAGGAATATGCCGCTATTCTCCTGGGAGGATGCCTGATATATACGTCCATTGTCATTTCCCGCACGGAACACCGCCAGATTTCATACATCGGATATCTGGCTGGAGCGTTTTTGTTCAATGGCGGTATATTCAGGTATATTGAATTGTTATTTGACGGGAACTGGGCCGCTATTATAACCGGTATTTCCTTATGTTCATTCGCCTATTGCCTGAAGGAATCGGATGATAAAAGATGGTCCGGACCCACCTTCTTCATAGGATCGGCTATATTTTATGATGGCCTGTTTGGCATGGTTTACCATACTCCTTTTGAACTGCTGTACCTCGCTGCCGCCATCGGCATGATATATGCATGTACATTACTTGAAAGCCGGGTGCTGCTTTTTACCAGTGTAATAGCCATCCTTGGGTTTATAGGGTATTATACGACCGAATATTTTGTGAATTCCGTAGGCTGGCCAATCGCGCTTGTCTTGATGGGCATAGCCTTTCTGGGCACTGGCGCTGCAGCGGTAAAGGTAAAGCAGAAATACCTGCTGTAAAAATACTAGGGTGCATGCATGGCAGAAGTAAACATCATCACTCCGATACCGCAGCTTCAGGCTGTTTCCGGCGTTACGCAACAATCCCAGAATACGGGCGATTCCGTTATCATTTCAGGAACGATTATCGGCAAGGATGCAAACGGCAATTTCCTTCTCAGGACGCAAAATGGCAATAACCTGGCTCTGCAGAGCCATTTTCCGCTTACCTATAACAGTGATCTGGTGCTCAAACTCAATGCCAGCCCCCAAGGCAGCAATGCCCGGATTATCTCCGTAAACGGCCAGGCGTTTGTGGACTTTGCCCAACCCGCACAGCAGCAAACCGACAGCATAAGTAACCCATTGCTGGCGCAAACACCCCAAGTTCCGGATAGTGATGCCGCCCCTTCCTCATTTACATCCCTGCGTGCTGTAGTGGTCTCTTCCAGCAGCAGTAATGCATCCGGCACTTCTGCCCAGCCGGGCACAAACGCACCGCCCTCACTAACAAACGGAACTCCCGTTATCGTGCGTTTCTCCGTGGCGCAACAGCAAACGCAACCCGATACGGGACAGCCCGGACAACAAAATCCCGGCTCGCCAGTTCCACAAGACAGTGGACAGAATACGGCAAGAATTCAGACGACAACACAGGCCGAACCGCAGATTGTCAGCACAATTGCCGAAAACGTGACCAAAGTTCCCTCCACACAATTACCGGCCCAGCCGATAATCAACAATAACAATCCTTCCGATAATAACGCAGGCAAGGCACAGGCTGGAAGCCAGCCCGCCCCTGCCCAGATGCAGGGCGCCATCATACAGCAAGCCGTTGAGCAGGTTGTCCAGACTGCGCCCAACCCTCTCTATGCAGCCTATGTGAAACAATCCGTTATACCCGGTGAGAAATCCTCAACGCCCGCCACACCCAGTACCAGTGCAGGTGAGCCGGAACCGCATGTCGCCATGCAGGGAAATATGGTGTCGGCTGCCAGGGATGGCACCATCACCATACAGTCCGGTAATACCCTGCTGACGCTGCAAGCAGCATCTCCGGCCGAGACAGCCAAACTTGCCGCCGGCACAAATGTAACAATAGAGTTCCCCACGGCTTCGGCGCAAAACGCATCCGCTGCACCTGTTATCACGTCCGATATTCCGGCGTCGTTTGCGGAAATCGCATCCTCATGGAATACTTTCAAGCAAATCATTGGCATGACCGACAATAATTCCCCGTCTATAAATTCCGACGCTGGCAGCAAGCCATCCGGCCTGCTGGCCAGCCTGCCCGCATTAGGCGCGACCTTCGTTTCATCAAGCATGCAATTATTAAAAAACCTTGCCGGTGGGAATATAAATAGAATTCTTGGAGATGATGTAGTCGAGAAACTGAAGGAAAGCGGGCAAAATACCCTATTGCAGAAATTTGCCGCTGAGGTGGCGGTCATTAATAATACCCAGTCCGCAAAGCCGGAACAGGCCGCCTCTGGCTGGCAGGGAATGTTTATGCCCTTTGTCTATCAGGGTGAAGTGCAGCAGGCGCGCATTTATGTCAAACGCGACGCTCCGAATAAAAAGCAACAGGCCACAGGCAGCAGCGCGGCAGGAACGCGTTTCGTCGTGGAAGTGGATATGTCGGAGCTTGGAGGTATCCAGATGGACGGCCTTATCCGCAAGAAACAGGCGAATACCGTATTTGATCTTATCATCCGCAGTAATACTGAATTCTCCCCTGAAGAGAAAACGGATATCGCCAGCATATACAATAGCGTTGCCGAACAGACAGGTTTCCACGGCTCGCTCGCCTTTCAGGTAGCCCACGATTTTCCGATAAAACCCCTCGACGATATTCTGGCAAACCGGAGCAATGTGATTACTGCTTAATTTCCAGGCTGTTTATCAGGTTATTCGCCTTCCTGTCCCGCTCGCCAAGCGGCTTGAGATCATACCGGACTTCAATCAGTTTCAGAATGGAGGTGGTATCATATACCGTGTGGTCGATATATCCCCGCTTCGCAAAGGGCGATATGATGATAGCGGGCACGCGCTCGCCCGGTCCGAAGCGATCGCCCCTGGGCGGCGCCACATGATCGAAGAAGCCGCCGGCATCGTCAAAAGTCACGATAATCAGCGAGTCCTTCCATAAAGGGCTTTGTTCGATTCTTCTGATAATCTCAAACGCATGATTTTCACCGCTTTCCAAATCGGTATATCCCGGATGCATGTCAAATATGCCATCCGGCTTATAGAATGAAACGGCGGGAAGCGTGCCATTCTCAATCGCCTGCACAAAATCGCTTTCATCTTTCAGATGTTCCTTCCGCGCCTGTGTACCCGGCGCGTAATTCCTGAAATACACAAAAGGCTGATGGTGATAGATAAAGGACGATGCAGGTTTCCCCGCATCGGCATCGTTCCATCCGCCGCTATACCATGCCCAGCTGATATTCTTCCCGCTTAACCTGTCGCCAATGGTCGGCATGGCCTGAACAGGCAGGCGTTTCGCAGCGTCGCCTACCTTTTTATCATACGGCGCATTCACAGGCTGTATGGTGTTGACCGCATATCCGTCTGGCGTGAGCGCGCCGTCTTTTACAAGCCTGCCCTTGCTATCAAGCTTTGCACGCATTTCTGCGGGAGCATCTTTATATCGCGGCGTGCATGCGCATATAAGCCACAGGTGATTAATGAAAGATCCGCCAAACGCTGCAGTAAAGAAGTGATCGGCCAGCGTATAATTCTTCGCATACCGCCAGAGAGGAGAATATTTCTCATCATAATATCCCATGACGAGCCCTCCGGCATCGCTCATATAGGAAAACTTGTCCATTTTTCCGCCATCCATCTGCTCCTGGAGCTGGTAAAACCTGTGTACCAGATCGCCGGTTTTTTCGCTGGCATGCACATATCTGCTTATCGGGAAAGGCCGGTTGGAAAGAGTGTCCGGAAACCGCCTGTCAGGATTCTTCCCCTCCATCACCCGGGGCAAAAACGTATAAGGTTTGCCATTTTCATCTGTTTGTATGGTTTTTTTTCCTGCACCTTTAAATCCATCCGCTCCCGGAAACGTCCCGAAAACGTTATCAAAACTATGGTTCTCGAGATAGAAAACGATAATATGGTTTATTCCGGCGAGTTCATGCCGCGGCTTTGGCTCATCCGCGTAAGCAGAGAGAGGCAGCAGCAGAAAGACAAGCAGGATATTTATGAAGTTGCGCATCATGGTGTAACAAGCTATTGAGAACAGGGGTTCACACGCTAAGTACTCATAACAAGGGCATAAATTAAATGATCATTCAAGCAATAAAGAAATATGCGCCTTTTGAAATTAAGCGCATTGCGAAGCATGTGCTCAAACATCCTTTACCTCGGAATAATGTTCTCGGCTTTCGATCCCATGAGGATACTCATGAAATACTGCGCATTGAAACGCCGGAATCCGCCCTGAAAGAGGTGGCCAAAAACAACTGGCTGGCCACTTACGCCAGGAATATAACTTCACAAGGTGGAGAAGACGGAATAATAGAAAGAATTCTGGAAGTTATAGGCAAGAACAATCCCGGATGGTGCGTGGAGTTCGGAGCCTGTGACGGAAAACGGGACTCAAATACCTGGCACCTGCTGAACAACAAGGGCTGGAGCGGCGTGCTTATCGAGCCGGTAGCCGAATGGTACGCAGGACTTAAAGAGAATTACAAAAACCGTACTGATGTATATTGCCTGAACCGCTTCGTAAACTGGGAAGGCGTGGATACGCTCGATAATATCTTTTCAGAAACGCCGTTGCCGGAAGACTTCGAGCTTCTCGTAGTAGACATCGATGGTAACGACGCGCATGTTTTTGAAGCGATGCAGAACTACCGTCCCCATGTGGTTTCCATCGAATTCCACAGGCTTATCAACCCTGCGGTGCGCTTTACGCCCCCCAAAGATTTTTCCCTGAACTGGTCGGCTTCCCTCGGCGCGTTATATGATCTGGCAAAAGTCAAGGGATATGAACTGGTGTGCGCCATCAACTGGAACGCATTTTTTGTCCGCCGCGATCATTTCGGCAAATTCGGTATCAGCGATAACAGGCCGGAAAAGATATATCATACGCATGAGGAAATGCGGCTGTTCCAGGGATATGACGGTACGCTGCGCCTCTGCGGCATTGACACGTTTTATTGGAAATACCAGATAAACCGGGAAGGCAAACTGGAAAATGTGCGCATAAGCCATAGCGACATACAGGTGCTGCCTGAACATCTTCGGGTTTTCAGGCCGCGCCATACCTATGAATGTAAAACGTTTGCAACGCAGGCAGGCAAGCTGGACCACGGTTCTTTTCCGGACAACATATTGCTAGCGAAACGCAGGAACATTACCTCCGAATGCGGAGAAGACGGAATATTGGAATTTATCTTTGACACGCTTGGCATCAGGAATGGATTTGCAGTGGATGTTGGCGCATGCGACGGCAGATATTTCAGCCAGTCCTATAATCTGCTTTCCAATCATGGCTGGCAAGGCATTGCCATCGAAAAAGATCCGCAGGCTTATGCGAAATTGTTGGAGAACTTCTCAGGAAAGAAGGATATACGCTGCCTCCATGCGGAAGTTACACGCTTTGGCATAACCAGCCTTGATAATATTCTAACTCAATATGATACCCCGCATAAATTTGATTTCCTCACGATAGATATCGAGGGAGACGATTACCATATATGGAATTCGCTTAAGGACTTTTCCCCTGCCGTGGTTGCAGTGGATTTCAATCCCAGTATTTCCAATGATATCCTGTATGTGCAATCCTATAACGCTCCCTCTCCATTTGGCGCATCGCTAAAAGCATTTATTGGGCTTGGCAGGACCAAGGGCTATGAACTCGCAGCCGTCACGGATTGGAATGCCATATTCGTGCGTAAAGATCTGTTTGGAAAACTGGGCGTAAAAGATAACAGCATAGATAATATGTATTATCCCCCGTTTGAAATGCGTATGATGCAGACTATGGACTCCTGTCTGCATCTTTTGACCGGTAAGCGCCTCATGCGACAGGATTACGATATCAATTTCGAGAATTTCCAGGTTATGCCACAATCTCTTCGCGGCCTGGGCAAAGTTTTCGGAGGGACGCCTACGGTCTTTTATGGCGATTAGGCAGGCTGATTCTGTTGTCCGCATCAACGAACTAGTTGCTATTGCCAAGAGGTCTGCTAAGAACGGCATAGCTTCGCCCTTAAATTAAGATTAGGAAGATATATGACGTTCTACAGCGGTCTAAAAGTCCTCGTTACCGGCGGCACAGGGTTGATTGGCCGTCCATTGGTGGAAATGCTGCTGCAAAAAGGCGCTAAGGTTACTATCGTCTCTCTTGATGATCCTTCACGCGCACCCAAAGGTTGCACGTTTGTAAAGGCCGACCTGCGCGAATTCGCAAGCTGCATGGAGGCATGCAGGGGACAGGACATCGTTTTCCAGCTGGCTGGCGTCAAAGGTTCTCCCGCCATGACGTCCAAGCGCCCGGCGAGCTTCTTCGTACCTACCATGCAATTTTCCATCAACATGATGGAAGCCGCAAGGCGGAATGGCGTAGGACGTTTCCTGTTCACAAGTTCCGTAGGCGTATATTCTCCTGCCGAAGTATTTTTCGAAGACGATGTATGGAAGACTTTCCCCTCGCCCAATGATCGTTTCGCCGGATGGGCCAAGCGCATGGGCGAGCTGCAGGCGGAGGCCTATAAAATCGAATATGGCTGGGATAAGATATCCATAGTGCGCCCCGCCAATGTTTATGGCCCTTATGACAATTTCGATCCTGAGAATGCGATGGTCATCCCTTCTCTTATCCGCCGCGCCGTCGAAGGGGAAAAGCCTCTGACCGTATGGGGAGACGGTTCCCCGATACGCGATTTCATCCACGCACGCGATGTGGCGCGAGGCATGATGATGATGGTGGAAAAAGGAGTGAGCGAGCCTGTCAATCTCGGCTCGGGCGCAGGCGTTACCATAAAACAGGTAGCCGAAATGGTTGCGAAATACACGCCCGGCGGAAAAGTCGATCTGGTATGGGACACAAGCAAACCAGCGGGTGACGCCAAGCGCCTGATGGATATGAAACGCGCTGCTTCTTATGGCTTCACATGCGAAATCGGCATTGAGGAAGGCATCAGGGAAACGATGGAATGGTTTGTGAATAACCGCAACGATGCCGACAAACGCTACATCGCCTTCAACGACCCGATGATGAAAAAGCAGGCCTGAATATCAAGGACGGCTGAGCGCAGTATCCAGAGAATCGGATAGGTCCAGCCTGACCCTATCCACCTCGTTGTCCTTCATATCGAACGCCACCGGCTTGCAGGAAATGCTCTCGCCTGCACGTATCTTCTTCCCGGTCTCGATAATAGTATGGCTTGTCACGATCTCCCGGCCTTCGCTGTCCAGCATGGTAGCGATGAGTTCGGGCAACGTGCGTTTTTCATTGGACGTATTAATCACCGCGCAGTCAATCTTTACACGGGTTTTATCATCCTTTTTCTCTTTGGAAATTTTGATGTCTGCTATTTCCAGGCCGCTGGTATTATAAATGCCCATCATTTCAAACAATCCGGAGAATTCAGGATAATCCCTGAGAATATTATCCCGGTAGGCAACCGGATAAAGCAACACATCCAGGAGCAGAAGAAATATGCATAACGCTCGTAAGCCGCCATGCCGCCTGACAGCAGGCGATTCAGGCGCAGGCGCTGGAATGGGCCGCTCGATGGCTTCCTTGAGAACCTGTTTCACCCGCTCCTGTGACGCCATTTCCTGCGGTGAGGGAGAAACAGCATCCGTTCTCTCATGGAACCATGTATGCTTGCAGCTTGCGCAACGGAACGTGCGTCCATGCTCGCCAAATACGGCATCGGGAACCGTATAACGCGTGTTGCATTCAGGGCAGGTAATGATCATAGAATATATGTAGATTTTTAACCAGTGGCGATTATAACAATAATATGAATTTAAGCGAGAAAATATTTGCATCCCCTTCCCCCGAGCCGAAAGAGGAAGTAGTGAAACTGGAAAATGTTTCCATGGGATACCTGAGCGGGCAGGAAGTGTTGCGTGACATTACCTTAAGTATTAACCGCGGCGGATTTTATTTTCTCTCCGGCGCAAGTGGCGTGGGAAAATCCTCTATGCTTAACATCATCTCTTTATCCGTGCGCCCCACCAGAGGGCAGGTGCGCCTTTTCGGCACGGAAACGACCAAGCTTCCACGGGAAGAACTGCCGGAATTACGCCGCCGTATCGGCACCGTATTTCAGGATTACCGGCTTATCGACCACCTAAGCATTGAAGAAAATGTCGGCCTGCCGCTTAAAATCGCCGGGGAACCAAAAGAGGAGATTGCGGGCAAGGTCACTGAATTGCTGGAATGGGTAGGGCTCGGACACTACCATAAGGCGCGTCCGGAAATCCTCTCCGGCGGACAGAAGCAGAGAGCGGCCATCGCACGCGCCGTCATTACCAAGCCAGATATATTGCTTGCCGACGAGCCGAGCGGCAACCT
>CAYVTI010000012.1:0-25317 GCA_964454545.1 uncultured Rickettsiales bacterium
GACAGCGTCTCCGGCGGGGAAAAAGACGCTAAAAACTCCTGTCATACCTATTCCCAATCACGCGCCGGAGTTTAATTTTTCCATGCCTGCTTGGGGCGGAAAGCCAGCATATAAGTGGTTGTACCATAATGCGGATGGTGAAAAGGTAGGTTATGTCTGCCGCTGGGATGTCAAAAATAAGGAAACCGGTGAGATAAAGAAAGAAATCCTGCCTGTATGCTATTGCAGGTTGGATAATGGAAAACACGCCTGGCGCTCGGCGGGGATGCCAACGCCACGGCCACTGTATAACTTGCACCGCATTGTCAGCAATCCCAATTGCGCAGTTATCATTAATGAAGGGGAAAAATCGGCGGAGGCATCGCAGCTTTTGTTTCCTGACAGCATATCTTCTACCCCCATGCACGGTGCGAGATCGCCAGGCAAGACAGACTGGGCATGCGTAAAGGGGCGTAAAGTCATCATTGTTACGGATGCAGACGAACCCGGAAAACTGTTCGGCGACTCTGTTTATGAGTTGTGCAGCAAAGCGGGGGCGGAAAGTATCTGGCATCTGCCCGCTGAAAGCATTGGCAAGCATGTTGTCACGGAAGCAGGTTTGAAAACGCGTAACGGTCGCGTGCCGGAGGGCTATGATCTGGCGGACGCACTGTCGGAAGGCTGGACAGTGGAGATAATACAGCCAATTGCAGAGAAAAGCATGGTTCCCTATATCCGGCAATCCGATATTGCGGCCTGTAATGATGGCATGCGCGATATGTTCCGTCTGACACGGGACGGAGTAGAATGCAAGAAAGAAAGCCAAGACGAGAGAGGCGAAACTGTCATAGAGTGGTGGTGGGTTTGTTCCTATCTTGCCATTACCTACCAGACGCGTGACGCGCAAGGAGAAAACTGGGGACGTATCCTGGAAATCATTGATAACGACGGGAGGCGTAAGGAATACGTTATGCCTATGGCACTGCTGGCTGGCGAAGGTGTATCCTACCGCGAGCAACTGCTCTCTCTTGGTGTGCGTATCGCTCCCTCTGCCAATAAGACTCTGCATGGCTATATAACGACCGCCAATCCCAAGAAGCGCGCAACCTGCGTTGTAAAGACCGGATGGTTTGGCAATGTCTATGTTATGCCGCACAAGGTGTATGGGCAGCCTGGCACGGAGCGCGTAGTGCTGCAAGCCGGGAATATTCTCAAGCCTTATGTATTACGTGGCAGCTTGCAGGACTGGCAACGTACAATGGGGCAATACGCCATCGACAACAACCGGCTTGTTTTCGTCATTGCGCTGGCGCTGACAGGCGTGTTGTTGGAATTGGTGGGCGAAGAGAATTTCGGCATTCATATTATCGGCGGATCGTCTATCGGGAAAACGACCTTATTGCAGGTTGCGCAATCCACTACCGGCAGTCCTATCCATTCCTGGCGCACCACCGATAATGCGGCGGAATCCCTAGCCCGTGGCGCAAACGATTCCATACTGCTTATGGATGAACTATCCCAGGCGGACTCCTATTCCGCCGATGCGCTGGCCTATATGCTGGGCAACGGCCACGGAAAGTCACGGGCGCGTCGGGACGGTACGGCAAAAGCAGCGGAGCAGTTCCGGCTGGCGTTTTTAAGCTCCGGGGAGATAGGGCTTGCCGATAAGATACAGGAAGCAGGCAAGGAAGCCAAGGCAGGCCAAACCGTGCGCTTTGTGGAAATTCCTGCTGATGCTGGCATGGGCATGGGAGTGTTTGAAAATATCCATCACTTTGCCGACAGCAACGCCTTCGCCAGGGAACTGAAAAAATGCTCCGGTGAGTATGCCGGTATGGTCATGGATGAGTTTCTGGAGGCAATCTGCAACAACATTGACGATGTCGCCGGGCGGCTGGCGAAGGCCAGAAAGGATTGGGTAGAACACTTCCTGCCGCCAAAGGCAGACGGCCAGGTTATCCGGGTGGCGCAAAAATTCGGGCTGATAGCAGCGGCGGGTGAACTGGGGATTTATCTTGGCATCCTGCCCTGGCAGCCGGAGGCGGCCAGCGATGCCTGCCGGAAACTCTTTGCAGACTGGTTGCAAAAGCGCGGCGGGATGCAGGCGCATGAGTTTTCGGAGGCGGAAAAACGCCTGCGCCTGCTTATTATCCAGCATGGAAGCTCACGTTTTGAAGCTGCATGGGGATGTGATGATGCCAGTAGTAACGCTGATGCTATTCTGGATCGGCGCGTATTGAACCGGGCTGGATTCAAGAAACTGAACGCCAGCCGGGAATGGGAGTATTTCATACTGCCGGAAGTGTTCGAGCAGGAAGTGATCTGTACCCAGGCAGCAAGAATGGTGAAGAAATACCTGGCGGATCGGGGACTAATTACCCGCGATGCACAAGGAAAATATACCGTGAGCATACGCGTTCCCGGTCACAGCCAGACACGCCTGTACCATGTGCCTTCGGCCATAATTGCAACGGAGCAGGAACATGGGGATGCGTGAGTTTTTTGTCGGTCTTGAAGTGCCGGAGCATTTGCGGCGTGTTTCAGGTGTTGCATGTGTTGCGGGCGGTGCGAACCCATTGACAGTTAATACAATAACGCGAGCAGAATATTGCAACACCTCTGCGACATTGCAGGGTGTGGGTGTTGTATCTGCTATAGAGGAAGTGAAACACAAAACACCTGCGATAGTCCGAGGCAGCACGCCTTCCGGAAGCAATATAACAACTATATTACAATTGGTTGCAACGAATAAAACACCAGATACACCTGAAACACCCGATGTGAGGCTAGTACAGGAATGGCGTGAAAGATACGAAGAGCGGGCAGCAATTATAGAGCATGACGGTGGTTACTTGCGCCGGGAAGCGGAGTGGCTGGCCATGAATGATGTCCTTACGCAGTACAGCCAAGCGTATGGCATTCCCATGAATAGCGATAATTTTTACACTTTCATGCGTGCGCTGATTGCAGCGGCTGAATTTAACCAACAGAAAAAAGGAGCGTAGCCATGAGCGTTGTAGTGCCGGTAAATAATCATCCTATTCCTGCTCTGAAACATGGGGTATTAAGCAGGCATCTGCTGTTGGAATCCGAAAATCTTTCTGAATATACGGAAGTGGTGGAAGCACTGAGGCAGGAATACTTGCCGGGGAATTTCACAGAACAGCATCTGGTGGAAGAGCTGGCTGGCATCGTATGGCGCAAGCGCAGGTTGAGGTTCGCGGAAACGGCATATTACCGCAAGGTTTTGGAGGACAAGCACGATTCATACGGTAATGCCACAGCGAAAGCAGCACTGATTTATACCCATACCGAAACGGATGCGGGTAAATTCAATCTAAAAAATGCCCTTGCCAGCAGCCCTGCCGAAAACCAGCAGGAATTGGCGGAGATTACCACATATCGTGAACCAGCGCTCAAGGCACTTGCCTTTCTGGAGAGCAAAAGGGCGAATTACAATAAGGCGATAAAGATGCTTGCGACGGTCACCCGCGAATGGTGGATGGAAGAAAAGCTGGGAGAAGAAATATCGCCTGGGAAGAAATATGAGGCTTGCGTGGAGCACTTGCACAGTTTCCTGCTATTTGATGTCGTGCCTTTCTATAACCAACAACATGAGGAAGTCACCCACCGGGAGACGGTAAAACAGCAGGCAGAAGGCGAGACATTCATCCCCGGTGACCAGCAGGAGAGGTTTAACCGCTATGAAGTCCATCTGGATCGTAAATTTGAGCGTACCTTGACAATACTTTTGCGACTCCAGGAAATAAGGAAAAACAAAGACAAAGCATTGCCGGATAGTGAAATTTCCTAATGATTTCGGCAAGACAGGTGGAACTATGAGTAGGGGAAGCTGGTACAGGTGGGACAAGAAAGATACGGATACAGATTTCCGCCAGTTCCGCATAACCAGACTAACGCAGGAAAAGGTAATACAGCGCGGAGTATGGCATAGCGGTAGCTGGAAGTGGAGCAGGAACGGCGAAACGCTCAGTACAATCGGGTACCAAACTGGAACCCGCTTTCACAGAACTGGGAAGCGGAAAAGCCTATGAAAAAGAACAAATCCAGCTTTCAGAGATAATTTCCAAGATTAATGACTTATTTGAGGGGGAACTTACCGAAGCGGATTATATCGGCTTTACCACCTATCTCAGCAAGAAGATGCTGGAATCAAGTGTGCTGGCGCAACAGGCAGCGGCCAACACGAAAGAGCAATTTGCTGCCAGCCCGGATTTCAAGCGCGAAATGATCCACGCTGCTATCGAAGGCATGGAAAACCATCAGGCTATGGGTAAGCAACTACTACAGGATGAAGGCACACAGCGCGCATTTGCTAAAATAATTGCTGGGTTTTTGTATGAGCAGTTTGCACGGCGGCAGCAGAGCATGGGAGAGAAATAGCCTCTTGCTGCGGCACCAGTGCGGCACCGGAGTTTTTTATGGATTTAATTTTTCTTGCTAAGTCTTTGATAAAATTGGTTGCGGGGGCAGGATTTGAACCTGCGGCCTTCAGGTTATGAGCCTGACGAGCTACCGGGCTGCTCCACCCCGCGTCGAGATATAGCGATACTTAAGTATCGGAGACGGGATTTATAGCACCTTATGATAATACCGCAAGCCAAATCGGGAAATAATTCTTAACCCCTAGGATGCAGGCTTCATTTTCAGCGTGACCTTATTCATGAATGCGGAAGCGTCGCCTTTGATAAGCAAATTCAGGTGTTCAGCGATGGCTGCAAGCATTTTTTCCTGCACGGAAAGTTCATCCTTGCTGAAATTGTCAAGGACATAGTTGGCGACATCCTCCCTATGTTCCGGCCGCCCGATGCCTATGCGGACACGCCAGTAATCCGTCCCCATATGCGCGTCGATGCTTTTGAGGCCGTTATGCCCGCCATTGCCGCCGCCCTGTTTCATGCGCAGCTTGCCGGGCAATAAATCAATCTCATCATAAATAACAAAGATTTTTTCCGGTGGAATCTTATAAAAATGTGCGCATGTGGCAACCGATTCGCCGGACAGGTTCATATAGGTCTGGGGCTTGAGTAGGAGTAATTTTGCCCGGCTTCCCGGAATCTCCGCTTCACATAATTCCCCGCGAAATTTCTTCGCCCAGGAAGAAACGCCGTATTTCTGCGCAATCGCATCGACTGCGCAGAAACCGATATTGTGGCGGTTACGCTCGTACTTCGCGCCCGGATTACCGAGACCCACTACGAGCAACATGGCTTATGTCCTGCTATTTCTTCTTGGCAGGAGCAGCGCCAGCGGCAGGGGCAGCGCCCGGAGCGGCGGGAGCGGCACCCGGAACGGCCGGGGCAGCGCCCGGAGCGCCCGGAGCAGCGCCAGCGGCGGGAGCGGCGCCAGCAACACCCGGAACGGCTGCGGTCGGAGCCGCGGTCGGGATTTCTTCTTCCTTGCTGCGTCCGGCAATGGTCACGATGGTAAAATTGCGGTCTTTAATGGCAGTTTTCACGTTCGATGGCAGTTTCACATCATTGATATGCACCGAGTGGGTGATGTCCACATTGAGCACGTCCACTTCGATAAACGGCGGTATATCATCCGGTTTGCAGAGCAGTTCGATTTCGTGACGCACGATATTGAGCACGCCGCCGCGCTTGAGGCCGACGGATTTCTCCTGGTTCAGGACTTTCACCGGCACGAATACGTGGATGATGCTTTCCTTGTCCACGCGTTGGAAATCCACGTGCTCGATGACATCGGTCACCGGGTGGGTCTGCACGTCACGGGGCAGGGAATGGATGATCTTGCCGTCGAGTTTCAGGTCGATGATCTTGCTGAAGAACGCGCCTTTCCTGTACTCAATCGTCAGTTCCTTGAGCGGCAGGGATACTTTGGAGGGCGTCTGGCTATTGCCATAGATGATGGCGGGAACGCGGTTCGTGCGGCGCAGCGCCCGTGCGGCGCCTTTGCCTTTCTCTTCGCGCGGGGTTACTTCAAGTGTTGCGGTAATTTTCATAAAAAGTCTCCTGGATGGTAATTAATCAAATAAACTCGATACGGATGTTTCCTCGCTGATGCGGCGAATAGCTTCGGCGAGCAGCGGGGCGATGGATAGCACGCGTATATTCCTTGTGGCTCTCACCTGTTCGGTGGTTGCGATGCTGTCGGTGACGACGAGGGAGGTCAGCACGGAGTTGGACACGCGCTCCAGCGCCTTGCCGGATAGCACCCCGTGCGTCACGTAAGCCGCAACGGAGGCGGCTCCTCTTTTCTTGAGGGCATCGGCTGCATTGCACAGGGTTCCGGCGGAATCCACGATGTCATCATAAAGAATGCAGTGGCGGTTTTCCACGTCACCGATGATATTCATGACTTCGGAAACCCCGGCGCGTTCGCGGCGCTTGTCCACGATGGCAAGCTCGGCGTTGAGGCGTTTTGCCAGCGCACGGGCCCTGACCACGCCACCGACGTCCGGAGACACGATCACCACGTCCTTTTCTTTGTAATTGGCCTTGATATCGGCAACGAACACTGGGGATGCATACAGGTGATCGAGCGGGATATCGAAGAACCCCTGAATCTGCCCGGCATGCAGATCGAGCGTAAGCACGCGGTCTGCACCCGCGGAAGTAATGATATTGGCTACGAGCTTGGCGGAAATCGGGGTGCGCGGGCCGGGTTTCCTGTCTTGTCTCGCATAGCCGAAATAGGGGATTACCGCCGTGATGCGTTTTGCGGAAGCGCGGCGCAATGCGTCGAGCGTCACCAGCAGCTCCATGATATTGTCATTCGCGGGGTAAGAGGTTGACTGCACAACGAACATATCCTCGCCGCGGACGTTCTCGTGGATTTCCACAAACACTTCCATATCGGAAAAGCGGCGTATGGTGGCTCTGGTCAGCGGGTTGCCGATATAGGCGGCCATAGCCTCGGCAAGCGGAATATTGCTATTGCAAGCAAGCAGCTTCATAAAAAACCGTTTTATTTCTGTTAACCCCTTCTTAACCCCATCACCACACGGTATACATGGCCATAAGGCAGGAAGGGCACTCCTCGTATCATAGTTATGGGAGAATGTAAACTGTAAAATGAAGGAAGTCTGAAAGTCAAGAAGTCAGGAAAATAGAATTTCCGCATTCCCGTCTTTCCGTATCCCCGACTTCATGAAGTCACAATGGATATCAGACGTATTCCCCTTGTGGAGCTACAATGGCTTCTCTTTCAAGGAGCTGTTTTATTTCATTAAACACTGCTTTAATATTGCTCTTTGGGAAACGGATCTGGCGCAGGGTGGGAATGTTGCTGAAGCTGTCGCACCCCTCTTCTATAACGACTATGGTCTTGCCCGAACCCAGCTTGCCTTGGGCCAGCCCGGCCTGATAGGCAAAAAACGTATGGACGATGCCCTTGCCGGTGATTTGCTGATCCGCGTTGGTGATAACCAGGAAGGCGATGGACGCCTTGTCCAGCAGGTCGGACAGCCGCCCGGTATCTATTCCCGCTGTTGGCACTGCGCTGAATTCTTCGGAAGCCAGGCGCATGCGGGTATGGAGAAAATCCCTGAGTTCTTTCCATGCAAGTGAATTGCCGTGGCTTATGAAGGCTTTCTTTCCGGCAGGCTCCGGCGTTTCCCCGGCGCGGTCTTTTCTCGACAGGTACAAAGCGATTTTTATGGCGAGATCACTTAGATTCCTGCACATAATCTGCGGTTGTTTCACGGCCGCCATCGTGGTCAATACCCTGATATGCGGCGGCACCTGCATACCCTGGCTTATGGCCTTGCTGTCATGGGACTCCGGAATTATGTTTGGTGTTATGGTGTGTATGAGATCCGGTTCGGAAAGAAGCGCCAGTTTCTCAGCCGAATTCTTGAGGACTTCCAGGTAGGAGTCAGCCGGATTTGAGGACGCGATGCACTGGTCGAGTATGGAAAGCACTTCAGATTTGGATTGGCTGAATGCCTTGGCTGCCTTGCCGGATACCTTCTTTACCTGGGCCAGATCACGGTTTCCTGCGATGCGGTAAATCTCGCTTTCCACATAGGCGGGATCGAACTCCACCCAGTCCCCGGTGGTGGCGTTATCGGCATAGGGCTTCTTATTCAACCCCCATTCATGACTGAAGCGCGCCCCGGCGGGTGGGCGTTTCAGATCCGTATAATACACATTGGCATGATAGCCGAGCCACGAATTGCTCCATGATTTTTCAATCGTTCTTGCTGCTGTTTCCACTGCAAGTACCGGCTGGCTGATGAGGGCGTCCGTAGAAACGCAGATATCTTTAAGGGTGTCGGATATTTTAAACAGGGACTCTGAAAAACCGTGAGAAGATTCATTCATTTTTTCGTTCTTCTGATTGCATGCCTATATAAGCATTAAAACATAATATACCGGATTTGTTAACTATTATTATTCATGCTCTTGCTCTGCTATATTTAACTCAATAAATAACGGCACATTTTCCATCATTGCGAGGAGGCACAAGAAATGTTTAATGCTGTATCCCTGGTTGCTGGCTGTCGATGTCAGGATAACCTTGTGCAGGCGCTGGATTGGCCGCGTTGCCTGTTACAGGTTGCTGCTGTTGCTGTTGTCCCAGCTTCTCCTGCTGCATCTTGCGTTTGTTCTCATCGCTTATGGCGCGGCCGGATTCGGTAAAGCATTGCCAGTGCTCGCATCTCTCGCCGATAACCGGCATATGTTCGCCAAGACTGTCCGTCCAGTTGCTGATGGTCTGGCACCCGCTTACCATAAAAAACATTGAGACTAAGCCAGTGAGATGTAATATCCTGCTATTACGCATGTGAACCGTTTTTTTATGTTAAGCGATATTCAGAAGCCGCATATACTAGTCGTAGACGATGATACAAGATTGCGCGACTTGCTGCAAACATTTCTGCGCGATCAGGGGTTTGCCGTCACCGTCGCCGTGCATGCGCAGGACGCGCGCTCAAAACTGGCGTTATTCCAGTTTGATCTAATGGTGCTTGATGTTATGATGCCGGGGGAAAGCGGGGTAGAACTGGCGCGCTCGCTCCGGAATTCAGCGACAGAGCCGCCGCCGGTGTTGTTGCTGACCGCGATGGCTGAAGTGGAAGACCGCATTAACGGGCTTGAATCCGGCGCGGATGACTATCTCGTAAAGCCGTTCGAGCCGCGCGAGCTGGTGCTGCGCATACAGGCGATCCTGAGGCGCACCAGCGCGCCTGCGGAACGCAGCTTGAACGTGACTTTTGGCGAATACCAGTTTGATGTTGCCGGTGATCGCCTGCAGAGGAACGGCGAGACGATCAACCTGACTACCGGGGAATTGCAGCTGCTCAAGGCGCTGGCGGCCAAGTCGCCAGAGCCGGTTTCCCGGAGCGAATTGGCTGGAATACTGGGCATAGGCAGTAATGAGCGCAACGTGGATGTCCAGATAACCCGCCTGCGCAAAAAGATAGAAGCGGACAGCGGCAGGCCGGCATATATCAGGACGGTGCGTGGCTCCGGTTATGCTTTATATAGATAGGAAGGTTAAATGACTGACATTGCATTATTGGATAATTTGTTTTTCGGCCGTACCGGCATGGATAAAAAGCGGATATCGCAAATAGCGGGCGATGCGCTGCATGGCATGGATGACGGTGAGCTGTTTCTTGAATATTCGCAGTCGGAAAGTTTTGTTTTTGACGACGGGCAGCTGAAGAACGCGAATTTTAACAATGATCAGGGTTTCGGGCTGCGCTCCGTTTTAGGCGAAGCAACCGGCTATGCGCATGCATCCGATCTGAGCGAGGGCGCGATAAAACGTGCCGCCGCAACAGTCAAGGCGATTAACTATGGGCAGGGCGGGGTGGAGGATAAACATCCGGCGCCTTTTGGAACCAATCGCAGTCTCTATAGCGATATTAATCCGCTGGCGGAGATTCCTATCGCCAGGAAAATATCGGTGCTGCAGGAGATTGATGCCTACCTGCGCGCCAAGGATCCACGCGTGAAGCAGGTATCTGTTTCACTGCTCGGCTCCTGGCAGGCGGTGGAAATTGTCCGTGCGGACGGTAGCGCCGCGGGAGATATCCGCCCGCTGGTGCGCCTCAATATCAGCGTTGTTGCCGAACAGAATGGACGCATGGAAACCGGCTCGCATGGCGCTGGCGCCCGCACCTCCTACGCGGAATATATAGAAGAGAAGAGCTGGAAGGCGCAGGCGGACAAGGCGCTCAAACAGGCATTGACTAACCTGGAGTCGCGTCCTACGCCTGCCGGAGAGATGCCGGTGATTATCGGCAATGCCTGGTGCGGGGTATTATTGCATGAGGCGGTGGGGCACGGGCTGGAAGGGGATTTCAACCGCAAGAAGACCTCCGCTTTTTCCGGCCTCATCGGCAAGCGGGTAGCGGCCAAGGGCATAACGGTGGTGGATGACGGCACGATTGCCAACCGGCGCGGCTCGCTTTCCATTGATGATGAGGGAACGCCAACAGGATGCACGACGCTGATTGAAGATGGAATCCTCACCGGCTACATGCAGGATCGCCTGAACGCAAGGTTGATGGGAGTGAAGCCGACCGGTAACGGGCGGCGCGAGAGTTATGCCTGCCAGCCCATGCCGCGCATGACCAATACTTACATGCAGGAAGGCAGCGCGAAAGTGGATGACATGATCGCATCCACGAAGCGCGGGCTTTATGCGGTCAACTTCGGCGGCGGGCAGGTGGATATCACGTCTGGAAAATTTGTCTTCTCGGCGTCCGAAGCCTACATGATAGAAAATGGCAAGATTGCGTATCCGGTAAAAGGCGCGACCCTGATCGGAAATGGCCCGGATATCCTGACGAAAGTCACCGCCATAGCGGATGATATGAAACTGGATGACGGAGTGGGCACTTGCGGCAAGTCCGGGCAGAGTGTGCCGGTAGGCGTTGGCCAGCCCAGCGTTCTTATCAGCGGAATGACGGTTGGTGGCACAGAGGTGCAGAATTAATACCATATAACATAAGCTTATATTCTGGCAATCCTGCCAATGTCATATAACGGTAACTGGACGGGCTCCTTGGTATTCCCTATAATTTACAGGATATAGGTAAGTATTCCGGGGCGTTTATGGATATCCGGCACACCGCCGGTCAAGGTGCGGCTATTGGCGGTAAGATCAGCGGCAAGATAGGGATTGGCTGTGGTCTCTTATTCGGGATTACTGCGCTTCCGGCTATTTTTGCCACTGTCGGCGTTTCTTTGCCCGTTATGCTTGCGGCTTCGCTGGTCACATTATTCATGGCCAGCGCAGTCGGATTTTTCACCGGGGCGTTTGTCGGCAACCTGATTGGCGGTCTTTTTGGCGCAGCAGGAGGAATCTTCAGAGACAGAAAACCTGATATGGGACAGCATAACAGGCCACACAATACGAGGTCGCATAAGGCGGAAAAGTTTATTCCGGGCGTCCAGCGATCGCATAATAGCGATATTATTCCGCCAGCGCCTGACCCTACGCCTCAACCTCTTGCTCCCTATCACCCTAGCCGTTCCGGCCATCAACAGAGTGAAATAGGCTGATAATAAGGAATGGCATAACCCATTATATTATCCTGTTATGCCAGCGAAAGCTGGCATCCAGTAGAAGCATCGATCAGGTTCAGGTACGATACGATATAAGTCAGGCTGGACGTCATACTTGCCTGCGTGAGGGCAGGTTGTCTCCGGCCTTCCTGCCATCTGCTTCGCTCATGGAGAAAACCGGCATCTGGCATGATAATTAATAAATGTCATACACTTAGGTATTATCTTATCCCAAAATCAGGTTAGTGAAGGTATGATTTTCTATTTTACAGTATAATGCTGCTGCCACATTACCCCAATAATGGCAAAAAAATAGCAGCCTGTCATAAATTATTAACAATCTCATGTTATTATTATGAGTATTGACATAAAGCCTATTTAGGAAAGGTACAGAAATATGGCTCAGCAACCAGGTAACCCGTCAGAATTGACAGAAACGTTGGCAGGAACGTTAGCAGAAGCAGATGTTAGTACACATAATGTCCCCCAAAAAAGAAATTTTTTTGCTCTTTTAAGGGACGTTGGGAGGAACGTCGGGGACTGGGTTGCAGTGCAATTTGAGGAGGCCACACGACGTGCTCAAGAAACCGCACAGAATGCAGCACAAACTCCCGTGCATATAGCCAAAAATACTACAAGATTTGCAAAAGATGCTGCAGGATTCGCACAGAGGGCAGCACAGAATATTGCAGATACAGTAGGCAGTCCGCTAGGACAAGTTGAACGAGAACTTCAAAGGATTGCAGATGGCGTTCAAGGAACTGCAGAAAAATTGGTAAAGAATGCTGTAAACACAAAAGCTGGACAAGCGGTTACAAGTGCAGCTAAGAACATTAATGCCACAGCGAATGGATCAGGGAATCCTGCTAGAGATCAGTTGTATGATAGTCTTGCCTTTAATGAAACATTTAAACCGGGAGTTAATTTTAAAAGGCTTGTGCAGGGAAAGCCGCAGAACGTCGCCGCTAATGCGTTGCTAGGCAGCGAGCAGGTATTAGAGGCATGTGCAGCATGCAAAAAAGCTACAGATGCCTATAGGGCTGATCCTAATAATGACGAACTGAAAAAGCAGGCTTTAGCAGCGCGAGAAGCTGCAAAAGGACCGATTGCCGAAGCTATAGCAGCTGCTGGCGGACGAGTGCCAGATACATATGCCTTAGACAGAATAGCGGTTAAAATCGCCGACTCTGAATTCTTAGCCCAGAAAACTGCGGAACGTAAGGCACAACAAGGACGTTCATCCGGGATAACTATGAGAGAGTCGACCAACGGATTGCAGAGTGCACCGCAAGGGGTGGATGGTGTTGCCAAGAGTTTTGCAGATAGAGCTCAAAATGTGAGTACCCAAGCAGAAGAATTAGCCATTTCTCCTGCTGGAAGAACTAGAGCCCAAATTAATACTGCTGATCTGACACAGAAAGCAGATCTTGCAAGGAATTCTGGCATTGTTGCACCTATACAACAAGGAAACGGCCAAGCAGCACGAAAAAACGGCCAACAAGTAGCAGCTGCTCGGTAATACATTCATATCTACAATCCCTCTTACCGGAGATTATTCATGAGCACATTTCTCGCCGATATGAAAAAATTTGATGATACGGCTAATAACATAGCCAGAGAATATCTGGATATGCAAATCACCTGCATGATACTACATCATGCAGGATGCTTGAAGACAAATGAGGGTGATAAAAATGGTGCTATCATACTAGATTCTGTCAGTAAAATGCGCGAAGCCGTGAATAAACTGCATGATACCTGCATGAAATCACTTGGCGAAAAGGAGATGAAAAACGCCTTCTCGCGTATTGGGTATGATAAAATATTATATTCTTCGTTAAGCGATGGAATCTTACAAAGCAACGCTTCATATTTCACGATTGCCCCACGTCCACAGGGTGCCGAATACAGATGTGATGAAGCAGCATGTCATAAAAACACCGAAGACCATCTGCAAAAATACTTTTCGCTCCTTTGGAAGTAATGAGCCATAAGCACTGGACGGAATAACTGCACCCTCCTGACAACACGGAGTAAGAATCTTAACTTCTAACTCATCTCTCCTGCACGGTTACGCTTCTCAGGCCAAGGCTGCATGCTGAGTTGCTCATTTATTGTAATTGATGCAATCCAATATTTTGATTTATATCAACTTATAAAGCAAATTATCTAAATTTTAGGTTAATTGTAATGAAACCTTAACTTGAGTGGCCATACAGTAATGCCTATACTTAGAAGGCATTAAAAAAGTTGTTTTATGTACGAAAAAATAATTAATTACGCGGCGAATGGAGCTTTAATAGGTGGCGCGATAGGCGCTGTGATTGGATTGCTGTCATTCCATCCTCTTTTCTTCGTTGCTTCTGCCGTCTGCTGGGGAATAGTCGGGGCAGGGGTGGGAGCGGCGGTAGGGCTTCTCACCTGGGGTAAGCAGGCACATTTCCATAAGGATATACTGGATTGCAAGGATGCCAAAGCGCCGCCCGCACCTGCCCTGGAGCCTGAAATAGCGCAAAGCCAGGGGCAGGAACAGCCCAGAACCTATTATCAGGATGTTGTTACCAATTCGCGTATTACCGAAACACCTGTGCCTCCCCAGCGTTAAGACTATTTTTCCGTCAGCAGCGGTCCGGTTATTTCCATCAGCTTCTTTTCCGTTACAACCTCTTTATCCGGTTGCAATACGCATCTCACAATTCCGTTTCTGTCTATCACATAAGTAAGCGGCAAAGAGGCAGGCGCGCCGAATTCATTAACAGCCGCTTCATCCAGCATGGCTGACGCATAGGAGAATTTCTGCGCCATTTCTCTGGCTTTCTCTATGCCGTGCCTGCTATCGGCGCTTAAGGCAATGATATGAAGATTCGGGGTTTTATTATGACGGTAGAAGGAATCGATCTCCGGCATCTCCTTCTGGCAGTTAGGGCACCATGTGGCCCAGAAATGCACTATGACTATACTGCCGCGCTGCCTGCTTAAATCGAACTCTTTGCCATCCATCGTTTTTACTATAAGCGCTGGAGCCGGGCTACCTATTTGCGGGGCAGCCAGTGCAGGAAAGCACCACGCAGTGAGGAACAGGAAAAAGAATGCGATCCGGGAAATCATAATATCCGCTTTGAGAAATGTGAGCTGAATGCCGATAAGTAAGCTTATGCAGTCTGCGCCTGCTCGGATGAAATATCAAGCAGGTCGTGTATGTAAGTAGGATCCGCTATGAAATGCAGCGTTACTTCGGTACCTGCCCCGATCTGACTTTCAATCGTGATATTGCCGTAATGAAGATCGATGAGATTCTTGGTAAGCGGAAGTCCAAGCCCCGTGCCGCCATAGCGGCGGTTAAGGCCGCTGTCAACCTGATCAAAGCTCTGGAATATCTTCGGCAGGTTTTCCTTTGCCATGCCGATGCCGGTGTCACGGATTTTAATGACGAAGTCGGTGACTATGCCATTACGTATTTCAGGCTTTACGCCGATATGGACCGTGCCGTCCGGAGGGGTGAATTTGATGGCATTGGACAGTATGTTCAATATAATCTGTGAGAATCTCAGGCGGTCTGCCATGATGGGTGGAAGTTTTTCCGGGATGTCCGTAGTCACGGTGACTTTTCCTTCCATGGCGCGTTTCTGCATGATGTTCAGGCACTTCTTTATAGAGTTGTTTATATCCACTCTCTCGAATACCAGCACCATTTTTCCGGACTCGGCTTTTGAAAGATCGAGAATATCGTTGATAATATCGAGCAGGTGCGCGCCTGCGTCATTGATGTCTTTTGCGTATTCGAGATACTTGTCATTGCCGAGCTTGCCGAAGAGCTGTTCCTTGAAGACGCCTGAGAAGCCGATGATAGCGTTCAGCGGCGTACGCAGCTCATGACTTACATTGGCAAGGAAATGCGATTTTGCAGTGCTGGCGCTTTCCGCCTCTTTCTTGGCTTTGCCCAGTTCCTCGTTCTGCTTGAGGAGCTTGCGATCGCGCTCCTGTATTTCATCCAACATGGCATTGAATGCGTCAATGAGCATATAAATTTCATTGGCGGTCTTGCCGCTGGCGCTTTCGTGAATGCTTGTAACCCTGAGCGAATAATCCTGCTCGACGGAAACACGTCTCGCAGTTTCTGCCAGGGCAAGGATGGGAACGGAAATGGCGCCTTGTATGAACAGCGCAAACAGATAGGCGGAACCACTTACGATGATACTGACGACAAGCGCGATCATCACCTGTTTCAGCAGGTAATTATCCAGTTCGCGCATGTCAGATTCGAGTGATATGGAAGCCACCAGCATCCCGTTATTATCCAGCTTTCTGATGACGATGGTGTTATCGTCATACCTCCCGACGCCTTCTTTCCTTCCGTTAATATCGGGACAGAATTTGTTTTTAATCGAGTCGCTGTAGTAATACGCTGCGGGGGTATCGGTCGCATCATACATGCATACGCGCATGATGGATGGTTTTGTGCTGAATACGTCCTGCAGGTTTCGGGTGGCGGCGTCTTTCTGCTCGAAGCTGATGTACGCCAGGTTGCTTTTACCGACATTGCTTGCTGTATCAATAAGCTCGGCAAAGAGGTTGTCGCGCATATTATAGTAGCCTATCACGGTAAAGGCGATGGTGATGACGATAATAGCAACCACGCTGACCAGGGTGATCAGGAGAGTAAGGCGTTTCTTGATTGCCGCGTTTTCCAACATAGCGCTACTTGATTACCTCGGCTGCAATTTGCAGTAGCCTTGCATCGATATTCAGATTGCTGGCCTCGGCTGCCTTAAGATTGATACGCAGGTTTATCCTGTCCTTGGAAAACAGGCCTACGTTCTTACCCACTTTCACGATTTCTATGATCCCGCCCATATCCGCGAAATCCTTGGCCTCGCTGATGGTCAGGACCGGGCGATGCCTGGCGGATGCCAGGAAGGATGAGGCATTGTCTTCATCATCCTTGCCAACAAACAGGACATGGCACGCAGATACGTTGTTACCCGGTATCGAGTCGGTTATGGTGATGGTCAGATCCTGTTTGTGCGTGTTCTGCAGGTCGCGGAAATAATTGCTGAATGCGCGATCTCCTAGGATGCATACCGTTGCGGTGTTGGTCTTTTTAGGAGCATTGTCGCCCGGCCAGTCTACGAATTTCAGGAAGTTGTAGATAAAGGCGATCTTGATCTTGTATTCGTGCAGGTTTTTATCTTCTTCGTCATCGGCGATGACCGGCATGAATGCGCACATGCATCCTATCACGGCAATCATCAGAATATGAAGTATCTTATGCATGTATTTCATGTGTACAGGGCGCTAAAATCTGAGGGTTGCCTTGGCAAGCACGCTGCGGCTGACTTCTTCCGGACTCTGATACAAAAGCGGAGAGAATTCCTGATGCTCCGATTTAAGGAGGTTCTGGCCAATAATGCTTAAATCCAGCCCGTTGACGGGCGTCCAGCCGAGGCGCATATCCAGGCGGTTATAGGCAGGCACGGGGATGGCAGGCAGGCTGTTAACATGGTAAATCATCGTGTCCCACTGCAGATTATACGGCAAATCGACATAAGACCGCAGGGAGAATTGCTGGTTCGGTGATGTGCCGGACTGCGTAACAAGGCTCGATTGGATGATATTCAGGTGGGAAAAATAAAACGAGTAGCTGCCATTTAATTTTATTTTTGGCGTTACTTCCCAGGTGGATGCGAACTCCATGCCGTGCGTCTCGCCGTTATTGGCATTGCCAATGATAAGCGGTACATAGACATAATTGCCCATAATCGGGTTAAACAGGGGAGTCGGGGTGCCAGGGGAGGTAGACACAAGTTTGCTGTAATCGTCATAGAACGCTGTGACGTCGAAAGAGATATTATCCTGCGGCTGAACGCGATAACCGGCTTCATAGGCTATCAGCTCTTCGGAAACCTGATTTATGTTTCCCTGCTCGGCAATCAGTTCCGTGGGCGTATTGGCGGCGGGTCGCAGCATCAGGATCGTATTCTCCGTAGCGGGAGTCGGCGTGTGCACCGCGCGCGAAACGGCTGCCCATAAGGTATGCCTGTCGGACGGCAACCAGGAAATCCTGGCGCTCGGTTCAAGCTCAAAGCCTGTGAAATCATTGTGTTCCAGTTTGCTGCCCAACGTAAGGAACAATTTGTCCTGAACGATAGAAATCTTGTCCTGCAGGAAACCGTTATAGAGATTCTCATAATAATTCTGCGGCATGAAGCTTACATAGAAGCTATTGCCGGCATAAATATCAATCCGGCGGTATCCGCCTCCCCAGGTGATATTGTTCCAGTCATTTGCAACCCAGTTGTGCTGGAAATCGAAGTCCGCAGTCTGGACGTGGAAGCTTGCTCCCATGAGTTCGTATTCGCGGTTGACGTCATCATAATATGCCTGCAGGGTAATGTCGGAATCCTTGGTGAACTCGTGTTTCCAACGCCCCAGTACGTTGACGCCGCTTACGCGATCAGTGTCATTTACGACGTTAAAAAGCGTAGGTGATACCGTCGAAGTTACCGGCAGGAGGCGCACCAGATTTTCCTGCCCTCTATAAGCGTCGCCCTGCAGGGTTCCGGTATCCTTGCCATGACCGTTCCAGTCCATGCGGAATCCGCCCTGTCCGTTATCCCAAGGGTCGCCTGCGCCTGTTCCGGTCAGCGTGTGTTGCTGGTTATAGTCGAAATATTGCCCATAGGTGCGGTAAGATAGATCACCTGCCGTGCCGCCATAACGCGCGCCGCTCGCAAAGCGTTCCTGTGTGCCTGCGGCCGTTGTCAGCAGTGTGCCCTGCGTGTCTTTGGAATTCTTGGTGATGATATTGATAACGCCGTTGACCGCGTTAGCGCCCCAAAGTGTTGCGCCTGGCCCGCGGATGACCTCAATGCGATCGATATCCTCAAGCATTGTATTCTGCATGTCCCATGCAACGCCGCCGAATACCGGGGTATACACGGTTCTTCCATCGATCAGCACCAGCAGCTTGTCGGCAAACTGGCTGTTGAATCCACGCGATGTCACTGCCCAGCCGCCTGAACTGGATTGCGCGACTTCAAGGCCGGGAACCATGCGCAGAAGCTCAGGGATATTTTGCAGGCCGGAACGGCGGATGTCTTCCTGCGTAATGACGTAAAGCGCGGCGGCGGTCTGCGACGCTTTTTCCGTTCTTTTGGATACCGAGGTGACATCAATGTCGGCAAGCTGCTGCAGCGACATGTTGAACACGTCGGAATCTTTGATGTCGTCGGCGTGCGTCATCGTAGGCAATGCTGATAATGCGCTGGTGATAGCAAGTGCTATGAACAAATGTTTGCGCATCAGAGTCCCCGCTGTAAATTAGTGTACCAATATGAGTATATTAGCAGGGAATGATTAAATAATTCTTAGGAAAGGATTAAATAAGTCTTAATGTTAGGAGCAAGAATTGGTGACGGATTTTTACTAATTGAATCTCTCCGGGTTGCATTCCCCGGAGCTTGCTGCGTAAGAAATTGTCATGCCGCACTTGCTGCGGCATCCAGCCTTGCAGTATGGCCAGACCCCGCAACGCGATGCGCTTGTGCGGGGTGACATCTACTTAATACCCCGTTGCTTGCGGTGGGGTTGTTTATTTGAGTATAACAAACTTTTGCGAGACAATCTGCCATGATCCGTGCGAGAATAGCGCTAACCTTTGATTAGAATCTAAGAGTTGCCTTGGCTAGTACGCTCCTGCCGATTTCTTCAACAGGCTGGTATATAAACCCGGTATATTCTTCATGCTCGGCTCTAAGAAGGTTTTGCCCGATAAGACTTAAGTCCAGTCCTTTGATAGGAGTATAGCCTAGTCTCATATCAAGGCGAGTATAAGCTGGAACAGGAACAGCAGGCAATTGGTCAACATGGTATAACATTGTATCCCACTGTACATTATATGGTAAATCAACATAGGAGCGTAAATTAAATTGCTGATTGGGCGCAGTACCGTTCTTGGTGACTAACGTAGATCCAATTATATCGAGATGAGAAACATAAAGAGACCAACCGCCATTAAATTTGATATTCTTAGTGGCTTCCCATGTAGAGGCCAGTTCTACACCATGGGTTTCACCTCTATTAACATTTCCGGCCACCAGCGGGAAATAAGAATAGCTTCCCAATGTGGGATCAGTCAGTGTTACAGGTGTGCCTGAGGCAACAGAAGTGAGATCACTATAATAATTATAAAATGCTGTTACATCGTAGGAGAAGTTATCATAAGGCTGAGCTCTATAGCCGATTTCATATGCATATAGATCTTCCGACCTCTGTCCAAACATTCCTTGTTCAAAAGTGATCCGAGTGGGTGGAGGGCTGGAAGGATTTGCAGAAGCCTGAAGCGCAAGACTTAAGTCCTGAGTTGCCTGATTAGGAGTGTGTACAGCGCGTGAAGCAGCTGCCCATAGCGTCTGTCTATCTGATGGCAGCCATGAAAGCCTTACGCTTGGTTCATATTCAAAACCGCTGAAATCATTATGTTCAAATTTACTTCCTGTAGTAAGGAACAATTTATCCTGAATGATGGAAATTTTATCCTGGAAGAAACTGCTATAAAGGTTCTCGTAATAATTTTCTGGAGAAAAACTTACATAAAAATCATTGCCAAAAATACTGGTTATTCTGCGATATCCTAGACCCCAAGTAATATTATTATATTTGTTCGCGGTCCAATCGTGCTGGAAATCAAAATCCAAAGTTTGTACATGAAAATCTGCGGCACTCATTCCAAGGAAGCTTGGATCAAGAAACTGCCTTGCATTCTCATCATAATAGGCCTGCAGAGTAATATCAGAATCTTTATTAAATTCGTGCTTCCACCGGCCTAGCACGTTCGCCCCGCTTACACCGTAATCATTATTCACTGTCTGCAATAAAGAGGGAGAAATAGTTGAGGTAACAGGATATGATCGTATAGCATTTTCATGTCCTTTATATATATCACCCTGCAAAGTTCCGGTATCTTTGCCAGAACCATTCCAGTCCATACGGAAGCCGCCTTGTGCATTATCCCAGGCATCATTTGCGCCATTACCATTCGATAATAGGTGCTGCTGATTATAATCGAAATATTGTCCATAAGTACGGTACGACAAATCACTGACGGTACCGCCATAACGCCCACCTGCATAACCCCTTTCCTGAGTGCCGGTGGCACCCGTTAGTAATGTACCCTGCGTATCTTTGGCATTTTTTGTGATAATATTAATAACACCGTTTACTGCGTTTGCACCCCACAGCGTTGCGCCCGGGCCGCGGATAACCTCAATGCGATCGATATCTTCTAGCATTAGATTCTGCACATCCCAGAAAACCCCTGAAAATATGGGAGTATAAACAGTCCTGCCATCAATCAGAACTAGTAATTTGTTAGCAAATTGGCTATTAAATCCGCGCGAGGTTATTGCCCAGTTCTGAGATCCTGATTGTGCAACCTGCAAACCGGGAACCATACGCAATAACTCCGGAACGCTCTGTAAGCCGGAACGGCGGATGTCCTCCTGTGTGATTACATAAAGTGCAGCAGCTGCCTGAGAGGCTTTTTCGGTTCTCTTCGACACAGAGGTAACATCTATATCCGTAAGCTGCTGTAAAGACATGTTGAAAACATCCGAGTCCTTAATGTCGTCGGCATATGCATTTGCTGGCAGTATAAAAAGTACGCTAGTAGCAAGTGCTAAAAATTTAATACTACGCATGCTTACCTCTATTGCTCGTTAATACAGCAACTAATTAACAATAAATAGTTAATTAATTATTAACTGCATAGAATTTTAATGTATTTTTGATGCGTACAACAAATAATAATCTGCCACGTTGCTGCAGAGCAACTATGCATATTGCATAGCTAGTAGCAATTCCTACGCGCCTTCAAGTTGTTCAACTTGCTTGCGAGATTCCGTATTTATGGATTGTCTTACGAAAGATTCTTCGAGAGGAATACTTAATAGGTATAATTTGATTTCTTCTAGAGATGGATATAAAGGCAATTCTATATCATAACGTATTTCTGTATTCTTTAATCCTATAGAAATACATCCCTGTTTGTATAAACGGGCATTTAATATAGGGCAAGTGCCAAAAAGCATGCTGAAATTCAATGCGGCAGCTTTGCTACAGATACGTTTAATCATTTCACGCGAAACATCACCGCCAGCAAATTCCGGTAGAAGAGCAAACATGCAAGCTTGACCATATGATAATTGCTTATAATGTAGGTGTGGAAAGTATTCTTCTATCCTGAAGTCGCCGATTTCTAAGGGAAGAAGTCTTGGTTTTCGTGGGGTCTTTACATTGATACGTGCTCCACCAATGCAGAAATTCCCTATTCTTGCTACCATAATATGACCATTACGATCATATTCAGTTTCTTCGCTAGATCCTTTTACCCCATAAACCGATAGATTTTCCAGATCACGCAATTTGTAATACTGGTGTAGCAATGCAGGATCTCTTGTGAATTCGAAAACTATATCGTTTTTCTGAAATAGAGTTTTTCGGCTATAACGTTTCGCAAGGTCTTCCTCGTTCTTTAAGCCAGACATAACATGCGGCGTGATATGGTTGACACTGGAAAAAACAACACTTGCTGTGGAAGTCATAAACCACCTAATCCTAAAGCCATCTGAATTAATAATGGTTAATAAATAGTTAATTTTTATAAAAAATCAACCTAAAATTTTAATAATTGTCTATTTTACACATAAACGATGTATTTTGACCGTTATAATATAGTTAAGAATTATTGGAACAGGAATTATATGCTTTAAGCGCGGCAGGCTGCTATGAAAGCAGAAAAAATTTTGCTATCTGCGTGGCTTATGTGGTATTCCGGGTGCCACTCCACCCCCAGGCAGAAGGGGTGAGCGGTGTATTCTATGCCCTCGATGACACCGTCCGGCGCTACCGCGTTTATGGCTACATCCTTGCCGACCGTTGCCACTGCCTGGTGATGGGCGCTGTTTACGGGGATTTCCGTTTCGCCCACAATCTTATGCAGTAAGGTTCCCTGCCTGATAGAAACAGTGTGGCCGGCTTCTGTGCGTGGGTTGGGCTGTTCGTGTGTCAGCGCGCCCGGTATGCTGTCGGGTATGTGCTGGATGAGCGTGCCGCCCAGTATCACATTGAGCAGTTGCTCGCCGCCGCATATCCCGAGAATGGGCTTTTTCCCTGCGATAGCGCCGCGCGTGATGGCATATTCAAAGGCGGTGCGCCGCTGTTTGGTCGTCACGGTTTTATGCACGGAACTGTCGCCGTAAAGCTCAGGCGGCACGTCAAATGCTCCGCCCGTGATTATAAGACCGTCGATAAGCGCAAGATAATGGAGAGCAAGCCCGGCTTCATGCGGCAATCCTATCGGAATCGCGCCAAGGGCGCTCACCGCCTGCATGTAGTTTTCACGGATGGCATACCAGGGCAGCTTGGAGTAGCCGCCTTTTTCTTCATAATCGAGGGTAAAACCTATCACCGGAACGCCTGAAATCATGAAGCTATGTGTATTATTAATTTTATCCGTTGTAAACCGATTGCTTTTATATCGTAATCTGCTAGGTTGCCCGCCGAAAATACAAACACATGAGCATGGCGAAGCTCGGCGGTTTTTTGAAATGCGGCCAGAGGGCCGTACCCTTCAGCCACCGGAGGCGTTAGGCTCACCGCGAAGGCCAGCAGGCCGGAGCGGGAGCAATCTTTAGTAAAAGGACTCTTATGAAAATCGATGGTTCAGCGATCAGGCCGGGAATGGTGCTTGAGTATAACGGAAGACTCGTATTGGTGACGAATATCAAAATCGGCACGCCAGGCAACCTGCGGTCTTTCAACCAGGTGGAAATGAAGGACATCAAGACCGGAACCAAGACCAACTACCGCTTCGGCTCGGACGAGAAGGTTGACCGCGTGCAGCTGGAGCAGAAGGAATTCCAGTATCTCTATGAAGAAGGCAACATGCTGGTGTTCATGGATAATGAAAATTACGAGCAGATTCACATGAACAAGGATCTGATTGGCGAGCAGATTGCGTTCCTCAGGGAAAACATGAACGTCATGATCGAATCCTACGAAGGCGAGCCGCTCAGCATTGCGCTGCCGCAGACGGTCGTCATGGAAATTGTCGAGACCGAGCCTGTGGTGAAAGGGCAGACCGCGGCTTCGTCCTACAAACCGGCGAAGCTTGAAAACGGCGTGCGCATCATGGTGCCGCCTTTCATCGAAACCGGGACGAGAGTGGTCGTCAATACGGCGGAAGCGGCTTACGTGGAAAGAGCGAAGGCATAGATGGCTCCCCGCTCGGCGATCCTCAACGTCATGACCGCCGCCGCGCTTAAGGCTGGCAGGTCGGTGCTGCGCGATTTCGGCGAGCTGGACAAATTGCAGATCTCGCGCAAGAGCATCGCCAATTTTGCCACTAATGCGGATAACCGCTCGGAGAAAATCCTGCACCAGGAACTTTCCAAGGCGCGCCCGGCATTCAGTTTCATGATGGAGGAAAGCGGGGAAATTCCGGGCAGCGATCCGACGCAGCGTTTTGTGATAGATCCTATCGATGGCACGCATAATTTCATTCATGCCGTGCCGTATTTCTGTATTGCTATCGCATACGAAAAGCAGTTGAAGAACGGGAAATTTGAAACGCAGGCAGGGGTGATTTACGATCCGATTCATAACGAGCTTTTCTGCGCCGAACTTTATCAGGGCGCGACGATGAATGACCAGCGCCTGATGGTTTCAGGCCGCGCGGAAATGGATGCATGCATGATTGCGACGCTCATGCCGTCCTCCGCACCTTATCCTGCAAAAATATATTCCGTGCTTGATGCGCAAGCTGGCGCCTTGCGCGCTACCGGCGCGACTGCGCTCGATCTTGCCTATGTCGCCGCGGGGCGGTATGACGGCGCATGCTTTACCTCATGGAAGCACTGGGATGTGGCGGCGGGAAAACTGCTGGTGCGCGAAGCGGGCGGCAAGACAACCGAGCGGGAAGAGGGAGATAAAAAGCTCCTTTTCGTCTCTAACCCGCATATACATGACAAACTGGCGAGTGTGCTAACTTGTATTTAATACATTGATTATTATATATTTCATATCAGGAATTCTGCTAGCCAGCTTTGCTGGGCCATTAGAAATCTTAAGAAAGTAATAACCATTATCTGGTAATATTTAAGCGCCATATAAAATAAAGAATTGTTTTTATGAAGCGCGAACACCGAGATTTTTACAGCAGTGTTTATATTCCTGTTCCTACAAGGCCACTGGATATTTCGGCAACCGACACGACAGAAACTGTTTGTGCTAAAATAGATGCATATTTTGATGACATAATAAGTGGGTATCCAAATGATACACAAAAACTGCTTCGGAATATGTATTACAAAAATAAAGATGTTGTGCCAGTTGATGGGCTTATGGAGGGAGAGCGTGCAATGGCTGTTTTTAGTTGTGGACCTCTTCTAAGTATATTTGGAGTCCGAACAGGATATAAAGTGGAAGTTGATTCACGTTTGATATCCCTTCCTATTACCAGTAGGTGGTTAAAAGTGCATGAAATTGCCGGGCATGTGGGGCAGGATCATCAAAGAATAAATCAAGTTGGTTATGATGCATGGCTAGAGGAATGGGAAAGTGGTGCATTCAAGAAATTTACAGAACAATCTGTAGGATTATCCGAATGGGTCTTACTTAAAGCATTACCCGTAGAACTACTCTTAAATGAATTGCAAAATATACCATATGACAGCGGCGAAAAGAGTAAAATGTTGGAATTGATAACGCGAGAGCATTAGAACATGTTCATCTTGAGCAAAGAAAAAGGCATAAAGAGGAAGGGTTGGAGAGT
>CAYVTI010000012.1:25417-46508 GCA_964454545.1 uncultured Rickettsiales bacterium
AGAACATGTTCATCTTGAGCAAAGAAAAAGGCATAAAGAGGAAGGGTTGGAGAGTTTTGTTATCACTCCGCAAGATCAGGCAAGATTTATGCAAGTAGAAGCCGTAAGAAGGTTTGTTCAACAATTTTATCCAGACACTTATTCTAATATTTATATAGGAAATCAATATAACGTGCAACATCATGAGCCTGAAGTAGAAAATGCCAATTTAGACACAATAACAACACGTGAATTAAGAGAAATTAAAACAGGATTGCAAGGGCTTGTTGATGAAAGTGGCAGTAAACACACTGCTCCAAGACGGAATAATGCACAAGAACACATCCGTTAATCATATATAACTTTGGAATCTCCCCAATGTAATAATTCTGTAACAAAAAGCTGCTATAGTACGGGGATAGGAGTGTGAAGATGGCTGAGAAAGCTGACAAGGAACCTGTTTCGCCGGATGTTTATGCCAATAAGACGCTTTACCTTGATTATCTGGTAAACAAGCATAAGCGCGAAGTAGATGCAGTGCTCAATCTGCCTGTTGAACAGCAGAAGGAGTTCTTTTCGCATTACGGCATCGATCCGGATAAGATCATGGAAAAATATCCTGACCTGATTGCGCGCAATGAATATCTCAAGGAAGAGAATATCAGCAAGACAAGGACGGCGGGATTGTTAAGCGGTGGCGCTTACGCTGCTTCGCTGCTTGCGCTGTTGCTCACGCCGATAAGGATATTTAATAATAGCACCTTGTTGAAGGGTTTTTTTGCTTTCAGCGGTTCGGTTGCTGCTGGCGTGACAGCTTACTGGGGGGCAACTACTCTCTTTACACACGGCAACAGGAAGGAAAGCCGGGCAATATCCGCTGAAGCGCGTGATGAACTCAGATATAACCTTGCGGTTGTTTTTGAACTGGTGGAACAGGGAAGACTTGTGCCTGTGGAGAATAAGCTAGGCAACGCACCGACAAATAATGATGCCACAACGGCAAAAGAGGGAACATTCGCCTCGAAAGTATCTTCCGCCAGACCCATAGCGCCTGCTGACGGCCACGTTGCGGCGGTAACCGGTTCCGATAAGGCAGGCGCACAGCAAGCCCTTTAAAATCCCACCAACCGGCTTTTCATTTTCTTACAGGTGATATATGGTGCGGTTGCATGTTGCTCGCTTCTTACAATTTAGATTCCATTCCGCATGTATCGCATGGATTTTTTACCCGCAAGGGCGGCGTGAGCACGGGGATATTCTCTTCGCTTAACTGCGGCGCGCGTTCGGTGGACAATGCAGAAAACGTGGACAGAAACCGCAGTCTGGTGGCGGAGAAGTTAGGGACCAGCGGCGATAACCTGTTAAGCCTCTGTCAGGTGCACAGCGCAAGGGTTATTACGGTGACCGAGAAATGGGAAACCGATACCCGTCCGGAAGGGGATGCAATGGTAACCAATGTGCCGGGTATGGCGCTTGGCATATTGACTGCGGACTGCGTGCCGGTGTTGCTGGCGGATGAAAAAAACAGGGTGATAGGTGCCGCGCATTCCGGTTGGAAAGGCGCGTTTTCAGGAATAAACCGGCAAACGGTGGATGCCATGCTTAGGCTGGGCGCACGGCGTGAATCGATTGCGGCGGCGATTGGCCCGGCGATCGCGCAACGTTCCTATGAAGTGGAGCATGCATTTTACGAAAAATTTGTCCTGCAGGCGCAGGCCAATTCCGGATATTTTATTCCCTCTGCGGTCTCCGGCCGCTGGATGTTCAATCTGAAGGCTTTTGTCCGCGACGCCCTGCGCGAAACGGGCGTTGCCCATATAAATATGCTTGAAAATGATACGTATATCGAAGAAGATGCCTTCTTCAGCTACCGCCGCGCCACCCATCGCGGCGAGGCTGATTATGGTCGCCAGATATCGGCGATTATGCTTAAACCTTAAGTAAAATAGCCTGAGAATGATATATGCAGCAGCCACCCTTTGACGATCGCGACGGATTTATATGGTATAACGGAAAAATGCTCCCCTGGCGTGACGCCAAGGTGCATGTGCTTAATCATGGCCTGCATTATGCCAGCTGTGTCTTTGAAGGCGAGAGGGCCTATGACGGTAAGGTGTTCAAGCTTACGGAGCATACCGAGCGCCTGCATAAGTCCGGAAAAATCCTTGGGTTTGATATTCCCTATTCTGTGGCGGAGCTTGACAGGGTTACGAATGAAGTCATCGCCAAGAATAACGTCAAAGACGGATATGTGCGCCCCGTCGCATGGCGCGGTAGCGAGATGATGGCGGTGTCTGCCCAGAAAACCAGTATACATGTCGCTGTTGCTGCATGGAGCTGGCCGAGTTATTTCTCCACGGAGGCTAAGGAGCGCGGTCTCAGGTTGCAGTTGTCCAAATGGGCGCGCCCTGCGCCTAATATGGCGCCAACAGCAAGCAAGGCGGCAGGTCTTTATATGATTTGCACCCTGAGCAAGCACGCTGCCGAGCAGGAAGGGTATGAAGACGCCCTCATGCTCGATTACCGCGGGCTTATCGCCGAAGCGACGGGAGCGAATATCTTTTTCGTCATGGGAGGCGAATTGCACACGCCGACGCCGGATTGCTTCCTCGACGGCATTACGCGCCGCACGATTATCGAACTGGCGAAAACGCGTGGTATAAAAGTGGTGGAACGCCATATTAAACTGGAAGAACTTTCCAAGGCGCAGGAAGTGTTCATCTGTGGAACGGCGGCTGAAGTGACGCCCATCGGCGTTATCGCCGAACATAAGTTTACGGTGGGCCCGATTACCAGGCAGCTGATGAGCGATTACAGCGGACTGGTCAGGAAGTAGATATGATTGAACTGGATGTCATAAAGAATACGCCGGCTGCGCGTGAGCCGTTCCCGCACTTTGTGGCGCAAAGGGTGATCAGCAGGGAAAATATGACGGCTATCAGCAGGGATTTTCCGGCCATCACCAAGCCGGGGGTGTTCTACATATCCGACCTTGAATATGGCGATGCCTTTCGCACGCTGATCGAGGAAATCAAGGGCAGGGAGCTTGCCAGGATTGTAGGCGAGAAGCTGGATATCGACCTTACGGGCAAGCCACTGATGATTTCAGTGCGCGGGCAATGCCAGTTGAAGGACGGACGCATCCATAACGACTCGAGGGATAAGATAGCGACCTGTCTACTGTACCTGAACGATGAAAACTGGAATGCCGAAGGCGGGCGTCTCAGGCTCCTGCGGGACAATGAAAATATCAATAATATGATCGCCGAGGTCCCGCCCAACGGAGGCAATATGATCGCCTTCAAGCGGATGGAAAACTCCTGGCATGGCCATGAGAAATATGAGGGCCAGCGGCGTTCCATCATGTTCAACTGGCTGAGTTCGAATTTCGCCCTTGCCAAGAATGTGGGCCGCCATAAGCTTTCGGCTGCTTTCAAGCGTGCTGGATTTGCAGTGAAATCAGAGTATTAGATTCCCCGTTCCCATTGCTGTTTTTTCTGGTATACTGGAAAGGATTCGTTTGTAAGTATTTTGCTATGCAATATGATTATGTTGCATTGCAAAAAATAGGATAGCCTGATGCCGCGCATTACACCAAAAGTAACAGAGGATTCATCTTCGCCGCTTGTGTTGCTGAGGCAGATACGCGATGTCATGGCGTCGCCCGCTTCCGCACAGGATCGTCTCGATGCCATCGTGCGCGTTATCGCAAGCGAAATGGGATGCGACGTATGCTCGGTTTATCTCCTGCGCGCAGGAGATGTACTGGAATTATTCGCCAACATCGGCCTTAATCCTTCCTCCGTGCATTTAACCCGCCTTCAGATAGGCGAGGGTCTGGTGGGGGATATTGCCGCCACGGCTGTAACGATTAACCTTGCGGATGCGCAGCACCATCCGAAATTCGTATACCGTCCTGAGACCGGGGAGGAAAAATATAACGCTTTCGTCGGCGTGCCTGTTCTGCAGAGCGGCAAAGTGGTGGGCGTTCTTGTAGTGCAGGACAAGCAGGAAAAAACCTTCTCCGGCGATCAGGTGGAGGTGCTGCAGACGGTGGCGATGGTGCTCGCCGAGCTTAACCAGTCCGGTAAGCTGGTGAGCCGCAGGGAACTCCGGGAAGGCAGCAGCACGACTTTATATTCACAGCATTTCCTGGGGCTCAAGTTTGCCCCCGGCCTTGCGCGGGGCATTGCCGTGCTGCACAGGAAACGCATTGAAGTGAAGATGGCGCTTTCTGAAGATCCGGCTAAGGAACTGCAGAGATTGCAGGTGGCGCTGAACGGCCTGCAGGACTCGATTGATAAACTCATACATCAGGCGGGATTTGAGGAAGGCGGTGAGCAGCGCGACATCATGGAGACCTACCGCATGCTTGCGCACGACAAAGGATGGATAAGCCAGCTGGTTGAAGCCATCAATGCAGGCCTTACCGCCGAATCGGCGGTAAGCAAGGCCCGGGACGACATGACCACGCGCATGAGCAAGGTCTCGAGCGAATATATACGCGAGCGCCTGCATGATGTGGAGGATGTGTCAAACCGCCTGCTGGAGCAGCTTTCCGGAGAGAAGGGATCGTATAGCCAGTCCTATCTGCCCGCCCGGTTTATCCTGGTGGCGCGCACGCTCGGTCCTGGCGAGCTTCTGGAGTACGGCCGCAAGCAGCTGAAGGGGATTATACTGGAAGACGGATCGGCGACCTCCCATATCGTCATCATTGCCCGTGCCATGGAAATTCCGGTAGTGGGGAAAGTCGCAGGCGCTTATACCGCCATACAGACCGGCGATCCGGTGATCATTGACGGTGATAACGGAGAGGTGTACCTGCGTCCGAGCGATGATATTGAACGCACGGTGGCGGAGCATATCCGCTTTAACCAGATGCGCACGCAGGCTTATGCGGCGCAGCAGAATCTGCCGCCGATGTCCCTGGACGGCGTGCGTGTTTCCCTCAATATAAATGCCGGTCTCTTTGTCGACATGAAACATCTTCAGGCGGACGATGTGGACGGGGTTGGTCTTTACCGGACCGAGCTTCCGTACCTGATTGCGCCTTCGATGCCGGACGTGAAATCGCAGGCGCGCGTCTATGCGAAAATACTGCGCCAGGCAGGCGATAAGAAAGTGATTTTCCGTACCTTCGACATTGGCGGTGACAAACAGCTGCCCTATTTCCCGATTGACGGGGAAGACAATCCCGCGCTCGGCTGGCGCGCGACTCGCATCGGGCTTGACCGCCCCGCCATCCTGCGCCGCCAGTTCCGCGCCCTGATACATGCGTCGGTCGGCAAACAGCTATATATCATGCTGCCGTTCATTACCCAGGTGCATGAGATTGACGAGGCGCGCAAGCTTATCAATCTTGAGCTGGATCGCGCTAAAGGGGAAGGAATACCCCCGCCGAAGAAGGTAAAGATGGGCACCATGATTGAAGTGCCCGCGATCCTGTGGCAACTGCCCGCACTGATGAAACGGGTGGATTTTATTTCCATAGGCAGCAATGACCTGCTGCAGTTCATATTCGCCTGTGACCGTGGCAGCCAGCGTGTTTCCGACCGTTATGATTCTCTGGCGCCAGAAGTGTTGTGTATCATGCGCGGTATCATAGATGAGTGCAATAAGTCGGGAGTTGAAGCGGGTTTCTGTGGGGAGATGGCCAGCAAACCACTTGAGGCGATGGCGCTTGTCGGGCTTGGCCTGCGCTCGATCTCCATGCCGCCTTCCGCTATCGGGCCGGTGAAGGCCATGCTGCGCAGCCTCAATGTTTCCGAGCTCTCCAAGTACCTGAACATCCTATGCGAATCTTCCGAGCAGAGTGTCAGGAGACCGCTGGAAGAATATGCCCGCGATCACAATGTGGTGATATAGGGAGTCAGGAATACGGGAAGTCAAGAAAAGTTCCTTTGCTTCCCATCTCCCATCTTCCCGGCTTCTCTTCTTTCTCCGGATTTTTTTCTGGATTAACCCCTGCAACCGATGTTAATTCAATGCATGAGAATCATCGATTACGTTGACTTGGGAAAGTACCTGCGCGATGTCCGCGAGAGCCAGAACATTGCGGTAGAACAGGCTGGGCTTGCCCTGCATATACGCCCGAAATACCTTTACGATCTGGAATCCGGGAACCTTGAAGGCATGCCGGGCAGGGCATACCTGCGTGGCTATATCAAGAACTATGCGGAATACCTACGGCTTGATTCCCGCGAGGTGCTTGCGGAATATGACAAGCTGTTTGACAGCAACGCGCAGCGTTTCTTTGTGCCTGACGTTTCCATCAGTCAGAACATGCCCTCCCGCAATATCCTGTGGTTATGTTGTATCGGCCTTCTCCTCCTTTATGCCTACTCGTACTTTGCCATTTACGATCATGTGAGAGTGGAAAACACCATAACGGAAATGCCCGAAGAGACTGCGCCGGTTAAAATGAGCGATGACTGGGATAAGTGCCTTAACCAGGATGACGTGGCATGCTTTATCGATTTAAGCGGAAAGAGCGTGGTTCCTCCTGTGGTTTCGCCGTTCATGCCGGAAGTAGAGTTGCCGGAGGCCGCGCCTGAAGAAACGCCTGATAAGGATTCCGGAAGCAAGACGGATGAAGACAATGACGAGAATGATTAAGCTACGACCGTTCCTTAACCTCCTAGCCTGCTTGATTATATTTATAGCCTTGCCTATAGTGTCTTCTGCTGGTACTGAGCAGAAGAATGTGCTTAAGATATTTTTCCGGTCCGATTGTCCGCCATGTCTGCAAGAGATAAAGATTGTTCCCGAGATAGCAAAAGAACACCAAGAACTGCATATTGAAATTATTTCGCTTGATGGAGTATTACATGATCCGCATGTTCCGGAAAAGTTTCCGTCCAATGTCCATTTGTACGCTGCCGCAAACGGGGAACATGAGATGACAGGTTTTGGCAACAGGAATTTTGCTCTGCCGTTCAGCGTCTTCATCAGTGGAGACGGAAAAATATGCCGAAGGCATTACGGAATTCTAGGAACGGAACGGGTAACACGATGGCTTAAGCTATGTTGAGCGTTGAAAATATAGTCGTAGGATATGGCGGGACCCCGGTTATAAGCCTGGATAAGCTTGTGTTGCCGGAACGGGGGCAGTGCCTGATAACGGGTTCCTCAGGGGGAGGTAAGACCACTATCTTATACGCAGTCGCAGGGCTTACCCCGATATATAGCGGCAGGATTATGATTAATGGCATCGATATAACCAGGTTAAGGGAAGCCGAGATGGATCGCTTCCGTGGCCTCCATATCGGTATCATTTTCCAGACATTGCATCTCATGCGCTCGCTTACGGTCATGGAGAACCTGCTGCTCGCCTCCTATGCGCTCCATGTGCCGCCTGAGCCGGAAGTGATTGAAAAAGTGCTCCGCCGTCTCGATATTTATGAAAAGAGGGATGCGTTTCCGTACAACCTGAGCCAGGGGCAGGCGCAGCGCGTAGGCATTGCGCGGGCAGTCCTGCATAGCCCGAAGCTGATTATCGCTGACGAGCCGACTTCGAGCGTGGATGATAAAAACTGCGAGGCAGTGATCACGCTTATCAAGGAAGTGGCGGAGGAAACCGGGGCGGCGCTGCTGATTGCGACGCATGACAACCGCGTAAAGAGCCATTTCTCCAACATTGTGCATTTCGAGAAGGGATGACAATGAATATATTTAAGTTAAGTGCTGCCAGCCTCCGCTACAATCAGGTGAGCAACATATTCAACATACTGATATTGGCGTTTGGTATCGCGATTATCATTACGCTTATCCAGGTGAGCGATCAAATCGAACGGCGCTTTGAGAAGGATCTGGCGGGTATCGATCTGGTGGTGGGCGCCAAGGGAAGTCCGATACAGCTTATTCTTTCCAGTGTGTTCCACATTGATATCCCGAATGGGAATATCCTCCTGTCGGATGCGAGAAAGTTGGAAAAGAATCCTTTTGTGAAGTCCTATATTCCTCTGGCGCTTGGCGATAATTACCAGGGATTCCGGATTGTCGGCACCACGCCGGATTATCCCCGCCATTATGGCGCAGCCCTTGCCTCCGGCAATTACTGGAAGAAGGAAATGCAGGCGGTGTTGGGTAGCGAAGTGGCCCGCAGGAGCGAACTGCAGGTAGGCCAGAAGTTCTATGGCGCGCATGGCCTGACCGAAGGCGGCGAGGAGCACAAGGAATTTCCCTATCAGGTGACCGGTATATTGACCCCGACCGGGACCGTTATCGATCGGCTGGTTTTTACGGATGTCGGCAGTGTATGGTATATCCATGAACACCACCATGACGGCGACAAGGGCGAAGATGATGAGAAAGACGGTAAGAATAGCAAAGGCAAAAAAAGCGGCGAAAAAGACAAGGACGAGAAGGAAATCACTTCTTTACTCATAACTTATACGTCGCCGCTGGCCGTTGCTTCGTTACCGCGCCTCATTAATAAGACCAGTTCAATGCAGGCTGCAAGCCCGGCGTTTGAAATGGCGCGGCTGATAAAAATGCTAGGGGTCGGCGGCGATGCGATTCAGATGTTCGGCGCTGCCTTGATTGTTATTGCGGCGGCAGGATTCTTTATCACCCTTTTTAACGCTGTAAGCGACAGAAAATATGACATTGCGCTCCTGCGCGTGTTGGGCGCGACCCGTGGAAAGGTATTCGCCTTCGTGCTGGCGGAAGGGATGACGCTGGGGATTACCGGCACGCTGTTTGGCATTGTGTTCGGGCATGTATTTTCCTATGCTGTCCAGCATTGGATCGAGACGACAAAGCACCTCTCGCTTGGTGGCACCGGGTTCCACTCGTATGAATTATGGTGCGGGATCATCGCCGTTGCCGTCAGTGTCATCGCCTCCGTCATTCCAGCGGCGATGGCGTACCGGGTCAATGTGGCCAAGGTATTGTCTAAAGGAGCATGAGGATGCGCCCAACCCTTCTGTTCCTGACATGTATTTGGTTACTGGCTTCCGCCTTTTCGCTGCAGCCGATGGACGAGCGTAAGGCTCAGGAAACCCTGCCCATGTCTCATAATCCGCTGTGGAAGACGCTACAAGAAACCAAAATTATTGTGGATAACAAAAATGGTTATTACAAGGCTAAGATTCCTGCGGAAGTGAAGGCGCTTTCCGGACATGAGCTGACTGTAAACGGCTTTATGATGCCGCTTGAGGCCAAGGATAAGTTCAGGCATTTCCTGTTATCGAAACGTACTCCGACATGTCCGTTCTGTCCTCCCGGTGAGCCCAACGAAATCATTGATGTCTGGACGGAAAAGAGTGTAGAATACAGCGACGAACTGATAACGGTCAAAGGCACGTTTGAGTTGATGAATGACAGGGAAATGGGATTATTCTTCAAACTGAAAAATGCATCGGAGATAAAAAAATGAGCACGAAATTATCGCAGAAAGTCTGCACTGCATGCCACTCCGGTATGCCGGAAATCCACCCGATGGAAGCGGAAAGGCTGCTGAAGCAGCTTTCCACCGGCTGGGAAATTATCAAGAGCGGGAAGTGGCTGCATAAGGCCTATAAATTCGGCAACTTTGTCGAAGCGCTGGCATTTGTGAACAAGGTTGGCGAGGCGGCAGAAGAGGAAGGCCATCATCCGGATATCAAGCTCGGCTGGGGATATGTGGAAATCGGCATGCAGACCCATGCCATTGGCGGGCTCCACGAGAATGATTTTATCCTCGCGGCCAAGATTGATATGATTCCGCTGAAAAGATAATATTTTTTATAATCCCTTTACAGCAAGTAAATAATATATTATCCCCTATATGCAAGTAAGGGGGGTGTATATGCCATATACGTTAAAACGATTCAAAGAACGGTTTCCGGACGACGCTGCATGTCTCGGCCTACTCATGCAGGAGCGATACGGCGGCACGACATTCAAGTGCCCTTCCTGCAAGACGGCATCTTCGCGGTTTCATAAAATTGCCGCCCGCCGTGCCTATGCCTGCCAGAATTGCGGGCATCATATATATCCCTGCGCCGGCACCCTCTTTGAGAAATCCCGCGCTCCGCTCACGGACTGGTTTTATGCAATCCACCTGGTGACTAATACTCCCCAGGGATTCACGGCAAAAGAATTGCAGGGACAGATAGGCTGCACCTATAAGACGGCCTGGCGCATGGTGCATGAAATCCGCGGGGTGATGGCGGCTGCTAGCCATAATGCTGATGATGTTGCTGTCGCTCTCTCCAAGGGGCTCTGGAACCAGATAGAACGCCTTATCCGCAATGAGCCAAAGGAGGATGCGTTGCCTAAAAATGGGCACGCTCGGAAATCTGCGGCAGTGCACATCATAGTAAACAGGCTGGAGGACGATCAGGGAAGGCTTATCATCAAGCTCTTGCGCAAAATTATGCAATTACTGGATACGCATTCGCGGCTGCTGCTCAAAAAGTATGATCTTACCATACCGCAGGTCATGTGCCTCTATGAGGTATTTGAGAAAAACGCGATAACGGTAGTGGCGCTGGCTGAAAACATACATTTAAGCACCAGTACACTGGTGGGCATTATTGATCGCCTGGAAGAAAAAAAGCTGGTCAGGCGCATCCGTGACAAGGTGGATCGCCGGTCGGTGTTCGTAAAAATTACTGCAAAGGGACATAGGTTCGTGACAGATACGCCCTATCTCCTGCACAATCGGTTGCATGACGATTTAAATGGCCTTACCGCCAAACGGCAGGCTATGATCGTGGATTCGCTTAATATTATATCTAGCCTTTTAGGAAAGGGAATGCCTTAAGATGCAGGCTTAGAATGTGTGTGGTGTTGTGCCGCAGACTGAAGAAGAGAAGGCAGCCTGAGAGCCGCCTTCTCCCGCTCCAAGGAGAAATCATTTCTTTTTAGTGGTCTCGTCCTTTGACGCAGTGGTCATAGCTGCGGTCTTGGTTGTATTCTTAGCGTTCTTTTCTGTAGAAGCGGGTGTAGCATCCGCCTTGGTCTTTGTAGCGGTGCTGGCAACAGAAGATGACGTAGCGGTTGCCGCCTTCTTGTCCGTTTTGCTGGCGGTCTTGGAAGCGTCATCGGCCGCATATGCGCCGGAAGCCATTAATGCGGTAAGGCAAGTAATGATAAAAATCTTTTTTGTCATAAAATCCTCTCAATGTTATTAACCAGGAAGCCACATTACTACATAGTGCATGTAGTGAAATTAGGCAGGGCCCGTGGGATGATATGCGATATATCAAGGTGCAGGCCACACCCATATCACTTGTACACAAGTGACTTCTGTACGACATAAGGACTGGAAAATGAGAATATTGCAAGTAAAAAAACGGGCAATACGGTGTTTCTGCGTATAATTCAGCGTAATGTATTGATAAATGTCGGAATTATATCTGGCGTAAATTAAAAACAAGAAAGCAAATGTTTTCCAGACTATCTTCCGCCCTGCGCCGGTTGCGCATTGGGTGTTGAAGGCGCGGCGGGTGTGGCGGTGGACAATCCGACGCGGTTTTTCTGCAGCTTGCGCTGCTCGGCGAGCTGGATGGTAAGGTCCTTGGCGCGCGCCGGGCTCATATTCTCAAGAATGGCGGCGACCTTGCGCTCCGACATGCGATCCACCACGGTAAGCAGCACCGGCATATCCAGCTCTTCAAAGATACGCGCGGCATCTTTGGGCTTCATGCTTTCATAGATTTTCACGAGGCTGCGGATTTTAATGTCTTCCTGTTCGTTGTATTTGGCGAGTAGCGCTTCGACTTCCTTCTTCATTTTTTCAAGGTTATTGGTCTTTTCGTCTATGCGTCCTTCCACGGCCACCAGCATGTTTTCCTTAAGCTGAACCTGTTTCGCCCACTCGTCCAGTTCCTGCCTTCTCTTAGCAAGGCTCTGAAGCAGATCGATTTCCACCTGCGAGAACTCGCGCTTGGCGGTTTCCTCGTCGTCCGTGTCTTCACTAACATCCGCGGAAGTTGCATTTGCCTTGGATGCATCATCGCCTTTCTTTCCCGCGTCTTTTGTATCCGCCGGCTTGGCGGTTTCTGTCTTTGCATCGGCGGGCTTTGCCGGAGCGTTCGCAGGAGCGGGGGCTGCCTGCTGCGCCTCCGCTTCTTCGGTTAAGGATACTACCAGCGTGCGCCCGTCACGCAGCACTTCTCCGACTTTCAGGCCAAGCAGCAAAAACGCTGTCAGCATGGTAACCGGAATAAGCCTTATTGAACGCATAACAACTAAAAAAGAAAAACCGTTTTAACAAACACGCAGCGCGGAAGCCTTACAATCAGGTTACTGCCGTGGCTTAGCTTTCGTCATCCTGGTTCAGCCACCAGTCGTTCACCGGGTGGCGATCGCACGGGCTGCCCGCGGCACCTACGCATGGGCTTTTCATATCCGCATGTGGCGCGGAACAGGCCGCCAGGAGAGTGAGCAACATTGATATTGTCAGAGCGGCACGTATTGTCATAGATTATCACTCCTAGTTCCTAATGTATTTCTTATAAACTACTATCATACAAAACTCAGGTCAACGATCTTAAAAAAATCAATACAATGTATCTCCTGTACCGGACTGTTACCCAACTGATTGCTCCCTTTGTGCCGCTGGTGCTTAAGCGCCGGGTGGCGTCGGGCAAGGAGGATACGGCGCGCCTGCAGGAAAGATTGGGCGCGGCTTCCCTGACCCGTCCGCCCGGAAAACTGGTATGGATTCACGCCGCAAGCGTCGGGGAAGCTAATTCGGTGTTGCTGCTTGTGGAAGGGCTGATCAAGTCTTATCCTGCTCTCCATATTCTTATGACGACTGTAACCGTAACGTCGGCAAGGCTGATGTCAGCCCGCCTGCCGGATCGCGCTTTCCATCAGTTCGCCCCTGTCGATATGCCTGATGCCGTCTGCAGATTCCTGGCGCACTGGCGGCCGGACATAGCCCTGTTTGTCGATTCGGAGCTCTGGCCTAATATGATCATGGAAGCGAAAAAGCATGGCACGCTGATGGGCATCATCAATGCCCGCATGTCTGAAAACTCCTTTGGTTCTTGGCAATTGGCCCGGCCGCTTATCCGGGGAATGCTCTCAGGCTTCAAAATCTGTTTTGCCCAGAGCAGGGAGGACGGCAGGCGGCTCATGGAGCTTGGCATACCGGCGGTGACAGGTATAGGAAATCTGAAATATGATGCGCCAAAACTGAGTTATGGCGAAGCGGAGCTTATGGTTCTTCAGGCGGCAGTCGCGGGGCGTACGGTATGGGTTGCTGCCAGTACCCATCCTGGCGAGGATACTATTATAGCGGATGTACACAAGGCGTTGAAATCCGAAGGCAACAGCCTTGTGACTATTATAGTGCCACGCCACGCGGTCCGGGGGGATGAAATCGCGCATGGGCTGCGCCATCTGAGTGTCGCGCAGCGTTCAAAAGGCGAATCTATAATGCCGGAGACGGATATATATGTCGCCGATACGATGGGAGAACTGGGATTATTTTACTCGCTGGCGCAAATCGTGTTCATCGGCGGGACGCTGGTGCCGCATGGGGGGCAGAATCCGCTGGAAGCCGCACGCTTTGGCTGCGCGATCATCACCGCGGAACATGTGCAGAATTTCAGGGACATCATTTCTGCGATGGTATCGGATGAGGCGATTATGCAGGTTACAGGACGTGAAGGGCTGGCTGATGCCTTGCGGCAATTGATACAGGACGTCGAATTGCGCCGCAGGCTTGGGACTGCGGCCGAACGGCATGTACAGTCAAGGGAGGGTATGGTGAATAAAATCATGAAGGAGTTGCAGCCTCATCTTACTTGATATAATAATCACCCTGGCTACGGCCTAGGAGTCTAAAATTATATGCGCGCCCCTGGTTTCTGGAAAGACAAGACGTTATTATCGGCTGCCCTGTTGCCTGCTTCGGCCATTTATGGCGGCATTGCACGGCTTAGAAGAGCGTGTATGAAAACTGAGAGAGTGCCGGTGCGGGTTATCTGCATAGGGAACCTTATAGCGGGTGGCGCCGGAAAAACCCCGGTGGCGCTGGCGCTAGGCGCAATCATGAAAAAGCAGGGAAAGAATGCCCACTATCTGTCGCGTGGATATAAAAGCAGGAACAGAGGAGTGACCCTGGTCGACAGGGCGGCGCATAATGCGCAGGATGTGGGGGATGAGCCATTACTGCTTTCCGAAGTGCTGCCCACCTGGGTGGCTGTAGACAGGGTCGCGGGAGCGATGGCGGCCATGAAAGCAGGGGCTAACATGGTGATCATGGATGACGGGTTTCAGAATCCCCGTCTGCATAAGGATGTCTCGTTTCTGGTGATTGACGGCCATTACGGTTTCGGAAATGAGCGTCTCCTTCCTTCCGGCCCGTTGCGTGAGCCGGTGCGGGAAGCAATGAAGCGGGTAAATGCCATCATCATGATTGACGATGATAAATATGGTATCCTGCGTTATGTCCCGCAGGACATACCGGTCATCCGGGCGCAGATCCGCCCGGTCAGCAGCGCGGATTTCCTTAAGGAGAAGCAGATTGTGGCATTCTGCGGCATTGCGCGGCCCCGCAAATTTTACCGTACGCTTCAGAATATGGGGTGCGCAATAAGGAAGCATATCTCCTATCCGGATCACCACGTCTTTACGCCCGGTGATATACAATTCCTGCGTGAGAAAGCCAAAGAATTTGATTCCATGCTGGTTACTACGGAGAAGGATTATGTCCGTCTTCCCGAAGATATGCGCGCGGAGGTGAAGGTGCTGCCTGTGGAAGTGGTTTTTGCCGATGAAGATGCATTGTTGAAGATATTATTATCCTGATGCTTTCCAGAATACTACGTAACATACGCTATGCCATAGAAGCCGTTCTGCTTATCCTCGGATTGGCATTCTTCCGCATTCTCCCGCTCGATATGGCTTCTTTGCTTGCCGGAATAATGGCGCGCATCATAGGCCCGTTTTCAGGCGCTCACAGGACTGCGCAAAAGAACCTGGAGATGGCTATGCCTGAGTTGAGCGCAGCGCAGCGCAGGAAGATCTTATATGGCATGTGGGATAATATCGGGCGGGTCATCGGGGAATACCCGCATTTATCGCGCCATGTTATGACGCAACGTATCACGGTGGAAGGGCTTGAGCACCTGCAGGAGGCAAAATATTCGGGCAAGGCGGTGCTGTTTGTCTCTGGTCACTTCGCCAACTGGGAGATCGCTCCGCTTACCGCCGCGCTTTACGGATTGCCGCTGGTGCTGCTTTATCGTGCCGCAAATAATCCCGTTGCCGATTGGGTGATATGCAAAATCAGATCGTATTATAATATCGCCATGTACAGAAAAGGACGTGAAGGCGCGCAGGAAGCGTTGAAAGCGATAAAGGAAGGCCATCCCATCGGCATGCTGATCGATCAGAAGATGAATGACGGCAAGCCGATACAATTTTTCGGCAGGGAGGCGATGACAGGAACGGCTGCCACAGGCATGGCGATAAAATTCCAGGTCCCCGTGCTAGTTGCGAATATCGTGCGCACGGATGGCGTGCATTTCCATGTGTCCATAGAGTCGCCCATTCACTATGACAGGGACAAGGACCCGACAGAAGCCATGCAGGAGCTGCACCATATTTTTGAGGATTGGATCCGCCAGCACCCGGCCCAGTGGTTCTGGGTGCACCGGAGGTGGGGAAAGTAATTTTATTCTGCTTAAGAGAAAGTTAACCATTTCGGGATACACTATGCATATTTAGTAATTAAATATGTTACTCTCGTGGCTGATAAAACTACGCGTGAAATCCCGATTGATAAAGAACGTCTGGTAAAATTGCGTGAGGTGTTTGAGTATCTTACCAATGACAATAAGAATTGGGGAGAGCTTACCGGACAGGGAATTTATCCTTTATATATCAATGGGCAACTTCGTGGCGTAAGGCTGGGTAATAGTGAAATACCGGCTGAATCCGGCTCCGTTTGCCTGCAAGCGATGGTGCATACAAATGAGCCCGCCGGTCTTGCTGGATTGGAAGAAGCTCTGAACTGGTGGAAAGGATTGAAACCCGACCAAAAGAAACAAGTATCCGGTGATGTCTATCTGATGTTTACCGGGGAGGTGAAGCAGGCACGGCACTTCTTCAAAGAACTTATTGATTCAGATGCAAAAACTATATCCATAGAAAAACTGACCAGCTTTCGCTCGGCTTATCCGGTTGAAGGGCAGGAAAGCGCCAATCGTAACCGGGTGCCTTTTGAGAATCCCCATAACGCCGGTTCTTCGCAGCAGGTCCTGTGGGACGATTATCATGAAATGGAAGAAAAAGTGTACAGCAAGTGCGTTGCCAGGGAAGGAGAAAAGCCGAGTTATATTATCGGGCTTCATACGTTCTCGGCGCCGGGGCATATTACCGTTACCACCAATTTTTCCCCGTACCCTGCGGAAATGGGATCGAAATACGGTGATTATGTAGTTCAGAAAATAAAGGATCATACAAAGATGCTTTTTGGCATGATGGGGGCTGAAGAAGTGATCATAGAAAACCATCCCAACAAGGAGATATATTTCTCCGGGGCGTCCGGACTGGATGTAGATAAAGAGAATCCTAATCCCATTACGGATAAGACTACCATAAAATGCGGTTTCTTCGAGTGCGGTCAGCATCTTGATCCCAAAGCGGAAGAAGTGGCAAGAAACGCAGTCATGAACGCGCTGGAGTATAAGTTCGGACCCGAACTGGTCCATGTTAAAAGTCGCCCTGCCAGCCACACTATGAACATATATGCGAATACCGGTACATGGTTCGCTCCCGGATCGCCAAGGGCACAGGAAAATAATCTCGTTGATGAACGCTCGGATTATCTTATGCCCCGGAAAGAGGAGGGAAAAACGTATGGAAATATGCATCTCATTACGGGTAATGAGTTATCGGATGCTGACAGGAAAAATTTGGCTGCAACGCGTAATCAAGAACGTTTCAGGGATTTGCCGGACAACATATGGAATGCCATTGTGAGCGCGAAACCTGATCAGCTTGGCAATGTCAGGCAGGTTGAAAAAGGGCAGCCGATTGCTTATGTCGACGTCCTGCGCGGTAAGGAAATCGAAGGACGCTCTTTAATATATGCGCCGCACTCCGGCACGGTTTTCATGGCGCCGCTTAATCCTGAAATTCCAGCGAACCAGAGAGAATACGTATTACTGGTGCCACGGCATAAGGAGCAGGTGACCGTTGAGCTTCCTCCCGTTGGAAGATCGGAGGGAATGTGGGCGGAAAAATATATCGCAGAAAAGGATAACGCGGTTGCAAGGGCGAAATTCTAAATCGGCACCGTTTTCGGCCTTGTGCGGCGCAGCCAGGCGGAAACCATTAGGCGGGTAAGCAGGATGGCGGTAAACATCGAAGCGATGATGCCGATGGCAAGCGTCACGGCGAAGCCTTTCACCGTTCCGGTCCCAAAGTAAAACAGCATGATAGCGGCGATAAGCGTCGTGACATTGGCGTCAAGAATGGTAGCGCGCGCAGCGCGGAATCCATGTTCGATGGCTGCAAACGGCGTCTTGCCATTGCGCAGTTCTTCGCGGATGCGCTCGTAGATGAGCACGTTGGCATCCACCGCCATGCCGAGCGTCAGCACCATGCCTGCGATGCCGGGCAGGGTAAGGGTTGCCTGAAACAGCGACAAAGCGCCGATGATGAAGATAAGATTGAAGAGTAGGGCAATATTGGCAAAGATACCGAACAGGCCGTAATTGATCAGCATGAAGCCCATGACCAGCACGACGCCAAGCAGGGACGCATGTTTGCCGGAATCAATGGAGTCCGCGCCAAGGCTGGGGCCTACACTGCGTTCCTCAATGACCTTGAGCGGAACGGGCAGTGCGCCGGAGCGTAGCAGCACGGCCAGATCGTTGGCGGATTCGGCGGTGAAATTACCCGATATGATACCGCTTCCGCCGATAATCGCGCTGCGTATTACTGGGGCGGTGATAACTTTGTCATCCAGCACGACGGCAAAACGCTTGCCCACATTATCGCGGGTGATGTCGGCGAATTTCTGCGCGCCGATGGTATTGAAGCGGAAGCTTACCACTGGCTCGTTGGTCTGGTTGTCGAATGTTGGCGCAGCATCAACCAGCATGTCTCCGCTTAGCATGACGCGGGTTTTAATCGGCACCGGGATTTTGGCGACGCCGTCTTTGTTATTGCGATCCTCTTCGTAAAGGATACGGGTGCCGGGTGGGATTTTGCCGCGCAGTATGTCGGATATGTCGGCATTTTCATCCACAAGATGGAACGTCATCTTGGCGGTGCGCCCGAGCAGTGTTTTCAGCCTTTCCGGATCCTGCAGCCCCGGCACCTGCAGCACGATGCGGTTATCGCCCTGGCGCTGGATGATAGGTTCGCGCGTGCCGGTCTCATTGACGCGCCGGTTCACGATTTGTATGGACTGCTCAAGCAGCTGGAGTTTCTTTGCAGCCAGCGCATTCTTGGAAAACGTCAATTCGTAATTGCCGTCTCCCTTGCTGGCCACTTCCATCTCGGAACTGACTTTTCTTACCAGTTCGTTGACATCGACATTGGCATCGTTTTGTTTAAGGATGGTGAATCTTACCGTATCCCCGGCCAGCCCAAGCCCGTTATACATGATTTTGTCTGCAATCATTTCCGCGCGCAGGCCGTCCACAAGGCTATTCAGCTGTTCATGCATGTAATGATCGAATTGCAGTTCGAGCAGAAGATAAGATCCGCCCTGCAGGTCAAGGCCGAGGCTCACCGCTCTTGAGGGCAGGAAGCCGGGGAATTTCTCACGCGCGCTTTCAGAAAAAAGGTTGGGAACTGCAAGCAATATGAAAAAAAGACAGACGGCAAAGATAGAAAAAATCTTCCAGCGTGAAAAATCCAGCACGGGATTGTCCTTTATTTCTTGTTAGCTTTCTCGGCCAGCTTTTCTTCGGCTTTGTTGTCGTTGGCGATATTTTTGTTCACGACTTCGGAGATGGTGCCGCGCAGGACGCGCACTTTGACGTTTTCAGCGATCTCGAGCACCAGTATGTTATCATCCTCCACCTTGCTGATAACGCCGATAACCCCACCGGCAGTCACAACCTTATCGCCGCGCCGGAGCGCCTTCGTCATTTCTTCATGATCCCGTATTTTCTTCTGGTTCGGACGAATGATAAGGAAATAAAACACTATGATGATCAAAAGCATCGGCAGTGCGCCGCCCAGAGTGGGTGCAGCACCGGCTACAGCAGAGGTCGCTGTATCAGCGGCTAAGGCGGTACTTGTAAAAAGCATCGGATTTCTCCCTTACGAGCGATTGGCTTACGGGGATTATTTCAGTTTGGTTTCCGTAAAAAGGACGTGCTTGCGCGCTACCGGGTCGTATTTGCGGAAAGAGAGCTTTTCCGTCTGTTTCTTCGGATTTTTCTTCTTTACGTAGAAAAAGCCGGTATCGGCGCTGCTTGCCAGTTTTATAAGGACGATATTCTTCTTTGCCATAATACTAATCTCGAACAAATTCCAGAGTTCGGGAAAAATAGCCATTTCCCCGCCATTGTCAAGCATAAAACGGACGAGCGCTTCCTAAGCGGCTTTGCTGTTTGTCCGGGATTGCGCGACTGCCGCCTCTATGAAGGAATAGAAAAGCGGGTGGGGGGCGAAAGGCCTGGATTTCAGCTCCGGATGGAACTGCACGCCTATGAACCAGGGGTGGTTTGACAACTCGATGATTTCCGGCAATTTTCCGGAAGGGGAAATGCCGCTGATTCTAAGCCCGGCTTTTTCCAGATCGTGCTTATAGGTGATATTCAGTTCATAACGGTGACGGTGGCGTTCGTTGATCTTCTTTTTCCCATAAATGCGATACGTCAGGCTTCCCTCTGCAATCTCGCAGGGATAAGAGCCCAGGCGCATCGTCCCGCCCAGATCGTCATCGCCGCTTCGCCTGTGGGATACACCGTCTTTCTCCCACTCGGTCATCAGTCCGATAAGCGGGCCGCGCTTGTCATCGCCTTTATATTCTCCGAACTCCGTGGAGCTGCAGTCATGAATGCCAAGCACGTTGCGGGCGAATTCCAGCACCGCGATCTGCATGCCGAAGCAGATGCCGAAATAGGGTATCCTGTTTTCCCGCGCATAGTTGATGGCGGCAATCTTCCCCAGCACGCCGCGTTCGCCGAAACCGCCCGGCACCAGTATGGCGTCCGTGTCCTTAAGCTTTCTGGCGATATCCTGCTTTTCAAAATCCTTGGCGTCAATCCAGCGCTGGTTCACCCTCACATTATGGGCGATGCCCGCGTGATCGAGGGCTTCGTTGAGCGACTTATAAGCGTCTCCCATGCCGGTATACTTGCCGACAATCGCGACTGTGACTTCCCCCGCCGGCTGCTCGAAGCGCGTCACGATATTCTGCCATTCCTTAAGATCCGGCTCAGGGGTTTCAAGGCCGAAATGCTCCAGCACTTTCCTGTCGAGGTGCTGCTCGTAATAGCGCAGCGGCACCTGGTAGATGGATTTCGCATCAAGCGCCTGAAATACCGCGTCTTCCGGCAGGTTACAGAACAGCGCCACTTTCTTGCGCTCCGACAGCGGTATTTCGCGTTCGGCGCGGCAGAGCAGGATATCGGGCTGGATGCCGATGGAGCGCAACTCTTTGACCGAATGCTGCGTCGGCTTCGTTTTAAGCTCCTTGGCGGCGGCGAGATAGGGCACCAGCGTGAGATGCATGTAGAGCACGCGCGAGCGGCCCATTTTATAACCGATCTGGCGTATGGCCTCAAAGAAGGGCAGCCCTTCAATATCGCCTACCGTGCCGCCGATTTCGCACAAGACGAAATCCTCTTTTTCCGTATCGTTCAGGATAAAGTCTTTTATGAGATCAGTGACATGGGGGATCACCTGCACCGTGTGGCCAAGATAGTCACCCTTACGCTCCTTGGAAAGCAGGGTGGAGTAAATGCGCCCGGCGGTGATGTTATCGCTGCGCTTGGCATCCACACCCGTGAAACGTTCGTAATGGCCGAGATCGAGATCGGTTTCAGCGCCATCCTCGGTCACGAACACCTCACCGTGTTGGGTCGGGTTCATGGTGCCCGGATCGATATTCAGATAGGGATCAAGCTTGCGCAGCCTGACTTTGAAGCCCCGCGCCTGCAAAAGCGCGGCCAGGCTGGATGAGGCCAATCCCTTGCCA
>CAYVTI010000012.1:46518-57298 GCA_964454545.1 uncultured Rickettsiales bacterium
CAAGATGCTGCCGATCGAGGCAGCCGTGATCCCCTTGCCAAGCGAAGACACCACTCCGCCTGTTATGAATATGAAGCGGGGTTTTGCGGCGGACTTGTTCATAGGTTATTCTGGGCGCGGTACTGACGGTTGGGCTGGTTTTGCGGGTTCCGGATTTGCTTTCGGGGCTTCCTGCTGCACCGGTTTTCCATCCATTTTGTCCATGATGGAAGCGGAATTCGCATGGTTGTGCATTGTCAGCATGCCAATTCCTAGGCTCAGGACGATGAATACCGTACCAAGCGCCGCAGTGGCGCGCGTAATAAAAGTGGCGGCGGCGCGTCCTGACATGAAGCTGGTCGAAGAACTCCCGGACAACCCCATGCCGTCGCTGGAACTGCGCTGCATCAGTATGATCGCGATAAGGCATACCGTGACTATCGCGTGAATAACTATTAAAACCGAATACATTAACCCGCACCCTCAATTATTTTTGTAAATTCATCCGCTTTCAAACTTGCGCCGCCGACCAGTACGCCGTCGACGCCCTCGCTTGCCATAATCCCGCGCGCGTTCGACGCTTTTACCGAGCCGCCGTAGAGAATGGGTGTTTTTGCGGAAGAATCAGTTGCCCCCTGTGTATCACGATATAATATTGAGGCAATAGTTTTGTGTACTTCCGATATCTGTTCCGTGGTTGGGGTTTTGCTGGAGCCAATGGCCCATACCGGCTCGTAGGCGATAAGATAACTCTCTGAATGGACAAGATAAGGAAGGGAGTTTCCGACCTGCCCGGCTATTATTTTCAGGTAGTTGCCCGACTCGCGTTCCGCCAGATTCTCGCCTACGCATATCACCGGCTTAAGCCCCGCGTTCATGGCGGCGATGGCCTTGCGTTTGACCAGTTCATCGCTTTCGCCGTGCAGGATGCGCCGCTCGGAATGGCCAAGAATGACATATTCACAGCCCAGTTCTTTGAGCATATCTGCGCTGATATCCCCGGTAAACGCGCCGCTCTTTTCCGGGCTGCAGTCCTGCGCGCCGAGGCTTACAGGCGTACCGGTTAGTTCTTTGGCAACGATATAAAGGCCGGTAAATGGCGGAAATACAGCGACTTTCGTAGTATTGGCAATGGGGCGCGCAGCTATTGTCCCCGCAAGCGCTTCCACTTCATGCAGGGAACCATTCATTTTCCAGTTGCCTAGGACGTATTTCATGGGAGGCCACGCAAGCTATTTCACATTTTCTCTATGCATAATAACAAGGTTGGCAAGTGGGGCAACTAAAATGGAGTAGGATATTCTTGGGTTAAACGAATTATATTCAAAAACCCAGACCAGGTGGCTTTTTAACTTGGGTGGCTGGAGTGCGCGGTGGGGTTGCTGATTGTTGTGCCTCTTCTGCAAGTTTCTGACTCATTTCATCAACCAGATCATTCATGCCGTTTGGTTCTTGTGCTTTGTTCAAAAAATATTTTAAACGTGATTGAGCATCAGGCGGAGCTGTCAGGATAGTTTCGGCTGCTTTGATTATATCCATTTGCCATGGTTCCGGATGAGGAGGTATCAACAATAGAGGTTTTCCATGCTCCTGTAGTCTCCTCATTTTTTCATGCCTCCCGAGAAACTCCTCCCATCTTATAGGATCAGGAACGTGCTCTGTAATTAAATTTAGTGTATCGCTATCAGGTACTTTACCACCATACCACATTTGAAGTGCATCTATTATAACGTCAACTTGTGCCTTTGTTAAAGGTTTTAAATCCCAGCCATTTCCTGCCCCCTTTTCAGCGGAAGATTGGGGGGCAGAAACCTTGGGGGCACGAAATCTTTTTGCTTCAGCCCGGTGTTTAAACCATGCTTGAATGATCTTAACAATATTTGCTGGTTCCCCTTTCTGGGCCTCTGCCGTATTTTGAGTTTGAGAATGTTCATTTGCAATCTCTCTAAGAGAAGCTCCAAAAAAGAGCTCTTGCCATGCGTCTGTGGCAGAATCTTCCTTTTCCACTAGTTGAGGAAATTTAGCTCTATCTAACCGATCTTGATGCTCTCTACCATGCTCTGATTGATTTTTCTGCTTACTATTATGATGTTGGATTGTATCTTGAAGTCTCTGCCATAGAGTTTTAGGATGAGATGGTTTGGCATGTGGCGAGGCAAATCTTGCTTTATCCTGTTCATCCTGTTTTGTTCTTTGTGCAACAATCCGTTCTTCTTCTTCCAATTGTCGTTGATATTCAGCCGGAGTATTTTTGATTCTTTCCATACCTCCCAGCCTTTTTCCCACCTCCAATAGCATTTTGAGCTTTTGTTGACGGAGCATCGTTTCGTTATGAACAAAAACATCCGGAACGGGTTCAAGATGATTAATGTCAGGTGTGATGCTTTCTCTCATGGCATAGATATAACCATAGGGTAATTTGGCTGCCTCTAACAGTACCTTGACTTGTTCTTCGGTAGGAGCTCTAAAAACCGGGTCCGTTGCTATGGAAAGACTGACAAGAGGATTCCAGCGTTCTGGATACATAAACGCATTTCTCTTTTCAGCTTCAAGCTTGTTTACAATAACATCCCATAATGTTCTACCAGCCAACTCACCACCGTATTTTTCTTTAGATAAAACTTCATTAAGATGAGTCAATTTCTGATACAAATGCATGGTGGCAAAGGAGTAAGTGCCGCAGAGTGCTTTAACTTGAAATTCCGTTAAATCTTCTATCATTGTAACAAGCGCTACCTTTATTGAGGTAACTATTATAGATAAAAAATACTAATTTTTTGCTAATAAAATCAGTTAACTATCTCCCTCATCCCCCGGCGCTGCAACCCGGTAATGCTCGCGGTAAGTGCGTGATAATACAGTGCCTTTGGTATTTTGCAGGACAGGGAGGCACATATTGCAGGTGTCGATGGGACGTTCGCGCTTGCCGAAATAATGCTCGCGATCAGGGAAGAATTCTTCCAGCGATAACGGCTTCCATCCTTTGCCGTCAAACACATTGGCCTTGAGGTAGCCTTCCAATCCCACCGCCTCGTAATCGCCCTTGTGAATGTTATAGGCCATGGAATCCGTGCTCAGGAAAATCTGCAGATCGCCTTTTTCATTGGCAGTGACAATTTCTTCGCCGTTTTCATCAAACTGGCGCAATGACACTTTGCCGGTCATGGTAATGGCTGGGAATTGGTTGCCCTGGCTTTTATAACGGATCTTGTTTTTCTTACTCATTGCACTTTACCATCCATAGAAAAAAGCAATCAAGCTCATCGCGAAAGCCAGGAGGCCGGAGCGGGAGCATAATTATAGAATCCCCGCGGTCCTTATCCACCAGGAGGGATATTGGTTCCGAAGGCTGACAGCGGCATCTTCAGCGAACTTGCGTTTTGCAAACAACCCGAAGCAGGTGGAGCCGCTGCCGCTCATCCTCGCGAGCAGGCAATGGCTTTCTTCTTCGAGCGCTGCGATGATTTCCGCTATTTCCGGCATCAGCTGTATCGCGGCGCCTTGTAGATCATTACGGGTGTTTTTCAGGAATGCAATCAGATCATCATTGGAGGCAAAGTGCTTAGGATGCGGTGCAGGCGCGGAAAAGCCGCCATTATATTGCGCGAATACATTCTTGGTGAGAAGCGGCTTTCCGGTGCTTGCAAGCAATACGTATAGCCCGGATATTTTAGGCGCCGCTTCTGTTATCTCGCCTATGCCGCTCATATAGAGCGAAGTGGATTGCAGGCACGCCGGAACATCCGCCCCGAGAAGCAGGGAGATGGACATCAGTTCCTTCGGAGATGCGTTGATTTTCCACAGGCGCATGAGCAGCTTGAGCGCTGCGGCCGCATCCGCCGAACCGCCTCCTATGCCAGCGCCTATCGGCAGGTTCTTATGCAGCGTGATGTCGGCTCCGGCGCTGATGCTAAAATACCTGCGCAACTCTTCGGCCGATTTCCTCACGCTGTTGTCAGTTGGGGATAGCTCACCGGCATAATCCCCGTTAATAGCGATCTGCAAGTCATGAGAAGGCGCGACCTCGATGATGTCGCCCACATTGGCGAACACCACGAGACTGTCGAGCAGATGGTAACCGTTCTGGTGCTTACCCGTAATATGCAGGTAGAGATTGATCTTGGCGTTGGCAGCGGCACTTAAAACCTGGTTATGCAACGCTTTCATTGCACCACCGGTTTGGGAAGCTTATCATCGGCCATGGAAGACGGGGCAATGGACACGATGCCGTTTTCCAGCTTCTTGAGCAGCGCTTTCTTATTCACTTCATCCGGCTTGTTGTCGAGCGCGCGCTGCCACTGGTAACCCGCTTCGGTCTTGCGGCCCAGTTGCCAGTAGGTATCTCCCAGATGCTCGTTGATCGTCGGATCGTTCGGGATACGCTCCAGCGCCTGCTCGAAATATTCCCTCGCGCTGTTATAGTCGCCGTCGATATAGAGCGCATAGCCCATCGAATCGATGATCTGCGCGTCTTCCGGCCGTGCGTCATACGCCGCTTCAACCATTTTCTTTGCTTCCGCAAGGTTGCGGTGCTTCACGAGCCAGCTATAGCCAAGGTAATTCAGCACGTCCGGTTCGCCAGGGCTTAAGGCAAGCGCCTTTCTCATATCCGCTTCCGTCTTCTCGAAATTATTCAGGCGATCATAGCATATGCCGCGCGAGAAATAGATAACCCAATGCGGCTTGCGTTCGGTCTTGATGCGAGCGATGGCGGCATCATAGGCTTCAATCGCATGCTGGAAGTCGTCGCCGGTACGAAGTATGTCGCCTTTGGCCAGCAGCGCGGAAATCGTCTTCGGGTTTTCTCCCGCGATCTTATCCAGATCCGCAAGCGCATCATCCTTCTTGCCGGTTTCACTGACATCATACGCCATCATGATCCGGCCCTGAATATAATAAGAGGACTCAGGCGGAATCTTCTTGTAGCTTTTTATCGCCTCCTGCGGCGCATGATTAAGCTCATATGCGCCGGCAAGCAAGAATTCCGCGGCCGGGAAATCAGGGCGCAGATAGAGTGCGAGGCGCAGTGTGGTGATCTCGTCCGCAGGCGTGCGTACTCCGTGGAATATGCTTGCCAGAGTGTAGAGACTTTCTGCGAGGCCTTCGTCAACGTTGTTTACCAGCGGCTTTATCTTGGCAGGATTACCGGATTCATTGCCGATAACAGATTCGCCGTGCACTTGCGCATAATGTTCGACAAACTTCTTATACTTATCCTGCATTCCTTTACGGTAATAATAATTGGCGATCGCTTCGGCTGCCCGCGGGGATTCCAGCCTCGTTTCGTCCGCGGCGGCTTCGTATTGCCGCATGGCTTCCGGTTCGAATCCGGCTATCTCGTTTATGAACGCCGTATTGAGGTTGAGATAGGAAAGCAGCATTTTGCCGTTGGGCAGTATGTCTTTCGGTTCAATCAGTGCCTTTATCTCTCCGTTGCCAAGTTTCAGCCAGGCCTGCAACAGCGGCAGCAGCACGCTTTTAAATCCTGCCCGCGGAATATTTTGCAGGTGCTTTTCCGCTTCATCGTAATGATGATGTTTTGCAGCTTCTATTGCAAGAATGAACTGCGGCGGGAATTCAGTGCTGTCGTCCGAAAGTTTCTGGTCCCCGAGTTTCATTGCAACGGGAATGGCTTCTTCGATGCTTCCGCTTGCAATAATCGCATTATACAGGTTCTCCATGACCTGCCTGTTATTCGGATCGCGTGCCAGGGACTCGCGCAGGAATTTCACGCTGTTATTGCTGTCGCCGTTCGTTTCAGCGAATTTTCCGGCTAGATATTCGCCGAAAGGCATATTTGGCCGCGTGTCATCGGCGCTTTTTCCAGAGGCATCTTCCTGTGTGGAAGCTGTGGCATCCAAAGGATCACCCAAGGATATATCGGAGAGAAAGGTGCTTCCAAGTAAGGCGGAAAGCACGAGAAAATAAGGGTATTTATATATATATTTCATTAGATTATTACTTATTAAACCTTAAAAGCATTCTACGGTTTCATCAACAAAATGCTTGCAACTTGCATAATTAACATTATATTACTGCCACTTTGCAATAAATAAATTTTTGCAGTGGTGCCACGTTTTTTATATAGCGTGGTCATTTTGCAGCATTATACAGTAAGAGGATACAATGAGCAGTAAAAATAATCCAGAAAATCGTGGCAAGATTACCGAATTGAGAGTGTACAATGGTAAAAAGGTAAAGCCGGTGCTTTTCATCAACCGCAACCGCCGCTACATTGCTGCGCAGTATGAAAATGGCGATCTGGCAATGGATCCCATTAAAAAGACCCCTATTCCCTATCAGCAGGTTTAAGAGTTGCAGGGACTTCGATGTCTGCAATTCTTTTATCAAGCCTGCTTTGAGACAAATGTATGAGTGACAGTTTCCAGTACGGCGACATAATATTTCTTGGTCTTATAGCGGCTTTTGTACTACTGCGTCTGCGTTCCATGCTGGGACGTGACAGCGGTATTGATCCACGGGAGGTCTGGAAAAATGCCGCCCGCAACATGCCTGCCTCCAAAATTATGCGCTTTTCCGATCGTATAGGAAAAAAGCCGGTGGAAGAGGTGCCTGTTCCGGAGCAGTTTACCGGCGATCCTAAGGTAGCTGATGGATTGAAGGCTATCTGTGCGGCGGATCCTTCCTTCAGCACATCCGATTTCCTGCATGGTGCCAAAGTGGCCTTTGAATGGGTGGTGGAAGCCTTTTCCAAGGGGGACAAGGACAAACTGCGTAAGGTGCTGTCTGATGAGCGCTTCAGGCATTTCTCCGATGAGATAGATGCGGGTAATCGTGCGGAAGCCAAGCGCGAGACAACGCTTATTTCCATACTGGAAACCGAGATTACCGAAGCGGCAGTGAAAGGAGCCGATGCCACCGTCACCGTGCAGTTTACCACGGAGCAGATAAACGTGATGCGCGATAAGGAAGGCAATGTGGTGGAGGGCGATCCTTCCCAGTTAGAAAAAGCAGTCGACATATGGACGTTTGAGCGCGACACGGCTTCGCGCGATCCAAACTGGAAGATAATAGCAACCTGAGCATAACGCCTGTGATCCGGCATCGTTTGCATGTATTGGTAGTAGTGCTTGCGGTTATGGTGTCTACCTGGCCTGCTGGCGCTCCCGCAGTTGCGGACAGAATGTTGCTAAGTCCGGCGGGATTCAAGGATATTACGGGCTGGGCTTCGGAAAACCATGCCGAGGCGCTTGCGGCTTTCCTTAAGTCCTGTGAGGATTTTTCCGCTTTGGAAGACGGCGAAGCGATCGGAAAAGAGCAACTGCTCGCTCCCGCAACCGTATGGAAGGCGGTATGCCGCAAGGCAAGCCTTGTTCCCCCCAATGACGAAGTAGATGCCAGAAAATTCCTTGAAGAGCAATTCGTTCCCATGCGGCTGACCACGGATGAGAAGGACAGCGTCTTCATCACGGGGTACTATGAACCGCTGCTTAACGGTTCCTGCACTAAGAAGCGGCCTTTCGTCTATCCAGTATATGCACTGCCCGATCACCCGATATTCTATACCCGCAAGGAGATAGACAAGGGATTTCTGGGTGAATATGCGAAGGCTATCGCTTACGTGGATGATCCCGTGCAGTTATTCTTCCTGCATGTACAGGGTTCAGGCGGCATCCGGACGGATTGCGGCAATATTATGCGGGTTGGTTTCGCCGGGAATAACAACCAGCCTTACGTGTCCATAGGGAAAGTGCTGGTGGACAGGGGAGAGATCGAAAAGAAGAATATCAGCATGCAGTCGATCCGGAAGTGGCTTTACGATCATCCCAAGGAAATGTGGCAGACCTTGTGGCAGAATCCGTCCTACATATTCTTCCATGAGATGAAAGGAGGGCCGCTCGGTACGGAGAAGGTGGAACTTACCCCTAATCGTTCGCTGGCGGTGGACCGGAACTATATTCCGCTCGGCATGCCGGTGTTTGTTGATACCGTTGTGCCCGGAGTGGGAGAGGCGCCTTTTACCCTGTGGCATAAGCTGATGGTGGCGCAGGATACGGGCAGGGCCATAGAAGGCCCCATGCGCGGCGATATATTCTTTGGTTCAGGTTATGCTGCCGAGGAAATAGCCGGACGCATGCAGGCAGGGGGAACCTTCATCCTGTTTGTTCCGCATGAAATAGCAAACAAACTTTATCATTAGTAGTAGGTGATGGGGAATTTTTTCCTACTAATAGTAGGTTTGTGATTTTTTCCTGAAGCCCAGAAGCTTTTTTTTGCAATATCAATTCTTATAATATCATTGTATAATAATATGTTACTTTAGGTCCTCATGCATTGGCACGGTCCTTGCTTATTAAATATGTAAATTAAGCAGACGGTTCGTATGGACAACAGCATTTCTGGATTATTAAATATAGTAGCGCTTCCTGCTCCCCAGGCAGGCAGTGGCAGCCAGAGTCAGAATGCGCCGACGGGCTCATCAGGGAATAATTCAGGGGATGTGCAGGGTTCGCAATCGCAACCGGCGGATCAGGCGCCACAGCCTCAGTCCCGGCTATCCGACAGCCAGAATAACCAGGCGAATGCATCGACCGGCACGACAAGTAATTCCGGCGATAATTCCGGCAGTACTGTCAGTCATAGCGGTAACAGCGATTTCAGCCATCTGCTTGTAGCCAGCAATAATAATCCTGCGCCACCCGCTAATGCGCTTCCGCAGGGACAGAATAACAACGTGGCGGATGATGCGAATAGCCAGAATACCGGGAGCAATACTATTATAAGCAATATCATCCCAGTGATATTGCTGGTGCAGGCGAATATTCCGGTTGTGAATAACGCCGGAAGCGTACAGAACGGGGCGGGGACTGCCGCTACCTTGTCACAGCAGGATAATAGCCTGCTGCAGCAACTGCAGCAGATATTGCAACAGCTCATTCAGCTGGTGAATGCTTCTACGCAGAATATCCAGCCTGCGAATGCGCAAACCCAGCCGGTAACGACAGGCGATGCTTCCAATACCGGCAATCAGGGTAATGGGAAAGATAACAGCGCCTCCGGATCGCTTGCGGAAATACTGTCCCAGCTGCTCGCTGTGCTTACCCAGATCAACCAGCAGCCTGACCTGCAGTCTTTATCCCAGGGGCTTAATACGCTGGCTGTCACCCCGGATGGCAAAAGCGCTGCAGACATACTGGCGCAGATTTCCCAGTCGCTTGAAAATGTAGTGGGTGGAAATGCTAATAATAGTAGTGGTAATAACAGCCAGAGCGCAAATACGGCCTCTACTCCGTTTGACAGTATTCTTGTGGCCTTCATGCAGTCTGCGGGAACGGGAAGCAATAATCTTTTTACTGCGCCGTTTAATGGCAATAATACGGGCGCGCAACCTGCGAATCCATCTTCGGATCCGCTGAATCAGCTCCAGGCGGCGGTTTCCAATATCATTTCCGCTTTTGCCCCCGCGCAGGACGGCGGGCAGGGATCGGCCGGTTCAGGTTCCGGCAATGGCAATGCGAATGATAACAGCCAGAACAACAATAATGCGTTGCTGAACGGCCAGGTCGTTCCGGTAACTGTGCATAACGCGCAGCCTCTTTCCACCTTTACCGATTTCATGAAACTGGTTTCCGCCGCTTCTGGCACTGCCCAGGCATCGGTTGCGGATCAGGTGCTGGTGCAGATAAAGAGCGCGGCGGATACCGGCAATAATATCATAAGGATTCAGCTTGAGCCTTCGGATCTGGGCAAGGTGCAGGTGCAGATGGTCACCGGGGCGGATGGCAGTACCGGCGTCGCCGTGACGGCGGATAACCGCCAGACGCTGGCCATGCTGCAGAATGAGGCGAGGGCGCTCGAATCGGCTCTGCGCGACATAGGGTTCAAAACCGGCGCGGGCGGGCTCAGTTTTAATTTGAGCAACCAGCAGCAGGCATGGAGCGGTTTTGCTGGTAACCAGCAGGGCGGATATACGAATGTTCAGCCTGTTGAAGATGTGAATGATGAGGCGAATTATGGCATGACAATTGCTTCGTATCAGTTATCGGTACAGCAAGGTCTGGACATAAGGGTGTAAGGAGGCAGGTTTTATGGGAGCGATATCATCAGTAGTGGCGGGCGCGCAGAGTACGGCGGGAAGCCAGGCGCTTCCAAGCCTCGCGGATAACTTCAATACATTCCTTACGCTGCTTACCACCCAGCTTCAGCATCAGGATCCTACCAACCCGGTCGACTCCAACCAGTTTACCCAGCAGCTGGTAGCATTTGCCGGGGTGCAACAGCAGTCGCAGACCAATACGCTGCTCAAGCAGCTTATTGCCAGTTCGCAGGCGAGCCAGGTAAGCTCCGCATCCTCGTTCATCGGGACGACCATACAGGCGCAGGGCAACCAGGGCGCTCTGGTGAACGGCAAGGCGCAATTCGGCTATACGCTTGCCGCGCCCGCGGGCAAGGTGAACGTCACCATTACCGACAGCAACAATAATATTGTGTTTAACGGTCTGGGCAGCACCAAGTCGGGCAGTAATATCGTCACCTGGGACGGTACGAACAGTTACACAGGGATCAAGGAGCAGGACGGCGTCTATACCATCAGCGTATCGGCGACGGACGCGAACGGAAAGGCGATAACCGCGACGCCGTTCATCACGGGAACAGTGGATTCGGCGTCGATAAGCAACGGCGCGATCATGCTCGATATCGGCGCGCTGCAGGTTCCGGAAGGTAACCTGACCAGCGTGACCAATCTTTCGGGTTCGGCAACAGGCAAAACAACAGCAGGGCTATAGTAAGGGGAGGTTTTTATGGGTTTATTCGGGGCATTATTCGCAGGCGTGTCGGG
>CAYVTI010000013.1:0-18117 GCA_964454545.1 uncultured Rickettsiales bacterium
CTGATATAGCGGGAACATCTTTATCTTCTTGGGTACGTGAAAGGCTCCGCCGTTCCGCTGCGCGTGAACTTATTGAAGCAGGAATCCAAGTGCCTTTCTTGCAGGAACGAGGTAATAAAAATGACGAATGAAGGGTTAGGGATATCTATTGCAGAATCTGGCATTGGCAGTGTTCTGAACCAACATTCTCTTAGAGTGCCATTAAATCAAAGATCATATGCATGGGAAGATACTCATGTAAAAACTCTTTTACAGGATTTCACTGGAGCTATTTCCAGCGAACGTAAAACATATTTTCTTGGAACTATTGTTCTTACCGCTGGTGATGATGGGAGGCTTGAAGTAGCCGATGGTCAACAACGGTTAGCAACCACATCTATTCTTATTTCTGCAATCAGAGATCATTTGTATTCCGGCACAGAGAATGAGAAAGCAGCGGCAATAAAATATACACAAAATTATCTACTAGAATTTGATGAAAGAAGCGGTGAGCATCTTCCTAAAATGACACTTAATTCCCAGGATAATGACTTTTTTGTAAAAGCTGCATTGTTATTACCAGATAATAAAGAAAGAGCTAACGTTAAGCCGACAGCAGAATCACACGGACATATTGCAACTGCTATTGCTCTCTGCACTGAGCACGTAAAGAAAATTATTGCACCATATGCGAAAGCAGATCAGGCAAGACGTTTATATGACTGGATAGATTTTCTACGCAAATCAGCAATCGTAATAGAAATTAAAGTTCCTACTTCCTTTAACGCATTTACTCTTTTTGAAACACTTAATGACAGAGGATTAAGGGCTTCACAGGCAGATATTTTGAAAAACTACCTGTTTGGCAAAGCTCAGGATAGACTTCGGGAAGTAGAGCCTAAATGGGCATCTATGACAACCATTATTGAATCCGTTGATGCGGAAGATTTACTTCTCACTTATTTACGACACTGGTGGATTTCTTATAACGGCCCTACAGTAGAAAAGGAACTAGCTGACCGCATCAGAGAAAAAGTCACCGGGCGGCAACAGGCCGTTGATATGTGCAATGCGCTATCCGCAAATGCAGTAGATTATGCCGCCCTATTTTCTCCGCTAGATCATGCAGCATGGACAGCATATGACAAAGAAACGCGTTATTATTTATTTGTTATTACTCGCATCTTACAAATAGCTCAAATCAGGCCATTGCTATTAGCTACTATGCGTCATTTTGAACCTGCTGAAGTAAAACGCGCCTTTAAGTTATTCTTATCGTGGTCTGTCAGGTTTCTTATTGCCGGTGGCGCTGGTGGAGGCGTAATTGAACGCCATTATGGGCTACGAGCGAAAGAGATTACCGAAGGTGAGATAAAAAAAGCTGCTGAACTCCAAGAAAGAATGAAAGCCATCGTAAGGACTGATGCCGAGTTTTTTGATGGCTTCAAAAAGCATCGCGTATCTAAGGGACATCTTGCTCGCTATTACCTTAGAGCGATTGAATTAAAAAGGCAGGGAACAGACGCAAAACCAGAATTAGCAGGTATAGTTGAAGATACTACGCAATACACTCTTGAACATGTTATTCCACTTACTCCTACGGATGCTTGGAAACTTCCGGCTGATGTTATGCTCGGTTATTCAAAAAGATTAGGCAATATGACGCTGCTTGATCCTACAAAAAATGTAGAGTTAGGAAATTTGTCGTTTGAAGAAAAGAAGAAGATTTATCAAGACAGCCCATTATTAATTACGCAAGAAATTGCTAAAGTAACCCCTTGGGGGCCTGAAGAAATTGATAAACGACAAGAAGTATTTGCAAATGATGCACTGAAAATATGGACGATATAAGAGAATTACAGAACGCTATTGAATCCCAGCACAGCAGCAAAGCCAGCTTTGTTGAGGTTGTTCCAGTGTCCGAATTCTTTGAAGGCAAAAAGGTCTGGGAAGGTGCTGTGCATGTTTTTAGCCTCACAGGGCATTCGACAGCCAGAACGGCCTATGCATGGTCTGCTGCTGTAGATGGCAGCACGAAACGACGTTATTATGCAGTTTTAGGCATTCCACCTATAAACTCTGCACAAAATGCAGTGAGAGCAGCGATTGTGCAGGAGTATAGGGAGAAGAAAATATGAATATAATTTTGAATATAATTTCTATCTTGGCTGCGGTTTCTGGCATCTGGGCTTCTTGGTTATGGTTTAAAGCCAGTCGTGTCAAAACAACACCATCAATTCCCGTAGAGTCTTCAATTAGCGATACTCATGAATTACATACAATGAGAAATCAGGTAGATATTAATTCTATTATTTCCGCCTCGAAGGAGACATCTGAATTTAATAGAAAAGCTGCCTTATGGACTGCGGTATCTATCTTCTTAACCGCAATATCTTCATTGAAATATTCAAATTAGGACACTACCCTGAATTCGTTTATCTTGACACGCCATTTGCTCGACATGCGATCCCCGTCGCAATCATCATCTTGTCCATAAGCACTGAAGCCCATAAGGGTAATTGCGAAAGCAGATATTATTTGCAACTTTCCTATTTTGTATAATACCCGCATCATTTCTTGCTCTTTGGCTTTGCTTTTTCTGGCTTGTGTGAAAGGATTTTTTCATCTTCCGGTCAAAGTTTTCCTCTGACTCGTCGCATTCAAGTTTGGGATTGCTGAGTTACTGTTTAACCCTGAGATCATACAGAGAAGCCATTTGCCCAACATTTTGCCCAATAGTGGTGAAGGCCTGATTAAGCTGGCTTGCATTACCAGCATAAAAATAATCATTTGGACTTGCGCAATTCTGCAAAAGGGTTTGCACAGAAGCGCTGGTATTAAACGCTACGGTATATACTATAATCCCTGCGCTTTTCATAGCGGTGCAGATTTGAGCAAAATTAGTATCATATTGGGGGGATGCATTGACTCCTTGAGTCATTATAACGGCCACTTTTGCACTATTGGCAGTGTAACTCTGTGGCTCTGAAGGAACACCCATATTCAGCACTCCCTGCCAGTTGGGAGACAACGAGAACCAGCCCCAGGCAAGGCCCACATCGTTACGCGTGGGGCCCGCAGGAGACATGGAGTTTATCTGGCTTAATATAGCGGTCTGATTCTGCATGAAGAAAGAAGAGTATTGCAATGGCGTGCAATGTGGCTGGAGATCAAATCCGTTCACATGATAGTCGCTGTTGTCATCCCAGTTAGGATACGATCCATTTCGGTTCCATATCTCGATACGGCTTCCGTCGTCTTTGGCAGTAAACTCAATGTAGCGAAATAGATTGCTGCTGTTAGTAGGATTGATAGTAAGCGTCTCATAATAAGGCGATACAATACCGAAAAGATCACCATTAGTGCTTGTCGTGGTGCTACCATTGAAGTTTGCCTTAATCGTTATATTTATAGGATTATAACTTCTATCAAATGCATTGACATGGGCTTGTTCTACGCAACCCCACACTCCGGTTGGCCCCGTTATCGGACTCGTCGAGTGCCCCACTATAGTCCAATTGATTATCTTGCAATTCGCCGGGTTCTGTCCCACCCATCCTCCTTGCTGATCCCACCAGTCAGCCCAAGAGTCAATGTTAAGATCATTAATATAGAAATTGCCGAAGGCAGATATATACGCTGCGCCCAGGTCAACCCGCATCAGATCCGTGGTATTCAATTCTGTAGAGTGAACGCAATGCCAGTCATTTACATCATATGGAACACCCAAAGCAGTATAGCCAGGCCCATCCGTCTGGCCACTGCAGTGCATCCAGGTAATTTTACCAGGAAACCTACTGCCCTGATTCAAGTATTGTGCTGAACCAAGATCCAAAGCAAGCCTTTCCCCGTTATGGATGGGAACCGCGCCCTGGTTGGCAGAATTAAGGTTATTTACGTAGGAGTTACTATTGGGATCCAGGTTATTATTAATAATATCGGCAACAAAGAAGGGTATCGTCTGATTAGGGGGAGCGTTGACGCCTTTATTGGCGGTAGCCGCCTTATACGTGGTTACTTTGATCATGCTGGAGATGTCAAACGGCCCCTTATAGCGTGGGAAGCCATAGGTGGTTATCGGGTATGGTCCCTTGTCCGTGGCAAGATAGCCGTTTGTTCTATTGACCATGCAGTCATCGAAATCACTCATATAACTCGCACTATAGGCAAGAGGCGTACCGTTGGGACTATAGCCAAGCCATGCATTAGGATTAGCGGAACCCGGATTAATTTTGACCGCATCACTGTATGGAATGAGGGAGACATAGACATTCGGCAGTGTAGCTGAACTCCCAAATATGGTAGTAACGAGGGAAGAAGCTGCCGTTTTAAGTGATCCCATATTTGCTGCCATAGCGGCGCTATTATCAAGAATCAGCGCAACTTCAATATTCATTCCATTGTTAACATTATCCGTCACCGTGGATGTAGAGCCCACAGTGACGTTCTTGTGCCCTATGTCCTTCATGACATACGTTGACTGGTTCGTATTAGTTAACACAGTCACCGTAGACCAGTCTCCAGGCGTGGGAAGACTGATTTGAGGTGTTGTTGTCCCAGCGCCAAGGTATCCAGGAGGGAGATTAGCCACAAAATACCTGTTCGCCAGACCTTGAGCAATGCTACTATTCCATGCAGTCTGATTCCGGACGGATTGGGCATAGCCGTTTTCTACCGCCAGGGCAGAAGCATCAGCAGCCGAATACATACGCCCTTGCAGGATCTCTGCCCGGGTCAGATCGATCGCGAATCCGACAGTCAGTATCAGGATTAATGTAGCCATAAGAGCGAAAATAATCACTACCGATCCTTGCTCTTCTTGCGCAAAATCCTTCAATAGATTTTTCATTTTTTCAGTAATCATGACCATGCTCCCTTTAGCGGCATGAAGATTGGAAGCCGCTTAGACTCCCATACCTGGGCTCAAAAACAGTTGTTTTATAATATGTGAATGATGGAATCGTATGAGGCAGCAATGGCGTATATTTGTAATATGCTTCGCCAACCACAAACTCTTCGTTAGCCCCCAATGGGGTAAACCCTGCCGGAAGATTACTCGCCTGCTGGCCGACGCTTCCGATCTTGCTGGCTGGCGGCATCACTCCTCCTCCGCAATACTGCCAGTTTATCTTGGAAACACCAGCAGCATTGGTAGAGACATCGGATAAGATAAACACATAACTGGAGGACGGTTTATCGTAAGGTTGCATAAGCGTAGGGACTTGGGACATCACCCCACTAAGCGGAGTACTGGTTGAGTTATAGCCTATGCTGGAAAAAGAGGAATTAGGTGGATTAACGCCAGGAGGAATATATTGGGTTGCGATATTATTCACTAATATCAGGGTTTTTTCCATCTTTTGCATGACCAGCATGGTGCGGGTTAACTCAATGACATATAAAAACGCAATCACCAACACCGGGAGCACAATGGAAAATTCAATCAAAACGGCCCCTGCTTGATTCCTGAAGAACTTGAGAGAACAGAGAAAATTTTTATAGTTTTTTATCATACAAGCCTAGTGATGCTCGTTCTGCACAATAGCTGTTGCGGTGATGTTATAATTTCCGTTTGTGGTAATTATCCGGCTTAAATATCCAAGTGATACCGGCCACGGGTAAGAAGCCTGATATGTTACATACTGTGCTCCTCCCGTATCGGTGTTACCGGGAAAAGTAACTACAACCTTATTTGGATTCAGGAATGATCCTATTTTCGTTTGGATGAGGTTCTTAAGATAAGCTTGTTGTGCCGCTTGGCCCGTGCCATAGCTTGCGGGTATATAGCCAGTGGAACCTTCCCTTGCCGCCTCCAGCACTGCTGCCTCCAGCATGGAAGATGCAGATACAATCAAACAAAACTCAATATTGGCAAGAACCATCAGGAAAAAAAGAGGCGCAACTATTGCAAATTCGATGGCAACGTTAGCTGCCGAATCCTGAAACAATTTCTTAAGAGTATTCGATAAGAACATATTCTTACCTTATTTATAATTTGCCGAACTCATTCCATTTTAACATTTAATCATCAACAAGTTCTTAATTTTGCAGATGATGTTATTTACAATTTTTTGCTTTTTACATTATAATATAAATTTGGTTAATAAATTGCTAAAATCCGATCAATTATGTTAATGTGTAATTATATTGCTTACTGCATTATTGGCGATTTCATCTCTGACGAAGTAAAACCCGAATTCGAGTATACCAAGACATAAAGCAATAAACAATGGCAAGAGCAAGGCAAGTTCAATAGAAGCACTACCTTTGTTAATTGCTAATGTACTTTTTAATCCCACATTTCTAATAACATCTGTCATAAACAGATCGTTTCCATATAATTATAATTATATAGGTTAAATATAGCATAAATTTAGTTAATAAATCGTTAAAATCCCCGATAATTTGTTAACATTAATCACCTATTCACTTGTAAAACTGAGATATTTATGAATTATTATCACAACAAAATATATTGCAGAATTTACGAAAACAGGTATTGAAGTGACTAGTATAACAGACACAGGTAAAAGAATCATTAATACTCCGCTTCTCGATACGGTTATGACACCGCTGGATATAAGAGGCTTCTCGCTTGAACAGCTGAAGCAGCTTGCGGCGGAGCTGCGCGTGGAAACGATTGATGCAGTCTCGGCTACCGGCGGCCATCTTGGGGCAGGGCTTGGAGTTGTTGAGCTTACCGTCGCTCTGCATTATGTGTTCAATACGCCTGAAGACAAGCTTGTCTGGGATGTCGGGCACCAGACTTATCCGCATAAAATACTGACCGGGAGGCGGGATCGTATCCGGACATTACGCCAGCCTGAAGGACTTTCAGGATTCTGCAAACGTGATGAGAGCCCTTATGACGCCTTTGGCGCGGGACACAGCTCGACTTCGATCTCTGCCGCGCTCGGTATGGCGGTCGCGCGCGATCTTGAAGGTAAGAATAATGAAGTAATTGCGGTGATAGGCGATGGCGCCATGAGCGCTGGCATGGCTTTTGAAGCAATGAATAATGCAGGAAGTTTAGGCAAGCGCCTCATTGTGATACTCAATGACAATGACATGTCGATTGCGCCTCCGGTCGGTGCGATGAGCGCCTATCTTTCACGGCTTATTTCCTCGCATCCATACCGCAGCCTGCGCCACATCGCGAAAAATGTCGCCAATAAGTTTCCAGCGCCGCTTATGCGCGTTGCTAAAAATGCTGAAAAATATATGCGTGGCATGGCGACGGGGGGTACGTTATTCGAGGAGTTAGGATTTTATTATGTGGGGCCTGTAGATGGCCACAATCTCGATCACTTATTGCCGGTACTTAAAAACATACATGAAGAAAAAGACAGCGGGCCGGTTCTCCTTCATGTCGTAACCCAAAAGGGTCATGGCTATCCTCCGGCCGAAGAATCGGATGACAAATACCACGGTGTCAATAAATTTGATGTCGCGACAGGGGCGCAGAAAAAGGCGGCTCCGTCCACTCCAAGCTACACGGAAGTGTTTGCCAATGCCCTGATTGAGGAAGCACGCCGCGATGCAAAAATTATCGCTATTACCGCCGCGATGCCCGCCGGAACAGGGGTGGACAAATTCGGCAAACAGTTTCCCGACCGTGTTTTTGATGTTGGCATTGCCGAACAGCATGCCGTGACATTTGCCGCAGGGCTTGCCGCGGGAGGATATAAGCCGTTTGCTGCGATCTACTCCACATTCCTGCAGCGCGCCTATGATCAGGTGGTGCATGACGTTGCTGTCCAGAGCCTGCCTGTACGGTTTGCCATTGACCGCGCTGGTCTTGTCGGCGCTGATGGCGCAACCCATGCCGGATCATTTGATGTCACTTATCTTTCGACTTTGCCTAATTTCGTCGTCATGGCTCCTGCCGATGAAGCGGAACTCGTGCACATGGTGGCAACCGCCGCTTCGATTAATGACAGGCCGAGCGCCTTCCGCTATCCGCGTGGCAACGGCTATGGCGTGCCCATGCCCGTTAAAGGACAGGTTCTGGAGATAGGCAAGGGGAGAATACTGCGACAAGGCAGGAAGGTAGCATTATTATCCCTGGGCACCCGCCTGCATGAATGCCTGAAAGCTGCGGATGGGCTTGAAGCAGGTGGGATATCGACTACGGTCGCAGATGCCCGCTTTGCAAAACCACTGGATGGCGAACTCATTACAAAACTTCTGATTGAGCATGAATTACTGGTAACAGTAGAGGAGGGAAGCGTAGGCGGATTCGGCGCGCATGTTCTGACATTTGCTGCGCACAGCAATCTGGATACAAAAATACGCGCGCTGTGCCTGCCGGACAGGTTTATAGAACAAGGTGTGCCGCAGAATCAGTATGAGGAAGCGGGACTCAATGCCAGCGGCATCGCTGACACTGTTCTCGACACGCTGAAGCCCGCCAGTGCAAATAAAAAACTTGTATGCTCGTAATAGGTATAGAGACAAGCTGTGACGAAACTGCCGCCGCATTTGTCACTCATGAACGCAAAATCCTGTCCAATGTCATATTGTCGCAGAATTCCGCGCATGCGCCTTATGGCGGAGTAGTGCCTGAGATCGCAGCGCGATCCCATATTGAGCACATTGATGATGTCATCCGGCAGGCATTAGAAGAAGCGAATTGCAAGTTCAAAGATATTGACGGCGTTGCTGCCACCACCGGTCCCGGCCTGATTGGTGGAGTAATCGTAGGCGCAATGACGGGCAAGACATTGGCTTCGGTGATCGGGAAGCCGTTCGTTGCGGTAAACCATCTGGAAGCGCATGCGCTGACTGCCAGGCTTACCCATAACGTCGAATTTCCTTATCTTCTGTTGCTGATGTCCGGCGGACATTGCCAGGTGCAGGCGGTGGAAGGAGTAGGAAAATATCATAAACTGGGCGGGACACTGGATGATGCTCTCGGCGAAGCATTTGATAAAATAGCAAAACTGCTTGGTCTTGGATATCCGGGCGGTCCGCTGGTTGAGAAAAATGCAAGGAATGGTAATTTGAAAAGGTTTGCCTTTCCTCTGCCGCTCAAGGACAGGGAGGGGTGTGATTTTTCTTTTTCCGGCCTGAAAACGGCTGTAAGGCTGACGGTAAATAAGCTGGGTGAACTATCGGCACAGGATATCAGCGATATATGTGCAAGCTTCCAGTATTCAGCCGGAGAAATCCTGAAGAACCGCCTCCATAACGCATTTCATGCATTCGGCAAGCGTTATCAGGCGAGAACGTGCGTCATCGCAGGTGGGGTAGCGGCAAACCAGTATTTAAGCGCCGTGTTGAGGGATCTGGCAAATGAACATGGTTTTTTCCTGGTTGCTCCTCCCATGAAATTATGCACGGATAATGCTGCTATGGTCGCTTGGGCAGGCATAGAAAGATTACAGATTGGGCTGACGAATGCTCTTGATACTGAGCCGCGCGCACGCTGGCCGCTCGCGGAGTGTGGATAAGAAGAAGGATCTAGTATGAGACAAAAACACAATCATGCGGCTCCCCGCCGCAGGCGCCTTGTTCCAAGGAACAGCAAGGAAAAGATTAATGCGGTTGCCATCGGCAAGAATCATCACTGGTTTGGCGATATGTACGCGAGGCTGCTGGATATTTCCTGGTGGCATTTGGCATTTGTTATCGTGTTCATATATTGCGTTATCAATTTAGTATTTGCAGCTTGTTACCTGGCGATAGGCAATGGGATAGAAAACGCCAGGCCGGGTTCGTTCCTCGACGCTTTTTTCTTCAGTGTCCAGACTATGGCGACTATCGGTTATGGTAAGATGGCGCCAGTTGGTATAATGGCAAATATCCTGGTAACCGTGGAGGCATTGACAGGATTTTGTTTTCTGGCGGTAGTTACAGGAGTGATTTATACAAAATTCTCGCGGCCAACCGCCCGGCTGATGTTTAGCAATGTTGCCGTGATATGTCCTTATAACGGCGTTCCACACCTGATGCTGCGCATTGCCAATGAGCGCGGCAACAGGATAGCAGACGCTGTTGCAAGCCTTACATTACTGCGGCTTGAGGTATCCAGCGAAGGCATGAAGATGCGGCGTTTCTACGATTTGTCGTTGCTGCGTAACAAGGTGCCGTTCCTGCAGCTAACCTGGACACTGATGCATCCGATTGATGAAAAAAGCCCACTCTACGGTCTTACTGAGAAACAATGCAAAGAGGATGATACGGAGATTATCCTCTCGATTACCGGGCTTGACGAGACCCTGTCCCAGGCCATACATGCAAGATATTCCTACCTGGCGGATGAAATATTGTTCAATCATATGTTTGAAGATGTGATAGGGCGCATGGAAGCGGACAGGATAGAAATAAACTACTCTCTTTTTCATAAGACTAGAATGCTTTGAACGAAGTGAATTTTAAAACTGCTTTCTTCTGAAGTCTGCGATAGTGGCGAATATCAGCAGCGGAATAAAGATTGCCGCCTGCAACGCGAATAATTCCATGTCCTGGACATGCTTCACACCGCTCATGAGCCATTCGTCTTTGGCGAAGAAATCCAGTCGCGGCATTACGATTGATATGCCTTTAAGTGTATATATGATTATGTTATTAAGCCATTGCTTCTCAAAAGCAAAAGATGTTTGGGTGGCGGCAATGAAAAACGCCATCATGCGTGCCAGCACATAAAGGCCAAGGCTTGATAATACGCAAGCGACGTTGCTCCGGATGGTAAAGGAAGTAAACAGGGCGATAGCCACGACCAGCCAGCATTCAAACAGCAATGAGACAGACCACAGTATAAAACCCTTCCAGTTGACAACATCCTGACATGCGAGCAGCACGATAACCGCGGTTGCGTGTATCAGTGCAACGTTTGCAAACCCTATCCAGTATGCTACGATCAGGTTACTTCTTGTGATAGGGCGGGAAAGAAATACGTCTATTTCATGCGTGGCAAAGGCGTTATGCAGATGGGAACAGACGAAAATGATAAGCCCGATGACAATCATGGCGCGTGCGGCATTACTGCTATAGGAAACGGTCAATTCTCTCGTATCCGTTACGGCCGTGGCTCCCAGCATATGGGCGATAACCCCGGCAGCCAGTATTCCCACCAGCAGCACCCAGAACATTTTGTCGCGCCATGCTGTCAGGAATATATATCGGACGGTTGGCAGCATAATTCTAGCTCCGTTTATATAGCTTGTCAGTGATATGCAAGGTAAAGCCTGTAATGATTATGGCAAGAACCCAGCTGATGAGTATGTCGGATGGAAAATGCACGCCCAGCGCGATGCGTGATATCCCTACCCACATGACGAATAATATTCCCAGCGATCTTACTGTCCTGCCAAGCAATGGCCAGAGAGATACCAGAAGCGTCATCGTGTAGGCGGCATGGCCGCTCGGAAGGCTTGCATAGGGACTTTCCGCATTCCTTATGCTGTTGGTTATAAAGACTGTTCCGTGAGGCAAAATAACAAACGGGCGGGGCATATGGAGCAAATGTTTCAGGCCGGTGACCCAGAGGGCATATACTATGTATGCTATGATAATGGGAAAGAGAATTTGTTTGACGTTCCTGCCTGTCTTCCACGCATAGGCTGCAATAGCAGCAAGATACAGCGGAAACATGGTATATTTGCCAATGATGGAGGCAAACAGCATGCATTTCTGGAATAACGGACTCTGAAGGCCATTGATAATATAGAATAAGATTACGTTAACGCCGTCGTTTGAATATAAGGCATCCAGCATCATGGCATTCCAAAGCTCCTGACAAGGCTCCCGCTCAAACTATACCAGCCATCAACGATGACAAAGAATATAAGTTTGAAGGGTAGTGAAATAAGCACTGGCGGAAGCATCATGATACCCATTGCCATAAGGGTTGAGGCCACCAGCATGTCTATAATCAGGAAGGGCAGGTAAACGAGGAAACCTATCTCAAATGCGCGTTTCAGCTCGCCAATCATGAAGGCGGGTATCAGTATCCGGAACGGGGTATCTTCCGGCTTGTCGATTTTGATATCAGGCGACATATTCAGGAACAGGCGCAGGTCTTTCTCGCGCACGTTCTTCATCATAAAGGCGTGAAACGGCGCGCTGCTTTTATCCCATGCCTCCTTTTCGTCTATCTTTCTGCTGACAAGCGGGGCAATGCCGTCATCATAGGATTTCTGGAAAACGGGGTACATGATGAACAGGGTAAGAAACAGCGCAAGGCTTATAAGCACTTGGTTGGGAGGGGTCTGCTGCAGTCCGAGCGCTGTCCTGAGCAGCGACAACACGATAATGATACGCGTGAACGAGGTCACCATGATTGCGATGGAAGGCGCGAGCGGGATGATGGTGACCAGCACGACAAGCTGTATAATGCGCGAAGTGACTGAATTACTGCTGTTACCGTTATCGCCACTGGAGGAGGACGCGTTGCTTCCAAGGTCGACGGTGATTTTTTGCGCCATCGCATCCAGGGGGGATACAAAAATGACTGCGGCAAGCAGACAGGCTATGACAAAGGCGGTTGTTAACAGCGGGAGCTTATATTTCTTCACGCACCTTCTCCGCTCTTGCGTGATTCTATAAGCAGCGAGCCAGAGGTCCCGACCAGCAGCAGATGTTCCTTATTATCATCTTTTACAAGTACCAGCCGGTGTTTAGGATCGAGATATATGGTCTCTGCCACCGAAAGCCGCCTTGTAGTCCCTCTGGCGCCAGCCAGTTTCTTGTCCAGACCAGTCTTTTTAGCCACGGCGGCAAGCAGAAAAATTAATCCTATGACAAAAAGGAGCGCGAAAATTGCCCGTACATAGGTAAAAGATTCGCTGTCAATCATTCCATTGTCTCATTCTTAACGACGATCCTGCCATCCGAATTCTTATATGCTATATTCGCTTTACGGTTTATTTCAAGCTTATTGAGTTCCTGCGCGACGTTATCACGTTCGATGGCAAGTTCTTCGCCAAATTCACTGATGAGCTGCATAAGCTCTTTTAAATCTTCCGCATGCCGTTTCCCTTCTTCTTTTGGCATGGCGGATATCACGTCACAGTAGGCGCGGACACGGCTTTCAAGCTGGGACATATCCACATCCCCATTTTTAAGCATGGTCCTGCATTCGCTGATAAAATCGAATATGGACTCTTTCAGCGCTTCAGGCGGTAAGTCCTTCGCTGTCATGTTGCCACCTTTCTTTTGATCGTTTTGGCTTTCGCATTAGTTTTGTAAACATAATTCAAAATTTCAGCTACGGCGCTATACGCTTCAAGTGGTATGAACGTATCGATATCAATTTTAACAAGAATTTCCGCCAGGTTCTCATCCCTGCTAATCGTTATTCCATGTTCTCTGGCCACTTTAATGATCTGCTCTGCGATCGTCCCTTTCCCTTTAGCAGTTACCCTGGGGGCCTTATCTTTGCCTCTCTCGTATTCAAGGGCTACGGCAACAGGCACGGTTTCCTTATTATCTTGTTCTTCCGACATATTGCTTATTTATTATTATCGGTTTTAATCTCCTCGAAAGTATCGCCCAGTTCTTCCGTGTCTCCATACTGCAAAGCCGCGAGGTTCTGCTCCATGATGCGATCATACAATTCTTTCCGCAGTATGTTCGTCTCCGGCGGGAAATTAAAGCCTAATTTTACCGAACGTCCCTTAATTTCTACGACAGTGAGTTCTATCGTGTTGTTGATTATGACTGATTCACCAATCTTGCGCGTGAGATATAGCACTAATGATTTTCCCTGAGGCGATATAGCGTAAATTCATCGTATATAACAAAATTGTGGCAAAGAATATACTAACTTATGCAAAAGTTAACCGTAATATCACTTTTGTGTGGCATAATATTTGCTCGTTAATATAATCAAACAAGGATTAGTGAGGGGTATGTGGGTGTCGGGGTGCCGAATTTAACAGACATGCTGGAGCTCAAAATGCAATATGACAGCGAGCGCCAGAAGGTGCTTGCCAGGAATATTGCCGGCAAGGATATCCCGGATTACAAGGCGATGGACCTTGTGCCGCTTGATTTTAAGAACGTTTTGGCCTCTGAAACCGGCAGGGTCAATCTGGCAATAACGTCGGATAAGCATCTGGCGGGTTTCAAGGCTGCCGGCCAGAATTTTGCCAGCATGGTGCAAAAGCATACCTTCGACAGTACCATAACAGGCAATACGGTATCGACCGAAGAACAAATGATGAAAGTTGCCCAGAATGCGATGGACTTTCAGATGTCGGCAGATTTGTATAAGAAGGTAGGCAACCTTTTTAAGGAAGCATTAGGACTTCAACCCTCTCCATAGAATGAGCTGAATTATGAGCGGAATAACGGACACATTATTCATAGCGGGTGCAGGAATGCAAGCGGAAGGGGATCGCCTGCGGGTCGTTGCCGAAAACATAGCCAACGTGGACTCGACGGGTAATACACCAGGAGCGGAACCATACAGGCGCAAGACTATTACTTTCCAGAATGTGCTTGATCAGCAGCTTGGCGTGGAGAAGATCACTACTGCAGGTTACGGTGTCGATTCGACGCCTTTCAAGAAAAAATACGAGCCGGGAAACCCTGCTGCAGATGCGCAAGGATATGTCCTTTATCCTAACGTGGATTCAGTTATAGAGCTCGTCGATATGCATGAGGCGCAGCGTAATTATGAAGCCAACCTGAATGTGATCGATGTGACAAAGAGCATGATATCGCAGGCGTTGGCGTTGTTGAAATAGGCTATTTTTTATGACAGGCACATAGGGTTGAAATTATGGATGTAAAACAGGCGGCTTCCGCTTACGATGCGATAGCGAATATAGCACAGAAGAATACGCCTGCCGCCGATGGTTTAAGCACATCCGGTGAAGCGCAGGGCCTTTCATTTTCTGAGCTTGTCAGCAATTCGCTGGTAAATGCTGTAGATACTGGCCGCAAAGCGGAAGATGTTAGCACTCTTGCCATGATGGGCAAGGCCGATATTACCCAGCTTGCCATTGCAGTAAGCAATGCCGAACTTGCGCTTAATACGGTGGTTGCCGTGCGCGACAAGGTGATAAGCGCCTATCAGCAGATCATGCAGATGCCGATATGAAAAATCATTCCGGAGGGTGATTTTTTAGTTTCCCTCTTAGGTTTGCACCCTAGTGCGGAGTCTTTGCATTACCTGGGTGCTGCAAGGTATCGGTTCCTTCCACCTCAATGTGAACCCGCGCTTCATCTCCAACCGCCGGTTCAAAGGCGCTCATGCCGAATTCGGAGCGTTTTATAGTGGTGTCGGCAGTGAATCCGGAAACGTAGTTATTGGTAAACGGATGAATGCCGGATTTATTATGTATAACGTGCAGCACGATGGGTTTGGTGACCCCGAGCATGGTAAGGTTGCCGGTCACATTGCCCGTATTCTTTCCGGTTACCATAACCTTGGTGCTTTTGAAGTGAATGGTCGGATATTTCTCGACGTTAAAGAATTTGTCTTTATACAGTTCGGCATTGAGAGCGGGGATGCTGGTATCAATGCTGGCCGGTTTCAGCGTAACATCGATTTCGCTTTTTTCCGGTTCTTTTTCGTCAAACGTGAAGTATCCGTCATAGTCTTTTATACGTCCTATCGTATTAGAAAAACCCAGATGGTTTACCAGAAAGATGATGTGGGTATGGGATTTGTCGAACTCATATTTGTCGGCTGCATGGGATGCAGAGGCAAAAAACGCCGAAAGAGCAAGAAAAGCAAGTATTTTTTTAAACATGAGACGCTCCATGATGTTGGAAACAGAAAATATACTGTTATGGCTAAAACACGGTATTGTCAAATGGAGCTTCAGGGTATGATATTGGGTTGATTTTGCCTGAATTAAGGGATAGAAAACCAAATCGGCATATACTCAGATTGGATAATGTATGGTTGAATTTTCGTTACCGGCTAATTCAAAAATTACCAAGGGCTTTGAATATAAGGCTACAAATGCAAAACGGATAAAGAAGATACATATTTACCGCTACGATCCGGAAAATAAGGATACTGACGGCAAGACCAGGAATCCACGTATGGACAGCTACGAGATTGATCTGGACGCCTGCGGGCCGATGGTGCTGGACGCCCTGATAAAAATCAAGGACGAGATTGATTCAACGCTCGCTTTCCGCCGTTCATGCCGTGAAGGCATCTGCGGCAGCTGCGCGATGAATATAGGGGACGGCAGGGGGCTGAATACGCTTGCCTGCACGAAGCCGATAAGCGACATAGAAGGCGATATCAGCATCTATCCGTTGCCGCACATGCCGGTCATCAAGGATCTGGTTCCTGACCTTAGCCTCTTTTATGCACAATATGAAACCATACAGCCGTGGATCCAAACGCAGACTCCTGCTCCGAGCGGGAGGGAACGCCTGCAATCTCCGGAAGATCGCGCCAAGCTGGATGGCCTCTACGAATGCATATTGTGCGCATGCTGTTCGACGAGTTGCCCGAGTTACTGGTGGAACAGTGAACGTTATCTGGGACCGGCCATTCTCTTGCAGGCCTACCGTTGGATTGTGGATTCACGTGATGAGGGTACTGGGGATCGTCTTGATAATCTTGAAGATCCTTTCCGCCTCTACCGGTGTCATACAATCATGAACTGTGCAAAGACCTGCCCCAAGGGATTAAATCCGGCAAAGGCCATCGCTGAAATCAAGAAGTTGATGGTTGAGCGCAGGGTATGAGCGTCGCCTTGCCACTGAAGGGTAGGGTGATATTCATCACCGGGGCGACATCGGGATTCGGGCTGGCGTTTGCCGAGAAATTCGCTTCCAAGGGGGCAAAAGTAATCGCTACTGGCAGGCGCACGGAGCGCCTTGAAAAGTTGCAGCAAGGGTTAGGTAAACAAAACGTACATATAGTAACCCTTGAAGTCCGGGACCAGAAGGCGGTGGAAAAAGCTGTTGCCGGGTTGCCGAAGGCATTTTCTGAGATTGATGTGCTTATCAACAATGCGGGACTCGCGCTTGGCCTTGGCCTTGTTCCGGATGTATCACTGGCCGACTGGGAACAGATGGTCGATACTAATGTCAAGGGGATGCTTTACTGCACCCATGCCATTGTTCCGGGGATGGTACAGCGCGGCAGGGGGCATATAGTCAATATGGGGTCGGTAGCGGGAAGCTATCCTTACCCCGGCGGCAATGCTTATGGCGCAACCAAGGCCTTCGTAAAGCAGTTTTCTCTTAATTTGAGGGCAGACTTGCTGGGGAAAAACATACGCGTGAGCAATATAGAGCCAGGCATGGCTGAAACTGAATTCTCGCTCGTCCGCTTTCATGGCGATAAGAGCAAAGCGAAAGCGGTATATGAGGGCGTAAAACCGCTAAGCGCCGATGATATTGCCGAAGCGGTGCTGTTCTGTATTGCCGCTCCTGCGCATATGAATGTCAATTCCATTGAGATTATGCCGACCAATCAGGCATTCTCTCCGCTCGCTGTGTATAGGAAATAATTTATCTGTTGCCGGATAGAACAGGCTGTTCCTGTTTCGGGCCTTCAGCTGCCTGCTGTCTTGCGGTAATTTCTCGGTATAGTTCAACAAGTCTTTGTCTTTCTCTGTATTCAATCTGGCCAGCGCCTCCTATGGATGTGCTTCTTCCTTGAAATATTAATTCCCCATTCTCTGCGACCGGGACATCGTGTCTGGCACGTTCTTCCCTCAGGAAGTCCCTGATTTCGCCAAGCAACTTGTCTTTTTCATTTTCACGCTGCTGCGACATGTACTCGTGCATTAATTCCAGAACATCCGCTTTGGTGATAGATTGTTGTGCAGGCGAGGCTGTGGCGGAAGCCGGGGTTATTACAACAGGTTTTTCTTCAGCCCTGCTTTCTCCCAGTGAGATATTTATGGTATTTGAATAACTCTGCGGTTGAGATGAGGCTGTCGCGGAAGATGTGCTCGGAGTGGCAGCTGGCGTAGATGCCTGCTGTGCGGCAGGCGCTTTGGTGGCTTCGGTGTTTACGGCGGGCGTGGCTTGCGGCGCCTGTTTTTCTTTAGGCGCGGTTGACTTTGCCGGAGACTGCGATTGAGTGCTGGCATTAGTGGGCATTGCCTGTTTCCCGGCTTTAGGTGCTGCCGAGGCTGAGGTTGGGGCTAAGACGCGAGCGGGTGTAGCTGTAGATGCGGTGGTAGTCGCTCCCGTATCCTTTTTCTTTGC
>CAYVTI010000013.1:18217-51162 GCA_964454545.1 uncultured Rickettsiales bacterium
GAGCGGGTGTAGCTGTAGATGCGGTGGTAGTCGCTCCCGTATCCTTTTTCTTTGCTTCTTTCTTTGGTTGTGTCCCACCTTCAACCGATTGCAGGCTTCTTCCGGTTTCCAGTTCCGCTTTCTTTATTTCTCCCTCTTCCGCAATTTTTGCTCTTTTAGTGTCCGCCTTTTCCGCTATTTCAGCGGCTACAGCAGCTCCTCCGCCTATACCAAATATTTCCAGCAACCGTCCCCAAAGACTTTTTCTCTGCGCCTTTGCTTGCAGTTTTGCCTTATATTTATCTTCGTCATGGACTCTTTGAAATTCAAGATCCTTGTCCTGCTGCGCTAACTCGCGATCTCTTTCTTTTACCTGCTGGTAATAATCAAGCGTCTTGTCATAGGCGCTTTTCCTGTCCAGACGTCGTGCTGCTGCCCCTGCGCCTACTCCTAATGCTGCGCCCGCGCCTCCGAAAAGCAATGCGCGTTCAGCGAATTGTGATACCGCTGAGACAGCCGGAGGGGTATGAGAAGGAAAAGCAGGAAAATGAGTAATAATAACATTTATAAAATTACTGATACCCGGAATAAGAGGATCAATAGCAGCTATGGCAGTGCCAGCTACAATTCCTCCTATTACTAATTTTCCTGTTGTGCCTAATTTCTTTTCTGCCACGACAACATCCTGACATTTTTTGCCACTAATTCAGTATAGTAATTACGCTATACCCCCACAAGTTAAAGTTTTATGACAAAAAGCTCTTTTACCTTATCCACAAGCCCTTGTTGGGATTTGCCTGTCTTTACTCTGAGGGCCTTAAATAAAAGGCCCATCTGCAACTCCGATCTTGTGCGGATAGGACATCCCGGTTAAGAAAGGTAAGGTAGTAAGCATTTTCTTCAGCGCTATGCCTGCTCATTAAAGTATATTCGTTATTGTGCAATAATGCTAAGTATAAGTATAAACATAATAAATTAATATTTTGTAAATTATGGATACTGTTAAAAACAAGCTGGATTTAGCAAGAATTATTAATAAGTTAAGATTATGCGGCGAAACCATTGCCCTTGTCCCCACCATGGGATCACTGCACGAGGGGCATATATCGCTGGTGAAATTGGCACAGCAGAACGCGGAGGCCGTGGTGGTTAGCATATTCGTCAATCCCATCCAGTTCGGCCCAAATGAGGATTTCTCCAGGTATCCGCGCACGGAAGCTGAGGATATACAAAAACTTGAGGGGGCAGGGACGACAATAGCCTACCTTCCGTCGGTAGAGGAAATGTACCCGGAAGGAAGTAAAACCATAGTCCATGTAAAAGGGATTTCAGAAGAATTATGCGGCGCATTCCGTCCGGGGCATTTCGAGGGCGTAGCCACCGTCGTCACGAAATTGTTCATGCAGGTTATGCCGGATGTGGCGATATTTGGCGAGAAAGACTACCAGCAACTGCACATCATACGGCAATTCACGCGCGATCTGGATATTCCCGTGCGCATCATAGGCGCTCCCATCATGCGCGAGGATGACGGCCTTGCCATGTCATCGCGCAACCGCTACTTAAGCAATGACGAACGGAAAACCGCCGCCATGTTATATCAGATATTGCGGGAAACGGCCCAAGAATTAAGGGCAGGGCGGGGAATTGAAACTTCCCTTTCCCAGGCGAAAGGAGCCCTGCTTTCCGAAGGTTTTGATAAAATCGACTATATCGAACTGCGGGACGCTGATAATTTATATAAAATAGGCGATATTAAGAAGCCTGCACGCTTGCTTGCCGCAGCATATCTTGGTAAAACACGCTTAATAGACAACATCCCAGTATAGGAAGAATCATATGCCACAGTCACCTGCAAAATCTGCCAGCGCTCAATATCCTGTTCCGCAGGGAATGGTCATTAACGGCTCCTATGTTCCCGGCGCCGATAGCGTCTTTACACCTGAAGCTCTGGCCTTTGTCGCCGAAATCGCCCGTAAATTTACCAGGAGGCGCGACGAACTTCTTGCCGCACGCATTAAGGTGCAGGAAAGACTGAATAAAGGCGAATTGCTTGATTTCCTTCCAGAGACAAAAGATGTGCGTGCTTCTGACTGGAAGATTGCCGGAATACCGGAAGACTTACTGGACAGGCGCGTGGAAATCACCGGGCCAGTCGAACGCAAGATGGTCATCAATGCGCTTAACTCCGGCGCAAAAGTTTTCATGGCCGATTTTGAAGACTCACTCTCTCCTGTATGGGAAGCGGTGGTAGAAGGCCAGATCAACATGCGCGACGCCGTCAACCGTACCATCAGTTACACCAGCCCGGAAGGCAAGCAATATAAGCTGAACGACAAAACCGCCGTGCTCATCATCCGCCCACGCGGCTGGCATCTGAATGAAAAACATATACTGGTGGATGGAAAGGAAGTGCCGGGCGCATTTGTCGATTTCGGCATCTACTTTTATAACAATGCCAGAACCTTACTGCAGAACGGCACCGGGCCCTATTTCTACCTGCCCAAGACCGAGCATTACAAGGAAGCGGAGCTCTGGCGTGATGTGTTCAATTTCGCTGAAGATACATTGAAGCTCAAGCGCGGCACCATAAAAGTGACCCTGCTGATAGAGACCATCCCTGCGACATTCCAGATGGATGAAATCATCCATGCACTGCGTGATTACTGTGTGGCGCTCAACTGCGGGCGCTGGGATTATATTTTCAGCTTTATCAAGAAATTCCATTCGCGCCCTGACTTTGTTCTCCCGGAACGCGCACAGGTCACCATGACCACCCACTTCCTGCGCTCCTACTCGCAACTCCTGATCAAAACTACGCATAAGCGCGGAGCAATGGCGATGGGTGGCATGTCGGCATTCATTCCGGTCAAAGGCGATGAACAGGCAAATGAAAAAGCCATCAGCGCAGTGCGCGCCGACAAGGAGCGTGAAGCGGGTGACGGACATGACGGAACCTGGGTCGCGCATCCAGGTCTGGTACCAGTAGCCATGGAAGTGGTTAACCGCATTATGCCGGGCAAGAACCAAATTGACCGCAAGCGTGAGGACGTAAACGTTACCGCAAAAGATCTGCTGGCCATTCCGGAGGGTACGATTACAGAAGCCGGGCTGCGCAACAACATCAGCGTCGGCCTGCAATATATCGCCGCATGGCTCGGCGGCAACGGCTGCGTGCCTATCAACAACCTGATGGAAGATGCCGCCACCGCTGAAATCTCCCGCTCGCAGATCTGGCAGTGGATTCACCATCATTCCCAACTGGAGGATGGCCGGGAAATTACCCATGATTTGTTCAGGAAATTGCTAGCGGAAGAAATGGATATTGTTAAGAAAAGACAGGGAGCAGGGTTTGATAACAGCTTATTTTCACGTGCCTCTGCTTTGCTGGAAAATCTGGTGAAACAAAAAGAGTTTACTGAGTTCTTGACCTTGCCAGGATATAAAAGCCTATGATTTCATTTATTTCTGCTAACAACAAGCATCTCTGACAGAATATAACATGCCATTACTTTATAGACTTGAAGTAGATCCCATTACTCTTCCTTACTATTTAGCAATAGCATCCATTTTTACTATTATCCCTGTTATTACATTAATGATAAAACGGATATATTGTTTTATCACACATAAACCATATATATTGCCTCCGTTTTTAGGTAATACATTTATTAAAACAATAATAGCTATATGTTGCATAATTAGTTGCATGATTATTGCCATCATTGGGACGTATCTTATCTTAGCCCTCTTATTCGGATTTATCCCTTGTCATTTTCATATGTCAGCATGCCCTGAAGGGTTGGAGGCGCTTAGATGGATCACGAATGCGGTCACCGTTGGTGCTCCGCTGGGAATTATAATGGGTATAGCAGCAATAAAAAAACTTCTGTTAACAGATATATACAGTTCATGACTATATACCTGGGATATCCCTAATTAACAAAATATAGTGAACACATCATTTGCAATATGCTCTTCCTCGGTCTTGGCTCCAATAAAGGCGACAGGTTTGCAAACCTGCAAAATGCGGTTTCTGCACTTAGTGTTTTTGTAGAAAATATGAAATCCTCTTCGGTATATGTATCCAAGGCATTACTGCCCGAAGGAGCGCCGCCGGAATGGGATATAGACTATCTCAACATGGCCGTCTCCTGCGAGACGAAACTGACGCCGCACGAGCTGCTTACCAGAATTAAAGAGCTTGAGAAAAAACTTGGGCGGCAGGCGCGCGGGTATTGGGGACCGCGCGAGATAGACATCGATATACTTGCATTTAATGACATGGTATTAAATGAGGAACATCTTACCATTCCGCATAAATACCTGCTTATGCGGGATTTCGCGCTTATTCCTCTTGCAGATATTGCACCAGACTGGATATATCCGGTCAAAGGGGAATTTTATAGCATGACAGCAAGAACTCTTGCCGCTAACCTTACATCCAGCTTAAGAAAAACAGACTATATTGTATGACAGCCATTGTGGGAATATTAAACCTCACACCGGATTCTTTCTCCGGTGACGGCCTGCATTATTCTCCACAGAAAGTGATTGAACGCATTGACGCTTTTATTGAAGACGGAGCAGGAGGCATAGATATCGGCGCTGAGTCCACCAGACCCGGTGCGACTATGCTCTCGTCCCATGAAGAGTGGCAGAGGTTCGAACCTGTAATCGAAGCGATGGCACAAAGAATTGAGAAAGTAAAATTCAGCATCGATACGCGCCACGAAGAAACTGCCCGGAGATTCCTGCGGAGTTTTCCAAAGCAAAAACATTCATCGCTATGTATTAACGACGTAGGCGGATCGGAGGCTATGGCAAAACTTGCCGCGGAATTCGGCGCAACATTGGTAGTGATGCATTCACTTACTGTTCCTGCGGATCCCAGAATCACCATTCCCGAATACGTCGATCCGGTGGAAACCATACATACATGGGCTTCTGACATGATAAAAGAATTTGGAAAAGACATCATCATCGATCCAGGCATAGGTTTCGGCAAAACCGCCCGGCAATCGCTTGCGATCATTAAAAACATCACCCGCATAAAATCGCTTGGGACAAAAGTGATGGTCGGACATTCGCGCAAATCTTTTCTTTCGCTGTTTACGGACAAGAAAGCGGAGGAGCGGGACCCGGAAACACTCGTTATTTCCAGCTACCTTGCAGGACGGGGAGTGGATTACCTGCGCGTGCATGATGTTAAAAGCCATGCGGCCATGCTCAAAATAAGAGCGTCGCTGTGAAGCGCCCGAATGCGGAAATAGAAAAGCTGCTCAGTACGCTTGCCAATCCACAACTGGCGGCGATTGACCTTTCGCTCTATCGCATCAGGAAGCTGCTTTCCGCGCTTGGCAATCCTCAGGACAGGCTTCCACCTGTCATTCACGTTGCCGGAACAAACGGCAAAGGTTCTCTGCTTGCGTACCTTACGGCAATATGTGAGTCGGCAGGTTATAAGGTTAATCGCTTTACCTCGCCTCATCTGGTAAAATTCAATGAGGAAATTTATCTTTGTGGGAAAGAGATAAGTGATGAACATCTGCTCGATCTGCTGAAAAGAGTTTTACCCTATATACAAAACTATCCGGTAACTTTTTTTGAAGCGCATGCCACACTGGCATTCATGGCTTTCGCCGAAACGAAATCAGATATTGTCTTACTGGAAACCGGGCTTGGCGGGCGCCTCGATGCAACCAATACTATAGAAAAACCGGCATTGACTGCGATCACTCCCGTTTCAATCGACCACAGCGAATTTCTTGGAGATACGATTGCTAAGATAGCAGGCGAGAAGGCCGGAATTATCAAACCCGGCGTGCCGTGTATCGTAGGCAAACAATTACTGGAAGCGGCACAAGTTATAGAGGCAGCAGCTAATACAATGAAAGCTCATCTCTATCGTTTTGGCATAGAATGGCAGGTAACGGAAATCGGGCAGGGATTCCATTATAAGTCTGTAAAGCGCGATATACGCTTTCCTCTTCCCAGTCTTTCAGGAAGACATCAGATCATGAATGCCGCAAGCGCCATAGCCTGCGTAGACTGTCTGCACGGCTTTAATATAAAGAACGAACATATATCACGTGGGATTACTCATACCATATGGCCTGCACGGCTGCAGCATATAAGGAAAGGCCGCCTTGCGAATCTTCTGCCCGCAAATTCAGAGCTATGGCTTGACGGCGGGCATAATCCAGATGCAGGAAAAATTTTAGCGGAGTGGATAGGAGCGCAAGAAAAGCCTGTGCATGTGATCAGCGGCATACTCAGGGACAAAGATGCAAGGCAGATACTTGCCCCTATATTGCCTTTGATCAAATCATTTACCGCCATATCTATAGACAGTAGTCGGCCATCTCATAAACCACAATCGCTTGTGAATATAGCCATGGAATTTAATACGATTAGTCGCACCGCAGAAAATGCATCCGAGACGATACACCGCATCGTAAAGGAAGAAGGCGAAAACTTCATCATCCTGATATGCGGCTCACTGTATCTTGCCGGTAACATTCTATGGCAAAATGATCCGGATATGCTAAAATAGGAACATGCTCAAGTGTCTTGTGCTATACTGAAACTCCGCGATTATAGTTGGTGTGTGGTCTGATCCTGTGGAAAATGTTGGTGTGAATCAAGAAGAACAGCATGTATTGCAACCATTGCCGATTCGCAAGCGCCAGCTTGCGCCGGTAGGCACCAACCAATATTGCGTCACAAGCCGTAATGGCGAACGTAAGAACGTTGAAGCCAACACCGCTTACGAGGCGTTCAAACTTGCAGGCGTTTCTGACGCAATAAAAATAGACCGGCTGGTAAACCTGAAACCCTTTATTATCGACAAAACACAGATGATGGATGAGACGCAATCTACATCATCTGGTGATGGCAACCTTGCGGATATAATGAACAGCGAAGTTGAGCATTTTGAACAGATCAAGCTCCTGAATAACCCGGTTATCTCTGCGGATGATCTGGACAAGATAATGCGCGGCTTCCACGACCAGATGCTGGCTAAAGGAAATGCCGGGGAAGCAGTAGTATCGTCCGCTACTGCCGGTACAGAAATACATGGGGACGGATTTGACGAAATCATCCCCACCAATAATCCCGTAAAGCCACAGGCAAAGGCAGTGGGAGAAGTTAAAGAGACAAAAGCCGATCTGCCACAGGAAAATATTTCCGCAGCTGTTCCGGCGGTGACTCCGGTTCCGGAAAAGGCGCTCTCGCCAGAGGAAGTGGACAAATTATTAAATAGCAATAAATCCTGATTTCCGGATATATCTTCCGGATATGAAAACCTCATTATTTGATTTCGAGCTTCCTGCAGAACGCATTGCCAGCCATCCCACGACTCCTCGTGACGCGGCACGCATGCTTGTTGTAGACAAGCAGAATTTTATTGATGCCAATATACTGGACTTGCCCGATTTTCTCAACGAAGGCGATGTGATGGTATTTAACAATACCCGCGTTATTCCAGCCCGTCTTCATGGCAAGCGCGGCGACGCGAATATTGAAATAACACTGCATAAAAATGTGAATGGCAGTCTATGGCGGGTGTTTGCGAAGCCCGGCAAGAAACTTCAAACGGGGGATACTATTATATTCGGCAATAATTTCTCAGGCACGGTGAAAGAGAAATATCCCACCGGGGAAATTAATCTGGAATTCATATGTGACGATCTTCGCAAATGCCTGGAGCAGTATGGCAGCATGCCATTGCCTCCCTATATGAAGCGTGAGGCAAACCCGGATGATAGTAAAAGCTATCAGACTATTTACGCAGAGCATGACGGGGCAGTAGCGGCACCGACCGCAGGCCTGCATTTCACAGACAGGCTATTTAAACGGCTGGATGAAAAGAGGGTAAGGAAAGCTTTTGTAACGCTGCATGTGGGCGCAGGAACATTCCAGCCAGTGAAGGCGGACGATACTAGCGAGCATAAAATGCATAGCGAATATGCGGAAATTTCACAAGCTACGGCAGATATAATAAATACGGCAAAGAAAGCTGGCAGGCGCATCATTGCAGTGGGCACGACATCGCTGCGGGTGCTGGAGTCAGCGACCGATGGGAAAGACATATTGCACAGCTATGCTGGGGAAACGGATATATTCATAACGCCGGGGTATGAATTCAGAATTGTTGATGCGCTCATGACCAATTTTCATCTGCCGCGCTCCACATTGTTCATGCTGGTAAGCGCGTTCTCAGGACTGGATACCATGCAGGCAGCCTATAAACATGCCATAACAAATAATTATCGTTTTTATTCCTACGGAGATGCTTGCCTCCTTATTCCTTAGGTAATTTTCCATAATATATATTATACGATAATTGTATATCAGAACAATCCGGTAAAAGCTGTTAATTTCATCGCTAAATGAGCCATTTTCTTCAGCGATATTTGACCGTCTGTTAACTTCAGAGCTAATTTGTACCTTTGGCCCCTATGTGTAACTTTTCATGTTTACGCAACGATACAATAAGTTGCTGATTGTGATGTCTGTAACGGCTATCCTGTAACCACCTATCCTATGTCGAATCCAGCCTTTTATGGTATCAATACCAAGATTCTTTCTTCGCAGTTGTGCGTGTCGCGTAACTGTAAAACGTATGCAGCTATTTAATCTCACATCAGGAATAATCATTTAAATCTCCCTCTTATAACCAAACAGAATATTGTTCTGTATGGCATGGGATAAATCTTCTACCTTTTGCATATTATATTATGAGTCTCTGGGCATACTCACCCCCTACCGTCGATTACAAATACCATCATTCTGCACTCCAATAACTGATGCCATACACCCCAATATGGCGACCGCCGGTATGAATTGGGTACACATAAACCTTAAATTGAATTGTTAAATATAGTTTTATATTATAGGTTGATTAATTAACCATCAATGACTTTTCAATAAGTTATGGCCGAATATACAACCCATAATAGAAATACATAATCCGATACCAATAGAAATAAGCCATAAAATGCGGGAAGAATTTGGGAGGATTAACTATATAAGAACTAGACATTCCTGCGGGTTTGGATAGATTATTGGTCCTATTAAAGACACAAAAGGGATAGCTTCAATGACAACACTGCGCGTTGAAACAGACAACCTTCTTTCCAATCCTCTTAACCTCGTCGAACAAGTGATCATCGATCGCGACTGGGCATATGATCGCCCATCCGATGAAGAGATCGTGGCCGAGGTAAACAGCTCGTGGTGCAACTACCGAATCTGGTTCACCTGGAATGAGGAACAGGGAGCGTTGATTTTTTCCTGCGCCTTCGAAACCAAGTTTCAGAAATCAGCGCTCAAGAAAATATATCCACTGATTGTGATGGTCAATGATAAATTATGGATCGGCCACTTCGATTTCATAAGTGATGACTCAAGTGTGGCTTTCAGGCACACGACGCTCATGCGTGGCGGCGGCGTCATCTCGACTCAGCAGATTGAAGATCTCATGGACATCGCCATCTCGGAATGCGAACGTTTCTTCCCTGCGCTCCAGGCCGCCATATGGAGCGACAAGTCAGCCGAGGAAGCGCTAAGCGCAGCGATATTTGAAACCGTCGGCGAAGCGTGAGTATTTTTCCAAAGTCACTGTTGCTTATCGGAGCCGGTAAGATGGGAAACGCGTTACTGCGCGCATGGCATCTTGCGGGGGTAGACAGGAATTCTATTACCGTCGTTGATACAATCACAGAAGGCACGCTCCGTTCCCTGAATGAAGTAATGACAGCTCCTGAATGTGTGCTACTGGCGGTTAAACCCCAGTCGCTTGATGAATTGCTGCCGCAGGTGGCAAAGAAATTCGGGAACAATCCTCTCTATATCTCCATAGCTGCCGGAAAAACTATCGGCTACTATGAAAAATATTTTTCAGGAGCCCCGATCGTGCGTGCCATGCCTAATACCCCTGCCCTGATTGGCAAAGGCATCACTGCTCTCTGTTCAAACGAAAAAGCGAATATCCACCATAGAAATATCGCCTCTGCGCTCATGCAGGCAGCAGGCAAAATCCTATGGCTTGACGACGAGTCTCTCATGGATGCGGTGACAGCCATATCCGGCAGCGGCCCTGCTTATGTATTCCTGTTTCTTGAAAGCCTGATTGAGGCAGGAAAAGCGCAAGGTCTGACGGAAGACGTATCCAGGCAACTCGTCATACAGACTCTACTGGGAAGCACCGAGCTTGCAAATCATTCAACTGATACGCTTGCAAAGCTCCGTGAAAATGTCACCAGCAAGGGAGGCGCGACCGAAGCCGCTCTGGCAGTGCTTGCTAAAGACAATGCCTTGAAATCATTATTTACAAAAGCAGTGACTAGTGCCGTAAAACGCGCTAAAGAATTAGCGCAATAAACGATAAAATCTTTTTATGAAAACCTATATACTCACCCTCTCGTGCCACGACGTGCGTGGAATCGTCGCCGCAGTCAGTGGATTTCTGGCGGATAATAATGGCTTTATTATTGAATCGGCTCAACATGGCGATGCCTCGACCGGGCGGTTTTTCCTGCGCATGGAATTTTCCACGGACCAGAACACTCCCCCGGAGCATGAGCTTAAGAATCTGTTCCGCGATAGAATTGCCACGCGTTTTGCGATGGACTGGTACCTTCATGACAAGTCCGTAAAGCACCGTGTACTGATCATGGTCTCGAAACATGGCCATTGCCTTAATGATCTGCTGCACCGCTACGCTACTAATACTTTACCGATTGAAGTGCCGCTCATCATTTCCAATCACAACGACTACAGGGAAATTGTGGAATGGTACCGCATACCGTTCCATCACCTGCCGGTTGAAGCAGGCAACAAAGCCGTGCAGGAAAAGAAATTGCTGGAGCTTATCAAAGAGAATAATATTGATGTGGTGGTGCTTGCGCGCTACATGCAGATTTTATCCCCGGAGCTTTGCGACGAACTGGCGGGAAGAGCCATAAACATCCACCACTCTTTCCTTCCGGGCTTCAAGGGCGCAAAGCCATATCATCAGGCGTTTGACAGGGGAGTGAAATTGATCGGCGCCACCGCACACTATGTTACTGCCGATCTCGATGAAGGTCCGATCATCGAGCAGGAAGTTACCCGCGTCGATCATACTTACAAACCGGAGGATCTGGAAGCGGTTGGACGTGACAGCGAATGTTCCGTGCTGGCGCGCGCGCTGAAATACCATATCGAACAACGGGTGCTCATAAACGGCCATAAAACGGTAGTGTTTAAATAAGAGGAAGTCATCATGGCAGGTCATAGTCAGTTTAAGAACATCATGCGCCGGAAGGATGCGCAGGATGCAAAAAAGGCAAAGATTTTTACCAAGGTCGTGCGTGAAATTAATGCCGCCTGCAAGAGCGGCATGCCCGATCCGGCGCATAATCCAAGGCTGCGCGCCGCCGTGCTCAAGGCACGACAGGAAAACATCAGCAAGGATAAGATTGACGAAGCCATCAAGCGCGCGAGCGGTCAGACCGGAACCGACAATTATGAAGAGGTGCGTTATGAAGGATATGGTGCAGGGGGTATCGCCGTCATCGTGGACGCCTTGACCGACAACCGCAACCGCACCGCATCTGAAATCCGCGCGGCATTCACTAAATACGGCGGCAATCTGGGCGAGACGGGAAGCGTGAATTTCATGTTCGACCGCGTAGGCGTTATAACCTATCCGGCCAGTAAAATTTCGGAAGAGGCAATGCTTGAAACCGTCATTGAGGCAGGCGCAGATAACTGTGAATCCGACAAGGAACAACATCTGGTTACCTGCTCTCCGGAATCCTTTGGTCACGTGCGCGATGAACTGGAAAAGAAGCTGGGTGAGCCAAAATCGGCAAAATTGACCTGGCTGCCAAAATCATCCACCGCAATCAATGAAGACCAGGCGCGCCTGCTGCTTAAGATGATTGATGTGCTGGAAGATAATGACGACGTACAGGAAGTGTTCGCCAATTATGAAGTCTCCGATGATATCCTCGAAAAGCTGAGCGCCTGATGTCCATCATACTCGGCATAGATCCGGGACTGCAGAAAACCGGCTGGGGCATCATAAGATATACAGGCAACCAGCTGTCCTTCCTGGGCTGTGGCATTATAAAAACGGATAGTGCAACCAAAACTATCGCCCCGCGCGTCCTTCAGTTAAGCAAAGAGCTTGGCATTATCATTGAGAAATACAAGCCTGAAGAAGCAGCTATCGAAGAGACCTTTGTCAACGTCAATGCCCAGTCGACCTTGAAGCTTGGGCAGGCGCGCGGAGCGATATTACTGACATTGGCACAGGCAGGGCTTCCAGTGCATGAATACGCGGCGACTCTTATCAAGAAAAGCGTGGTAGGCGCTGGACGCGCCGAAAAGAGTCAGGTTTCCGCCATGGTGCAGATATTGCTGCCTGGATGCGGCAAGTATGGCGCCGATGCGATGGATGCGCTCGCAACCTCCATATGCCATGCGCATAATGCCCGCAAAGTCGCCTAGCCCTATTTCCCCTTTTTTATCTGGATCAGGTTCTCGTTTTTCATCTCCACGGAATCATCCCATAATCTCTGCCAATTTTCCTGATAGCGCTTCACCAGATCCATAGCATCATGTATCAGCAGAACATTGGCCGAATTTTTCTTTTCGTCATCGCTTTCCTGTATGGAACTGATATTGCCGACAACCAGATCCTTATCATCGATAATAATGTATTCCTGGTACTGGTTATCAAGATGTTGCGCCATATGAGGAGGCAAGCTCATGTTAATGAAAAAGATGGCGGCGGAATAACCGGTATTGTCGTTTAGTTTCCGGTCAAGGACAATCTTTACATCCTTGCCTGAATGCGCGGCCTGCACAAGCGCGATTGAAACGTCCTTAGAAACAAAGCGGTGCGAAGCCACACGTATCTCTTTCTTCGCAGACTGTATGGCTCTTATCTCCAGAGCCGACAAACTGTCAGCCGGGGTAAAAGCCGCTTCAAACGTGGTACCGGAAGCGTTTATGGCAGGCGCGGGACAGGCACCCTCAAAAAAGGAGGCATGCGAATGTTGCGGAACAAGGAAAAAGAGTGAAAGCGACAACATCCGGAAGATGAATTTCATGACACAACACCTGCTTATTGGACAAGGGTTATTACATACAATACATGCAGCCTTTGGCAATAAATTTCTCCTAATGCCCCCTGCCCCCGCCCCTTGTCGCTTCACGTACCGCACTTTCAACAAAACTGCCGACAATATTGAGCCCGCTCATAGCCATTTTTTTTACGACATCCTTAGCCATTTCATAGATGGCGAGCTGGCCGGTGACAAAAGTGAAGTGCGCTTCTTCTGCTTTCTTTATCCGTTTATCCGCTGATTTCATCATATCGGATAATTTCTTGACCGCCTCGTCGGCAAGAATGCCCTTTCTCTTATTTCCGAACTGATTCAGAAACTTCTGAATTAACGCCGGATCGTCCATATTTTCGTATATGATAGTTTCTATATCGATGCCGGAACTTTTACCCATAGCCTTTTTTGCTTCACGCTCAACTGCTGCCAGTCCTTTCACTTCATCATTGCACTCATTGACTTTGGACTCGTAATCATGATCCGCCTTTTCTGAGAGCAACGCGACAAACAATACGGAATAATTCTTATAAAGCTCGGAAAGCCGGGACTTTATTTCGCCGGTTCCGGCATGTCCCTCAAACGCGGTTCCCGCCACCATATCAGTACCCGGCGATAACTTCCTGGTTTCTTTTGGAACCAGCAGCGGGTTTGCCTGAATACTGCGCAACATGGCCACATCATAGGCCAGAAATTCAACCGACAGGCGCTGTTCCGCCTTCGCTCCGGAAGTCAGGGCGCGGACGGCGTCATGGAAATATTCAATGCGCGGGCGGAAATCGCTGCCGTCAAGGCGCAAGGATAATTTTTCTTCAATAGGCCTGATTTCGTTGTAAATTCCATTCAGGAGGGTTATAAGCGCCTGCTGTGCCGCCTTGTTAGCCTTCATTTCTCTACCATGCAAACAGTACCTTGATGTCTGACGAACTAAGCATATACATACACTGGCCGTTCTGTAAGTCCAAATGCCCTTACTGCGATTTCAACAGCCATGTGCGATCCGGAATAGATAATAAACGGTGGCAAAACGCATTGCTGCACGAATTGCATTATTATGCCAGTAAACTGCCAGGCAGACAAGCGGTTAGTGTGTTTTTCGGCGGCGGCACACCGTCACTTATGGAAGCGGAAACAGTCAAAGCGCTGATCGACGCCATAGGCGAATTATGGAAAGCGGACGGCAATATGGAAATAACCCTTGAAGCCAACCCGACATCCATAGAGGCACAGAAATTCCGTAATTTCCGGAGCGCCGGCGTTAACAGGGTATCCATAGGCATACAGGCTTTGTCGGGGGATGCGCTCAGGTTTCTCGGGCGTGAACATAATGTGGATGAGGCCTTGCAAGCCATATCACTCGCGCAGGATATTTTTCCCCGCATGTCATTCGATCTCATTTATGCGCGCCCGGGGCAAACGCTCAAGGAATGGGAGAGCGAGCTGGCCCAGGCATTGAAATACGCAAAGGATCATATTTCCCTCTACCAGCTTACCATAGAAGAAAATACCGCCTTTTATCATGCATATCGCGATGGAAAATTCGTCATGCCGGAAGATTTTCTCGCGGCTGACATGTACATGCTCACGCAAGATATAATGGAAGCGAACGGCCTCCCGGCTTATGAAATATCCAACCATGCCAGGCCGGGATATGAAAGCAGGCATAACCTGGCTTACTGGCGCAGCCAGGATTATATAGGCATAGGCCCCGGCGCGCATGGAAGATACAGAGTGGCGGGGGCCTCTCCGGAGGTAAGCGAAGAGGACGATGCATTGCCTCCTTACAACATAAGCCGCCTCGCTACGGAAAACATAAAAAGTCCGGAGCGGTGGCTTGAGAAAGTAGAAAGTTCCGGCAACGGCTTGTCGGCGGAAGTGAATTTATCAGAAAAAGAAATAATAGAAGAAAAGATTATGATGGGACTTCGGCTTTCTTCCGGTATCAGTTATGGCGCAGGCATGCGCGAAACCATTTCAGAAAAAGCGGAGAACAAACTAAAATCTTTGGGGCTTATCGCATCTGATAACAACTCAATCAAAGTAACCCGCCAGGGACGCCTGCTTCTGAACTCCATTATAAGAGAGTTGCTTGCTGCCTAGCACTTAAACAACCCCGCCGCAAGCAGCGGGGTATTAAGCGTATTGTCACCCCGCACTTGTTGCGGGGTCTAACCCTGCTGCAAAGCTGGATGCCGCATTAAAATATCTCGTTGCCGACTTAAGTTAACAAATTGACTTTCTAGCTCAGAATCGTATATACTGTTATATAAACAGGCATTGGACAATCAGCCCCTATGAGAAATAACACCTGCTGTTATAATCCCGGTTTGGCGCAATCCAGATTCAAATCCGCTTTTACTCTTATTGAACTCTCCGTAGTGCTTATTATTATTGCTACCATACTGGGTGGCAGCATGTCCTTGCTGATTGCCTCAACGCAAAGCGCTCAGTATAACTCCACCGTCAATACGATGGACGCCATCGAGGCAGCGCTGCTCAACTACAGCGCTGCCAACGGGCGCATTCCCTGTCCGGCTGATCTCACGATTGCACCGGGCGGGAATTACTACGGCAGGGAGGCGGGCTATCACACTGGCGGCATCGGCACCGGAGAATGCCAGCATAATCTGACGCCTGCGGCGAATTTCGCAACGGCAGCGACCGGAGGTACGGCAGAAGGCGGAGTCCCTACCCGCGCTTTAAACCTGCCGGACAGCTATATGTATGACGGCTGGGGGCATAAGTTCCGTTACGTAGTTGATCCCACTTACACAGTGAGTAACACCTCGCGCTCAAGCTGGCCAATCCCAGGCAATCTGTGCACCACCAGCAGCACAGGCATTACGGTCAATGACGCTAGCGGTAATTCCAGAACAACGGCAGCAATCTATGCCATCATCAGTCATGGTGCAAACGGGCACGGAGGATACACTTCCAGTGGCATTGCCGTAAATACAGGTAGCGCCAACGCCAACGAGCAAACCAACTGCCATTGCGATGCCACCGCCGCACACACGGGCGGCGCAACGACTCTTTCTTCTGCCACTTATGTTCAGAAAATCATTACCCCCGACCCTGTAACCCCACTCAACAGCTTCGATGACATCATAGCCTACAAGGAAGGCTGGCAGTTACAGACGGCAGGAAATCAAATAACAACAGCGTGTCTTAACTATTTGTATGTGGTAGATTCCTCCGGAGGAAGCACAAAAGTCTGGATATATAATTTTAGAACGAAAATCTGGGGATCTATTTCTGCATCACCTGCCTTCAACTGGGCGACCGGCGTTGCCACAGATAGTTCAGGGAATATTTACGTAATTGAATTTGCCGCTAATCAAGTACGTAAATATACTGCCAGCACGGCTACATGGAATAATACATTCATAACTGGCCTGAACGGTCCTCTCGGCATATATATCGACAATAGTAGCAACAATATATATATTACGGACTATAATGGTCCTACCCCTGATGTAAGGAAATTCAATTCAGCAGGCGTACAACAGGGCGCACCCTATACTGATTCATTCAACGGTCCTGCATATGGCATACCTGACGCTAGCGGCAATATCTGGGTTTCCGACACGGGTAACAATACACTGAAAAAATATAATGGCACAGTCTGGAGCACTGTGTCTGGTCCGGGTGGAGGGCTTAGTGGCCCCCAGGTGATTTTTCCTGATGCGAACGGGAATATATGGGTGGCTGATGCCGGGCATAACGAGATATGGAAATATACCCCAGGCAGCAGTTCATGGGGAAGTCCCATTACCGCCTCAAGTCCTGCTCTCAATAACCCGGAACTTATAGCAATTGATACAGGCGGAAACATATGGGTGGGAGATTCAGGAAATGAATTGATACGAGAATATAGCAACGGACAATGGACTACTCTTGTAAATTTAACTACTTTAAGTGCAAGTTTTACTGTATCAGGAATATGGGTACAATAAAGATAAATACCCAGCGCGGTTTTACCCTCACAGAGATAGCGGTTGTGCTGGTGATTATCATACTGGCAAGACTTGTTTTTCGCTTGACAATATACCATTTTGGAATACACTGAAAAGGTTATGCACGTTATAACAAGGCGAAGGCTTAAAGATTTTTGGGTCAAGCACCCGGATTCAGCAGTGCCTTTGGAGACGTGGTATCGTGTGATGAAGAAAGAGCGTTTCCTGGATTTCGTCCACCTGAAGCAAATTTTTGGCAGCGCCGATTATGTGAATGGTTTAACGGTATTTGATATAGGTGGCAATAAATACAGACTGATAGTATCCATCCACTACAACGCGGGGCAGGTATATATCAGGAATGTTTTAACGCATACGGAATATGATCGGAAGAATTGGAAGAGGAAAAAACAATGACCTATACACATAAGGAAATACCGGAACCGCAAGCCATTTTTGAGGCCTGGCGCCCATTTCAGGAACTCATTGGGGTTACTTCTATCAAAACAGAGAAAGACTATGAGCATGTCATTGCCATAATGGATACGCTGCTTGATGAAATCAGAGACGATGAAAACCACCCTTTTGCCGATGTTCTTCATTTTCTCGGTGATCTGGTGGAAAAATACGAAGATGAGCATGTCGTGATACCAGAGGCGGAGCCGCGTGAGACGTTGCGTTTTTTTATGGATCAAAGCAACCTGAAGCAAGAAGACCTTGCAGATTGTGCGCCGCAAGCCAGAATATCGGATATCCTGAATGGCAAACGCTCTATAAGCAAGGGAATTGCCAAGAATCTTGCGCGTCGGTTTGGCGTTCATGCCGATCTGTTTCTGTGATCTTATGCGCCTATTCCCCCACAACATAAAATCCGGCTTCACTCTCACCGAGATGGCGGTCGTGCTGGTCATCATCGCCACGCTCACCGGCATGAGCATCAGCGCGACGATACCCACTCTCCAGCAGGCCAGGGTAAATGCCACGGCCGCCAAGATAGCCGTCATTGAAAAAGCGCTTCTCAGCTACAGCTCTGTCTATGGCCGCATTCCCTGCCCCGGCGATCTCACCATCACGCAGGGAGCGGCCAATTACGGGCTGGAGGCCGGGACAAAAACCGGCGGCACCGGCAGCGGCGACTGCATCAATAACGGGAGTGCGCTGGTTCCTGCCGCGAACTTCAAATCCGCTGGCGGCATTGAGGAGGGCAGCGTGCCCGTTGCCGCTCTGGGGCTGCCTAACGACTTCATGTATGACGGCTGGGGAAACAAATTCCGCTATGCGGTCGATCCGAGCTACACGCTTACCGCTCAGTTTTCAGGCTGGCCGCTCATGAACAATATGTGCTCAACCAGTAGCAGTTCGATCACTGTCAACGATGAGAACGGGGGTGCGCGGACGACTAAAGGGATTTATGCCATCGTCAGCCACGGCCCGAACGGGCACGGGGCTTATACTTCAACAGGCGCAACCGTGAACGCGGGCATCCAGGCCACCGACGAGCAGACCAACTGCCATTGCGATGCGACAGGTGCGAACAGCGGCGGCGCAAGCGTGCTTTCTTCTTCCACCTACGTCCAGAAAGATCCGCAGTACCAGACGGGCAACGCCGGTCAGACGCTCTATTACTTCGACGACATCGTGACCTACAAGGAAAACTGGCAGATGCAGACCGCCAGCAACCCAGCTCCGTCGAAATGTACTTATTTCTGGGTGGCGGATTACAATACCTGTAACGTTTACAAGATAGATTCAGGCGGCCACATACAAACAACCCTCGGTACTGGTGTTTGCGGCTATGGAACCAGTCCTGTCCAATTTGGTAGAGCGATGGGTGTAGCTCTCGATAGTTCTAATAACCTTTACGTGGCTGATTGGGGCAACGCTCTCATAAGAAAACTATCCTCAGGCGGCACATGGATTTCAGACATTGGCGGCGGCGGTACGAGCGCCCAGCGCTTTAGCAATCTACTGGATGTTAAAGTAGACAACTCCGGCAATATCTGGGCATTGGATGCCTGGAACAACCGGGTAATGAAGTTCGACAGCACGGGCACATGGCAGATGACTCTCGGCGGTTTACCGACAGATAATCCCAATTGCTCCGGCACCCGCGCCTCTGCAACAACATGTAATAACCTTCCTGCCGGATCAGGAGGAAATCCTGCGGCATATCAACATTGCTGCGCCCCTAACGCCAGTAATTGCGACGGTTGTTCTAATGGTATTGCCAAGGGGCAGTTCTTTTTTGGTAATGGGGGACAATTTCGCGGAGCATTAGCTTTTGACCCTGCAGGACACGTCTGGGTATCTGATTCCGGCAACGGCAGGGCGCAGGAATTCGACAGTACCACAGGTCAGTATTTAGGCCAAATTACAGGTATAGATGCAAATTTCGGATTTACTTTCGACACAAACGGCAACCTCTGGACTTTCGGACAGCTTGCCTGGAATAATCTTAACGCCGTTCAGAAACTGACTTCTCCTACCTGGACGCTCACCGAATGGGATAATACGTATTCGCCAGGCGAAGGAGGCTGGATAGTTTTTGACTCAAGCGGTTATTTCTGGACAGGAGAAATATCATCTGGCACTTGCGCTTTACATAAATATAATACCAGTGGCGTGAACATAAGCACTGTGGCCGTCCCCGCCGCGCTTTGTAATGCTGGTGCGTATGACAACCTTACAGGCATAGCCATCAGCACCAATAGATAGTCCCTCCTATCTTACTCCGGCACTACCCACGAATGCGGCGGCAGATCGGTATAGCTGAAGCTCGCCCCGCCGAGCACGAACCCCACAGGCAGCCCGCACTTGGTTACTTTCACCCATATCCTGATTTCCTGCGCAAGACTACCTCTTATCTTCCGGTAAATTTCATAACCGAGATGCTCGATAAGCCGGAATTCATCTTTCTCGCATAATTCCTGTATCAGCCTGCTTATTTTATCGTAACAGGCAAAATCGCCCTTGTCCTTGAGACTGGCGCTGGTGAGCGCAGTATAATATAATTTTACACCCACCTCCACAGACTGGGGCGTGGCGCGCTCCTGTTTTTCGCAGCCAAGACGCACGGACAAACGTATCCGGTTTATGGAAAGGCAGTTATTGTAGGCGTTTTTTTGTGGTTTTTCTTTATTATAAGATTTTTCAGGCATATATTCTTGTTAAACTTGTGATCATAACTCGCATTGCCATGCCGCACTTGTTGCGGCATCCAACCCTACAATGCTCGATGAGTGCAGTGATATCATCAACTTGTTCAATTTGTCACATGCGCAGGCAAATTTCAATTGGTTAAAATTTTATTAACTATAAATTTTTACACTATGAAAGCCGATATGTTATAATTTTCCATATTTCATCTAAGGGAGTGAGGCATGGCCATTGCAAAAATTGCGGTTCTGGGATCGGGAGTCATGGGAAGCGGCATCGCCGCGCATATCGCAAACGCAGGTACTCCGGTGGTACTGCTGGACATAGTTCCCCCTAACGCCCCAAGCCGCAATATCCTTACCGAAAAGGCGATAGAAAAACAGCTGGCTGCGTCTCCCTCCGGCTTTACTCACAAAAACAAGGCAAAGTTCGTGACCACAGGCAACCTTGAGGATAATCTCGATCTGCTGAAAGATGCGGATTGGATTGTCGAGGCAGTGCTCGAGAAACTCGAAGTAAAGCAGGATGTCTACCGCAAAATTGATGCGGTACGCAAAAAAAGCTCCGTGGTTTCTTCCAATACCTCCACCCTGCCCCTGCATGTTCTGCTCAACGGCATGCCTGAACAATTCCAGCAGGATTTCATGATTACGCATTTCTTCAACCCGCCGCGCTTCATGCGGCTGCTGGAAATGGTGCCGGGCGCAAAAACCCGGCAGGACGCTTATGCGGAGATCAAGAAATTCACTGATGTGAAACTTGGCAAAGGCGTGGTGGATTGTAAAGACACTCCCGGCTTCATCGCCAACCGCATCGGCGTTTTCTGGATGATGATTGGGTTGCTGGAAGGCATGCGGCTTGGGATATCCGTGGAAGACGCCGACGCCATCATGGGCAAGCCGCTTGGTATTCCCAAAACCGGCATGTTCGGGCTCTTCGATCTTATCGGTATCGATCTCATGCCGCTTATCGCCAAGGCCATGCTTGCCACCCTGCCCAAAAACGACCTGTTCCGTGCTATCTATCAGGAGCCGCCGCTCGTGACCAGGATGATTGCCGACGGATATACGGGGCGCAAAGGCAAAGGCGGCTTCTACCGCATCAATAAGGATAGCGGCAAGAAGGTGAAGGAAGCGATTGATTTACAGACAGGTGAATACCATATCGAAAGAAAGCCGTCGCTGGAAAGCATCGATGCGGCGAAGGCAGGCGTAGACGCCCTGATGTCACATCCGGATATTGGCGGGCAGTATGCACGATCAGTGATGAACAAAACGCTTGCTTATACGGCATCGCTCATTCCTGAAATCGCCGATAATATCCTCGCTGTGGATAACACGATGAAATGGGGATATAACTGGAAATTCGGCCCGTTCGAGATGATTGACAAGATCGGGACGGCAAATTTCATAAAATCCCTCGAAGCGGAAAAGGTTCCTGTCCCGGAGATACTTGCAAAGACACAGGGCAAGCCGCTTTACAGCATTGTCGAGAACAGGCGCACCTATTTCACCACCAAAGGCGATTATGCGCCCCTGCCGCAAACGGAAGGCGTATGGCCGCTCGCCGATAAGAAACTCGGCAAGAAACCTGTAGTAAAGAACGGTTCCGCATCGCTCTGGGACATCGGGGATGGGATCGCGTGCTTGGAATTTACTTCCAAAATGAACTCCGTCGATCCGGATATCCTGACCATGATTGAGAAATCCCTTGAGGCGGTTAAAAAGGATTTCCACGGCCTTGTCATCGGCGGAGATGCGGATAATTTCTCAGTCGGCGCTAATCTTGGCTTTATATTGTATGCGGCGAATATGGCGGCATGGCCGATGATTTCCGATGTCATCAGGCAAGGCCAGCGTGCAACGATGGCGCTTAAATATTCACCGTTTCCGGTCGTGGCGGCGCTCGGCGGCATGGCGCTCGGCGGCGGATGCGAAATAGTGCTGCACAGCGGTGCCGTGCAGGCACATATAGAAAGCTATGCGGGTCTTGTAGAAGTCGGTGTTGGCGTCATTCCCGGCTGGGGCGGATGCAAGGAACTGCTGCTGCGCCATATGCAGGGACTGTCGCAAGGCAACGCGATGCCATCCATCGCCAAGGTATTTGAATACATAGCGACCGCTAAAGTTTCAAGGTCAGCCGACGATGTAAAAGACATGAAAATACTGGGCGCCGGATCGCGCATTTCCATGAACCGCGCGCGCCTGTTGCCGGATGCGAAACAGCTATGCATGCTGATGGCCGATAGTTATATCGCGCCGGAACTGGCTGCCATATCATTGCCCGGAGCCACGGCAAAGGCTGCCCTGCTGATGGGGCTAGAACAGTTTGTCGCCACCGGCAAGGCTACGCCGCACGATGTCGTCGTATGCACGCAGCTTGCCTATGTGCTTTCCGGCGGCAATACCGATATCACCGATACCATAACTGAACAGCAACTACTCGATCTGGAGCATGAAGCCTTCATGGAACTTATCAAGACCAAAGGCACGCTGGATCGCATCGAATACATGCTGGCCAATGGCAAGCCGCTCAGAAATTAAGTAAGGGACAAAGCACTATGCCGATATATAAAGCGCCGATAAAGGATTTCAGGTTCATCATGAATGAGTTCCTGCCACTTGCGGAGAATAAGTCCGTCGCAGGATTTTCCGATGCTGCAGATATGTCAGAGCCGGTGCTTGAAGCCGCGGCGCAACTGTGCGAGGAGGTGTTGTTCCCGATTAACCAGTCAGGCGACAAGGAAGGACTGAAATATTCTGATGGCAATGTGACGACTCCCAAAGGCTTCAAGGAAGCCTACAAGGCCTATTGCGAAGGTGGCTGGCCTGCGTTCACCTGTGATCCGAAATATGGCGGCCAGGGACTGCCGGAATTCCTCAATATCCCGATTATGGAAATGGCGTGCTCTGCCAACCTGTCCTTCGGTCTTACGCCGGGACTTTCGCATGGCGCATATAACACGCTCATGCTACATGCTTCCGATTCCATCAAGGATAAATACCTTCCCAAGCTGGTATCCGGCGAATGGTCCGGCGTGATGTGCCTCACCGAGCCACAGGCGGGAACCGATTTAGGGCTAATACGCACCAAGGCTGAACCCGTCGGGGACGGCACATATAAAATCAGCGGCGGCAAGATTTTCATATCTTCCGGCGAGCATGATCTGACCGATAATATTCTGCACCTTGTATTAGCGCGTCTTCCCGGAGCGCCGAAGGGCACCAAGGGCATCAGCCTTTTCCTCGTGCCTAAATTCCACGTCAGCGACGACGGCAAGTGCGGCGCAAGAAACAGCCTGCGCTGCGAAGGCATCGAACATAAGATGGGCTTGTCCGCTTCTCCTACCTGTGTCATGCGCTATGACAACGCCACCGGCTTCCTCATAGGCGAGCCCCATAAAGGCATGCGCGCGATGTTCACCATGATGAATTCGGCGCGCATCTACGTCGGCATACAAGGCCTTGGACTTGCGGAGGTCGCTTACCAGAATGCGCTTGCCTATGCGAAAGAACGCGTGCAGTCGCGCTCCATCACCGGGGTAAAGCTGCCCGAGAAGGAGGCCGATCCGATTATCTGCCACCCCGATATCAGGCGCATGATTCTTACCATGCGCGCTTTTACGGAAGGCGCACGCGCCTTAGCCATGCTTACTGCTTTCAATATTGATTTGGCGCACTGGCACACCGATGCGCAAGTAAAACAGGATGCGGATGATTTCGTTCAGCTCATGACCCCAATCGTCAAAGGATATATGACTGATATGGGGACAGAGATTACCAATCTGGCCGTGCAGACCTATGGCGGCTACGGCTATATAAAAGATTATGGCGTTGAGCAATACGTGCGTGACGCCCGTATTGCCCAGATTTACGAGGGCACAAACGGCATACAGGCGCTTGACCTGGTATTCCGCAAGCTGCCTTTCTCCACGGGCCGTTACCTGCGCCAGTTCTTCCACCCGGCGGATAAGTTCATCAGCCAGTATAAAGACAATCCTGCCATGGCCGAATTCATCAAGCCGCTGGCGAAACATATCGGTTACCTGCAGCAGGCATCCATTTATCTTGCTACTGCTGGCCTGAGAGACCCAAACGACGCGGCAGCAGGGGCTACGGAATATCTGCGCCTGTTTTCACTGGTAGTGCTGGCATGGATTTGGGCAAAGATGGCCGCTATTGCCTTTGAAAAACTGCATACAGACAAGGAATTCTATAGTGCAAAACTAGCAACCGCGCGATTCTATTATGCCAAGATATTGCCGGGAACGACTTCGCTACTGCAATCCATAGTTGCCGGAAGCAAGCCGGTTATGCAGACTGAATTTTAACGTTAACCGTATGGATAAATGAATGCCTGTTCAACTCGGCAGTCATGGTTTCCCGGAAGAAATTGATATTGATCAGTTAATTTCCCTTGCTCAAGAGGTCGGGAAAGGAGTTGCAGCCAAGCAGGATAAAATTGCAACTCTTGCCCTTACCCCACAGTATAAGGTAACCGGAGAGGCAATACTCAGCAAAACCGGCAATATAGAAACGGATGTGTGGATACAAAAAAAAGATGACGGTTCCACACTTACCTCAGCTGATGTATGGGGTAACGATAAACTTATAGCAGGGTTGCAGAAACGGACTGTAGGAATAAAGGATGTTGGTATTATCACAGAAGAAAATAACCCCACCGCCAATCTTGCAGCATCAGCCAAACCAGTCATTATTACAGGTGATTCACTGGATAACACCAGCGCCGACAATAATGGTTTTATATATGGGGGAAACGATTGGTCCATTACGATCGGGTGCATCGATGCCCAAAAGAATATCGTTACAGGTGGTGTGATCTATTATCCCAAACATGGCCTGACATTCTTTACTGGCAAAGACAATCAGGTCTATATAAGAAGAGATGGTATAAATGAGGATATTCCCTTGCAGGGGGCAAAGGCTAGAACACCTGAAGAAATAGCATCCGGCTTGAATTTTCTTGTCAAAAAAGAACCTGTAGAAACCGCAATAGATATATCGTGGCTGAAGAAGGTAAGCATTCCCTCTCCATATTTAAACCGTTGCCTTGTGGCTATCTCACCTGGACAACGGCAACAGCTTGGGCTGCCTTCTACAGAAGCAGATATAGTAGCGATAAAAGGGTGGTCTATCTGGGATCTGCCTTGGGTTGCGCTGCAAAACCGATTAGGGTACGGCGCTTATAATCCTGATGGTACAGAATTGGATTGCATGGCTTCTGCAAAGAATGGTTTTAAAATAGATACCCTTCTTTTAGGTAATCAAAAAACCATGAATTATATTGGCTTCGCTAAAGATGAGCATAGCGTCGTTGATGAAGTTGAACCACAAGCAGTAAATCCGCCTGTAGCCAATCCTTCGCTGCGTTCTTCATCTAAACGACGCACTGCAGGAAAATAGCCAAAAGTATTTGGTTATGCAGACTGAATTTTAAGCAACGCCGCCGTATCCGGGCCATATGCTTCCCCGAATATGCTGTCCTCAATTATCTGGCATATGATGTGCCCAAGCATGATATGGCATTCCTGTATGTGCGGTGTTTTAGCTGAAGGAATCTTTATCAGTATATCGCAAAATTCCGCCATCTTCCCCCCGGTCTTGCCGGTCATCCCGATGGTCTTTATCCCGAGCGTCCTTGCCGAACGCAGCGCCGCCAGCACATTGGGAGAATTACCCGAAGTGGAAATCCCGATAAACACATCGCCCACCTGTCCTACCGCTTCAAGTTGCCGGGCAAAAACACGTTCATAACCATAATCATTGCCGATGGCCGTCAGCGCCGAAGTATCCGTGGTAAGCGCAATTGCGCTAAGCCCCGGGCGATCATAATTGAGACGGCTGACAAGCTCCGCCGCAATATGCTGTGAATCGGCAGCGCTTCCGCCATTTCCCGCTAACAGAATCTTCCGTTTCTGCTTCAGGGCGGAAACGCAGATTGCGGAAGCTTTTTCCACTGCCGCTATCAATTCCTTATCAGCAAGCGCTAGGGCAATCACCCCCAGCGTATTCTCAATCGATGTACGGATAAGTTTTTCCATAAATTACCTCATAAATAATACACGTAGTTCCGGCGGCATACCCTGTAAATGCCGAACCCGAAAGAGATTGCTATGACAGTAAGGGCAAACAGGTATTTCATTTCACTCATACCTGGCAACGTATGTTCATAGGCCAGCATCTGGATCGGATGAATCATGATAAAGAATGGGTTGAAGCGCATAAGAACCTGCGCTCTCGGCGGCAGCATGGAAATCTGGTAAACCACGGGCGTAAGCCAGAACAGCATGGTCATGGAGACATTCGCCAGATCGCCTATGTCGCGTATGTAGGGAGCGATAAATGCAACTGCAATTGCGACCGAGCCTACGATGATCAATATAGGAATAAAATAGAGCGGGACTAACAGTACAACCTTATTAAAACTGGCAATGCCCAAAAGCATGGAAACAAAATATATCGTGGTAAAGGATATGAAAAACGTGTAAGCGTTGCGCAGCACATCCGCTACCGGAAACACGCTCGATGATACAATGCAGCGTTTGAGCGTTTCTCCATTGGAAAGAATAGACTGGCTCGATCCGATAATAGCCGCCGAGAAAAATCCCCATACCGGAAACGATACTATGACATATAATGTATAATTGCTCGTTGGAGACCGTATAATCATTGGCATTATCGTCGCATATACCAGCACCATAGTAAGCGGCTGGAACAGCGTCCACAGCATGCCAAGGAAGGAATTACGGTACATTCTCGCAAGGCCGTTCTTGGCAATAAGCACAGCCGTCTGCCAGTAATAGGGATCAAAAAAAACGCCGAACTGTCTTAACGTAGTTGTAGTTGCGCTCATGCTACTATCCTCTCATCGGAAATATGGAGAATATCAGTATAATACTGGTGCAGGATTTCTTTCCGCGTTCCTTCGTTTATAATACGTCCCTTGTTCATCAGCACAAAGCGGTTACAGAGATCGATGAATTCATCCGGCGCATGATTGACCATGATTGCAATTGACACGTTGTCTACTTTCTTACGCATTATATCCTGAGACTTCTTGATAAACCCCGCATCACCGGCTGCGAATATCTCATCCATAAGCAGGATATCGGGATCCTGAAAAACGGCAGAGGAGAAAGCAAGCCTTGCGGTCATCCCGGAAGAATAGGTCTTGAGCGGAAGCTCAATCTTATCGCCTAGCTCGGAAAACTCTATGATGCGCTGCTCTATTTCCTTTGAATAGGAACGCAGTTTACCGCGGTATGCATAACTTAACTTGATATTATAGCGCCCGCTCATTTCCGGTTCAAAACCCGCCCCCATTTCAATCAACGGGACAACTGCGCCTGCCACCTTACGTTCGCCACTATGAACAGGATAATTCCCCGAGATAACCTTAAGCAGCGATGATTTTCCGCAGCCATTCTGTCCTATCACCGCGATACGGTCACCGGGTTTGGCATGGAAGGTAACATCATTGAGAATAGGAATCCGCACAGAGGTAAGCGACTTACGTTTTACAAACCACTGTCTGAGACTCGCCGCGCGGGCATGCGTATCAACACCCCAAACCGATATATGCTTTAAATCAATCACACTGGACATAATGAATTATTTTTGAGGCAGCAGGCAGTACATACAGCCTATACTGTCAGTATCCTCTTTTTGGCAGGTAGCGCTATCACTTTATCTGTAATGGCTGACTGGGAGTAAGTATCTTCCTGTTCCACAAGATGGTGAAAATTACGCCGTGAAAGAGAATCGATAGAATAAGAACCCGGATCATAGAATATGATGCTGGAACCGGCCGTCTCAAATGAGAATGGAATCCATAGAAGATCATTAAGCGCTTTCTTAATCACCGGGTGACATTCAGGCGGAGCAAAAAATAATATAAATCCCCCACCGCCAGCGCCAAGCAATTTTCCGCCTACCGCCCCTGCATTTCTCGCTTTTGCATAAATATCATCTACAAACTGTGGCGATATCCCAGACGAAAGGGAGCGTTTCAGCTGCCACGTCTCATGCAATAACCTTCCGAATTCTTTTATGTCCGATGCATACATCAGGACATCGATAGCCTCATCCACCATCTGGCGCATAGCCCTGAGTTCGGATTTCTTGCTGGCAATCGATTTAATCTGCTCGGCGGCAATATCGCTGGCATTGCGTGATACCCCTGTAAAAAACAACAGGAAATGCCTCTGTAGTTCCCTGAGACGGGACTCGGGGAGTATGACAGGTTCAACCGCAAAATCCCCAGTCTGCAAGATGCTGATCTTATTGAAACCGCCGTAAGCAACCGCAATCTGATCCTGCACGCCGACGTTTTCTTTAAGGATGTCACGCTCGACATGCACTGCTTCGCACGCCAACTCGCGTTTGTTGGACATGCGGGAATAAAGCGCGTTCATGGAGTTAAGCAGCCCCACTGTAAAAGACGAACTGGAACCCAGGCCGGAGCGCGCAGGCAAATCGCCGCTATGGCTGATTTCAACGCCATTCTTCTCGCCAAGGAAATGCTGCAGCACCGCCTTCACTGCTGGATGCTTGATCTCATCGTGATCATTTACTTTTTCAATCTGAGACCAGACAATGCGTGACTTTTCCTGGAAAAACGGCGGCAGGTAACGGCAAGTAAGGTAGCAGTAATGATTAATGGTAGTCGAAAGTACCGCCCCACCATGCTCGCTGTACCACGGACGGTAATCAGTGCCACCGCCAAAAAACGATATCCTGTATGGAGTACGGCTTATAATCATAAGGTCATCTCAACCCAAAATGTTTTCTGTACATTCGTCTAAGGCCTTCTTCCAATCCCACGCGAGGTTTCCAGCCAAGACCAAAGAGCCTGCTGGAATCAAGCGCCTTGCGCGGAGCACCGTCAGGTTTTGCCGTATCAAGCGATATTTTTCCGGAATACCCGACAATCTTTGCAACCAGATTGGCCAAGTTTCCTATTGATATTTCCTGCATTGTGCCGACATTCCATATATCATGGGAATCGCAATTATGCATCATAAAAATAAAAGCGTCGGCCACATCATCCACATAGATGAATTCACGCAGCGCTTTTCCACTCCCCCAAATAGTAACCTCTGGTAATTCATTAATTTTCGCCTCATGGAACCTCAGCATAAGGGCCGGGATGACGTGAGAGGCCTGTGGATCAAAATTATCGCCTACGCCATAAGTATTGGTAGGTATGGGTATGACCATGTGCATGCCATATTCCCGCGCATAGCTCTGCGCCATAACAATTCCGTTAATCTTGGCCGCCGCATAGGCAATATTTGTAGGTTCTACAAGGCCATTCATGAACTCCGCTTCCGTGACCGGCTGAGGGGCAAGCTTAGGATATGAACATGCAGATCCAGGAAACAGCAGCTTCTTTACGCCGGATTTGCGCGCAGCCTCAAACACGCTTAGCTGCATCGCGGTATTATCATAGATGAACTGGCCGGGAAAAGTGCTATTGGCGTGGATTCCTCCTACCCGGGCAGCAAGATGAAAGACATAATCCGGCTTTGACCGCGCAAAATACTCTTCCGTACGCTTAATATCACGCAAATCCAGTTCGGCGTGCTTTGGTACAATTACATTGCCATAGCCATCCGCCTGCAGCCTTCTCAGCAAAGCGGAACCAATCATCCCGGATGCGCCGGTTATCAGTATAGTATCAGGCTTATTCATTATTCTCCTATCTGCTTTCTGGCATGAGAAATCACCTTGTCAAACATGGCTTGCGTCAAAGTTCCTGTGTTGATGTTATAACGTGATGAATGGTAACTATTAAGTAATTGCAAGTTACGGGCTTCAAGTTGCAGGTTATGGACAGCGCCATGTGCGAATGTATATTGTGACTGCTTGTGCTTTAACGCCGAAATTACCGCCTTGTGAGCAATCTGGCCAAGAGAAACAATGACTTTCAGTTTATTCATCGCATGGATTTCTGCCTGCAGGAAGTGGTTACACTGTTTAATCTCACCGGGTAGTGGCTTGTTCTCCGGAGGCACACAGCGCACGGCGTTGGTGACGCGACAGTTAATCAATATGAAGCTATCCGTCCTGCCACTATTCCTTGCTACTTGTTCCGGATTATAATGTCCCTCCGCAAACCCGTTTTTCTGTAATGCAGAGTATAAAACCATTCCGGCATAATCTCCGGTGAATGGACGGCCAGTGCGGTTTGCCCCATTAAGTCCGGGTGCAAGTCCCACAATAAGAAGTTCCGCATCCCGCTTGCCGAACGAGGGTACCGGGCCATTATAAAACTCTGGATACGTTTTGCGGTTTGCCTGATGGAAAGAGGCAAGCCGTGGGCAGAACGTGCAGTCATAATCCGGTGCCAGGCAATCCATGCAATGGACCATTTGTAGTTGCAAGTTAATGGAATATAAGCTAGGCAAGCTTTAATTGAAAATTAACTAAAGATAAACAGGGAAAAATATTATGGCCACGAAAACTGCTGCTACGCTGACTTCACAGGATTACAAAGTGGCGGATATCCGCCTTGCCGACTGGGGAAACAAGGAAATCAGCCTGGCAGAGACCGAAATGCCCGGCCTTATGGCGTTACGTGCAGAATACGGCAAATCGCAACCGCTCAAGGGCGCCCGCATCGCAGGCTGCCTGCATATGACCATCCAGACCGCTGTATTGATCGAAACCTTGATTGCGCTTGGCGCAACCGTGCGCTGGTCAAGCTGCAACATCTTTTCCACGCAGGATCAGGCGGCGGCGGCCATTGCTTCGAAGGGCATTCCGGTATTCGCATGGAAAGGCGAAACCGAGGAAGAATATGACTGGTGCATTGAACAGACCATAAAAGGCCCGGATGGATGGCTGCCCAACATGATTCTGGACGACGGTGGAGATCTCACCCGCATTATGCACGAAAAATATCCCGAACTTCTGAGGGAAATAAAAGGCATTTCGGAAGAAACCACCACTGGCGTCCACCGCCTGTATGAAATGCAGAAGGCTGGTAAGCTGAGCGTTCCTGCAATTGACGTGAACAACTCGGTGACCAAATCCAAATTCGATAACTTATACGGTTGCCGTGAAAGCCTGCCGGATGGCGTCAAGCGTGCGACTGATGTCATGATTGCCGGCAAGGTCGTTGTCGTTGCCGGATATGGCGACGTCGGCAAAGGCTGTGCCGCCTCCATGGCGCGTCAGGGCGCACGCGTGCTGGTGACGGAAATCGATCCTATCTGCGCACTGCAGGCCGCAATGGAAGGCTATCAGGTTGTCACTATGGAAGATGCTGCAAAACAGGGCGACATCTTTGTCACTGCCACCGGAAATGTTGATGTTATAACGCTCGATCATATGCGCGTCATGAAAGACCGCGCCATTGTCTGCAACATTGGGCATTTCGACAGCGAAATACAGGTTTCGGCCCTCCAGAACCTGCAATGGTCGGAAGTGAAGCCGCAGGTCGATGAAATCACGTTCCCGGACGGTAAGCGCATTATCCTTCTTGCCAAAGGCCGCCTTGTGAATCTGGGATGTGCCACCGGACATCCGAGCTTCGTCATGAGCACGTCGTTTTCCAACCAGGTGTTGGCGCAAATTGAATTATTCAATAATTCTAAAAAATATGAAAAGAAGGTCTATGTTCTTCCCAAGCACCTAGACGAAAAAGTCGCCGCGTTGCATCTCGATAAAATCGGTGCCAGGCTTACCAAGCTTACCCAGAAGCAGGCGGATTATATCGGCACCAGCGTAAATGGCCCGTTTAAGCCAGAGGCATATCGCTACTAGGCATGACTGCCATCGCGCTTTACCAGCCCGATATACCACAGAACCTCGGAAGTATTCTGCGCTTGTGTGCCTGTACGGATGTGCCTTGCCATATCATAGAGCCCTGCGGCTTTATCATTGACGACAAGCGCATCCGCCGCGTGGCGATGGATTATATCGGGCACGTAAAATGGCAGCGCCATTCCTCGTGGGAAAGATTCAAGGCGGATACAAAATCACGCATTATCCTGCTTTCCACCAAGGCAAAGGCCAATTACTGCGACTTCTCTTTTTCCCGGCCGGATATCCTGCTTCTGGGCAGGGAAAGCGCCGGAGTTCCGCAGGAAGTGCTCGATCATTGCGATGCATCCGTGCGTATCCCCATGTCGCAGCATGCCCGCTCGCTCAATATCGCACTGGCGGCAGGAATGGTTCTGGGTGAAGCCCTCAGGCAGACAGCGCTATTTCCTTAATATATAATAACCTAATGCCCGCCACATCCGGCCCATACCATGCAGCTTGTCGACGTTATCGCTGGCAACCAGCGGCACTGTCTGTTGCGGTGCATTCGCTGATTCTATCCTCAGATCAGCAATATGCTCTCCCTGCGTAAGAGGCGCAGGCACTGGTTCATTATAAGCCACGGTAAGCTTTATCTTATCGCGTCCGGCCTTGGGTAAGGTAAGCACCACATCCTTACCCACGGTCAGACCAACTTGATCTTTTTCGCCAAACCACACATTCGCTTTATCCACTATGTCTCCCCTGTGCAACAAGGTGACATTGTCGAAATCGCGAAACGCAAAGGCAAGCAGGCGTTCTGCCTCTTCTGCACGTTCTTTCTCACTGGAAAGGCCATTCACTACCACGATTTCACGCCTGTCTTTTCCATCTTTCGCTGAAACAACTATCCCATATCCGCCCTCGTCAGTGTGCCCGGTCTTCAGGCCGTCCACTCCCAGATCGTT
>CAYVTI010000014.1:0-6464 GCA_964454545.1 uncultured Rickettsiales bacterium
TTTAATGGCAATTTCATATTCGGGTATGCCATGCACCCTCATAAGGTGCTCTTTAATCTGCTCTGCATGGGTGTATTTCTTGTCATCACGCTGATCCTTGCCAGTGCGCTCCACCTGGATAAGCATAATCGGACGAATATAGCCGCCGCTTTCTGCTTTATATTCGTTTGCCCGCTGTTGCAGGGTTTCAAGATGCACGATGCTCTCATGCAGCGTATCCTGCCATTTAATGCTGTCTTTATTGCGGATATGCAAATCTAGCTTGATCATTTCTTCTTGATCAAGCTCCCGTCCGCGAATATCCACTAGCTCATTGCTTTCCTTTGGCGGAGTGGCGGAAAGCTCCACGATAATCGACGGGTTGAAGCCACATAATGTCGCCTGTGCCGTCTCGCTATACGCCTTCTGGCCTTCGTCTAGGATGATAATGGGAGAAAGCAGGCGTAGCGTATTGCCCAGCGAAGTCTTAACCTGCCGATTCCAAAAATCTTTCTCTCCACCAAAAAAATCAAGATTCGGATATTCCGCCAGTAACCGCTTGTGACCTTCAATATCATCTTCCAGTGGGAAAAATTCTTGGAATCCGCCACTATCCTTAAACATCTTGAGTGTTTCGTTGTTCTGACGCGAGGCAGAAGGCAGCATGAGCATCAATACCACTAGATTTTCCTGCACGTCACGGGGTGAGAAACGATCTGTTTTTTCTAGGATAACAGTACGGTTGCCGCTAGCAAGATCAAGATGTTGCCGGTAGGGGTGTCCTCTATCCTTGAGTGCCCCGTATGTCTGGCGGTAAATTTGCTGCGTAGGCACTACCCATAGCACTAGTCCCGTTTGCTTGCGTAGATAATGCGTATTAATCAAATCTAGCGTTTTCACCGCGAGAAAGGTTTTGCCGCCGCCGGTAGGAATCTTGAGACAGAAATTAGGCAGCGGGCGCTTAATACCATCGCATTTAGGATGATATTTTTTGAATGTTTCAGCCTTCATCCATGCCTTCGTTGCAAAGTCTATTTCTGCTTCCGGCAGCGAGTCGGCTTTCTGCTTCCACTCGATAAGGTGGGTAAGGTAGCCCTCTACCCGTTTAAGTGCCTTGCGCTGATATTCTTTTAGTTCCACGGCATCACCTCGCTAGCCGGTAAATCTCAAACGGCAATTGGCAGAAATCAATACGGTATTGATCGAGATATTCTTGATCAAGGTACTTTGTGGGGGCGAATACAAGCCGCCGCTTTTCACTCACTTTTCCCAGCGCCTTTGCACGCTCAAGCGTCAGCGCGGTGGATTTGAGAAACTCCACATCAGGGTTATAAAACATGAATACTTCATAGGTTTGATTTTTACCTATAAAGAATCTTTTTTCATCTATTTGAGATTCATCCAGTTGCTCACCAGTGGCGGTAAAGAAAATATAGCGGGCAAGTTCCTGATAGGAAGGCAATTTTTCTCCAGTAAGTAGAGTTTCCATTTCAATCGGATCACCTAGCTTAAAATAGCTGAACGTGCCACCTAGCCCTTTTTTCAGATTTTCGTCTTTTGCATCTTTTACACCCTTGATAACACGACGCACACGTTCCGCCGTAACTTTGTCAGCATAGTCTTCTGTCTCCACTAGAATGAATTTCCGATTGCCACCATCCTCTTTATTTAGTGCCAATACCGCATGTGCTGTGGTGCCGGAGCCTGCAAAAGAATCAAGAATTATAGAATCCTTAAATGTTCCTTGTTTAATAAACTCTTTAATTAAATCGCTTGGCTTTGGGAAATCTAAGACCCTCTTTCCAAAAATAATCTCAATTTCTTTTGTACCATCCCTTGTATAAATATTCTCACCAACTATCGAAGAAAACCCCGTAAATTCTTGTTTCATTTCAGCAAGAAAAACTTTGACACGAGGCCTTCCATTTGGATTTTCTGGCCATATAATACGTTTCTCTTCTGCCATTCTTTGCATACGGGATTTATCATATCTCCATCCTTGAGATGGTTTCCCGTAATTAATACCTGTTTTAGGATTAATGAGATCGTAATGAAGGTTTGGCCTGTCTTGTTCAGAGGCCAGACCAACCATGTTTCCACTAGCCCAATCCCCCCTCGGATCATTATCGGGATTAGAGAATTGCTCTAAATTCCTTTCATCTCCCCGAATTGCTTTTCCATAACAGAGCACATATTCATGATCATTGGAAACACCAGTAATGTTCCGGTTGTCTTTATTTTGCCTGCTTTTCCATATAAACTGCGCAAGGAAATTGCTTTCTCCAAGAATTTCATCGCACATCAAGCGCAACTCAGCCTGTGCATTGTCGTCAATACTAATGAAAATAATCCCACCCTCTGAAAGTAATTCCCTGAGTAACCGTAAACGAGGCCACATCATACACAGCCATTTATCATGGCGAGTGAGATCATCTTTATCCACCACCTTGCCTAACCACTCCTGCATCATGGGTGAGTTGACATTATCGTTATACACCCAGCCTTCATTGCCAGTGTTATAGGGGGGATCAATATAGATGCACTTCACCTTGCTTGCATAGGTAGGCAGAAGCGCCTTAAGCGCTGCCAAATTGTCGCCACGAATAATGAGGTTATCGTGCAGGCTGATTTTATCGGTGAGACTGGCCTTCTTATCAGCCACCAGTTGATGATACTTCACCGCAAGATGGTGATTTTGGACGAATTGCTTGCCCTTAAAGCTGATCTGCACCATTCGTTATTTGCCCCTTTATTATGGATAGCCATAGTATATGGCCATATAATATTCCATGAAAGATTTTTGGAAGGAAAATTTGAAGCTCATATTTTCCTGCCTGCTGATATATATGATACCTTATTGCTTATTTTTGCAGCATAGCCGCGACTTTCTCGGCGATCTTGGTTGCCATTGCGTCATCCGGCGCGGCGCTGGGTTTTTGCTGGCTTAGTCCGCTCATAATTTCCACCTGCCGTTCAACGGAAACCTGTCCGTAACCATACGTTGTCTGAGGATTATCGTGTCCCATGTTCTGGCTCCATGCCTTAAACTGTTCGGGGGTCAGGTTGAGTTGATAGGCAAGCTGGGTCAGGGTATTGCGGATAGAATGCGGGTTGACGTAAGGCAATCCAATCCGTTCAAAGGCAGCCCGGAATATATGACGCACTGGCGTAGCGTTTGACCAGTGTTCACGGCTCAGTCCAGCAGCCACAAAATTATTGTTCTGATCATGGCCGTTGATGGTTTTGGGAAATAACGGGTCTTCCGGGGTGAACTTCTTTTCGAGCACCAGAAAATTTACCCAGTTAGATATAATGGCTTCAATATCTTCACCAACAGGGTAAAAAGTGGTGTGAATGGTTTTTCTGAATTTGGTTTTTACCTGTCGTGGGTCTTGAAATACATGCTTTTTGTCTATGGATATGTGCTTTAACTTGATGCTTATTGCCGCAGAATCACGCATACAGGTGAGCAGCATGAGTGCTATTAGTGCTTGATCCCGTCTTTCCGTATCCGTAACGGCTGGCATAGCAAGAATGGCTTTCTGATATTCCGCCAGCGAAGCATATTTTTTTATGCCCGTTGCATAGGCTTGCCTTTCTTCTCCGGTGGTTAAGTTCAAAAACTGTATGTCGGATAATTTTATCCGGCTGCGGTATTCCTGCTTGCCCTGCAACCATGTCAGAAATTCTTTAATGGCCTGTAATGTATGGTGGGCTGTAGATATGCTTATCGGTTTTCCTGACCGCTGGGCTTTTGTCTCCAATAATGCCTGTTTAAAAGCGCGTCCCTGTTCTTTATTGTATGTACCAAAATCCTTATATCCAGTATAAATCTCAAGCCGATCAATCGCGTGCCTGGCCTGTTCAACAGTGGCATTAGAGCGTTGCTTTGCGTCTTTCAGCCAAATAAGGTATTCCCGTTTCACGCGATCATTTTTTGGGTTGTTTTTGAGTGTGTTTTTGTCGCTGTTCATATTAATGTCTCCGAGTCACTATTAATACTGGTATTGACGCTTTCTATTATGTGTTGTCCTTCCTGTTGTTGGACGTGGAAGGTATTTTGAATTTTTGCCAGATTTTTAATACCCTGCCACTTGCTCACCCGGGTACTGCATACGGCACAAATCGCCTTCACACGGAACCGGGTAGGACTTACAAATATTATGTCTGCTATGTTCAGATACGCTTCACGGGGAGCACGGCATGTAAAGCAGCGAAATTGATTAATGGCACATGTGTGTTTTTTGCTTTTCTTGCGTTCAGTAAGGAAATGAACAAGCGCATCACCTCTGATTAAAAATTCGCCCCTGTCACCCTTGCTTGCGCGTAGACCTTCCTTAATCCAGCGCAATGGCGCGTTTTTATGGACGTGGAATAGTTTTGCTACTTCCTGCACAGTATAAGGCCATGTAGCCCTTAACAGGCGTACATTGTATGTGCGCTTGCGCTTTTCCATATAATGAAAACCAGTCCATTTACTATGTCTGGTTTGCTCTTAACTGCGCGGTGCTGACTGCTTTTCCATTAGCATTTAGCCATTCATCAAGATCACTACGGTAGTAAAAAATACGCCCGCGCTTGATGAATGGTGGACTTTTTCCACTGCTTCGCATCATGGCAAGTGTCTTCTGCGACAACCCAAGGTAAATTGCTGCATTTGCAGTATCTAATCTGCCGTCCGGGTATTCAAAGAATGGTAGTTTATTGGTTTTTAGAGACATTCCGATATTCCTATATGTATTTATTTACAATACATATACTTTCATAGATATATTTGTATTGCAATAGAACACATGTGGTATTAGATATAAACAGAAAGATATAGAACTTTGGACGAAAGGATTTTTAATGGAATCTAGGGAAAAGAGTGCTGAAAAGAAAAGAGGCGGTGGCGGCAAACTCTCCCGCTCTGAAACCGTGACAGTGCGACTTGATCCACAACTGCGCTATTTGATCGAACTGGCTGCAAGAAAACAACGACGGACAGTATCCAGCTATATCGAATGGGCGCTTGAAGGAAGCCTAGATAACATTACCTTAAAAGAAGATGGCTCTTACCGTGTCAGTATTGCAAATGAGAAACACGAGTTATGGGATGTAGATGAAGCAGACCGCTTCGCAAAATTAGCGTTCAACTATCCTGAGATGCTCAATCACCATGAACAAGTGCTGTGGAAGTTAGTTCGTGAGAATGAGTTTTTTTGGATAGAAAATAAGAGGGGTAATCAATGGCAACCAGCGTACCTTATTAACGAAAGACTGCGTGAAAATTGGAAAATGCTTAATCTTGTCGCAGAGGTTGGTACTGGAACTATGTATGACGAACTGCGTAAAAATTGGAAAATACCTAGTAGCGAAGCACATAGGAAAGCGCCCCCTACTGATCTTGATGACAAAATCCCATTTTAAGGTAGCAACATGGCAAAGTCCTTTTCAAAGCTCACCCGTCCAGCCACCCGGAAGCTACAATCCGGCCAATTAATCAACGAGCATGGCATAACGTATAAAAAACTGCCTGATGGTGACGGGCGTTATACCGTTAACATTATGGTAGATGGTATCCGCGTTCACCGCGTCATTGGCAAGGAAAGCGAGGGGGTAACAAGAGAAAAAGCAGAAGAATATATTGCGCAAGCCAGAACTGATGCGCGAACCGGAAGGTTAAATCTTCCGGCAGGCAGGAAAACAATACTCACGCTTCGCAAAGCTACAGAGCAATACCTTGAAAAACTTGGTGAGGAAGGCGGGAAGGATGCAATAGCCAAGAAACGACGGTTTAACCTGCATGTAGTGCCGTTTCTTGGTAACAAGCCCCTTTCGCATATTGCCTCCTTTGATATTGAGAGATACAAGAAGCATCGCACAGAACAGGGCGCGGAAAATGGGACTATTAACCGTGAACTAGCCGCATTATCCCACCTGATTACCAAAGCCATAGAATGGAAATGGATCAACCACAGGCCATGCACCATCAAACGGCTCAAAGAAAAGCCTGTCCGCATAAACTATTTAACCGCAGAGCAGGCAGCAAAATTAGTGGAAGCGTCCAAGCAGGATCAAAACGCTTCTGTTTATCCGTTTGTTGTGATCGGGCTAGAAACCGGAATGCGCAAAATGGAAATTCTTTCTATTCAATTGAACAATATCAATCTTAATCGTCTGACTATCCATATTCCACACGCCAAAGGCGGGAGCCGTGAACAGCCAATCACCCAGCACCTTGCCAATTTCCTGAAAGGTTATATCGAAACTGCCAAGCCAGGCCAAAAATATCTTTTTGACTCTATTGCCGCAAAAGGCGGCCACGTTACCAATATAGACAAAGCATTCCGGCGCATAGTACAATACGCGGGGCTTGATCCGGCACAGGTAGTGCGCCACACCTTGCGCCACACTGCCATTACCCACCTTGTGCAGGCTGGCGTTGATCTTCCTACCGTCAAACGCATCAGCGGTCATAAAACGCTGGCAATGGTGGAGCGATA
>CAYVTI010000014.1:6474-50620 GCA_964454545.1 uncultured Rickettsiales bacterium
CGGTGCGCATATTCAGGCGGCTATGGACAAGCTGGAGCGTCAATATAAGACGGTAGTACCATCACCGCATAAACTTCCGGTAACAAATTATTAGACTAAACGAAACCGCATAATTAGTATGCTGTTACGGCTTATGGACAGATTTGTTATTGCGTTTCGCAATATATGTCAAAAATGTCAGGTGAGATTGCTTACTATGACAATCATTAATGCACCATGTGTGAATGTACATGGTCAATCGTTTCGCATAAGAGTGTCCATAAGCCTAATGGAGCAAAGTTTTTGTCTGTTTTAGAAAAGCTTAGGAACTGCTCTTCAATACATGATTTAGCACCGATTCTGGGTTATCAACCCAAATCGCTTGCGTACATCCTCTACAAAATACCGGAAGACCAAAAGTACACATCTTTCAGCATCCCTAAAAAGACCGGTGGTGAGCGGCAAATAAAAGCCCCGGTTCATCGCCTGAAAGTCTTACAAAAACTTCTTGCCGACCGGCTATATGCGTGTGTTGAAGAAATCTCTTCAAAAAAGGTGCATCCTACTACCAAAAGGAAATTACCATCGTTATCACATGGTTTTGAAAAGAATCACTCAATCACTACAAATGCCGGATGCCATAAAAGCAAGCGATATGTGTTAAACTTAGACTTAGAAAACTTTTTTCCGTCTATCAATTTTGGACGCGTAAGAGGATTCTTTATTAAAAGCAATGACTTTAATTTTCACAAAAACATTGCAACCATTATTGCACAAATAGCATGTCATGAAAATCAATTACCACAGGGAAGCCCATGTTCACCTGTAATATCCAATCTTATTGGGCGGACACTGGATGTAAGGCTAGTGCAGTTAGCAAAAAAGCATCAATGCACATACTCCCGTTATGCAGATGACATTACTTTTTCAACAAATCTCAAATCTTTTCCTCAGGAAATTGCCGGTAAACTTAGTGATGAGGCAAGCAACTGGGCTGCATTAGCAAATTTGGAAAAAACGATTAAAAAATCAGGGTTTTCCATAAATCATCATAAGACCAGAATGCAATACAGCGAATCCAGGCAAGTTGTGACGGGGCTTGTTGTAAATAAAAAAGTCAATACCAAAGCTGAATATTACAGAAATGTCAGGGCAATGTGCCATTCTCTGTTTAGTACCGGCGAATATTATTTGCCTAATACTCCCACAGAGAAAGGAACCATTAACCAGCTACAAGGCAGGTTAAGTCATATCTACTATGTTAAAAACTTTAGTGATCATCGTGAGGGAAAAGATAAAAAAATTTCCCCTACTGCTTCTACATCGCTTTATGCCGATTTTCTGCGATATAAGCTCTTTTACATGCTCGATGTTCCCCTGATTATATGCGAAGGAAAAACAGACAGCGTATATCTTAAATGTGCCTTAAAAAAACTTTACCCCAATAATACATTGCTCGCAGAAATGGCTGAGGGAAAATTAAGATATAAAATCAGGTTCCTAAATTACTCACATTGCGTCAAAGAAATACTACACCTAGCGGGCGGAACTGGCGATCTGACAACACTACTGTACCATTATCACGAATATCTAAAAATTTACCGTTGTTCTGGTAAAAAAAATCCAGTGATACTGTTAATTGACAATGATGATGGTGCAAAGGGAAAAGGGAAGCCCTATTCTGCAATAAAGCAGATAAACCCGTCATTAGGGCAAGTTACCGGTGATCAGCCATTCTATTTCGTTACCGATAACCTTTATGTTGTTCCGACACCTAAGAACAATGGTATTGATACAAAGATAGAGAATTTTTTTCCACCGACACTTTTACAGACCAAACTGGATGGTAAAATTTTTAACCCTGAAAACACCCAATCAGGACATAAAAATGAATATGGAAAGCATGTTTTTGCAGAAAAAGTAGTAAAACCAAACCAAGCATCCATTGATTTTGGCGAGTTTCAAAAAATACTGACTCCAATCGCAAGCGCTATAAACGATTACGCCTGCCGCCTGCTAGGGCTTACCCAATGACTTTTTGGCATGACGGTTTTAGCGCACAATTACACAGGAATTACACAGAAACAATTTCTTCCGTTTCTAGATAATCATATAACTCATTGAAAAAAATGGAGGCCAGGGGGAGAATCGAACTCCCGAATACAGGATTTGCAGTCCCGTGCATTACCACTTTGCTACCTAGCCTTATCTTTTTATTATTAAAGGGGACAAGGCGTCGCCCCCTTCGCTTACGCTCCTCCGAGTATCCACGAAACGATTTATTTACCCATGTCCGAGGGGAAGGCTATAACCCTTAACGCGGGCAGGGTCAAGTTGTACGTTGCAAAGCCTTAAAGCTTATGTAAATATCGGCTTCATAAAATTTAAAGAGGTTTTATAATGGCATCCGAGCAGTGCAACGCGCGCGCGCGAATGATTACCGGGCAGATTATCACCGGAGACGTACATGATGAGAGAGTGCTTTCCGCCCTGGAAAGCGTTGACCGTTCCCTGTTCGTTCCTGAAATATTCCGCCATGTCGCCTATGTCGATGAGGATCTTTCCATCGGTCATGGCCGTTATATCATGGAGCCATTGATTTTCGCCCGCATGCTGAAACATGCGGATATAAAAGGCCATGAGATCGTGCTCGATGTCGGTTGCGGCCTGGGCTATTCAGCCGCCGTTCTTTCAAAGCTTGCGCAGAAGGTCGTGGCGCTGGAGGAGGAGCCGGATCTGGCGGATAGGGCAAAAACCCTGCTCAAACCTTATGCGAACGTGGAAGTTGCGGCAAGCAAGCCTTTGGATCAGGGCGTAAGCTGGCAATCTCCTTATGACGCCATACTGATAGAGGGGAGTATAGAGCAATTGCCGGAAGTGTTTGCGGATCAGCTGTGCGAAGGCGGAAGGCTGCTTGCCATAGAAAACGTGGAAGAGGCGAAAACGGCCTGCTCGGGGCTTGGCAAGCTTGTCGAATACCGGAAACTGCATAACAGGCTTTATAAAACCATACTGACCGATGCAAGCGCGCCTTTAATCCCTGCGTTCAGAAAACATAGTGCTTTTGCGCTTTAATCCCGGTATTCCACCAGCGTGCGGGCGGCAAGCCCGTTCCATATAAAATTATTCAGGTATCTCAGATTAATGAGGCAGCCGAATCCCAGCACCTCATGGCCGCTTTCTCGCGCGAGTTCGGCAGCGGCGGCGAGTGTTCCGCCCGTAGCCAACACGTCGTCCACTATCAGCATGCGCCCTTTTCCAGGCTGCATCTCCAGCGCGTCATGCCCATATTCAAGGCCGTAGTGTCGCGCCACTACTTTTCCCGGTAACTTGCCCTGCTTGCGGATTTTTACGAAACCCTTCTCCTTGATAGCGGCAAGCCCGGCCGCGAGAATAAACCCGCGCGCCTCAATGCCTCCGATAAGATCGACCCTTTGCCATTCCTCCAAAGAAAAAAGCGCGGCCATCTGGCGGATGGTTTCGCTGAAATGGTAACGCAGCAGGGGAGAGATGTCGCGGAACATGACGCCGGTCTTGGGGAAATCAGGAACATCCTTTATATAATCAAAAAGATTATATCCCGGCGCATCAACCGACTGCTTGTCAGGATATCTAGGCATCCGCACCGCCCCTTGTAATTTACTTACCCTTATATTTTAGAGCATTACATGCTGTTTGTATACGATTAGTTGCGGTCAGGCGACATCCGTCTTTCTAAGAGTTCTTACCTGGGGCTGGGATACGCCGCCTTCCACGAGCGGAACAAACCGCACGGACATCATATGCTGCTGGTGTATTCCCTCCGGCGTTTTTTCTATCCGGAGCAATATCTGCTCCGTGCTGCTGCCTACCGGGATGACCATAATGCCGCCTTCGGCAAGCTGGGCAAGGAGCGGGGCAGGGACCGAATTCGCAGCAGCCGTGACGATGATGCGATCAAACGGCGCCGCTGATTTCCATCCTTTGGAGCCATCCCCAAGATGGGTCATTATATTATGTATTCTCAATTGCTTGAACCTATCCTGCGCAACCAGAAGCAGTTCCTTATGGCGTTCGACCGTATAGACCATGCGGCAAAGCTTTGAAAGCACCGCCGCCTGGTAGCCGGAGCCGGTTCCGATTTCCAGCACGCGCATCCTGTCGGTGACCTGCAATGCCCATGTCATCCACGCCACGATGCTGGGCTGGCTTATGGTCTGGCCGGAATCGATGGGGAGCGCCGTGTCGTCATAGGCCTTGTCGCGAAACTCCTTGCCGATGAATATTTCCCGGGGAATGCTCTCAATCGCGGACAATACCCGCGTGTCGGAAATCCCGCTGGTGCGGAGTTTCATGAGCAGGCGTATTCTTTCTGGCAATGTATCGGTCGAGTTCATTTTTCTATCTTGCCCTTCAGGCGCTTCATCAGGTTATAATGGGTCAGGTCAAGGCAGATGGGCGATAGGGTGATATAGCCCTGCGCCAGCCACTCTATGTCGGAATCCGGGCGGCGCGGATCGGCGCCTTCTTCCGGCCAGTTGAGCCAGTAATAGGGCCTGCCTTTGGGGTCCACATAGCGGGTAAGCTGCTTGGGTATGTCGCGCTTGCCGTGGGCGACCAGTTTTATGCCTCTTACGCTCGCCACCGCGCGGTCGGGAAAATTGATATTGAACATCGTATCGCGCTCCCATTTTTCCGCTATCAGCTTTTTTATGATGCCAGGAGCGAATTCGAGCGCCGTCTGCCAGTGGATGACAGGGTTGCTATTGGTGAAATCCACCGCCTGCGACAGCGCAATCGAAAGAATATCGCAGAGTGTTCCCTCAAGCGCGCCGGCGACCGTGCCCGAATGGGTAATGTCCTCGCCGACATTCTTGCCCCTGTTCACTCCCGACAGCACCAGATCAATTTCTTCCGGAACGATTTCGCACGCCGCCATAACCACGCAATCCGTGGGCGTTCCGGTCACCGCAAAGCGTTGTCTTGAAACCTTGCGGTAACGGATGGGCGAATTTATCGTGAGCGAGTGTCCCGCACCGCTCTGCTCCACTTCGGGAGCAACGATCCATACGTCGTCGGAAATGGCGTAAGCGATCTTTTCGAGTATCTTAAGTCCATGCGCATGTATCCCGTCATCATTGGTAACCAGAATTTTTGGATTTCTTTTCATAATGTTATTAGCGCTTTTCATTCCCGTTTTAGTTCGTTTTTTTTCCAGAAAACGATCGTTTGCAGAGGATCATATCATGGATGACATCAGAACGTCTTTCTTGTCAAGAATCCGGTATTACAGAAGGGAAGACAGTCATGAATGCGCTCTCATTAACGGAAGGATGGCCTGGCTGATGATCATCCAGTCGGGCCTGATTATTTCATTCTTTATAGTCGCAGGCAATAAAGATCCTCTGTTTGTTTTCTCAAATTCCCTGTTCCTGTTTTTCGTTTCGGTGTTTTTCGCGCAGATATTAAGCCGCGCCGTACGCAAGGCGGAACTTGTCATTTACGAGTGGCGCTCCAGGGAAATCGAGCTTTACAAGGAACTCAAGACACTGAAGAACAACGATTTGATAAAAGAACTGGAAAGCTATTTCGTTTTTAAATCCTGGGAAGCCGAGGACGAAAAGGAACGCAAAAAAGAATCCGACGCTTTTTCTTTTCAAAGGATTGTATTTCCCGGCCTGATGGTGTTCTGGTCCACGCTTATTGTCTACAGCGCATATAATTTTCTGGAATATAAGGTAAGGGAAATACCGGTGGTGGGGATGGTTTCATTTGTGGGCAGGTAAGAGCTCGCAGCCCTCCGCTTACAATCCATATTCCCTGTGATGTATCACGCTTTGATGGAACCGCAGCTTCCTCAGATATTCCATCGGATCCTTCGGGGTAACCAGCGCGCCTGCGCTTCGGAACAGCCAGTCATGCGCGCGCGTGAACAGGAACCGAAGCGCCGCACCGCGGGCAAGCACAGGCAGCGCAGCAAGTTCTTCCCCTGCCAATGGCCGAAGCGCGTGATAATTCTCCAGTAACGCTTTCGATTTAGCGATATTGAACCGGCCGTCCTTTTCAAAGCACCAGGCGTTGATGCATACGGCAAGCTCGTAGGCCAGAAAATCATCACAGGCGAAATAGAAATCAATGATCCCGGCGATCCGCTCATCCGCATTGAAAAACACGTTATCCGGAAACAGGTCGGCATGGATGACGCCCCGCGGCAAACCCGCGGGCCATGCTTCTTCCAGAGTTCTTATTTCCCCGTCCAATTCTTCTGCAAGCCCTGCCGATATTTCATCAAGACGTGGAGAAATTTTTGCGAAGATCTTTTTCCACCCTTCCAGGGACAGGTCATTTGCGCGCCAGGGCTTATAATCGCTGCCCGCCATATGCATCCGTGCTGCGCATGCGCCAAGTTCCGCCAGATGTCGCGCCTTTATCCCGGCAGCCTCTTTCCCTTCCAGGAAGGTAACGATCACCGCCGGGCGGTTCTTTACACGTTGTATGATGTTCCCGTCACTGCCATGCAGAGGCTTGGGCACCGGTATGACTTTTTCCGCGAGATGTTCCATAAGCCCGGTAAAAAAGGGCAAGTCCGTTTCGTTTACACGCTTCTCGAATAGCGTGAGTATAAGCTTCCGGCCGTCCTTCAAAACAAGCTGGTAATTGGTGTTCTCAACCCCCGCCCGAATCCCTTCCGCCTTCAGGAGCGGCGGAAGATCATAGGCGCTCAGGAAATCCGCTATTTCCTCTTGCGACAGTTCGGTATATATGGCCATCAGTCATCCATTGAAATTACGGTTATAACAATCTCTGTTACGGGCAGCAATAAGCAAGCTGGACAATTAGGAGACCTTATTCTACTAACGTACCCATAAGGTGATTTCCTGCCGTTCGTTAAGATTTTTTATAATTGCGGAGCCTGCATGGCGGCAAAATTGCCTTAGGGAATAAGATACGGTTAACATAATAATAATTCATTATAAAGCACCCGTAGCTCAGCTGGATAGAGTGTCGCCCTCCGAAGGCGAAGGTCGTGGGTTCGAATCCCGCCGGGTGCACCATTTCTTCTCAAAAGGTTAGCGAGAATTATTCATCCTCGTTAACCTGAAAAAAGTCTTCGTAAGCCCTAAAGTGTGTTATGCCTTCTTCAAAAAACAGGTTTTCAGCACCAGTCCTTTGACTTTCTCGGCATTGCATTCGATTTCTTCTGCATCGCCAGTCAGGCGGATGTTTTTGATGGTAGTCCCGCGTTTCAGCGTTACGGACGTACCTTTGACCTTCAAATCCTTAATGACAGTGACAGAATCTCCATCGCTCAGAATATTGCCATTGCTATCACGTACTTCCATGTTTCATTTCCTTATTACTAATGATGCGGGATCATAGTTTTACTGCCGACTATTATCAACATTATATTTGTATTGAAATATAATTTGATTATAATTAAGTTATAATTATAGATGTTGATATATGACTCACACTCACATCATTATGGAGGTGCGGCTGACATCGAAAGCATCCTCTAACCGTGTGGGTGAAACGCGTAATTTACCCAATGGGAATGAGCAGCTGGTTGTCTATGTCACTGCTCCGCCGGATGATGGCAAAGCAAATGAAGCCATGACTCGCCTAGTGGCAAAACATTTAGGTGTGGCAGCATCGCGTTTAACAATTGTACGTGGACAAACGAGTCGTAACAAACTGGTGAGGATAGAATAATGACCAAAACAGCAATAAAAGAAATAATGATTGAAGATCGGACGGCACGTCTGACCATACTTCTTGATCCCAATAAGAAAAAGGCATTTGAGGATTTGTGCACCCGCCTGGATACAACGCCATCGCAGGCTCTCCGCCAGATGATTCGCGAATTCCTGATCGAACATAATGTGACATGGACTCCAGGCAATACAAATACAGAGGGCGGAAAATAGTGCACAGCACATATTGACCAGCCGTAATTAGCGGTGTGTGGCCGTTTCTTAAACCGTAAAGTAAGGAGCATCAATGGCGAGAATGAGTGACATTATTCCAATCGGATATGCCTTAAAGCATTGCCTGAAAAACGGATATAGTTTTCGTTCTTTCAAGCATGATGCGATTGCTGGCCTGATCGTATCGTTGGTTGCATTGCCTCTGGCGATGGCACTTTCCATCGCGGTCGGGTCATCCTCTGTGGCAACCGCGATGTCACAGACAAAATCATGAAAAAATTGTCTGGCAAGGCCACGCATATACTGAAAGTGACGGAAACAGTTGAAAGAGCTGTGAACTTTCTTGCTTATATACATAAAGGAAAACAACCATGAGAAAGCACCTAATTCTTATATTGGCACTGGTTCTAGCAGGCTGCCAGTCGTATTCCCCCAATGATGCTCTGAAGCCTAATGAAGTGAAAGCCGCTTTTACAGCGTGGATAAATGATGTGAACCATAAAGACATGCAGAACCTGCTTTCCCTGTATGACTCTCATGCAGATTTACATCCCACGCTTTCCGGCACGCTCCGCACCTCCAGGAAAGAAATGGAAGATTACTTCACGCGCTTCCTCGCTTTACAGGATTTGCATGCGGAGGCGTCTAATCCGCATATTCAGATATTTGGTAATACGGCTATTAATGATGGTTTCTATACGTTTTCTTTCAGAAAGAACGGAAAGCCGCACGTACTGAAAGCCCGCTACAGCTTTACCTATCTGAAAGAGGCCGATGGCTGGAAAATCGTTGACCATCACTCATCGGTCGTACCAAGCGAATCTCCACAAAATGATTCACACAAGTAACAGTTAGAATGCAACTCATAATCAAATTGCTCAACGATATGGCAGCAAGTCATCCGGAAGAAACTGCCCTTTCCGAGCAGGGACATGCCATCAGTTTTGCAGGATTAAAACATCTGGTGGACAAGCTTAGCCAGCAAATGTTCGATGATGGTGCGGATGTGTACGGTCAATGTATTGGACATGAGACAAGCTGCCGCATTTTTGCACTATGCGCGGAGCAGAACGGTATTTTCTCCAAGCTGGTTAATATCCCTACCGCCATTGCCAAAACAGACTTGTCTGCCACACTAAAAACAGCACGCATCCAGGTGCTCTATACCGATTTGATGGACAAGCTGTTGGAAACCACGAATGCATTTGGGCCGTTTATCAGCCTGGTCACGCCCATTGAACTTTACTACCGGAAAATCTGGAAGATAAAATTTTTCTCTGATCACCGTGGCATGCAGAACGACTTTGAAGAAATTAAACTATGCTATCGGAACCGGCAGGAATTGTTATGATTCTACTCGAAGAACTCGATACTGAATTTGGAAGTATACGAATAGTAAAATCCAAAGAGGATGGCAGGTTTACCTATTACCAGGATGGCTGTGCTCATAGTGAGGCAGATATCGAAGGAACCAGTACCTGCGCCTATGTGCATGTCATGTACAGTATCATCAGGCAGTCGGAGGCAAAGCGCGTACTCATGATAGGCTGTGCAGGAGGGACACTTGCCACCATGCTGCATCGATTAGGTTGTCAGGTTACTGTGGTGGACATTAATCCGCATGCCTTCATGCTGGCAAAAAAGTATTTTAACATGCCGGAAGAAATCCACTGCATCGAAGAAGATGGATGGTCTCACCTCGTAAACATAACGGAGCCGTATGATGCCATAGCGGTCGATGCTTTTAACAATGATGGCACTGTCGCAGGGCAATTTACCATAGAGGATTTCTTTCACACAGCCCGGAAGACTCTGGAGCATTCGGGCATAATTGTCATGAATGTCATAGTGAAGCATGATTTTGACATGCTGGCGGATCGCATCGCACTTAATATGGAATCCGCCGGAATGTCTTCCGTTTTATTTGACTGGGCACGCAGCAGTGATCGCAATATTATTATTGCCGGAGGCGAAGGCGTTGAACACATGCAAATAAATTCCGATAGAAAACCGGCCTTTATAAAGCATGAACTGCAACGCATCATCCGCCGGAAACCGATAAAGCATCGCTCTAACGCGATACGATAGTTCTACATCAATTACGCAAGCAAAATTTCTTTCTGCTAAAATTGGCTGCGGAGAATGGACATCTTGATAAACCGGAGATTAATAAATGCCTACTTAAGGCGAAGGTCGTGGGTTCGAATCCCGCCGGGTGCGCCAGTTTCTTCAATGTCCGGTCTGGACAGATAGGTAACGTTGTCGAGTGGTTGCAGTGTTTTTTCCTCCAGGTCGACATATCCGAGATCATAGCGCATAAAGCTGACAAGCCAAACGCCTTCTTCGACTTCTTTGATGCCGACGGTTTGTCCTGCGAGCGATGTGCTTAAGTTGATCTTCTTGCGATGCAGGCATATTTCCTTCCCGCCTCAACGTATCCGGGCAAATATGCCACAGGTAAGAATATTTCCTGGGATTAATAAAAGCTTAATATTTTCATGCTACATTCCCATGATACAAGCTGCATAAACCTGACATAATATTATACAATCTATGAATAAACGTTCTTTTTCTGAAGGTGATATTATCTGCCGGGAAGGCGATAGTTGTGAACATGCGTTCGTCATTCTCTCCGGGGAAGTCGACGTCATCAGCAATGGCGACAGCCGTATATCGGGCAAGGGAGAAATATTCGGCGGGCTGAGCCTTATACGGGGCGAAGCGCACAGGGATACGGTCATTGCGCGCTCGCCCATTTCCATAGACATTTTGCCGCTGGCCTATATTGAGAAACTGTTGCGCAATCATTTATCCCAGGCGGACGTTTCGCTTGCGGAAAGCGGCGGGAAAGACGGAAACCTGGAAAACGTGGAACGCATCGCCAGCATACTCCGCCTGATAGAAAAAAAGCTGAGTGGCGCTTCGGAAGAAAATCACAGCCAGCAGGAATATACGGAAGCCCCTAACCTTAACGATCCGAAATCGGGCGCGCAGTCGAATCTCGGACCGATAACCCCGCTCATAGAAGACGATAGCATCAATGACATCCTGATAAACGGCCCCGACAACATTTATGTTGAACGCGGAGGCATACTCGAGAGGACAAATATTAAATTCGACAACGACGCGCAGGTATTCGAGCTTGCTAAAAACATCGTACAGGACATCGGGCGCAAAATCGATCTCGGTCGCCCGCTTGTGGATGCGCGCCTTCTGGACGGCAGCCGCGTAAATATCATAGCGCCGCCGCTTGCGGTGGACGGCACCAGCATTTCCATCCGCAAGTTCTCCAAGAAAACCATCACGCTCGATTCCATGGAGCAAAGCCAGAACCTGAACCACCAGATATCCGAGTTCCTCAAGGTGGTCGGCAAATGCCGCCTGAACGTGGTGATTTCAGGCGGTACCGGTTCAGGTAAAACCACGCTGCTTAATGCCATCTCGCATTACATCGACAAGGACGAGCGTATCGTCACCATTGAAGACGCCGCAGAACTGAGGCTTCAGCAGCCGCACGTGGTGCGTCTTGAAACCCGGCCGCACCATATAGGCATGAAATTCGACGAAGACGTATCCATGCGCGATCTGGTCAAGAACGCGCTCCGCATGCGCCCCGACCGCATTATCGTGGGTGAGGTGCGCGGCCCGGAAGCGTTTGACATGCTGCAGGCGATGAACAGCGGCCATGAAGGATCGCTTACCACCGTCCACGCCAACCACCCGCGCGACGCCCTCTCCCGCCTGGAGAACATGATCAGCATGGCGGATCTGCAAATTCCGATGAAATCGTTGCGCTACCAGATCGCCTCCGCGCTTAACCTTATCATCCAGATCAGCCGCATGCGTGACGGCCAGCGCCGCATCACCTATATTTCGGAAATCGTCGGCATGGAAGGCGACGTCATCACCATGCATGATCTGTTTAATTTCAAGCAGGATGGCGAGGATTCCTCCGGCAGGATCATCGGCAAGTTCAAGTGGTCAGGCATCATGCCGCGCTTTGTCCGCCGCATCGAGTATTACGGCGAACTGGGACGGCTTGAAAACGCGCTGGGGGTAAAATTCCCCAAGGCCATGAATCTGGGGAAGAATATATAAGGCTGATAACGATCGGGGAAGTCATGCAACAACGTCTCTTGAGCAGCATAGTAAAAAGAAATCAAATCTTCCTGGCTTTCAGACGATAAAGCTCTTCGGTAAAATGCTCGACCAGTATGGGACTTGCGGCATATTGCTTTATTTTCGCACGCAGATATCTTTCCAAGCCTTTTTCCTGGCAGGTATGCGTCGTGGCGAACACCACGTTATTTTTTAGCATATTCAGTATATTGAAAATGCGCTTCATGGAATATCCCTTCTCTCATTTCAGGCTTCCGATTATACCAGACTGACACGGGCGGTAAAAGTGAACTTTTTATGACAGATGCGCCTGCAACAGGCTGTTGCAGCGAATTCTTTATTCCCATTTTTTATCGCATAGCTGATGACAAACCGTCTTTTTACACCTATATTAAACCATATCCAAACAATCCTGTTTGCCTAATTGAGAAATTTTATGCCTAAATTTACCCGTAATATCGCCGTATGGATGATTGTGTTCATCCTGCTTATGGTGATAGTCAATGTCTTCCAGGGGGGAATGGAAAACGGCGCCCATGAAAGGCTGGCGTTCTCGGATTTCATGGCAAAGGTGAATGCCGGGGAAATAGCCGATGTGACCATCAAGAAAATGCCGGACTCGCCCAGCACCACTATCACCGGCCATTATACCGTGGGCAGCGAGCGTTTTGTCACTTATGCGCCTGAAGCCCCCTCGCTGGTAGATACCTTGTTGCAGAAAAAAGTCCGCGTATCCGCAGCGCCGGATAATTCCGTCACCGACATGTTCTGGAATGCCGTGCTTTCCTGGCTGCCTTTTCTACTGCTTATTGGCGTGTACATATTCTTCATGCGCCAGATGCAAGGCAAGGATGGCGGCCGCGGCGGAGCGCTCGGCTTCGGCAAATCGCGCGCGCGCCTGCTTACGGAAAAGACTGGCAAAGTGACGTTTGAGGATGTGGCAGGCATAGATGAAGCCAAGGAAGAGCTCGCCGAAATAGTCGACTTCCTCAAAGATCCGCAGAAATTTCAGCGGCTTGGCGGAAAAATCCCCAAAGGCTGCCTGCTGGTGGGCCCTCCCGGTACCGGCAAGACCCTGCTTGCGCGCGCCATTGCCGGGGAGGCGGGCGTACCCTTCTTCACCATTTCCGGCTCGGATTTCGTGGAAATGTTCGTGGGCGTCGGCGCGAGCCGCGTGCGCGACATGTTCGAGCAGGGCAAGAAGAACGCTCCCTGTATCATATTCATCGATGAAATCGATGCCGTAGGCCGTCATCGCGGCATCGGCATGGGCGGCGGCAATGACGAACGCGAACAGACGCTTAACCAGATGCTGGTGGAGATGGACGGCTTCGAGGCCAACGAGGGTGTGATTATTGTAGCCGCCACTAACCGCCCGGACGTCCTCGATCCCGCGCTGTTGCGCCCCGGCAGGTTTGACCGCCAGATCAACGTGCCCAATCCTGACATTAACGGGCGCGAAAAAATCCTCAACGTGCATCTCAAGAAAGTGCCCGTGGCCCCAGATGTCGTCTCACGCACTATTGCGCGCGGCACGCCCGGGTTTTCCGGCGCCGATCTCGCGAATCTCGTGAATGAGGCCGCGCTCATGGCGGCGCGCACCGGCAAGAAAGTCGTCACCATGAAAGAGCTTGAGGCCGCCAAGGATAAAGTGATGATGGGCGCAGAGCGCAAGTCGATGGTCATCAGCGAGGAAGAAAAGAAAATGACCGCCTATCATGAAGGCGGCCATGCGCTGGTGTCTGTATACCAGCCTTCGGCAGATCAGATTCACAAGGCGACCATCATTCCCCGCGGACGGGCGCTTGGCATGGTGATGCGCCTGCCGGAAGCCGACAAGATTTCCTACCTGCGTGAGAAAATGTACGCCGATCTTGCGATCGCGATGGGCGGCCGCGTGGCCGAAGAGCTGATATTCGGATACGACAAGGTATCAAGCGGCGCTTCTTCCGATATCAGGTACGTCACCCAGCTGGCGCGCGCCATGGTCACCGAATGGGGCATGAGCAGCAGGCTTGGGCCGCTATTCTACGGCGCCGACAGCCAGGACGCCTATACGGGCGTGCATAATAGCAAGGTTTCCAGCAAGACCGCCGACATGATAGACGAGGAAGTGCGCCTTATCGTCGATGGTGCCTATGAAAAAGCAAAAGAAATCCTGACCGGGCATATTGACGAGTTGCATCTCATCGCCAGAAACCTGCTCGAATATGAAACGCTGAGCGGACAGGAGATTAAATCCCTGCTGGAAGGCGGGACCATCAACAGAAATGGTTCAAACGGTGGCGGCAAGATTGCGGCTAAAACTTCTGTACCATCGAACCGAAAGAAACCAAGCGGCGAACCCTCCGGAGATGAAAAACCGGCAACGGTTTAAAGTATTAGCAGCCAGTTGCCGGATGGAGAGTTGAGTGAATACCCGCTCAACTCAGAAGTCACATCCTCTCGCGCATATATTCATGCATCAGGGAGATGAGAATTCCTTCGCGCACGCCACGGTCGGCAATGGTGATTTGAGGGATCGGCCATAAGGTACAGATAGCCTCAAAAATAGCGCAGCCGGAAATGATGTAATCCGATCGCTCCGGACCGATGCAGGCATTGCCTGAGCGCTCCGAAGGCCGCATGGCAAGCACGGCCTGCGCCGCGTCGCGCAGTTCATCAAGCGAGAATGTCACCCCGTCGATGCGTGAGCGCTCGTAATGGGAAAGCCCGAGATGGATGGCGGCAAGCGTGGTAAGCGTGCCTGAGGTCGAAAGCAGCTGGACGTCTCCGGTGGCCACCGCCTCGCTGATCTTGTTCTTGCGATCGAACGCGCGCAGCGTCTTGACGAGATGGCCCACCAGCTCGTCGAAATACATTTCGGCGAACGCCGTGCCGCCGAATTTCTCGGAGAGGTTCATGACGCCCTGGTTGAGCGAGAGCCAATCCACGATCCGGTAATCGCACAGCAGCTCTGGCGGTGCCATAGGGTCGCGCTTCACCCACATAAATTCCGTGCTGCCTCCGCCGATATCAAACACCAGCGCATATTCCGATTGCTGGGTAAGCAGGCTGGAGCATCCGAGGAACGCAAGCTTTGCCTCTTCCTCGTTGCTGATGACCTCGATAGTCAGGTCCGTTTCTTTCTTAACCAGCGCAAGAAATTCTTCCGTGTTATCCGCCTGCCGACAGGCTTCGGTCGCAACATAGCGGGTAAATCCGGCTCCGGAACGTTCGATTTTCTTCTGGCAGGTCTTAAGCGCGGCCACCGTCCGGCCGATAGCCTCCGGAAACAGACGCTTGCTGGCGCTAAGTCCCTCGCCAAGACGCACGATCCGGGAAAACGTATCCAGCACTTTTATGCTCTGCCCCCCTCCTCCCGCAGGATGCGCGGCCGGGGACGCGATCAGCAGGCGGCAATTGTTCGTGCCCAGATCCAGAGCGGCAAATATCGGCGCATCTTTCCTCCCCGGCCGCGATTGAGATGCATCCTTGGGGTTGTCAGGAGAAGTTTTTCGCATCCGGACAGCTATTTTATCAGAAAGAGATCGACGCGGTTGGGTGGGCCGTCCTCGTTCTTGTTGCCCTGTGCCTTTACGGTCACGCGCTCGACATCAATGTTCCTCGCAGTCGTCAGGTAATTGCGCACCGCTATCCCGCGCGCGAGCGACACCCGTTTCGGGTAGATGCTGATGGCGTCTGAACCGGACGCATAGGCGATGATGCTTACGCGTATGTCGGGATTCTTGATAAGCTGCAGGGCGACATTATCCAGCTTGCTCTGCACGCTCAAAGGCACATCAGTTTCGTTGTCGTTAAACACGATCCGCAGATCAGGCGCGCCGGGAGCGGGAACAGCGTTTTCCGACGGCTGGCCCGCTTTCTGTCCCGGGAGTTGCGGAAGTACCGGCAGGGGAGGCATCTGTACCTGGACGACATTCTGCGCCGGCGCGTTCTTCTGCGACCCCTGAGGCTGGACAGGAGGAAGCGCAACAACCCCATTCTCCGGCGCTCCGGGAGCGTTTGGCAGCGGGAGCGGGGCCGGGGGTAATTCTTTCACGGCAATATCCGGCTTTGTCGCGACCACAGGAATGTTAGCCTGTGTGGAAGCGCCCTTATCTACCGGTGACGGCGGAAGCTCCGGCAGGGCAGGCATCACGGAAGGAACCTTAGGCGGAGACGGAGGAACTGGCGGCGTAGCTTTCGCAGAACCGCCGACTTGACCTGGAGTCACATCCGCTCCTGAAGGAACGGCAGGAGATTTATCCTGAACGGGCGGCGTTTTTGCCGGAGGCAATGCTTCAAGCGGAGGCAACGGCTTCTTGGTCTCCTGAGGCGTTATGGTTGGAGCAGGCGTTGGTGTTGGCGCAGGAACTGGCTTCTCTTTCACCAATTCTTTCGCTGGTTCTTTCGCCGGCATCGGCACCACCACGGGCACATTATTATCTTCTTTGCTTTCCGACTCGTCTTTCCCGGCAACCACTTTTACCTCCGGCGCGGTATCGACTTTCTTCGTCTTTTTCTTTGCGACTTTTTTATGTATGTGTTTCTTCGCTGTCTTATGCTTCTTCACCGCCTTCTGGCCGGGCAGCGGATTAGAGGCGGAAGTGGGTGGACCAAACGGCGATTTTTCTTCCGCAGCAACGGCGGTATCGGAAGCTGCGGGAGCGGGAACATTGTTGCCTGAAAGCTTGTCAAGCACGTCAAGATTGATTTCTATGCTGGGCTGCATGGGGCCTTTCTGCGGATCATAGGCAGCGGCTGAACCGGCGTGATAGATAGTCAGAAGGGCGAAAGTTAATAAAGCAGGCTTTCTCAATAAGTTCATTATTTTCATGCTGGCACTTTGAATATTATTAACTACATGCGCTGAAGACGCTCCACACGCCTATTCAATGTAAATATTATATAAATGAATATCAAGTTGTTTATTTAGAACAGGTTGTCATATAAAACTAGACAGCCCGCCTATTTCCGCATCCATCAACTCTCGCAGACGCCCCGTTTCCGCTCCCGGCTGAAGCGTCAGGCCCACAGGCTTAACCGCTACCACAGGAGCTATGATGCAGCCGGTATTCGTCATGAAAATTTCATCCGCCGTGATCAAGTCTTTCACGGTAAAATACCCTTCCTTGATTTTCCGGCCCCATAGCGCCATAATCCTGCTCCTGATCGTCCCGGGCACGAGGGGCAGGTCCAAGGCGGGAGTATAAAGCGTGTCTCCCTGAATCCAGAATATATTGCCCGACGCCGTTTCGCTGATATACCCCTCCGCATTGGACAGCAGGGCATTGCCGCATCCGTTCCCGCGCGCTTCCATCATGGCGAGGACATACATCAGGGCGCTATTGGTCTTGGCCGGCATATGAAACGCCGCGTTCTGGGAATACTGCCATAAGGAAATCTCCTTAAACGCAGGATATGATCTGGCAAACGCATGCACGATGAAATAGGGCTGAGCGCTGCCCGGAAGATAGCCTGCCCCATCCGTCTCCGCTCCGCGCGAGATGATGACGCGGACATAGCCTTGCGTTACGTTGTTGCAGCGGACAGTTTCCTCGCAGACGGCCTGCAATGAATCCATACCCGGCAGACGGATGCACAACGCTTCAAGCCCAGCCTTGAGCCGCGCCTCATGCCCGGCGAAATCATAAATTCTGCCGCGTGACACCAGCATGGTCTCAAACATGCCGTCGCCAAAGCGGAACGAGCGGTCATGAAAGGAAATATGGCATTCGCTTTCCTTTAAAAAGCGGTCTTTGAAATAGATGAGGGTCATAGCGGTTCACATTTTCGTTATGTCCGTATGTTTTCGCAAGATATTTTCCAGCTGCGCAGCAGAATCAATAAACACCCCCACCGCAAGCAACAGGGCATTAAGCAGATGTCACCCCGCATAAGCGATGCCGCAAGAGAGGGAATGCAACCCGGAGAGATTCAACCGGGCATGTTAACACTCTTTTTATATCATACGCATTCCAAAACGATAGAATACTTATAATTTGCTTGCTAACTTTTTTGTATATAAAACTCCGCGCGGGGCAGGGGGAAGTAGGTGCAAAATATAAACTTAGCTGTTGAGGTAAAAATCAGGCAGACTTGGAAGAAGCTAAATTTTTCAGATCTTACTCACTATGTAACGGCAAGAACCAGTTTTATAAGCATATTGGCAGGCAAATACAACCTTACCCGCCAGCAGGCGGAAGACACTTTAGACGCTATTGAACGCATCACACACGCGTCCTGCGATTCTGCGATAGATCTCAGATAGCATTGATAATGCGGCGGTCATTCTTCTCCACTCTATATAGAACTTCCCACGTCACCGGCAGCCCGGCAATGCCGCCGAAGTTCACGCGGTAGAAATCCTCCACCTTTTTCATTTTGCCGGGAGTCATCATCGCCTTGCGTCTCCCTGTCACTTTATTGCCCGCGCCGATATCCTTAAGCCCCCTCATGATGGAAGTGAGATCGGGATAATATTCGGTGATGGTTTCCTTCTGCCATGCAGCATCCGGCCTCATGAACGGCGAAACATGCGGGGCATTATCAAATTCCGCAAAACTTGCGCGCAGTTCCCTAAGCGTGTTTTCGCCGAAACTGCTCACCGCCAGCACGCCTTCGGGCTTCAGCACACGATGCATTTCCTGAAAACCCCGCTGCCAGTCGGACAGCCATTGCAAGGCGAGTGAAGAGAACACCACATCAAAAACATCATCCGCAAACGGAAGCGCGCATATATCGGCATTCACCACCGCGCTGCCATTCTCACACGCTTTGCGGCACATCCCGTAAGAAATATCAAGTTGCGTTATGTTATCTATTATTGCGCTCATCGCCTTCGACTCCTGGCGCCGCGCGAACTGCCCTGTCCCGCATCCGGCATCGAGAATGCTTGCATGCGGGGCAATCAGAGGTTTCACTTTTTCAAGCAGGCTCGCAAGCACGCGCTTCTGCAATACCGCCTTATCGTCGTATATTGCCGCCGCTCGTGAAAAATCCTGTTTTATGCGGGTACTGTCAAACACATGTTTTTATAATGTTTCTTATCACGTCCGGCGCCTGTAAAGGCAGCGCATGGCTTAAGCCGGGAAGCAAGAATATTTTTGAATGATCGATATACTCAATAAACTTACTGGCATTTTCCGGGTGAATCACCTTGTCGCCGGTACCATGCACAATAACCGTTTCGGGGAAGTTTGCAAAATCAAGTTTACGGCACGTATGGTTTCCAAGCTCATCCAGCCAGTAAAGCCCGTTGGGCCATATTTCGGCATTCTGACTCAGCGCACGGATGATCTTGGTATCGCCGAACCCCACCAGCGCCTGAAACTGTGCCATCATTGCGCTCTGGTTCTCTACATAACCTTCCCTCACTTGAAGGAAATCTTCCGCAGGCGTGCCATAGGAAAAATACCCGTCCGAGACGCATTGGAACGGAGCGGCAAGCAGCAGCAGTTTCTTAGGTCTTATATATCCCCCCGCTACCGCCCTGACAAGCAATTGTCCGCCGAGCGACCAGCCGATAGCCAGATCCGCCGCCTGCGGCAGGGCTGAAAACATTTCCGCGCAATCCGCATAGGCGGCATAACTGAAATGCGCCGCATGCGGCGCAATGCCCGCAAGCGCGTCCGGCTCCTGTTGCCAGCCGGTAAGGCATAAGATGCTCATACTACCCATTCAGTCTTTTAAATCCGGCTTCCAGATCGGCTATTAAATCATCGGGATGTTCAAGCCCGGCATAAACGCGCAGGCACAATCCGTCATGCGTCCATTTGGACGCGGTGCGCGCCGGATAAAACGGTATCATCAGGCTTTCATACCCGCCCCAGCTGAATCCCATGCCGAAAAGCTCCATATTATCGAGCATGACGGCAACTTTCTCTCGCGGATAAGGCTTGAGCAGCACGCTGAAAAGCCCGCTCGCGCCGGTGAAGTCGCGCTTCCATATTTCATGCCCCGGACAGTCGGGCAGCGCCGGATGCAGGATTTTCACCGCTTCCGGCCTGCCCTTGAACCAGCGGGCAAGCGCCAGCGCAGTATCCTGATTCTGCTTGAGGCGTGTCGCCATCGTGCGCAAACCGCGTGCGGCAAGATATACTTCCTCGGAACCGGGACATGCGCCGAAGTTGCAGTAAGTGCGATAGAGCGCCGGGTAATATTTTTTCGGGCAGGTGATAAGTCCCATCACCAGGTCGGAATGCCCGCTGACATATTTCGTGCAGGACTGGATGACGATATCCGCGCCCTTTTCCGCCGCATGGAAGAAAAACGGCGTTGCCCAGGTATTGTCCACAACGACAACGGCGTCATGCGCATGCGCCGCCCCTGCAATAGCAGGTATGTCCTGCACCTCCATCGTAAGCGAGCCGGGTGATTCGCAATATACTATCTTGGTATTGGGCTTAAGCAGCGGCGTGATATCCTTTATGAGCGGATCGAAATACGTTACTTCAATGCCGAACCGCTTGAGCTCGTTCTTGCATAAGGAGCGCGTTGAGCTGTAGACATTATCGGTAATGAGAAGATGATCGCCGGAGGAAAGCATCGAGGTCAGGACAACCAGGATTGCAGACAATCCCGAAGAAGTGACAATCGCGTGGTCGGCGCCGTTGAGTTGGGCGAGCGCCCGCTCCAGGTTTTCCGTCCCCGGCGTGCCGGAACGCCCGTAGGATGATCGGAAATCGCTGTCACTGCGATTGGCGGCATCGAATGCCGCAACGTTGGGAAAAAGAATGGTTGAAGCACGGTAAACCGGAGGGTTCACTACGCCATAATTATCTTCCGGATCGCGGCCCAGAGTTGTGACCAGTGTCTCTTTTTTCATAGAATTCAGCCTTTAGGATGTTATTAAGGCATTAAAAATAAAAAATAAACCATTTCTTTACTTAATCCGGCTATAATACACACTATATACAGTATTGGAGGGTTTTATGTCACGTGCGGTTATCTGCGGATTTCTTCGTTCTCCCTTTACGCTCGCCAAGAAAGGCGAGCTGGCAAGGGTGCGTCCGGACGACATGCTGGCACAGGTCATCAAGGCGCTCGTCCAGAGAACCGCGCTCGAACCCGCAGATATCGAAGACGTGATTGTAGGATGTTCTTTTCCCGAAGCGGAGCAGGGGCTTAACATGGGCCGCATGGTGGCATTTATCGCCGGGTTGCCCGTGACTGCCGCCGGAACCACGGTAAACCGTTTCTGCGGCTCGTCCATGGAAGCCATCCATATGGCAGCGGGAAAAATCGCGATGGGGGCGGGAGATATGTTCATCTGCGCCGGGGTTGAATCGATGACCCGCGTCCCGATGGGCGGCTTCAATCCCCTGCCTAACCCAGGACTTTACGCCTCCTACCCGCAAGCCTACGACTCGATGGGAAAAACCGCTGAGACCGTCGCGAGGAAATACGGCATCGCCCGCAAGGTTCAGGAAGAATTCGCGCTTGCCAGTCATAAGAAGGCGCTTGCCGCTTCTTTCGCCGATGAAATCGCGCCTATTACCGGCAAAGCCGGATCGGTCACGAAAGACGGCTGCATCCGGGAAGACAGCAGCCTTGAAAGAATGGCGACGCTCGCCCCGGCGTTTGACGCAAACGGCACCATCACCGCCGCCACCTCCTCACCCATAAGTGACGGCGCGGCCGCAGTGCTCGTCTGCTCGGAAAGCTACGCGGACAAGAACAAGCTGCCGAAGCTTGCCGCAATCAAAGCGACCGCAGTCATCGGTGTTCCACCGGAAATCATGGGCATCGGCCCGGTGCATGCAACTAAAAAGGTTCTGGCTCGCGCTGGCCTTGCTTTGAAAGATCTTGACATCATCGAACTGAACGAAGCCTTTGCCTCCCAGTCCATCGCCTGCATACAGGAACTTGGGCTTGACGGGAAGAAAATCAACATCGAAGGCGGCGCTATCGCCCTCGGCCATCCGCTCGGCGCATCCGGCGCGCGTATCACTGGCAAGGCCGCCCTGCTGCTCAACAGGCACAAGGCGCAATACGCGCTCGCCACTATGTGCATCGGCGGCGGGCAGGGAATTGCCACTGTGCTGGAAAAGGTATAATATTATCGTCATTGCGAGCGGCCAGCGGAAGCGAAGCAGGTATTTTCCAAGCTGGTTCTCTGGTGGCTTCCTCGCTTATATTTCCCACGATGACAAACCTAACGGGCATTTCTAATGAATCTTATTCCTATCTTTGCCCCCGCGTTCGACGTCGATATCGACATCAAATACGCCACCAGCGACAACTTCACCGGCAAGCCGGTCTACAAGGCCGCTAAATGTTTTCTGCATGAGGAAGCGGCGGAAAAGCTGCAGAAAGCCATAAGTCTGGCAAAGCCGCTGAACCTGCGCTTTCTCGTATTTGACGCGTTCCGTCCCAGCGAGGCGCAATGGAAATTATGGGAACATACGCCCGACCCCGACTTTCTCGCCAACCCGGCGAAGGGCTCGCCGCATTCGCGCGGAGCGGCGATTGACCTGACACTTGTTGACACCGCCGGAAAACCGCTTGACATGGGCACCGCGTTCGACGCATTCATGCCGCTTTCGCACCACGGACGAACCGATATTTCCATTGAAGCACAGCAAAACCGCTTGCTGCTTCTGGGGCTGATGACTGCCGCAGGTTGGGATTCTTACCGTAACGAATGGTGGCACTACCAGCTTTTCAATTCCCGCAATTATCCACTATTAAGTGATAAGGAAGCCGGAACGGGGATGATGTAACCTTAAGCCGCCCTGGAAAGCGCCTGGCGCAGGCGCGCGAGCTTGTTCTTCACCGAGTTATCGAGCATCTTGCTGCCGATGCGTATCTGGACGCCGCCCAGAAGTTCCGGATTCTCGGAGAGCTTGAGTTCCACTTTTTTCTTTGTGGTTCTTTCCAGCGCGTCGGAAAGCAGATCCGCCTGTTTTTTTCCTAGGGCGGCGGCGGAAGTGACATGCACTTCGAGTTCCCCGCGGGATTTGGCAAGTTCCGCAAGGTATTTCTCAATTACAACCGGCGTAAGCGCGAGTCTGCGCTGCGCGGCGAGCAGGGAAAAGAATCGCCGCGTGAGATCGGAAGCTTTTATGGCCGCAAGCACCGCTTCCACGGCTTTGCCTGCCTGTTTCCTGCTGATGACCGGATTAACAAGGAAATTCCGCAGTTCCGCGCTTTTGGAAAGAATAACTTTCAGCGCGAGCATATCTTTTTTCACGTTATCGTGCTGTTTGTTCCCGGAAGCGATATCAAAAAGGGCACATACGTAGCGCACGGCAATCAGGCTGGCATCCGACATAGCTTTAAGTACCTATAATTATTTTATTATTTGAAATAATATTTAAAAAGGGCGATCTGACTAGCATGAATTTTGCGCCTATGCAAGCCTTCTTGCGTAGCGCGCAAGATAAAGGGGTACGATATTTTCCACCGATTGCGCCTTTATCCCCAAATCTGCAAGGGTTTTTGCGCCTGCGGATACCACATTATCGCTCTTGAGCAGGATAACCTGATCACGGGTAAGCGGTGGGGCGGGCAGCAGCCTGCCAATCATCCCGATAAAACCTGCCACCCCGAAAGGCAGGTTAAGCAGCAACGGCTTGCGGTTGATCGTCCTGCATATAAATTCTATAAGTTCGCGGAAGCTGTAGATTCCCGCCCCGCCCAGTTCGAATACCCTGCCTTTGGCCGTATCCAGCTCAAGCACCTTTAGCACCGCCTGTGCGACATCCATCGCATAGACAGGCTGGAACTTCGTTTTTCCGCCGCCGATCAGGGGAATGATGGGAGAAATGCTTGCCATGAAAGCGAACTTATTGAAGAAATTATCCTCCGTGCCGAATATGACACTCGGGCGCAGGATAACCGACTGGGAAAATGAGGTCTTTACAGCGATTTCGCCTGCAGCCTTGGTGCGCGCATATCGTGATCTGCTGACGCCGTCCGCGCCGATGGCTGAAATCTGGACAAAACGTTCCGCACCGGCCAGTTTTGCAAGTTCCGCGAGTTTCCCCGCGCCCTTGGCCTGCACGGCATCAAATTTCTGATTGCCGCTCTCAAATAATATACCGACCAGGTTAACAACGGCATAGGAGTTATCGAGCTTGCCTTTGAGCGTTTCCGGTCGCGTAATGTCGCCGGAAACAAGCGTAACCTGACCCACCTCGCCTGCTGTTTTAAGGGAAAGCGCCGCTTCCGGATTACGAGAGATGACGCGGACCAGATAGCCGTGTGCCGCCAGGAGCTTCACCACATAACGCCCGAGAAATCCGGAGCCGCCGACCACTGTTATGATTTTGTTTTGCATGAAGACACTAGTAACAAAACCTGAAGTAAACTCAACGGGTATTTTGAGTCCTGTCCTATGCAAACCGAATATTATACTTGAAATCTTCCCCTTATCGCCTCACACACTGCCTCAACATTTTCTACCGGCGTATCCTTTAATATTCCATGACCAAGATTAAAAATGAATGGTATGCCTTTCATATTTTCGATAATCCGTTTTGTCTCTTCAACCGCGCCTTTTTTATCACTTGCAAGCAACACCGGATCGAGATTGCCCTGCAGAAGCCTTTCTAAAGCTTTTCCAGCCCATACTAGCGGAGTTTGGGTATCAATGCCTATCACGTCCGTATCTGTCTCAGAAACATAATCCAGGTACTTCACGCCCGATCCTCTTGGAAACCCTATCACCGGAACCTGCGGATGCCTGGACTTTAAAAGCCGTATCAATTTCTTTGTCGGTTTAATGACCCATTTCTGATATTCCGCTACCGATAACACCCCGGCCCAGGAATCAAAAATCTGCACGATATCCGCTCCTGCTTCCACCTGCATGGAAAGGTAATCCGCTGACGCATTAACTATTTTATCTATGATAAGAGAAAATATTTTATCTTCTTTCAACGCGAATTCCCGAACGAATTCGTAATCCCTGCTGCCTTTGCCTTCCACCATGTAACAGGCAACCGTCCAAGGAGCGCCACAGAACCCGATAAGCGATTTTTCTTTATCCAGCCTGCTTCTTGTAATTTCAAGCGCTTCAGAAACAAGCTTCAGTTTTTTAATATCGTTATGCAATGCCTCAGCCGATCTCATGTCGCGTGTTACCGAAAGCTTCGGTCCTTCGCCACTTTCAAACCTGACATCTACCCCCATCGCGTGAGGAATGACCAGAATGTCTGAGAATATGATGGCCGCATCCATATCGAATCTTCTTATGGGCTGTAAGGTTACTTCAGCAGCCAGTTCCGGATTATAACACAGGTTCAGGAAGCTTCCTGCCTTGCTTCTTATTTCCCTGTATTCAGGGAGGTATCTTCCCGCTTGCCGCATGAACCAGAAAGGAGGAGATTCTTTCCGTTTCATGGCACGTTCCATGAGTGGGCTCATCATAAATATTTAATATAAAAAAGGTGGTTGTAGTTTAGTATGTATAGGAGTGCTGGGGATTATTTTCCATCCCTTATTTGTCCACAGGATTATTCACATAGAGTTATTTTGATTCGTCTTGTTCATAATTTACCGGATTATTTTTATAAGAAACTGATATGAAATCATAAAATTAATATTATAAAAAGGTGGATATTATATTTTGAAGAAATAATCCGCATTTTCTACATAATGTATGTAAAAAGTTATGAACCGCTGGATAATTGTTCTATGAAAAAAGGAAAAGAGTGTATAAAAAATGGGTTCAATTTTTAAAAGAACGGTTATCAACAGAAAACCCTATTTATACACAGGCTGTGGATGAAAGAATTTCACTTACATCTGGTATCGGATTCGACGGGGGAAACGGTGAGTAACGTTTCGCGTGCGGCTATCGCCCAATTTGATAATGTGGAGGTAATGGAACATATCTGGTCGCTCATCCGGACAAAAACCCAGCTTGAGAAAGTTATCGCCGGAATAAGAGCCAATCCTGGAGTAGTAATGTATACACTGGTTGAAAAAAACTTGCGTGATGTGCTTAAGGCCGAATGCCTGAAGCTTGGAGTGCCGTGCATACCGGTGCTGGCCCAGGTTATATCCGAACTTTCCGCATATCTGGGAATTGAAAGCTCTATGCTTCCGGGAAGACAGCATGAACTCGATGAAAAATATTTCTCACGCGTGGAGGCTATTAATTTCACACTTGCTCATGATGACGGGCAAGCGGCATGGGATCTCAAAGAAGCGGATATTATTCTAGTGGGAGTGTCGCGTACTTCCAAGTCGCCTACCTGTGTCTATCTTGCCAACCGCGGATTTAAGGCCGCGAATATTCCTTATGTGAGCGGCTGCCCACTGCCGCCGGAGCTTGAAGAATTACAAAAACCGCTTATCGTCGGTCTTACTATTTCTTCTGATCGGCTGATACAGATACGCAAAACCCGCCTTCAGTCACTCAAGCAGGATGAAGATACCAATTATGTCGAGCCGGACAAGGTTGAAGCGGAAATCCTTGAATCCCGCCGCCTGTACCTTAAGAATAAATGGCCGGTCATTGATGTCACCAAGCGTTCAGTGGAGGAAACGGCGGCAACAATTATACAATATTTTCACGAACGCATGGAAAAACAGTTGGATGGGAATACATGAAGAAAAGCGATTTGAAAAAATACGATTCCTGGCATGCTTCCGGTGAAATCCAGCATAGCGGAAGGCTTGCAGTGATTGATATCGGCTCCAATTCCATCCGGCTCGTGGTCTACGACGCAATAAAGCGCACGCCGCTCCCGCTCTTTAATGAAAAAGTATTCTGCGGGCTTGCGAAGGGTCTTGCCTTAACGGGAAAACTTAACCCGGAGGGCGTCAAGCTGGCCGAAAGCTGTATAAAGCGATTTCTGGCGCTGGTGCGCATCATGGACGTGGTGGAACTGCAAATCATAGCGACCGCCGCCGTGCGTGATGCGGTGGATGGCGCAAAATTTGTCGAAGCGCTTGAGCAGAAATACCGGATAAACATCACGGTCATTTCCGGCAAGAAAGAGGCGCAACTGGTGGCGCTTGGCATATTCTCCTCCACCTACAAGCCTGTCGGCCTGGCTGCCGATCTGGGCGGCGGCAGCATCGAGCTTATCAGCATCGATAACGAAAATATCCGTGATCAGACGACCATACCCATAGGGCCATTGCGCCTGCTTGATATGAGCAAAGGCGAGAGGGGAAAGATAGAAAGAATAATCCACAGCGCGCTTGAGGACGAGGAATGGCTTGCGCATATGCAGCCGCCGCATTTCTATGCTGTCGGCGGTAGCTTCCGGGCGCTTGCCCATATGCATATGGCGCAGGAAAAATATCCTCTTGAGATAGTCCATAATTACACGGTCAAGACATCCGACATGAGGAGTTTCCTGGAAGAAATCCTGCATATGCCCGTGGATAGCCTCGCAAGAATACCGGGCGTCCCCGCCAAGCGGGTTGAGTCCCTTATTCCAGCGGCGCTTATTCTCGATCATATCTTATACCTGACCGATCCTGTGGACGTAATTTTCAGCTCAAGCGGGATACGGGAGGGATATCTTTACGAAAAGCTTTCACCCTATGTGCGCGAAGAAGACCCCCTCATTGCCTCCTGCACCGATCTGGCCTCGCAGAACGGGCGCGTGCCGGGATATTCCCGCGAACTGTTCGCATGGATGTCTCCTTTATTCGAGGAAGAAAGCGACAGTAGGAGGCGGTTACGCTTTGCCGCCTGTATCTTAAGCGAGATAGCATGGCGCATTCACCCTGATTACCGGGCGGAATGGGCATTCCTTCGCGTCATACAATCCACCATTACCGGACTTTCCCATCCTGAACGCATAGGGCTTGCCCTGGCGCTTTACCACCGTTACCAGTCCAAACTGAAGTTTAATCATAACACATTGGAATTAATTAAGGAAAAAGATAAGAACTGGGCAAAGGTGGTAGGTACGGCGGCCCAACTGGCTTTCCAGCTTTCAGGCGCTATGGCGGGTAATCTGGATAACACGCCGCTTTCGGTAGAGAAAGGGACGGTAAAGGTGGAATTTAATCGCCAGTCGGCGGATCTCCAATCTGAATCCGTGCAGAAGAAAATCGAAGGATTGAACAGCAGCTATAAGGCTTTTGTGAAAGGGTAACCCCCTATTTCCCGCTGGCCAGATCTATAATGCAATGCAGCAACATTCATGTTGCATTGCAACATTTCAGGTGACTTTCTCGCGGATTTCTGCTATATTTTATCTATGAAGCATAATTAAGCAATTGATTCTGTCTTCACGGAAAAGGCAGAAAGGGAGCCTTTCCGAAAGCAACCTTGAAAGGACAATTTTTATGGATTCTATCGTCGGCATTATCGGGTATGTGGGCATTGTATTCATGCTGCTTGGATACTTCATGTTGATCGTCGGCCAGATGAAGGTAACCGATACGAACTATATCATGCTCAATGTCATGGGCGCTTTATTCATTCTTATCACGATGCATAGCGGTGGCGCGTTGCCCATGTTCTACACCATTGTGACCTGGCTGCTCATAAGCTTGTTCGGATTCTATAAACACCGCATATTAACCCACTAGAAAATAATCAAATAAGGGTAAATTCCCGCTGCTATCGCAAGGTAACGGCGGGTTTTTTGTTTCTGCGGCATTTTTAGATGTAAAAAGGTTGCATTTCCGGGAAGCATACTTTATAAGTCTGCGTCCTTTTTACCAGAAACAGGAGACTATGAAAATGGCCGCCAAGCTTGCAACCAACTACAAACCGTCCGAAAACGAAAAATACATGAATGCCAAGCAGCTGGAGTATTTCCGCCAGAAGCTCCTGGACTGGCGCAAGAAGCTGATTGACGAATCACGCGAGACTATCGATCACCTGAAGGAAGAAAACTGGCATGAGCCGGATATCTCGGACCGCGCTTCGCTCGAGACTGACGCAGGCGTTGAGTTGCGCACCCGTAACCGCTACCTGAAACTCATCGAGAAAATCAACGCCGCCCTTGCCCGCATTGAAGAAGGCACCTATGGCTACTGCGAGGAAACCGGCGAGGAAATCGGTATCAAAAGGCTGGAAGCCCGCCCGATCGCGACCATGACGATAGAAGCGCAGGAACGCCATGAAAAATTGGAAAAACAGTATGTTGACGAGGAATGACACACATTCCCGCCATCTACCCTGCATTAACTTTATTTTAAGGTAATCCAAATATATTTGTAATGCGGCGTCGTATTACTTAGGTAGCGGCACTGCCTATGTATTTGGAGTTCTATGAGTCGATTTAAGCTGATAATCATCTGCCTGTTACTGGTTGCAGGGACATTCTGGTATTTTCACAATACGGGCAGCGGCGAAAATAAATCGGGGAAGGGTGCGGGTAAAAGCGGAGGGCCGGTGCCGGTTTCCGTGGCAACCGCAAAAAAAGGCGATATAGAAATCTATCTGAACGGGCTTGGCAATATAACGCCGCCCAGCACGGCTACCGTGCATACGCGGGTGGATGGTCAGCTGATGCGCATCCTGTTCAGGGAAGGCCAATATGTAAGAGAGGGCGATCTGCTCGCAGAGCTTGACGCGCGTCCTTTTGAGGCGCAGCTTGAACAGGCGGAGGGCCAGCTGATGCGCGATACCGCGCTTCTTGAGGATGCCCGGATTAACCTGCAGCGCTATAAAATCCTCTTCAAGGAAGATTCCATCGCCAAACAGCAGCTTGACACCCAGATGTCGCTGGTGAAGCAGTATGAAGGCGCGGTGACGAATGACAAAGGGCTGGTGGATAACGCGAAGCTGCAGATAATCTATACGAAAATCACCGCGCCTTTTGGCGGAAGGGTAGGGCTAAGACAGGTGGATCTTGGCAATATCGTGCATGCGTCCGATGCCAGCGGCGTAGTCGTGATAACCCAGTTGCAGCCGATTACGGCCATATTCACCCTGCCTGAGGACGATATACCGCAGGTCAACGGCCGCATGCAGTCAAATGGCAAAATCGTTGCAGAAGCGTGGGATCGCGACAATAAGAACAGGATAACGACCGGGACAGTCATAGCGATTGACAACCAGGTCGATCCGACGACCGGCACGGTAAAGCTCAGGGCGGAATTTGAAAACAAGGACAATGCGCTCTTCCCCAGCCAGTTCGTGAATATCCGCTGCCACGTGGATACCAAGAAGGACGTCATACTTGTTCCCGTGTCCGCCATCCAGCATGGTTCGCCGGGCAGCTTTGTCTATCTCGTGAAGTCGGATAATACGGTGACGGTCAGGCCGGTGAAAATCGACGTGAGCGAAGGCGAGAAGGTAGCGATTGCCGGCGGGCTGAACGAGGGGGATGTGGTGGTTACCGACGGGAGCGACAATTTGCGCGAGGGCGCTAAGATAACCATACCGGAGAAATCCCCGCAGGCGGGTGCGCCACCGTCTCTACAGGAGACTTCCAAACCTGCTGCGCCAGGGGAGGATAGCAGGCAGCATAAGCATAAAAAGAAATAGGATGAGCAGTCTTGAATCTCTCCTGGTTGCATTCCCTGAAGCCTGCTGCGTAAGAAATAGCCCCTGGATGCAAACAGGGGACACGAGTTTTACCGTGTGATTGGCGCCTTTTTACACAGCAAAGGGAGCGCATGATGAATTTCAACATATCATCCACTATTTGTTGCGGTGCCCCGGAATATATTGTAAATAAGATATATTGTCCGGGGAAGTCTATTGAAGTTTTCTTTCTTATCCAATCCTGAGCCGTTTTACCGTGCGTTGGCGAAATGGATATGCATCGGAATATATAATCCCCACTATACCGGTTTTGAGAAAATCCCTGAAACCGGTCCGGCTGTCCTCATAAGCAACCATGTTTCCTATATGGACGGGGTCATTATCGCCGCAGGCTGCAAGCGTCCCATCCGGTTCATCATCGACACCCAGATTTATAACCTGCCGCTTATCCATTATTTCATGCGCTATAACCGCGCCATACCGATTGAACCGACGCGCGAAAGCGTGACAAAAGCGCTGGATGAAATCTCAAACGGGTTAAGCAATGGCGACATCATATGCATTTTCCCGGAAGGGCAGCTCACTTATACCGGAAGCCTCGGACGCTTCAAGACCGGGATCGAATCCATTATAAAACGCAACCCCGTGCCAATATACCCGATCGCGATTAACGGGCTATGGGGGAGCATATTCAGCCGTAAATATATCGGATCATGGAAGCGGTTCATTCCCAAGAACGTTTTCCTGCAGGTGCGGGCCGTGTGCGGCGTGCCCATACCGCCTGAGCAGGTGAGCGTCAATTACCTGCAGAAATCCATTCTCCGGCTGAAATACCAGTCTATGTAGTTGGCGGCGCGCAGTCTGCGCCCTGGTTGTCAGTGCTCTATGTAAAGGAAGAGAAAAGCTTGAATATCCCGCCCGCGAGTATGAGTTTATAGGCGATGTACGTCGCAAGGGCGGTTATCCAGGTTGCATTGAGGAAAGTGACGCCGCCTTTTGATACGTCGTCGTCATGGGTTATGGCCCAGGCGAGGAGCGAATAAATAGCCATGGCGAAATTGGCGAATATGAGCGGCCCGGAAAAATAGGTCAGGGTGGAATTGAGTGTCGCATGTTTGGGATCAACAAAGAAGAGAATGGTATATACGAGGCCGACCAGCAGCGCGGTAAATAAAAAATAGCTGAATCGCGTCATACAAGCCTGCCAGCTTAAATGCTTATGATTTATAAATTCTTATAACTTCGTCCGTGATATTTTTCCAGTCAAATCTGCTGCCGGATATTTTTGCCCGGCGTGACATTTCTGCACGCAGGACGGCATCGGAAAGCAGGGAAATAATGGCGTCCGCGAATCCTTCTATGTTGCCGTATTCGACCAGAAACCCGGTTTTCCCGTCTCTGACAACGTAAGGAATCCCGCCTGCCTTCGTCGCTACCACAGGCACTCCGCAAGCAAGCGCTTCGCACAAGGCGATACCTTGTGATTCCTCTTCGGAATGCAGGGCAAACACCTTTGCCCGCGTAAAAAGAGCGACCAGTTTACTGCGCGCCGCATTAGTTAAGATTTTCACGCTTCCGGAAAGTCCCGCCTCCATAACCTGCCTTTCGAGGCGGTGATGATAGCGGGCGTCAGATACGACTCCCGCTATGATAAGCGTGGCTTCGGGAATGCTTTCTTTCACCCGCGCGAAGGCCGCTATGGTTTTGTGGTGCCCTTTGCGCGGGCTTATAACCCCGACGCTCAGGACGAGAAAATTATCCGGGCAACCATTTTCCGGCGTGGAGAATTCTTCCGTGAATATCCCTTGCGGGATAACGTGAATATTTTTCCTCAATCCCACTTCGCTGGCTACATAAGGCGTATCGACAATGATGCGTGGCGCTGCGGCAAGGGAAAACCATTCCAGCCAGCGGTAAAACAAGTGGCGTGCCAGGGAGGAAAATTTTTTATCGGCATTATACCGCTGCAAGGTTTCCTTGGCGGTGATGCCGTGCAAGGTCCAGACCAGCCTTGCGTTTTGCAAGCGCAGCGCTGTGAGTAGTAACGCCTGCAGCAGCCCCGTGCCGTGCACATGGGCTACGGAGGGCCTATGGCTTTGCGCATAGCGGAGAATCCACGGCAGGTGGAGCGCGTTTAACGCGAGAAAACGGTGCCCTTTAAGGTAAAGGACTTCCATGCCGTTAACGGTAGCGGCTTTTCGTACCTGCGTGCTTCTTGTGGGGAGCGCAATGACTTTTACGTCCCGTACATCATCGTGCGCCCGCAAAGAACGCGCCAGGCCTATGACCGAAGCCTCGACGCCGCCCTTGATGACGGAAATGTCTTCCGGGAAAGCTCCTATTACCAGTACAGAAGTCATTGACATTTAACTGCAAGCTTTTAAGTTTGGCAGAGACGCATCGCATATGAACCGAGGAGCGCTATGCCGGAAAGAGAAGATAACATAATTCACACAATCTGCAAAACTATACCGCCCATTAATAACGAGGGTTGGAAATTCATAGCGATATTCGCGCTGGTTACGGCGCTTTTTGGAACGTTCTCCTGTACCTTGTTCTGGGTGGGCGTGGTGCTTACATTATGGTGCGCATTTTTCTTCCGCGATCCGGTGCGCAGCGTGCCCACGCGTTCTGGGCTGATAGTAAGTCCGGGGGACGGCATCATACAGAAGATCGTAAAGGCCGTTCCGCCTTCCGAGATGGGGCTTGGCAACGATGAACGCACGCGGGTAAGCATTTTCCTCAATGTGTTTGACGTGCATGTCAACCGAATACCGATTGCAGGCGCCATTACTGCGCTTCATTACCATCCGGGTGCTTTTTTCAACGCGTCGCTTGACAAAGCGAGCGAAGAAAATGAGCGGCAGTATGTAACGGTAACTGCCGCCGATGGCAGGACGGTTGGGGTCGTGCAGATCGCCGGGCTGGTAGCGAGAAGGATCGTCTGCAACCTGGAGCCCGGCCAGAAAGTGGCTACGGGCGAGAGATTCGGCCTCATCCGTTTTGGCAGCCGGGTGGACGTCTACCTGCCCGAAGGGGCTGTTCCGCTGGTGATAGTGGGGCAACGCGCCGTCGGCGGTGAGACTGTGTTTGCGGATCTTCAGTCCACGGAAGAAGTCAGAGCGGGAGTCCGGATATAAAAACCATGTCCACACGGCCAAGATTGAAAAAACGCAGGCTGCTGGAACTTCCTTTGAGCAGGCTGTTTCCCAACATGGTTACTATTGCGGGATTGTGCTGCGGCCTGTCCGCCATGCGCTTTGCGCTGGATGGGAAACTGGAAACAGCGGTTACCCTGCTTGTCGCGGCGGCCATCATTGACGGCATGGACGGGCGCATCGCGAGATTTCTCAATTCAACCAGCGTTTTTGGCGCGCATCTTGATTCGCTTTCCGATTTCGTGTGTTTCGGCGTGTCGCCGGTCATCGTGCTTTATATGTGGAAGCTCAAGGCCATGGGAGGGCTTGGCTGGGCGGTCGTGCTGTTTTTCGCGGTGTGCTGCGCGCTCCGGCTGGCACGGTTTAATACCAACCTTGCCGACGAGACTGTGGAGCCGTGGCAAAGGAAGTTTTTCGTGGGCGTTCCTTCCCCGGCGGGCGGCATGCTTTCCCTGATGCCGCTGGTGACCAGCTTTTACGCGGATAACAGGATTTTTTCCCATCCCGCGTTCTGCGTCCTCTGGGTGATTATTGTCGCGGTTCTCATGCCCAGCCGCATACCGACTTTCGCCGCCAAGAAACTGGTGGTGCGCCACGAATGGGTCCTGCCTATCATGCTGCTCGGCGGATTTATCATCGCGCTTGTGCTCATAGAACCCTGGATTATGTTTACGGTCTGCGGTGCGGTATATTGCATACTGATACCATTCAGCGTCCTGCGTTACCGCAGGCTTGCCTACGAAAACCAGCCGCAGCCGGCAAACAAACCGGATACACCCTAGACGTTACATCTAGTCGTTAATCTTTGCCCCGGTTGCGGAGTTTCTTGATGATAACGACGGACAACAGCGGCAATGTCAAGCCGTTTGCGAGTATGATTGGAAGATCGCCTAGCAGCAGGCCATACACCAGCCACAGGGCTATGCCGATAAACAACGTCGCATAGGCAAGCAGGGAAATGCCCGCGGTGCTATGGGAACGCAGCACATGCAGGGCCTGCGGGATGTAACAGGCGGTCGTAAGCAGGGCGGCCATAAGGCCGATGATTTCTTTCATTTCAGCTCTTTGGGCGAGCGCGCCACGATTTCAAGCGCGTGCATGCCGCCGCGAAACAGATCGGCCAGCGCCTCATTAATCAGGCGATGGCGATCCACACGCGAAAGGTCATTGAATTCTTCAGAGACGATTTCTATGAAAAAATGCGTTTCCGGCCTTGCCCTTTCACCCATATGCCCGAAATGCTTCAGAGACTCGTCAACAATTTTTAGATGCAGCGGCTCAAAAGCGGCCTCCAGTTTTTTTCGCATCAGCTCTATTTTCTTCATGGCATTTTCCCCAGTACCCCTGTAATTATCTTTTTTATGAAAATTGTTCAAGTTCATTGCGTAACGTATCTATACCCTGTTTCTTTTCGGCACTGGTCGTGAGGATTTCAGGATGCGCCGCCGGGTGTTTTTTCAGCGTCTGAATAGAGGCTTCTATCAGGAGCGGTAGCGCGGACGGCTTTATCTTGTCCGATTTGGTCAGGATTACCTGGTAGCTTACCGCAGTTTCATCCAGCAACTCCATAATCTGCGTATCGGCTTCCTTGATGCCGTGCCTGGAATCGATGAGCATGCATACGCGGCGCAGGTTGGGACGGCCTGCAAGATAGAGTTTCACCAGCCTTGTCCATGCCCTTACTTCCTTTTTCGGGGCCTTCGCATAGCCGTAGCCCGGCAGGTCGACCAGCATAAGCCTGTCTGCAAGCCTGAAAAAATTTATCTCTTTCGTGCGGCCCGGCATGTTTGAAGCTTTTGCAAGGGTCTTCCGATTGGTTAATGCATTGATGAGGCTTGATTTTCCCACATTCGATCTTCCTGCAAAAGCAATTTCGGGCAAATTGGGCGGGGGCAGTAATTCCATATCCGTGCCCCCCATCACAAATTCGCAGGATTTCAGAAATATACTCATATTTGTAACAGAATATTCACAATATCAGCCTGATATTTTGTTATTATATAGATTGGAAGATTAGGCAAGGCTTGGCAGTATCAGTGATATGGCGAATTTCATAAAAGATAAAGTAATTACTAAGGAAACAGGGATTGTATTCGCATCAGAAGCCGTTTCCGCGCTTGGAGCTTTTATCATAGAGCCGGTATTCAGAAAAAACATTCACCGTCCGGATAATAAAATCAAGAAAACGCTAGCCAGGCTGATAGAACCCCATCTTTCTCAGATTGAGAAAAGCGTCAATGTAGGTCATGAACTGCATGCTTTTTATGAGGCGGAGCATGGAGACAAGCCTCGCAGGCATTACCGGGATCTGTCGCGGGAGGAACGTGCCGAGAGGATTGCAGATACCTTAATTGAGGGAGGCACCATATTTCTTGCTGAGAACGCCATAGCTACGGCAATCCAGTATGCGCTCAAGGGGGCGACCGGCTCCCGTATAAATCCTATTAAAACCGGCATTGCCGGGGCTGCCACCCATCTCGGCCTTATAGGAGTCTCCATGACCTTTCTTTCCAAGCCAACGGAGTGGGTATTCCACAAAATGGCGGACATATTGCCAAAGATTACCGGCATGAGCGAGGAAAAAGCCAAGAAAACCGCCAGGAACCTGACCTACGTCATAACTCCCAGCTTTCTTGCGGGTTTGACTGAAGCCGTTGTGGCCAACCTGAACGGTAACGGGCACAAAAAATAGCCAGCGGAATTCTCCCTCTAAAACTGAGGGTAGAATAGTTAGCTATAATTAACCATTTATTAACTTTTTTGTGCCAAAAAAGCAACAGAGGAGCTTATGGGAAAACTATAAGAAATATACAATGAGTTACGCAATTATCACCTTTACATACGTTTTGACGGATGGTATGCCAAGAAATTATGGCAAATCTCTTTGGAAAAATCATGTCTTATTTTAAGCGCCTTTTGTCTGGTGTTGTGCTTTCAGCAATATCAGGTGGAATTACCAAAGCCTTTCACTTGGATGGAAGGGTAGCTCATATGATAGCAATAGTCACTGGACTAGATATTGATCCTTTAGGTATTTTGATAGCGGTGTCAGGTATATTCGGATTAATTGGATTAATATTCTGGCCTAGAATAGAGAGCAGGTTTTTAGTTTCCAAGCAATTTGCAATTACAGCTACACCGCCAGATAGCCCAATAATTGAATCCCCCTCTACACCTTTATTGCAAGATAATAAGACTGAATCCCGATATATGTCAGCTTATGAGGCCATCAGTTATATTGCTAAAGAGTCTGAATGGGGATTTTTAATACGCAACACCGTATCGGATGAAGGAATGCGTAAAATGCCTATGCTTGAGGCTCCTATTGCTTTTAGGAAGGCTGCCAGAGAAGGCAAGATAACCGTATTAGGAAGAAAGAATGATAAAGGGACGCACATTTCTATCCCGGCTGACGAATGGGAGAGTATTCAACTAGACATGTTAAATATTCAGGGGAATATTACAACTCCTGCGGTCCCTAACAGGGAAGATGTGCCATTCTATACTTATATCCAAGTCTTAAGAGAAGAAGTTTACACAGCATTTCCTAAAAAACCATCTCTTGAGTCTTCGGAAATCATAGTTGCTAAAGGTGACAATATGGAGATAGCGTAAGGTATGTCGCATGGGAAGAACATAACTCTTAAAGAAGCTCTCTCCGCTGGTAAGTTGGAGCAATTTATCCAAGAGCGGGAACATTTGAAATACGATCCCGAAGCCTTTAACTCTGCTATTGAGAAACTTGCGGGTAAGTCGAAAGCAACTCAGGCAACATCATCGCGGGGTTCTTCCGGGAATTATAGCGGTAAGAAAACTCGTCAGCGTAAGCAGAAAGATGCTTAGGGGATACATGCACATGCGTACCGCGAATGGATACTTGCAACCTAGACCAGAAGCCTTCCATACTGTTTACATGTACGTTATCGCGCACAAATTCCTTGCGTCCGTGATTAACGGTTTCGTGTTCATAGCCTTGTTCCGCAAGTGTAGCGTAAGAGCGCAGTTCATCACTATGAATGGTGGAACCTTTTACAATGCCAGCCTCTATAATCGGATAGAGCGTCTTACGCTTCACATTCGGAACTACTTGAGTTTTGACCCTGCCTTGCTTCTCAAGCATACCGAAAACAACTGTTTTACCTTCGGCTCCGCGCCCTCTTTTGCCACCAGACCGCTTGCCGCCTACCATAGATTCGTCAATTTCTACCGTACCAGAAAGCGGATCATTGCCGTTAACCTTCCCCATGTGGATACGGATTTCACGCGCCATGCGCCATGCAGTTTTGTAAGGTATGCCAAGTTGCCTTTCCAGTTCCTTCGCTGGAACGCCGTGGCGACTACTGGTAAACAGGTAAATAGCATGAAACCAGTATTGCAGAGGCAAATGGGTATTTTCAAACAGCGTCCCTACACAGGGATGAACATGATCACCGCACCACTGGCAGCTAAAAGCCTTTTCCGAAGCAAGGCGATAAAATTTGGCATCGCGTCCGCATTTGCGGCATTGATGCTCAAGCCCATAACGCACTTCCATGATATGCTCAAGGCAAGCATCATCATTGGGGAACTGCTTAAAGAACTCGCGGAAAGAAACGCTTTTCATAAAAACCTCTTAACTTATGAGGTAAATCTAGCATGACTTATACCGTATGTAAAGGTGATAATTGCGATGAGTTAAATAAGAAGGGTGAGGAAATTATGCGTCAAGGACTGATTGCCGAACTGAAACTGGAGATTGAAAACCGTCTCAGGATTTTTCTGGAAAGCGAAGGCATTGAGCTGAGAGTTGCTGCCAATGACAATATGACCGGGAATAATCCTTTTATAGAACTTGAGGCTATCGACGATGTCGTCCTTCCCGCCAATAAATTACTGTTTGAAATAAAAGTGGTGCTTGGGCTTTTGAACAAGCCCTGGAAAAACGATGCCCTTGTAAAAGGGATTTATTATGCGCTGCACCCGCACAACCTTACGCTTTCAGAGCTTACCGTATTGCTGATGAGCATGCATATCGAGCCCGTGGACGCTCCCGACGGCGAAACAAAGCGTAAACGCACCGTCATGCGCTATATTGTAGAGGAATGCTGATAAACCCGAAGCTACTTGCCAGAGGGAGTAAATTTCTTGATAACGGTTATGCATTGGCCGATACTACAGATGGCTGAAGAGGTATCCGGCGCGGATTGTGCGCAGGTATCTATGCAGGCTCCCTTGCATATCGCTGTTTCTACTTTGGTTTTATGTGTTTTATTTACTGCAAGGCTCGTATTGCAGGGAACATGGGCAAGTCCACAATCATTTGTTGTTTTACATATAAACCATAGATCTGGCAGCTTTGCTGCTTTTCGCGTTATGCTATCGTAACTTTCTGTCGGTTCTGATGGTGACTCTGGCGATAGGGGGAGCCCGTTCACATGGGTGACGGTTAGTCCGGGGGCATTATATTGATAGTTGGTAGTATCTGTGCCACCGGTGATTGTTATGCCGCCGGTTCCGCTTCCCGGATCAACCATCCTATTGGTTTTCGCTTCAGCATGTACGGCAGCGAGCGTCATCAGAGAAAAAAGAAACATACACCAGAATTCGTTAAATGCTCTCACCAATCCCTGACTTTCGGTAATATTGCCGACACTAGAGCTTGCTTAGACCAACAACAGGCTCGGGTTTTCCATATAACGCTTGAACGCCGCAAGGAATTCCGCCCCGAGCGCGCCGTCGACCACGCGGTGATCGACTGACAAAGTGGCATCCATGGCATGGGCGGTGACCATATGGCCCTTTTTGACCACGACCCTTTCCTCGCTTGCGCCTACCGCGAGGATGCAGCCCTGCGGGGGGTTGATGATGGCGGCGAAATGCTTTACGCCGTACATGCCGAGATTGGATATGCTGAACCCGCCGCCCTGGAACTCTTCCGGCTTTAATTTCCCGGCGCGCGCGCGTGCCGCCAGATCCTTCATTTCGCTGGAGATCTGGATGGCGGTTTTCTGGTCGGCATTGCGTATGATGGGGGTAATCAACCCGCCTTCGGTTGCCACCGCTACCGATATGTCGATGTTGTTAAAGCGCAGGATGGCTTCTTCCGTCCACATGGCATTGGCGCCCGGAATGCGTTTGAGGGCAAGCGCTGTAGCCTTGATGATGAGGTCGTTGACGGAGAGTTTATAGGCGGGCTTGCCGTCCTTACCGGCCAGAAGCTCTGCCTCGGTATTGAGTTCCCTGCGCACTTCGATCAGCTTGTCGAGCTCTATCGAGACGGTCAGATAAAAATGCGGGACAAATTGCTTGGATTCGGTCAGGCGCCTGGCGATAACCTTGCGCATGTTGTTGTTGGGAATGCTGGCATATTCCTGCGGGTTGCGGAACACCATGCCGCGCATGGTTCCCCCGGACGCTTTGGCATTTTCAACGTCAGCGCGGACAATGCGGCCATGCGGGCCGCTTCCCTGCACCATGCGCAGATCAACGCCAGCCTGTGCTGCAATACGCTTGGCAAGCGGAGAGGCGAAGAGTTTAGTCGTGAGAGCCGAGTGGTGAGTGGTTTGTAAAGGCGGGGGTGAGGGAGGAACAAAGCTTGGAGCGGGAGGCAGGGCAGATTTGCTATCAACTTCCTTTATGCTTTCTTTTTTCTCACTCGTTACTCCACTTTCAACTCTGGCCGCTTCCTTCGGCTTATAACTGTCCAGCGCTTTTTTGTCTTCGCCATCAGCCAGAAGAAGGGCGATCACTTCATTGACCTTTACGCCCTGCGCGCCTTCCTTGATGAAAATTTTGCCGAGCGTGCCTTCATCCACGGCTTCCACTTCCATAGTCGCCTTGTCGGTTTCGATTTCAGCGATGACTTGTCCCGCCTTAATCTTATCGCCTTCCTTCTTTACCCATTTTGCCAGGTTGCCTTCCGTCATGGTGGGCGACAAGGCAGGCATCAGTATTTCAATCGGCATAGCATTGCTCTTAAGTTAATATGTATCTGGGGCCTGTTATTATTCGACCGGGGCCGGAGTTGCAAGCGTATTGCAGTTCGCGCCGCCGTTATTATAGGAATTGACATTGGCGCTTGCGGCAAATCCTTTTTTAATCAGCACGGACATTAATTCAAGCGCTTTGCTGGCAGGAGAAACCCTGAAGCTCACATTTCCGCTGAAGACATATTGCGCATTGCCCATCGCATTATAATTCTGCGGGTGCACATTATAATTCATCGACTGTACGGCAAACTCCTCTATCCCCGCTTCTTTTGCGGTTTTCTCGATCTCAGCGATTTTGTCGTCAAAACGGTTCTTTATGGCGCCTACATCCGATTCCGTCGAATTGAAAGTCACGGTGATTTGCGCGCTTTCGTTAAGGCACGGATTGATCGCCGCGACCTTGGCCTGGGTGATGACAGGGGGATAGAGGATTGCCATAACCACGAAAGCCACGGCGGTAAAGAGTAATCTTGTCATAAAACCTCCTGCTGTTATTTGAGTTGATAGGTAACGGTCACGCTCTGGCGTATTTCTATGAGGCCGGAGGGCAGTTCCGGCGCTGCGGAGCCGACCGACATGGGACCTGCCACTGCGCGCACTCCCATCATAGGCAAGGGGCGGAACGGGCGGTTGACCTCAACATTTCCTTCTTCAATGGCCAGTGGCCTGTCCAGCGAAACTTTTGCCGTCTCGGCGATACGGCGCGCTTTTTCCGAAGCGCCCATAACCGCCTTCGCGAGCGTTTCTTCCTTTACCTGCGTTTCATCTTTCAAGGAAAAATACGCGCTTCCGATGTTCGTTATGCCAAGGCCTATGACCTGATCGATAAACTCGCCGAGTTTGGACAGATCGTCTAACTTGAAATTTATCGATGTCTGCGTCTGGTAGCCGCGCAGTTTCTGCTTGTTGAACTCATAATCATATATTGGCTCTATGGACATGTAACCCGTCTGCATGTCTTCCTTCTTTATTCCGAATTCTTTCGCAAGGTTCAGAAGCGCGCGCAGCTTTTCATCGTGCTTTTCCTTGGCTATGTTTATGCTGGCATTTTCTTCATGCACGGTGACGGGCAGCGTTACCTGATCCGGGGCGATCTTTGTCACCGCTTCGCCATGCACCGTTATGATAGCCGCCTTTTCCTCCGCCTGCGCGGCAAGCGGCAGGAGCAGCAGGAACAATAATGCCAGTTTACGCATGAAGAGCCTCCGTTAGGGGTTGCTGCGGTAACACACTTTTTTTACGGCCTCTACGACATCCTGCACTTTCGGCAATGCGAGCTTTTCCAGGTTTGCGGCATAGGGCAGGGGAACGTCCCTGCCGGTCACGCGCTCTACGGGAGCATCGAGGTAATCGAACGCCTTTTCCATGATGATGGCGCAGATTTCCGAGCCGATCCCGGCTACCGGCCAGCCTTCTTCAATCGAAACGCAGCGGCTGGTTTTCTGCACGGACTCGACAATGGTATCGGTATCGAGCGGGCGCAGGGTGCGAAGATCAATCACTTCGGCGCTTATGCCTTCTTTTTCCAGTTCTTCCGCGGCCTTGAGCGCCAGACCCACCGTGATGGAAAATGCGGTGAGAGTGACGTCGTTGCCTTCGCGCAGGACAGCCGCCTTGCCGATGGGTACGGTATAATCGCTGTCCTCCGGCACATCAAAGTTATGGCCGTAAAGAATTTCATTCTCAAGAAAGATGACCGGATTTGGATCGCGAATGGCGGATTTCAGAAGGCCTTTCGCATCAGCGGCGGAATAGGGAGAGATGACCTTAAGGCCCGGAACATGCGCGTACCAGCTTGCATAGCATTGTGAATGCTGCGCGGCCACGCGCGAAGCGGCGCCGTTCGGACCGCGGAATACAATGGGGCAGCGTATCTGCCCGCCGGACATATAATGCGTCTTGGCGGCGGAATTGATGATCTGATCCATCGCCTGCATGGCGAAGTTGAACGTCATGAACTCTACCACAGGCTTCAATCCCATCATGGCGGCGCCTACGCCAAGCCCTGCGAAGCCATGCTCGGTGATAGGGGTGTCGACAACTCGCCTGTCGCCGAATTCCTGCAGCAGTCCCTGCGTTACTTTATACGCGCCCTGATACTCGGCGACTTCCTCACCCATCACGAATACTTCCTTGTCGCGGCGCATTTCCTCCGCCATCGCGTCTCTTAAGGCATCTCTGACTGTCAATGTGGCCATCGTTTTCCATCCTCATCTATATTTATGCTTTAGCTTCGTTTTGCTGCAATTCAGGTTTGAAATGAACATAAACCCCGATGCATACGCCTGCTATTACAGCGATTTTAATAATAAAACGCATGCTGAAATCGCCGCTTAACAGATAGTAAACCAGCGTCGTAACATCGCAAAGCATCACCAGGGCTACAAACAAAAGGGTAAGGCTAAGCAACTTCAACCGTATGGCCGGTATAAACTGGCCGGAAGTCTCCATCATTCTGTGGGCGAGGCGCGCGCTTATAAATAAAAGCGGCGCGCTTACCAGTAAAATAGCCAAATCATAACGTATGAGAGCCGAAAAAGGGCCATTGTTGGAGAGAGGCGTTCTTTCGGGCAGGATGTAATCCAGGAACGTAAATAGGATAGATACTGCGGAATATAGGGTTATATATAGGACAATGCAGTAAAACAGGTTAATCGCGGCCAGTCTTGGTGATGCGTAGGCAGTTGGGAGCGGAACCAGAATCGGAAAAGCGCTATCGTGAAATTTTTTCCAGACGTCGTTTAGCTGATCACCAGACCATCCCGCATCTTTCAGAACGGCATTGATTTCGCTCCTGCTTTTTCCGGCTTTAGTGGCCTCTTTCACAAAATCGATAAGGATAGTCGACATAATCTCCTCAATTTACGCGCAGGCATCAATCCTGCACTACATTCGTCCACAATTCCGATTCCGGCGGTTCGGGAGAGTTTTTTGCAAATTCCGCAGCGTCGTTCACTATGGATTTTATATCGTTTTCGATAATCCTGAGCTTGTTTTCATCGGCGACATTACCCTTGAGTATCCTCGCTTTCAGGCGCTCGATGGGATCGCGCTGCTCCTTGTACATCTCGACTTCTTCCTTGCTGCGGTACTTGGCGGGATCGGACATGGAGTGGCCGCGGTAGCGGTAGGTCTTCATCTCAAGCAGGAAAGGGCCTTTTCCGGCGCGGCAATGCGCCACCGCTTCATCCCCCGCTTCCTTGACCGCGATGACATCCATCCCGTCCACCTGCCTGCCCGGGATGCCGAACGCCTCGCCGCGGCGGTAAAGTTCAGTGGTCGCCGAACTGCGCTTAACCGATGTTCCCATCGCATATTCGTTGTTCTCAATGACATAGACTACCGGCAAGCGCCACAGTTCCGCCATGTTGAAAGATTCATACACCTGACCCTGGTTGGCGGAGCCGTCGCCGAAATAAGTGATGCATACCCGGTCGTTGCCGCGGTACTTGTTGGCGAACGCTATGCCCGTTCCGAGCGGCACCTGCGCGCCGACGATGCCGTGCCCGCCGTAAAAATTCTTATCCACGGAGAACATGTGCATGGAGCCGCCCTTGCCGTGTGAAAAGCCGTCAATACGCCCGGTGAGCTCGGCCATGATGCCTTTCGGATCCATGC
>CAYVTI010000015.1:0-48555 GCA_964454545.1 uncultured Rickettsiales bacterium
GATTTCACGCCTGTCTTTTCCATCTTTCGCTGAAACAACTATCCCATATCCGCCTTCGTCAGTGTGTCCGGTCTTCAGGCCGTCCACTCCCAAATCGTTTTTATAGAGTAGCAGATTGCGGTTACCTTGCTTGATTCCGTGATATACGAATTCCTTCTCGGAGAAATAATGATAGTACTCCGGAAAATCATGAATGATATGGCGACTGAGAATCGCCAGATCACGCGCGCTCATCAGGTGATTCGGGTCCGTAAGCCCGTGCGGGTTGGCAAAGTGGCTGCTGGTAAGCCCCAGTTTTTTTGCCATATCGTTCATCTGCTCGGCAAAGGCCTGCTCGCTGCCCGCAAGCCCTTCCGCAATCACCATGCACGCATCGTTGCCGGATTGAATGATGATGCCCTTGAGAAGATCGTCCACTGAAATACGGGCGCCAAGCTCAACAAATGACTTCGATCCCTGCAGGCGCCACGCCTTCTCACTTACGGGCAAGGTGTCCGTCAGCCTGAGGCTGCCTTCCTTGAGGCGCGTAAACACAATATAGACCGTCATGAGCTTGCTCATGGAAGAAGGATGCATTTTTTCGTCGGCGTTCTTTTCAAACAGCACCGTACCGGTGCTGTCATCAATAACAATGGCCTGCTTTGCGGCAGTATCAATAGCAGGTGATGGCTGTACGAACAATAAAACCGCCAATGCGGATAACAGAAATTTCTTCATGGAATAAACCCTCGATATGAAAGATACGGATTTTTAATTACGTATAATCTTTGCGCCAGAAATACCCACGGTGTCAAGCTTGCTCCGTACACTTTCCGCATCCGATCGTGTATGGTATGGCCCCGCCAGCACGCGGTAGAACTTTTTATTCTTCACCGGGGTTTCCACAATGGTGGCGCTGGCAACTTCCTTCATGGCCTCTAACATCCTGTCGGCATTGCCTTTGATGCCAAACGTCCCCGCCTGAACGAAATAGTCATGCCCTCCAGTATTTTCGTGTTTATGCAAAACCATATTTCCCGCCTTTTCTTCAACTGCGGCAGCCTTTTTTTCATTCCAGGGAAGTGGTTCGTTGGTTACGTATGCGGCAGGCTGGATTTCAACAGGTTCGCTGACACGCGCTTCCGCTTTATATGCAGTAGCCTGCGGCTGTGCATAGGAAGGGGCAACAAATGGTAATGGCTCATCATCCTGCGCGGGTGTAGTGATTTCGGATACTTCTATCGTATTATGATTATAGGTTCCGCTTTTCCCTGATTCTGCAAGCATATCAAGTTTCCTGAGTGAAGCTGGCCCATTAGGCAGGTTACTGACATATTCCCTTGTTTCCTGGTCAAGGAACTGCACGCGCACTTTTGCCGTGCCGGTTTTAATAACCCCGAGCTTGCTTGCCGCTGCTCTTGATAAATCGATTATCCTGTTACCAACAAACGGCCCGCGATCATTGATCCTGATAATGGCGCTTCTTCCGTTATTCAGGTTTGTCACCCGTACGATGGAAGGCAAAGGCAATGTCTTGTGGGCAGCCGTCAGATCATTCTGGTTATAGCGCTCTCCGCTTGCGGTACGCTCCCCATGAAACCCCGGACCATACCAGGAAGCAATTCCGATCTCATCATAGTTGGGATTATAGGATGGCTTGTAAATCCGCCCGCTTACCACATAAGGCTTTCCCAGCTTTACGCCCTGATAGGGAGCCTTTTCCGTTGAGCCGCAGGCGGAAAGAACAGCGAGAATGGAAAGCGACAACAAGATACGGATTTCTTTGATCATTTATGGCCTATGGCGTCTGCAAGCAGACCAACGGAGGTTGCGAAATATATCGAACGGTTCCAATCCATGATGACGTTATAATTAGAAAACACCAAATATGCCGACGAATTATCATCCGGGATGACCAGCTTTGCATCAATATTGCGCCTGGGCAACGGCCTGCCGTTTGCCTGCAGGAATCCGAGCTTTCTCCATTCTTTAAGCGGCTTGCTATTCTTTTCGCCGTGCCATTGGCTAATATCCGTGTCTTCCGGCACTTCCACTTCCAGTCCCCAGCCGGTTTTATGCTGCCAGCCTTTGCTGTGCAGGTAGTTCGCTATGGAAGCGAGCACGTCCGCATCGCTTTCCCATATATCTTTCTTGCCGTCATGATCGAAATCCACGGCAAATTTAAGGAAGCTGGAAGGCATGAACTGGCATTGCCCCATCGCGCCCGCCCACGACCCCGTCAAATCCTGATATTGCAGCTCTTCATTCTCTATTATCTTGAGCGCATCCATCAGTTCCGCGCGGAAGAACTCGCTGCGCCTACCGTCATAGGCGAGCGTTGCCAGGGATTGCACGACATACAGATCGCCCTGATTGCGGCCAAAATTGCTTTCCAGTCCCCACAGGGCAAGCAACACCGGTGCGGGAACGTGATATTTTGCTTCAATCTTTCTAAGAAGTTTCTTGTGGGTACGCCATCTTTCCTTGGCATCCGCAATTTTCTTTGCCGTGACAACTCCTTCGATATATTCAGAGAAAGTCCGTGTACTTTCAGGCTGCTTGCGATCGAGCGCTATGATATCCGCCGATGGCTCGTCCACATAGGAAAACACTTCTTCAAGGACATCGGCAGAAATTCCCTGTGTCATAGCGTCAAACTTAAAATCGGCCAGCCAGTCCTGAAAACTTTGGTGTGGCGGCGGTTGTTCTGCAAAAACTGGAGAGGCAATAAATAGCAGTAGTACCAGAACAAAACGCATAATAATATAGCAACGTCACAGCCAGTTAGGTTAAAAAGATATTACAGTACGCAACGAAATATACAATTTCTTTATATCATGATTAATAATTTTAAAGAACTATTCGCGGGTTATGATTGTAAAATCGTCATAGAGCCCTCCCTGCGCTCAAGAAGCAAAGAGTTAATTGAAATTGCGAACCTGGGTAACAGGCAAACATTAATTATATGCGATCAGGCAACCCATGCCGCGCTGGGAGAGAGAATCACAAAAGAACTGAATGCTCGCCTTCTCCTATTGGATGGAAAGCCCCATGCCAACGAAGCAACCGTAAATTTCATACGTTCACATCCTGCCGATGCATTGATAGCTGTTGGCAGCGGAACCATAAGCGATCTGTGCAAATACGCTTCTTTTCTTGACAAAAAGGAATATATCGTCTTTCCAACAGCTTCTTCCATGAACGGCTATTTCTCCGCTAACGCGTCCATTACCACAGGCGGGCACAAACAATCCCTGCCTGCACATTTGCCCAAAGGCATATTCTGTGATCTCGGTGTCATAGCCACTGCGCCAAAACGCCTTACCTTAAGCGGCCTGGGGGATTCCCTGTGCCGCCCGACAGCACAGGCCGACTGGCTCCTGTCGCACCTCCTTTTTTTAACCCCTTATATATCTGAACCATTTACCATGTCGGCGCCTTATGAGCACGAGTTATTCAGCCATGCTGATAAGCTGGCGGCAGGCGATATCAGGGTTATCGAGCTGCTCATAAAGAACCTGCTCATATCAGGACTGGGAATGGTCATGGCAGGCGGCAGTTATCCGGCAAGCCAAGGGGAACATCTTATAGCCCATACCATGGAGATGAAATACGGCGGCATGCTTCCCGATAGCTACCACGGCGAGCAAATCGGAGTCACTACCCTGATTATGGCAGGAATCCAGCAGCAAATCCTGTCTAAAGAATTATGCCTCAGAATGCCTGACAATTGGAAAGCGGATATAGCAGCTTATTTCGATAAGGCGCTCGTGGAGAGCATAAGCAAATCTTACGCGGAAAAGCTCAGATTATATGATAAATATGATGAAATAAATGAGCGTTTGTCAAAAGAAGATAAGGCGATTCGAGACAGGATAAAAGCAGTGGCCCTGCCGGAAACCGCCCTGCGCAATATCCTACAGAAAGCAGGCGCATACTATTCGGAGGATAATTTAGGCTGGAATAAACAGAATTCACGGCAATCCACGACATATGCAAAATATATCCGTAACCGGTTTACTTTCCTTGATTTATAAGAATAAAAGCGTGCGCACAAAATTAATCTCCAATTGTAATAATTATGTAACATAAAAAGAGTAATATGTAACTCTTACATAAGCGCATGTCATGACAACATATCACTATAAGGATTCTTCTTTGATCGACAGCGTAGTGGTGGAACCTTTGCATACAGGTTTCTCTACGGCTGTCATATTGTTTAAGGACAATACGGATCCAGCCCAGATAGAAGATTTACGGAAGCAGCTGGGGGAACGGGAGTTTCTGACTTTAATAGACACATTGGATGGCAAGCCGGCATTACAGGTGCGTGGTGTCCAGAATGCCGAAAAACTGCTATCCGCATCGGATAAGCTCAGCCTTACCAGCAACAATGTTGAGAAACTGGGAACATCGGCTCCGGAGAAGGAAAACGTAAAGAAAAAAGGGTTCCGCGAGCGTGTGCGTAACCGTTCATTTCTTCTCTCCGCTTTATTTTACGACTTGGGGAATATAGCTTTCATTGTTTCTGGCATACAGCGCGGAAAGCACAATCCCGGAGGAAAATTTACGCCGAGTGACATATCGGAAATGGCCATAGGCGGCGCTTTCAGCGTTGGCGACATCCTGATGACAAAATATGGAAAAGATGATGGTTCAGAAGAATTGCAGGCCGCGGCGGAAGGATTAGAGAAACACCTGAAACAAAAAGGCATAAAAATACCCGAAGGCGATCTCCTTAATCCTGATACGCTCCATAAAAGCGGCGCTATGGAAGAAGTTGATCGCTGGCTACACAAAAACATCATTTATGTAAAATGCCTGGCGGAATTTGCAGGCGGCCTGTTTACGATGGGATCGGCGCTTAAACCCGGAAACCGGAATAATCGCAAGCTTGCCGCCGGAATGTTGCATGCTACGGCATGGATGGCGACATGCCTGCTGGAAAAACCCCGCGGACATAAAATATTCAATGTCGATGTGGAAAATCCAAGCTTAATTGACAAAATAAAGCAGAATCCCCGCGGTTGGCTGGCGCGACCGGCGTCTATGACTAATAACGTGCTCAATATTTCCGGTGCGCTGGGGGAAAGAAAACGCTGGCAGAATGACCCGCTCCGGAAAAATGATTATATTTATAACGTTTTCTCCGCATCGTCTTTTCTGGTTGCTAATACCCTCTTCGGCATTTCAGGATCAAAACGCCCTCAATATACCGAAGACGATAAGAAAATAGAGCAGGATCTTATATTAATAGCTGCCAACCTGCTTGCGAAACAGCCGGAAATAGGCAAAGCCGCCATTGACGAAACTGCAGAATACCTATCTGCGAAACTTGCACATGTCCAAATGAGCAAAGATGAAGTTACAAAGGCCTTGAACGATAAAATAGCCGCGCTTTCCAAAAACGCATGGGTATCGCGTATACAATCACCGCCCCCTTCAGAGATTACAGTTTAGCATGCCCATATACACCTATAAAGATTCACCGCTTATCGAGAGCGTAACCATAAAAAAAGGTCTTGAAGCGGGTTATGACGCTACCATTCTTCTTAAAGAAAACGCCAATCAGGAAGATATAAAGGAAATTCTGGAACAATTCGGAAACAGAAAACTTCCAGCCATGAAAGATTCAATAAATGGCATTCCTGCCATACAGGTACGGGGAATAAAGGACGAAAAGACCCTCTTTGCTGCAACCGATAAATTAAATCCGGCAAATAATGCAACCAACAGAGAAAAGATTCCGGAAGACGAGAAAACAAAAGAGAGTTTCACTGAACGCATGAGAAAAGGCTCGTTGCTTCTTCCTGCCCTATTTTACGACCTTGGCAATATAGCGTTTATCATTTCCGGCATACAGCGCGGAAGGCATAATCCCGGCGGCAAGTTTACGCCTAACGATTTCGCTGAAATGGGGGTAGGCGCTTCCTTTGCTTTCGGTGATGTCCTGATGACCATCTACGGCAAGAACAGCGGCGCCGAAGAATTGTCGGCAGCTGCGGAAGGATTAAGAAAATACCTAAAGGAAAAAGGTATCAATATTCCCAAGGAAGACAGGCTTAATCCGGATACATTGTACAAAAGCGGCGCCTTTGAAGCCGCAAATAACTGGATGCATAAGAATATCATTTATGTAAGAACGCTTGCGGAATCCGTTGGCGGGCTGAACATGGTCGCTTCGGCGATCAAACCCGGCCACAGGAATAACCAGAAACTGGCGGCAGGTCTCTTTCTGACGACAGGCTGGTTTGCTACCTTCCTGCTGGAAAAACCGCGCGGCCATAAGATATTCAATGTACATGACGATCCCAATCTCAGCCTGATAGACAGGATAAAGGATAATCCGCGTGGCTATCTTGCCAGCTCATCATCCGTAGCGAATAACTTCCTCAATTTCGCCGGAGCGCTTGAAGAAAGAAAAAAATGGAAGAATGATCCCGCCAAGAGACATGATTACATATGGAACATGTATTCCACCGGCGCTTTTCTTATAGGAAATATTCTCTTTGGTTTGTCAGGTAAGGCAAGGCCAAGTGAAACAGAGGCAGACAAAAGGATAACCCAGGATCTTGTGCTAATGGCGGCTAATACGCTGGCCAGCACCCCGGAACTGGGCAAAGTCGCCATTGATGAAGCCGCGGAATATATATCCACCAAGCTGGCGCATGTGCAATTAAGCAAGGAAGAGGCGGTGAAAACGATAAGCGATAAAGTAGCCGAGATTACCAAAGGCACATGGGTGTCCCGCACGCAGCCGACTTCCTCTTCCAATTCCAATATCACTATCTAAATTATATTACTTCCACCCGCCGCCAAGGGCTTTTATAAGCGTGGCCGCTGCATTAAGGCGTTGCCTGCGAATAGTAAGCGCAGTCAGTTTATTGCTTAGTTCGGTATTCTGCGCCGTAACCACATTCAGGTAGCTGACTATGCCTGCCTTATATTGGTTGAGGATTATCTTGGAAGTTTCCTGCGCGTCCGTCACCGCCTTCTGCTGTACTCCGTACTCTTCCTCAAGGATACGCAGGGCGGCAAGGTTATCTTCCACTTCCTGGAACCCACCCAGCACTGTCTGGCGGTAATTCGCAACCGTCTGGTCATAGGCCGCTATCGCCGCCCTGGTCTGTGCCAGCCTTAATCCCGCATCGAACACGGTCTCCACAAGGCTTGGCCCGATGGACCAGAGACGGTTGGGCAGCGTGAACCAGTTCGCCAGGCTGGAACCCTGATAACCGCCGGAAGCGGACAGAACAATGTCAGGAAAGAAAGCGGTTTCGGTAACGCCGATCTGGGCATTGGCCGCAATTACCCTCCTCTCCGCTCCTGCAACATCCGGCCTCCTTTCCAAAAGTTGCGACGGTACGCCAAGCGGAATAGCGGGAATATCCGGAACCGCATCTATCACCGCAATGGAAAAATCTGCCGGAGCCTTGCCGGTAAGAATGGCTATGGCATGCTCAAACTGCGCCCTGGCCACGCCGATATCAATCGCCTGCGCCTGTGTCGTCTCAAGCTGCGTCTTGGCCTGGAGATAGTCGGAACGCGCATTCACGCCCTGCTTATAAAGATTGCTGGTAATCGCTAGTGACTTCTCATAATTCCTTACCGTTGTATCGAGCAGGCGTTTCTGCTCATCAGCAATCCTGAGACTCAGATAATCCACCGCAAGAGCCGCCTGCGCGCTCAGCCTGGCCGCGCCAATATCCGCTTCACTCGCATGTGCCAGCGCACTGTTTTCTTCCACCGTGCGCCTTATGCGTCCCCATAGATCCGGTTCCCAGCTTGCATCAACTGAAGCGCTATATAAACTTCCAACCTTGCCGGCGGCACCGTTGCGACTCTGGGAGGCATTGATGGACACGGTAGGAAAATAGGTGGCGCGCGCTTCCGAAACCAGCGCGGTCGCCTGCCGGTATGCCGCTTCGGCCGCTTTTACATTCTGGTTGGATATGTCCACCTGATCTTCAAGCTTGTTAAGCTCCGGATCGTCAAAAATCTCCCACCATTTGCCGCGTATTTCGTTATCCTTGGGCTGGACCTGTTTCCAGTTCTGTGCTTCCTTGAATTCCTTAGGCTGCTCCGTCTTAGGACGGACATAATCCGGGCCAACCGCGCAGGAAATGAGTATAATAACGCTTAAGGCAAGAAACAGGTAGCGGAAGAATTGTGTCATATATTTACAATTTGTCATTGCGATTGAAACAATCCAGCCTATCACAGATAGACTGTGTGGCTGGATTGCCATGTCGGCTTCAGCCTCCTCGCAATGACATCCATAATTTCCCTATATTTCAATAAACATCAGGTGATACGCAACTAACCTTATGATACTGCCCACCTTGCCGCAAGTCTTCTATCTCCTCTCATTCTGCAAATCTTATTCCAAAGATATCTATAGAATACAGCAATATACACACTTATTCATTGAATTATTGTCATAGAAATTCATAGTTCTCTTGTTTCCGATATAGAGTCAGGAACTAAAATTCCCCATGTTAAACTTGGCTATTTAATTGGAGGTATGGAGTTACCCAATGATGAAGAGCATAATAGGTACATTGACCGGCTTATATTACTTGCCAGATCTAAAATAATACAGGATGGCACAGGTAATGAATTGCATGGCGGCAAGGTATGCCTATGGAAGAAAATTGAAGAAAGGGCATGGAAAGACATATCATTGCCGGAATTATGCGAAACCTGGATCAGACAGCAGGATCCGAGACTACAGGGAGGAATGGTATTCAGAGCATTGAGGGAACGTGCCGTGCTGCCTAATAAAATCAGAGGATATAGCGGTATTGGTCAAGCCAGTGTAACTGAATATATAGATGCTTCTCATCCCGCCAAAGATAGGCTTTCTGTCCCCTATCATATTGTAGAAGGATGGGAATCAGGAAGAATTCCTATACAGCTCTCGGATTATCATTTCGGAAGATTGCGACTATTATTTGGATTCTCTGATGAAGAAGGGAAATTCTTAAGAGAAGCTATTGAGATATCAAACAAGGCTATTATGGACAATATGTCTCTAGAAAAGCACGTCCCTGTTCGTAACGCACCGGGGCAAAAAGCGCATGAAAGAAAGATCAGGCGTGACCAGTCTAAGAATTTATGAATTGTTTGTCTTTTCCTGCCTTTACATCATCTTATGAGCACACTAGAAATATCGCATGCGCCCGGAAAAACTGTTTGCGATATTTTCTGATGTCAGCCGGTTAAGCGGCGTCGGACCTGCCGTTAAGAAGGCGCTGGCAAGGCTTTTTGGTAGAACTCCCGTATTTGTTCGTGATCTTATATTTCACCAGCCTGTAAGCGTGGTGGACAGACGTAACAGCCCTTCTCTTAAGGCTGCAAAAGAAGGTGATATAGTGACGCTGATAGTCACGGTTGAGGCGCATCAGCCCCCGGAAAGAAAGGGCGGAAAAAGACCGTACAAGGTCATATGCCATACGCCCGATGGTTATATAACACTTGTGTTTTTCCATGCGCGGCCGGATTATATCAAATCGGCGTTGCCTGTAGGAGCGCAAAGGACGGTAAGCGGCAAAGTTGAGTTTTATGGATATGCGCCGCAGATAACCCATCCCGATGTGATTGCACCGGCTTCGGATTTACAGAAACTCATGAAACTTGAAACGGTATATGGACTTACCTATGGCATTAGCAACCGCCAGCTCAGCAAGATAATCCAGTCCGCTCTTAAATTGCTTCCTGATCTGCCGGAATGGATTGATCCGGCCCTGCTCAGGAAGAAAGGCTGGCTGGGATGGAAAGTATCCATCATCAAGATGCACAACCCGGAAACGCTGCAGGATTTATCACCAGAAAGCATTGTACGCGGCCGTCTTGCCTATGATGAAATACTTGCCAACCAACTGGCACTTTTTCTTATAGGCAAGCGTCTGCGCAAAACGGTTTCATCTGTCATTGGGGAGCATAATGCTTTACGGGAGAGGGTAAAAAAGTCTCTGCCTTATTCCCTGACGGAGGGACAGAACAAGGTCATCGCCGAGATAGACGAAGATATGGCGAGCGGTAGCCGTATGCTCAGGCTTCTGCAGGGAGACGTGGGAAGCGGCAAGACAGTGGTGGTGCTCATGGCGATGCTGCGGGTGGTGGAAGCGCATGGGCAGGCGGCCTTCATGGTGCCTACGGAATTGCTCAGCAGGCAGCATATGGGCTTTTTTGAGCGGTATGTTGTATCTGCAGGGGTAAGGGTTTTGCTGATTACGGGGGGAATGCGGCAGAAGGAGTATAATGCCGCACTTGCCGACATAGAAGCCGGGAATGTTGATATTGTAATAGGTACGCATGCCTTGTTTCAGGAAAGAATCGTATTTAGAAATCTCGCGCTGGCCGTCATTGATGAGCAGCACCGCTTTGGCGTGGCACAGCGTCTTGCTTTAACAAGTAAATCCAGGGATACACATGTGCTGGTCATGACGGCGACCCCCATTCCGCGCACGCTTGCGATGACGGCGTTTGGCGACATGGATAGCTCTGTTCTGCTTGAGAAGCCTGCAGGCAGGCGGGAAATCAGCACAAAAGCGGTGCCACTCTCGCGTTACGAAGAGATTTTGCAGGCGGTGGAACGCGCTGTTTCCAAGGGAGAAAAAGTTTACTGGATCTGTCCACTGGTGGAAGAAAAGGAAGATGAGAATCTTTCCAGTGATCTGGCGGCTGTGGAAGCCCGCTACATCGAATTTACCCATCGTTTCAGGAAGGGCGTTGGCATAGCGCACGGGCGGATGAACCCGGCAGAACGCGATCGGATCATGACAGGCTTTTCCGGGAAGGAATACGATATACTGGTTGCAACTACCGTGGTGGAGGTCGGCGTAGATGTTCCGGACGCTACTATCATCATCATAGAACACGCAGAACGTTTTGGCCTTGCGCAGCTGCATCAGTTGCGCGGGCGTGTCGGGCGCAGCGAGAAGCAGTCATCTTGCATCCTGCTCTATAAGGATGACTGCAATGAAATAGCAAGGTCAAGGCTCAGGATTATACGTGAAACCAGCGACGGCTTCCGGATTGCCGAGGAAGATCTGAAATTGCGGGGCAGTGGCGATGTACTGGGCACGCGCCAGAGCGGAATGGCGGATTTCCGCTTTTTTGATCTTTCCAGCCACAGCGATTTACTATACACGGCCAGCCAGGATGTGAAATTGGCCATGCATAATGATCCGGAACTAAAAACAGCGCGTGGAGAAGCGCTTAAATGTCTTCTGTATCTTTTTGAATATGATGATAATATAAAGTTTCTCGGTGCAGGATAATATGATGGAGGATGTGCTTTAATGCGTGCAGGGCTCTATTTTAACATGTTCAAGGCGGTTGCGATCCTCACCAGCCCTGCGCTCATGACCTTGATACTTGCAATGATTTTCGGGGCGCTTTCCTTTGATGGGTTGATATATTCCTATAGCGCCATTGTAGTGATTACCGCCGTGCTTGTCAGACCGTTTCTTATCAACATCAATATCCTTACCCATTACGTCAACGATCTGGCGGAAGACCGGCAGGTGGATGAGCCTTCATTGAAATACCTGAGTGCCTTCAGCGAACTGCCAGCTGCGCTGATTGATCTACATCACGTATGGGAGAGAAAAAAGAAGCATACTGCAAGCCTTATTACCGAATACGAGACACTGGTGGATTCTCTGCCTGACATACTTATCATGTGCAACAATTCGCTTAAAATCATCCGTACCAATAAGGCGGCACGTGAAGTGTTCGGGCAGAATCTGGCCAAAAAATCCTTAAGCAGCGTTATTCCGAACGAGGATCTGCTGGATGGTGTAGCGTCCGTTCTGGAAGAGAGGCAGGGACGCAGGATAGAGTTTCATCTGGATAACATACTCCGCGATTTCCGCGCGATTATAAATCTGTTCTTCCCCGCTGCTTCCGGAGAGAGTATAGCGGTCATTATTACCCTTACCGACATCACCGAGCTGCAGCGCGTGGAAAGCATGCGTTCCGAATTCGTCGCCAATGCCAGCCATGAGATACGCACGCCCCTTGCAAGCATTAAGGGATTTATTGAAACGCTGCGCGGGCCCGCAAGGGACGACCCGAATGCCCTGGATGAATTTCTCAAGATAATGGACGATCAGGCGAGCCGGATGAAAAACCTTATTGACGACCTGCTGACGCTTTCGAAGATACAGGCAAGCGAGCGCAATATTCCCAACGACAAAGTGGATATAGTGCAACTCATCCGCGGCGAGAAAGAAGCATTCACCTGGACCGCGAAAGATAAGAATATGGTCATCAGGCTGGATATTGCCGACGGGATGCCTTCGGTATATGGTGAGCAGGGCGAACTAAGGCAAGTGGTACATAATCTTATCGGCAATGCGATAAAGTATGGCAATGCCGGCACTGAAGTTGTCGTGATCGCGAAAATTACTTCTGCCTTGCCTGACGATCCTAATTTTATTAAGGTGAATCGCGCTATATGCGTTTCCGTGATCGATAGTGGCGAAGGCATTCCACGGGAGCACTTGCCTCGCCTGACCGAGCGTTTCTACCGCGTTGATTCCGCGCGCACACGCACTATAGGAGGAACGGGGCTTGGGCTTGCTATCGTAAAGCATATCATAAGCCGCCACCGCGGCGTCCTGACTATTGACAGCGTGGTGGGAGAAGGCAGTACATTCAGCGTTTATTTGCATATCTATGATGAAGAAGAATAAACAAAGCATTTCTTTTCTGCTGATAAAGGCCGCACTTATGCTGTCGGCGCTCTTTTCGATCACAGTGACCATAGCGATTGTGCTTACTGTGCTTACGCAGTCATTGCGGTTCTTCCATTTTATCAATCCGGTTGATTTTCTTTTCGGTCTGCATTGGACTCCCCAGATGGCAATCCGTCCTGATCAGGTCGCAGGTTCAGGGGCTTTTGGCGTCATTCCGCTTTTTACGGGTACATTTCTTATTATGATCATTGCCATGCTGGTGGCGTTACCGATAGGATTGCTTTCGGCCATTTATATGTCCGAATATGCCAGCAGGAAAGTTCGTTCTACAGTTAAGCCCATGCTTGAAGTGCTGGCCGGTATTCCAACGGTGGTGTATGGATATTTCGCCATCATTGCCGTAGCTCCCGTAGTAAAGGCACTGTGCGCAGGCGTTGGAATCAATGTATCGACAGAAAGCGCGCTATCTGCCGGACTGGTGATGGGAATCATGATTATACCGTTTATTTCTTCGCTTTCGGATGACATCATCATTTCGGTGCCTCAGACGTTACGGGACGCGTCCTTAGGACTTGGAGCCACAAAGTCAGAAACCATTAAATACGTTGTTTTTCCCGCTGCGCTGCCTGGCATCATGGGTGCCGTTCTACTTGCGGTATCGCGTGCCATAGGAGAGACCATGATTGTTGTGATGGCTGCCGGCCTTGCCGCCAATCTTACCTTAAATCCCCTTGCGTCGGTGACGACAGTCACAGCTCAGATTGTTTCTCTTCTTGTGGGGGATCAGGAATTCAACAGCCCAAAAACGCTTGCGGCATTTGCATTGGGGCTTACATTATTCGTAGTGACGCTTTGCCTTAACTTTGCAGCCTTGTATATAGTAAGGAAATACAGGGAACGTTATGAGTAGAAACAATGGCAACATAAGGCGTTATAAAGCAGAGCGCAGGTTCCAGCTTTATGGCAAGGGAGCGATAGCGCTTGCGATGGTTTCTCTTGCGGCTATCATTCTTGCCATCGTAATAGACGGTTATAAGGGCTTCCTGCATACTGAAGTCCGTCTGACTATTGATCTGGATGCCCGCGAGGTAGGAAATACCCTATCCCAGTGGCGGCATGCTGATGTAAGCCCGTATATAAAACAAGCATTATTGAAGAAATTTCCTCAAGTGCAAATTTCGGATCGTCGTGAGATACGCAAGCTTGTCGGGCTTGTGAGCTCGGGGGCCATACAGACAGTAAGAAATGCCATTATAGCCAATCCGGAAATCCTCCATGAACCGGTAACGCTGTGGTTGCCTGCGTCAGATATTGTTGACCGTGCGGTTAAAGATCATACTACTCTTCATACCCTTGGAACGGAACGCAGAATTAGTGACCAACAGTTAGGATGGCTGGAAGAGCTGAGAAAGGATAAGGCGGTCCGTCTTGTATGGAATCCTTATTTCTTTACTTCAGGAGATTCCCGTGAACCAGAACTGGCAGGTCTTATGGGAAGCATGGTGGGATCACTTTTTACGCTGCTTGCCTGTATGATGGTAGCTTTCCCGATCGGCGTGATGGCAGCCATTTACCTGGAGGAATTTGCCAGCAAGAACGCAGTCACTTCTTTCATAGAACTCAATATCAATAACCTTGCTGCCGTGCCTTCTATCGTTTTCGGCCTGCTTGGACTGTCCGTGTATCTTAACGTACTGGGAATACCGCGCTCATCTTCCATTGCAGGCGGGCTGACGCTGGCGCTGATGATTCTGCCAACCATCATCATATCGACCCGCGCGAGTCTTAAAGCGGTGCCGGATTCCATACGCGATGCGGCACGCGCGCTGGGGGCATCGCCTTTGCAGGTGGTGCTGCATCATACGTTCCCGCTTGCGCTTCCTGGCATCATGACGGGAACCATTATAGGGCTTGCAAGGGCTATTGGAGAAACTGCTCCCCTGCTTATGATTGGCATGGTGGCCTTCATTGCCGATATTCCCCACACTCCGCTTGAGCCAGCGACCGCTATGCCGGTGCAGGTTTATCTCTGGGCGACAAGTCCGGAAGAGAGTTTTATTGAAAAAACCAATGCTGGAATAGTAGTATTGCTAGTCATGCTGGCGTTGATGAATTCCCTTGCGATGGTGATACGCAAGCGCTTCGAGCACCGGTGGTAGAAAAGGCTACATCAGGTAATTGCTGAAATGTTGCTGTATATTCCTTTCCAACTCGGGTTCAATCAGCTTGACCAATTCCACGCTCATCTCGTGATAGAGGTTTTTGCGCTGTATAACCGTGGCATTCTCACCGAGCGTCCTCAGGTTCTTTGATGATACCCGCAGGCTTGCCACTGGCAGCGTATGCTGATCGTCATATATCTTAAGTTCGACTTCCAGAGCGCCTTTATACTCTTCGGTCTGTTCTTCGGTAAAGTAGCCCTCTATGCCTGTTTTCTGTTTGGGCAGATTCCTTTTTACTATATGCGCATCCTTAATGACCAGTTCCGCCCGTCCCGTCGTTCCTCCGGCTAGGATCCTGGATGTTGCCCATTCCTTAATGGCTTCGTTGGGAGTGATGTCGGATAATTTTTCAACATGGGGCAGCGTGGAGGAAGGGCGGTATTCTTCCACAATGCTGATGGATGCAACTTTAAGCGTATAGGGAGTGCCGGTAAAACTAAGCGGCTGAGGTTTAGGCGGCACATAAGTGTCATGGCAGGCGGTTGAAAGGCCCAGGATAAGCACAACAGCCGCAAACAATATTTTACGCATAACATCCTCGCTAATGTGACGTGAAGCGCCCATGATAAAGCAACGAATTGTACTAATCAAGTTAAGCGCAAGTAAATAAATGCATTAATTCTTCCGGATGGTTAGCCTTAATGGCATTCCTGATCTTCTGCAATCTTTCCAGTGTAACTTCAAGTAATGCAGCCATCTGCGCATTGTTTTCCGAAATATCGGCCAGCATCTTTCGGGGATCTTCCGTCGCGAGGATTGTCATATCGGAGAAGCCTGAACCTGCGTAACGTAACGGACTAACATTCGCCTGTTCCAGTAGCAGGGATGAGGTGGCGACCAGGCAGGTAGCGACAAGCTGGCCAAAAAGCAGCGATATGTCATCCCCGTTGCTATTTTGCCGGTTGTTTTTCAATTCGCCGTGCATTTGCCCTAAAAAGCTGATTAGATCATCAATGGCATTGCATATGTAATCCGGATTGGTAAGACATATATCAACCCATAATTTGGGATTGGACTGGGTCAAACGGGTAAAACGCCTGTAGTTTTTATCCTGCCGTGATTGGTTCACTAGCGGCGCTATCGCAAAGGCCATGACCTGCGGCAGATGAGAAACATAAGCATAAATCAAATCATGTAATGGCGCTGGCATGAACTCTACCTTTGCGCCTATTTTTTCCCATAAGATGCGTATGCGCGTTACCGGATCGCCCAATAATTCCGATTCTTCCGGTGTGAGTATTACGCGCTTGCCGGAAAACAGTTCTGCATTTCCGGCTTCCACGCCCGTTTTTTCACTGCCCGCTATGGGATGTGCTGGGACATAGAGAGCATGCTCCGGCAAGGAAGGTTTTATTGAGGATCTCGCGTGGCGTTTTACAGAAGCGACATCCATAATAACCGAATCTTTTTTCAGGGAGGAGGAAATATCCTTCGCAATTTCTGAGAACGTGCCGGGTGGGGTTGCAAATATTATCAAATCAGCATTGTTAACAGCATCATGCGGGCTTTTATGCTTTGAGTGAATAAAGCCATTGTTCATGGCATAATCAAGCGCACGTTCCGAGTTATCGAACGCGGAAATATGAGACGCAAGTTTCTTCCGCGCAATTACCTGGGCCAGGGAACTCCCAATCAGGCCAAGCCCTAATAGGGTTATATGGTTAAATTCCTGAGCCACAGCTAGCGAGCCATAAATTCTTCTAACGCATTGGCAAGCGCTTTGTTCTCTTCTTCCGTACCAATGGTAATGCGCAGGCAATCCGGCAAGCCATAACCAGCCACTTCGCGGGGTATTATCCCCTTCCCCATGAGAAAGTTGTTCGCTGCAGCCGCCGTTTTTCCGGTTTTTGGGAATTCAACCAGCACAAAGTTACCGATGGAAGGATAAACGGTCAGTCCTATTGATTTCAGTTCCGTACTTACCCAGTCAAGCCATTCAAGGTTATATCGCTTTGCGTGTTCAGTATATTTAACATCCCTGACTGCTGCAATACCTGCCGCCTGCGCTATGGATGAAACATTAAACGGACTACGGATGCGGTTCATGACATCGGCGATCGCGAGTGGAAAATATCCCCATCCCAACCTCAGTGCCGAAAGGCCATATATCTTTGAGAATGTACGCAGCATAACGGTGTTATCAGAACTGTCCACAAGCTCGCGTCCATCGGAATAGTCAGGCCTGTCTGTATATTCCGCATATGCGCCGTCGATTGCCAGTATGACATTTTGCGGCAGATTATCACGCAAACGCTTCAGCTCACTGGCCGGAAGATAAGAACCAGTCGGATTGTTCGGGTTGGCAAGGAAAAGGATTTTTGTCTTCGGAGTCACTTTGGCAAGCAAAGCATTCACGTTGGCAACCAAATTCTTTTCGGGCGCAGTAACCGGGGTTGCGCCTGCAGCCTGCGTATATATTTTATACATCAGGAAGCCGTACTGGCTATAGAGGACTTCATCTCCTTCCCCTGCGTAGGCATGTACCAGCAATCCTATCAGTTCGTCCGAACCTGCACCGCATACGATACGCTCCGGGTCAAGGCTAAACACTTCTCCGATCGCCTGGCGCAACTCCGCTGCACCGCCATCTGGATAACGATTGGCCTTACTGGCATGTTTCACGATAGCCTGAACTGCCAGCGGGCTCGGCCCAAGATTATTTTCATTGGACGAGAGCTTAATAATTTTCTGTGCTGCGCCAGCCGCTTTGGATTTACCGGCAACATAGGACTTTATGGACATTATACCCTGCCTTGGCTCTGGTAACGACATAAATTTTCCTATCTCATACTTTAAGCGGCACAGCATATGCGCCGAGCAACTGTATGGCAAATCCTGTTTCTTTAATGACGCTGGCAATCGCTATGCTATCCTTGCGTATAAACCCTCTGATTTCAACCAGGAAGGCATTATTGTGGCGGTCGATTGCCCTGGCGCTTATCCCATGTTTTCCAAATAATACCTCAATAGATTCGCGGGTAATTTCTTTGTCTGGCGTGAGCTTCAATAAGCTTATATCATCGCCGGTTTCTTCCGCACTGATCCTTGCCAGCGCCAGCGCCTTTACTTCCTCTTTCTCATTTTGCATAATAAACGGAATACATCCAAAAACCTTTATATCTTCAGGCAAATTTACCCACCATTTATCATGGGTGGATACTACCCCAACTTCCGATGTGTGGCTGATAATATCGTTTATAACGTTCTGGCAGCCGCTTTTTCTTGATACAGGCAGCACATTTCCGAAATATTCACGCGTAAGCCAATAGATTTCGCTATCCGGGGCGGACTCACAGACGGAGATTTTTAATCTTGATTCCAGGGTCAGCGAGGCGCTGATAATCGTACGCCATATCTGCGCTGCGGCATAGGCTGGAAAAATACTTTTCCTGAAGCTATCATAAATACGGCGCACCATATCCGCCTCGCGTCCGGCGCGGATAAAGCATATGCCCTCGCCCTGACTTTGCCGCTTGGCAATCCCGACATTCTTTACAATAGCGGATCGCTTGTTGAGCAAAGCGATTATCTCATCATCAATTGCATCAATTTCCGCCCGGTATTTAGAGATATCAGTTGTGCTCATAAGAACCAAAGTGCGGTCAGGTGACCGCACCCTTTAGTCGCCGGAGATGTTAGGTTCATCGCGAAGGCCGGAAGGCCGGAGCGGGAACAATTAAATAATACTATACGCTATAATACATCTGGAATTCAACCGGGGCCGGTGAATGCTCCCATTTGTATACTTCTTCCATCTTGAGTTCGATATAGGCATCAATCTGATCATCGGTGAATACATCGCCTTTTTTTAAGAAGGAGCGATCCGCTGACAGCGCAGCGAGTGAGTCACGCAGCGCACCGCTTACGGTCGGGACGTTCTTCAACTCTTCCGGCGGCAGGTCATAGAGGTTCTTATCCATAGCATCGCCAGGGTGAATCTTGTTCTCAATGCCATCCAGCCCCGCCATCATCATGGCAGCGAATGCGTAATAGGGGTTGGCTGAGGGATCGGGGAAACGTACTTCAATGCGCTTGCCCTTCGGGTTGGCGACATACGGAATGCGTATGGAAGCGGAACGGTTACGTGAAGAATACGCAAGAAGAACCGGTGCTTCAAATCCCGGGATAAGGCGCTTATAGCTGTTGGTGGACGGGTTGGTGAAGGCGTTAATGGCCTTAGCGTGCTTTATAATACCGCCGATATAATAGAGACAGAGCTCAGACAGGTCGGCATAACCATTACCGGCAAAAAGCGGTTTATTCCCTTTCCAGAGCGACTGGTGGACGTGCATGCCTGAACCGTTATCACCTGATATCGGCTTTGGCATGAAGGTGACGGTTTTGCCGTAAGAATGTGCAACGTTATGCACTACATATTTGTATTTCTGCACATTGTCGGCGGTGGCGGTGAGCGTGCTGAAATCAAAGCCAAGCTCGCATTGTCCGGGCGCTACCTCATGGTGATGCAGTACACCGACGATACCAACTGAGTCAAGAGTGGAGATCATTTCAGCGCGCATGTCCGAAAGGGAGTCAACTGGCTGAACCGGGAAATACCCGCCTTTTACTCCAGGGCGGTGCCCCATATTGCCAGTTTCATATACTTTCCCAGTGTTTACCGGTGATTCTTCGGAATCCAGCGAATAAAACGCTTCGTTCATGCTGACTTTAAAACGCGCATCATCAAATACGAAGAACTCAAGTTCAGGGCCGAAATAGGCGGTATCGCCTATGCCAGTATAAGCGAGATACTGTTCGGCGCGCTTGGCGGTCGAGCGCGGGTCGCGGGTGTAATTCTGCCCGGTCGCAGGTTCGATTACATCACAGAAGACAATGAGGGTCGGCTGGGCAGTGAACGGGTCGAGGAATGCGGTGCTGGCATCCGGCATCAGGATCATGTCGGATTCATTGATAGACTTCCAGCCGGCAATGGATGAGCCATCAAACATGATTCCGTCTTCAAAGACAGCCTTATCGACTTTCTTAACAGAGTAGGCCGTATGCTGCCACTTGCCTTTCGGGTCGGTAAAGCGGAAGTCGACAAACTGCACCCCGTGTTCTTTGATGGTGTTGAAAATATTACCAACGGCATCGTTTTTTGCTGACATTTTCGTTCTCTCTTTAAGTTAGGATTAATTATTATATCAAAATGATATCAAATCGCAGCGCTGCCTTTTTCGCCCGTGCGAATTCTTATGGCCTCTTCCACATTGGATACAAATATCTTTCCGTCCCCAATCCTGCCGGTGCGGGCGGCGTTTATTATCGCCTCGATGACGCGTTCCGCCATGTTGGATTCAACGACGATAGAGATCATAACTTTAGGAAGAAAGTCAACTACATATTCGGCGCCGCGGTAAAGCTCCGTATGCCCTTTCTGACGGCCAAACCCTTTGGCTTCTATGACGGTCAGCCCCTGAATGCCTATTTCCTGCAGGGCCTCCTTCACTTCATCCAGCTTGAAGGGTTTTATAATGGCTTCAATTTTTTTCATAGATCCGCCTGATTTTGATTTTGGATACTAATACACTCATAATTTTGTTAAATTCAAGAAAAATTAGTTTTCAATTGACCTTTGCGATAATTTTGTTTTTATGCAGCCTCCTGTTTATTGCTTATCCATTATGTTGGAGGAGCAGGCAAGTCCATCAGGACTCTCAGCAACGCCTCGGCGAAGCGAGGGGAGTAAGCGTAAGCGAAGGGGAAGTATGCCCCCACCCATGGCGGGTGTAGCTCAGTTGGTTAGAGCGCCAGATTGTGATTCTGGATGTCGCCGGTTCAATTCCGGTCACTCGCCCCATTTTCTTATAAAGGAAGATTATCGTGCTTCTTCCAAGGATTATTTAGCTCCTTGTTCCGTAATATTGAGATTGCACGGCAGATGCGCCAGCGGGTGTTCTGCGGGCGGATGACATCGTCGATATAGCCGCGAGACGCCGCCACGAACGGGGAAGCGAATTTTTCCTTATACTCGACTACCTTGGTATCCACTTCTTCCTGATCCTTGAGCGCGCCGCGGAAGATGATTTCCACTGCTCCTTTGGGACCCATCACGGCAATTTCCGCCGTAGGCCATGCGTAATTGATATCACCGCGCAGGTGCTTGGAGCTCATTACAATATACGCCCCTCCATACGCCTTGCGGGTGATGACGGTGATTTTGGGCACGGTGGCTTCGGCATAGGCATACAGCAACTTGGCACCATGCTTGATGATGCCGTTATGTTCCTGCGAAGTTCCCGGCAGGAAACCCGGGACGTCCACAAAACTGATAATGGGTATATTAAAAGCGTCGCAGAAGCGGATAAAGCGTCCAGCCTTGCGTGAAGCGTCGATGTCAAGGCAGCCAGCAAGAAACATCGGTTGGTTGGCGACAATGCCAACGGTATGCCCTTCCATGCGCGCAAAACCGACAATGATATTTTTTGCGAAGTCCGGCTGAATTTCGAAAAAGTCGCCTTCATCCACCACCCGTTCAACCAGCTCCTTCATATTGTAAGGACGGTTAGGATTATCGGGCACAAGTGTATTAAGCGACATTTCTACGCGGTCTGCCGGGTCGCTGGTCGGACGGTGCGGCACGCCGGATTTATTGTTGAGCGGCAGGAAATTAAACAGGCGGCGGGTCTGCAGCAGTAACTCTATATCGTTATTATATGCAAGGTCAGCAACGCCGGTTTTATGGGTATGGGTGTCCGCTCCTCCCAGTGCTTCCTGCGTCACCACTTCGTGAGTTACGGTCTTTACTACATCCGGCCCGGTTACGAACATGTAGGATGATCCACGCGCCATAAGGATAAAGTCAGTAAGCGCAGGCGAGTAGACCGCGCCTCCGGCGCATGGTCCCATGATCAAGGAGATTTGAGGAATAACGCCGCTTGCCAGTACGTTGCGCTGGAAGATTTCCGCAAAGCCGCCAAGTGAATCGACGCCTTCCTGAATGCGCGCGCCGCCGGAATCGTTTATTCCGATGAGCGGTGCCCCTGCCCGCATCGCCATATCCATGATCTTGCATATCTTCTTGGCGTTGGTTTCGGAAAGGGAGCCCCCAAGAACGGTAAAGTCCTGGCTATAGATGAATACCAGCCTGCCATTGATAGTCCCGTGCCCCGTGACCACGCCATCACCGGGGATTTTATTCTCTTCCATACCGAAGTTGGTGCAACGGTGTTCAACGAACATGTCGTATTCTTCAAACGAATCCGGATCGACCAGCACTTCAATACGCTCACGCGCGGTGAGCTTGCCCTTTTCATGCTGCGCATCGATACGCTTCTGGCCGCCGCCCTGGCGCGCACGGTCGCGCTTCTGTTCAAGTTCTGTAATTACATTGGCCTGCTGCATATGTGCTCCTAGTCTAACGCTTCAGTGAATTCCTGCCACCATAAATCGCCTGGCTGCCAAGCTGTTCTTCAATACGGATAAGCTCATTATATTTTGCCGTGCGATCGGAGCGCGAAAGCGATCCGGTTTTTATCTGCCCGCAATTGGTTGCCACGGCTATGTGGGAAATCGTAGTGTCTTCCGTTTCTCCCGAACGGTGCGAAAGAATAGAACGGTAACCTGCCTTATGTGCCATTTCAACGGCTTGCAGGGTCTCCGTCAGGGTGCCAATTTGGTTTACTTTGACAAGGATTGCATTCGCCAGCCCATTTTCAATTCCGGATTTGAGGATTTTGGGATTGGTTACGAACAAATCATCCCCTACCAGCTGGATTTTACTACCTAATTTGTCTGTAATGGCTTTCCAGCCTTTGTGATCGTTTTCTGCCATTGCATCTTCAATGGAAACAATCGGATAACGCTTAATGAGTGTCTCATAGTATTTGATAAGCTCGTCGGAACTGAGGCTCTTGCCTTCGCCTTCAAGCGCATATCTGCCTTTTTTATGGAATTCGCTGGACGCAGCGTCAAGGGCAAGCACCACTTCTTCTCCTGCTTTATATCCTGCCGCCTTTATGGCCTTCATTATGTAAGAAAGCGCTTCATCCCCGCTTTTCAGATTTGGTGCGAAACCGCCCTCATCGCCGACATTGGTATTATGGCCTGCCTCCGACAGTTGTTTCTTTAGCGAATGAAATATTTCGCATCCCATGCGCACGGCCTCAAGCACCGTTTCCGCCCCGACCGGCATAATCATGAATTCCTGGATGTCAATAGGGTTATCGGCATGTGCCCCACCGTTGATGATATTCATCATCGGCACCGGCATAACGTTAGCATTAGCGCCGCCTACATAGCGGTATAACGGCAAATATGCGCTTTCCGCAGCTGCTTTGGCGATTGCAAGTGAAACTCCGAGCATAGCGTTTGCGCCAAGACGAGCTTTGTTATTCGTGCCATCCAGATCGATGAGTATGTTGTCAATCTTAACCTGTTCTGTGGCATCAAGGCCAAGAAGCGTGTCGGCGATTTCATTGTTGACCTGGGCGACGGATTTTTTAACGCCCTTTCCCAGAAAACGTTTTTTGTCCCCATCACGCAATTCCAATGCCTCAAGCGTTCCGGTGGAAGCGCCCGATGGCACTGCGGCGCGGCCTTTGAAGCCGCCTTCAAGCTCAACGTCTACCTCGACGGTGGGGTTACCCCGGCTGTCTATGATCTCGCGTCCTCTGATAGAAACTATATAGGTCATTCTATGCCCTGTTCTTGGTTAACGCGTCTATCTCTTTAAGGGATTTTAGCAAATCTGCAAGCTCTGAAAGCTTTATCATATTCGGACCGTCCGATGGCGCATTGTCCGGGTCCTGATGGGTTTCCATGAATATCCCGGCCACTCCGACGGCAACGGCGGCACGCGCAAGCGGTGGAACAAATCTTCTGTCGCCGCCCGAGGCGGTGCCTTGCCCGCCCGGCTGCTGCACGCTATGCGTAGCATCAAAAATAACCGGGTATCCGGTTTCGGACATGACAGGCAGTGCGCGAAAATCGGTTACAAGCGTGTTATAGCCGAAAGATGCGCCGCGTTCCGTAAGTAATATTTTATTATTTCCGCCAGCTTCAATCTTGTCTACGACATTCTTCATATCCCAGGGAGCAAGGAACTGTCCTTTCTTTACATTAATGACATTCCCGGTTTTTGCTGCCGCGAGCAGCAAATCGGTCTGGCGGCAAAGGAATGCCGGGATTTGCAGTATATCAACATAAGGAGCTAATTCAGCGCATTGGGACTCATTATGGACATCAGTGAGCAGCGGGCAGCCGAAAGTCTTCCTGATTTCAGCAAATACCGGCAGCGAATCCTGTAACCCGATGCCGCGCCTGCCTTTCAGGCTAGTGCGGTTCGCCTTATCGAAAGAGGTTTTATAGATGAACGGAATTTTCAAATCCTGAGTTATGCTCACCAGCTTTTCCGTCATCATCAATGCATGATCACGATGTTCCATCTGGCATGGACCGGCAATCAGCACAAAGGGTAAGTCATTGCCAAAAACCAGATTACCAACGGATACATGCTTGTGCTGCATATGGTTATTTCAGTTTGTTTTTCTTCAATTCTTCCGCGATCAGGAATGCGAGCTCGAGGCTTTGCGATGCGTTAAGGCGTGGATCGCAATGCGTATGGTAACGGTCGGCAAGATGTATTTCCGATATTGCCTGTGCTCCGCCCAGGCATTCGGTTACATCCTGCCCGGTAATCTCAAAATGTACGCCACCGCCGAAGCTTCTTTCTGCCTTATGGATAGCAAAAAATGTGCGTATTTCCGAAAGAATATCGATGAATTTCCGGGTCTTGATGCCGCTTGGGGACTTGATAGTATTGCCATGCATCGGGTCGCAAGACCATACGACTTCCTTGCCGTGATCGCGTATGGCACGTACCAGAGGCGGAAGGAATTCGTCGATCTTCTCCGCTCCCATACGTGAAATAAGCGTCAGGCGGCCGGGTTCATTCGCCGGGTTCAGTATGTCGCACAGCTTGAGCAGGGCATCCTTGGTAATCGAAGGCCCTACCTTCATGCCGATGGGATTGGCAACCCCACGCAGAAACTCCACATGCGCTTCATCAGGCGAGCGCGTGCGATCGCCAATCCAGAGCATATGCGCCGATCCTACATAAGGTTTTCCATCCATTTCATCGATACGCGTAAGCGCGGATTCATAACGCAACAACAGGGCCTCATGCGAAGTATAAAAGCTTGCCTCGCTTAATTGCTCCATATCGTCAAGTGGCAGGCCGCAGGCTTCCATGAAGCTCAGGGCTTCGTTTATATGCTCTACCAGAAGGTGAAAACGTTTGCCTTGCATGGAACGCGCGACGAAGTCCATATTCCAGCGGCTGATCTGGCGAAGTGATGCAAAGCCTCCCTTGGCCAGTGATCGCAGGAAGTTGAGCGTGGCAGCGGACTGGTTATATACCGTAAGCATGCGCTCCGGATCGGGTATTCTTGCTTCCTCATCAAACTCAATGGAATTAACCATGTCGCCACGATAGCTTGGGAGCGATTTGTCACCCTGTTTTTCGTATTCATCCGAGCGCGGCTTGGAGAATTGCCCTGCAATACGTCCGACTTTTACTACTGGTACACCCGCGCCGTACATGAGCGCAACCGTCATTTGCAGGATAACACGGAAGAAATCGCGCAGGTTGACTTCATTGAACTCAGCGAAACTTTCGGCACAGTCGCCTCCCTGCAACAGGAAAGCTTTTCCTTTTGCGGCCAGCGAGAGCTCTTTTTTCAGTCTGCGTGCTTCATTAGGCGAAGCGAGCGGCGGCAGTGTGCGCAGCTTCGCATCGACAAACTCAAGCTGTTTCTCGTCTTTATATTTTGGTTGCTGTTTAATCGGGAATGAGCGCCAGCTGTCGGGTGACCAGTTTTTCATATGTTTAGCAGACATTATACATTCTCAGGGGTTACTTGCTTGCCGATCCATTCGATATATTCAGGATTTCCACTGGTTATCGGTAAGGCAACTACGGCGGGGCATTCATAAGAATGCTGCTCTTTCACAAGCTTTATAACATTTTCCGCATGGGTAGAAAGCGTTTTGGCAATCAATATGCATTCGTGCTGTTGCTCGATTTCGCCGTCCCACCAGTAAAAAGAATGGGCATTCTCAATGACATTGACGCAGGCGACAAGCCTTTTGCCAAGCAATTCACGCGCAAGCAAATTTGCCTCTTCCTTACCGGATGCAGTTATGTATATTAAGGTCGGTTGCATAAGACGTTGTTGACGAAGGTTTTTCATAACAGCGCTGTTGTGCTGACGGCTCATTCCGCCAGCATACAACCCGAAGGGACGCTGCTATTTTTGTAAGGGCATCGTCAGACAGCTTGTCCGTAGTACCGCTACGCACTACGCTGTCTTTCTAGCCCTTGCAAAAATATCATGCGTCGCTGTATAAAAAACCTTCGTCAACAACGTCTCAATGTGCATATATAAACAAAATAAAGGAAATCGCAATGAAGAAACTTTTATTGTTAAGTATTGCCGCGTTAATTATGTCTGCAGGCGGGGCTTTTGCCGCTGGTAATACCCCAACCGGGACTATGCCGCCATCCCATGAAGAGCATGGCATGCCCCCTCATGGCGACGATATGGAGATGGGAAAAGACTGGACTTTGGATGAAGCTCGCAAAAGAGCTCATGAACATGCGGATAAAGCACGTGAATATGCCGAGAAGCTTGATAAAATGACAGAAGAAGATTGGGCCAAGCACCTGAAGAAACGCCATGAATTCATGGAAAGACTGAATAAGATGACCCCAGAGCAAAGGGAAGAGTTTTTTAAGAACAGAAGGGAAAAGCGCGAAGAGTGGCGGGAAAAGCATGATGGAGATGTATCCGGCAATCACCCTGCAAATACCCCTCCCACGCCTAATGCTTCCAATAACAGATAATTTGCGATAAGAAGAACGCCGCCTCCGCTGCATGGCGGCGTTCTTTGAGATAGAGAGAAGCCAGTTGATTTTAAATAAAGATTGCCGTAGGTTACAGTACTGCCAATATTCACGAATGAGCCCATATAACTAGTATGATCACATTGCGCAATTACCAAGACAAAAAGCTTGGTGTATTAGGTCTTGGTAAAGCTGGAACGGCTACGGTAGCAAGTCTTTCCGCAAGTGGGGCGGAAGTATTTGCATGGGATGATAAAGAGGAAACCCGCAGGAATTCCATTCAGGTCGCCACGGCGCCGAGGACACAGATAATACAGCCGGAAAAATGGCCGTGGAAGGAGTTGAACGCACTTGTTTTAAGTCCCGGCGTGCCTTTTACGCATCCTGTCCCGCATTATACGGTACAATTGGCCAATGAGCATAGGGTGCCCATCATTGGCGATATAGAATTATTCTGCGAGTCGCAGGCGAATGTGCTCAAAGTAGCGGTCACCGGCACCAATGGCAAATCGACTGCCACTTCGCTTATCGCGCATATCCTGAGCTCTGCGTCCAGGAGAGTGGAAGCGGGCGGCAATCTCGGTACCCCCGCCCTGTCACTGCAGCCTGTGGGCAGCGACGGATGCTATGTTCTTGAACTTTCTTCCTATCAACTGGATCTGGTGCATAACACGCATTTCAACATTGCGCTTTTACTGAATATTACGCCGGATCATATTGACCGTCACGGCAGCATGGAAGGATATGTAAATGCCAAGAGCCATATATTCGACAGGCAGAACCGCCATGATTTTGCCATTATAAACGTAGATGACGACTACTCACGTTCGGTATATGCCGAGCAAAAACAGAAAAGCAAGGCACAGATCATTGCCGTATCGCGCATAAATCCGCTTAAGCAGGGAGTTTTTGTGGATAAGGAAGGTATCCTGCACGATAAAATCGATCCTAATAACCCGACGGCGATCAAGATATATGACATCATCAACCTGACCGGACGGCATAACTGGCAAAATGCTGCATTTGCCTATGCGGCATGCAGGGCTCTGGGAATACCGTCCCGTGACATTGAAAAAGGATTACGTAGTTTTCCGGGATTGCGGCACCGCCTGCAGATTGTAGCCACTATTCATGGCGTCCGTTTTATTAATGACAGCAAGGCCACGAACGCGGATGCAACTTCAAACGCGCTTGCCCCGTTTTCCAATGTATACTGGATTCTCGGGGGAAAACCCAAGGAAGGCGGCATAGATTCGCTGGTAAAATATTTCGATGGCGTCAACCATGCCTTTCTTATCGGCGAAGCGGAGGAGCAATTTGCTGCTGCCCTAGAAGGAAAAGTGCAATATACCCGCTGCGGCACGCTGGCTAATGCTTTTGATGCGTCATCCAAGATGGCGTTTGCCGACCGGAGGCAGAATGCTGTAGTGCTGCTTTCTCCCGCTTGTGCGTCCTTCGATCAGTGGAAGAATTTTGAAGAAAGAGGTGATGCTTTCTGCAAAATGGTGGAGTCTCTTCTTGACAAAGTGGTACTGGGTAAAAAATAAACCAAAATGAAGCTCGATCGTACAAGTACCGGTATATTCGGACGGTGGTGGTGGACGGTAGACAGGCCGACATTGCTTGCTCTGCTCATACTCATTTGTATCGGTGCGGTATTGGTCACAGCCTCAAGCCCAGCTGTTGCGGTGCGTATAGGCGCAGAGCCGTTTCATTTCATACGCCGCCAGCAGTTTTTTCTTGTATTGTCGCTTTTTGTTATTTTTCTGGTTTCGCTCCAGTCACCGCAGAATGTAAGGAGAATGGCCATTATCGGCTTTCTTGCAAGCGTGACGCTGATGCTTGCGCTGCCGGTTATGGGAATTGAGATCAAGGGGGCAAAACGGTGGTTGAATATCGCCGGCATGTCCGTCCAGCCTTCGGAGTTCCTGAAACCCTGCATGGCAGTGCTGATGGCGTGGATATTTCACCTGCGTGAAACGCATCAGAATTTTCCGGGTTGGCGCATTGCCATCCTGTTGTATATGTTTGTTGTCGTACTGCTGCTTATGCAGCCGGACTTCGGCATGGTGGTTACCGTATCCGCCATGTGGACGCTGCAATTCTTTCTTGCCGGGTTGCCGCTTATCTATGTTCTATTGATACCTTTCGGCGGCGCGGCGGGACTGTTCGGCGCTTACCATCTCTTTTCGCATGTACGCAAGCGCATCGATAATTTCCTCGATCCTGAATCTGGCGATAATTACCAGGTGGAGAAATCCCTGGAGGCATTTGGGAATGGCGGCTGGTTCGGGCGCGGGCCGGGTGAAGGACAGGTCAAGCTTCAGTTGCCTGACTCGCATACGGACTTTGTTTTTTCCGTTGCCGGAGAAGAGTTCGGGCTTATCGCCTGCATTATCATACTCTCGCTTTTTGCCTTCATTGTAATCCGGGGAATGACAAAGATGTGGAAGGAAAAAGATTTCTTTACAGTAATCGCGGTGGCGGGACTCTTGGCCCAGTTTGGCATTCAGGCGATTATCAATATGGGAGTGGCGGTCAATCTTCTGCCTGCCAAGGGGATGACTCTGCCGTTTCTGAGTTATGGGGGCTCATCACTGGTTGCGATTGCGCTTGGAATGGGTATGATGCTAGCCTTTACACGCCGCCGTTATGGTAATCTGGTAACAAAAAGATAATGAAAATAGTGTCTAATATTATAGGGATAATTGGGGTCGTTCTGATGCTTGCTGCTTTCTTCCTGTCGCAGCGGGGAACCATCACCATCCGCGATCCGCGTTATCTCTGGATGAATCTGACAGGAGCGGTAGCTGTTATTTTTTCCCTTTTCTGGGCGTGGAACCTTCCCGCTTTCCTGATTGAAAGCGCCTGGGCGGTGATAAGCGCATATGGAATTATCACATCAAAGCAGAAAAACCTATGAGTATTGCGTGTACGGTTGTTTTGGCTGCCGGTGGCACTGGAGGCCATGTTTTCCCTGCAGAGGCTCTGGCCGAAGATTTGACAGGGCACGGCTGCAAGGTATTCCTGATTACCGATAAGCGCGCTATTGAATATAAAGGGTTTCTTGGAAATATAGAACGCTACACCATCCATGCCGGAACATTGGGGCGGGGTATCATTAAAAAGATAACGGCTGTTTACGACATAACGCTTGGCATCATGCAGGCACGAGGCATCCTGAAGCGCCTGAGGCCGGATATTGTGATCGGGTTTGGGGGATATCCCTCATTTCCAACGCTGTATGCCGCAAGTACGCTTAACATCCCTGCTATTATCCATGAACAGAATTCCGTTCTCGGCCGTGCCAACCGCCTTTTATTGAAGCGCGCGACGGCAATAGCCACTTCGTTTCCGAGTACCAAATTCATCGGCGAACAGCATTCCGATAAAGCCGTCCTTACAGGAAATCCTGTGCGTAATGCTATCAAGGCATTATACTCCATTCCCTATCCCGAGTTATCTCAGGACGGAAATATTAAGATACTGGTGACCGGTGGCAGTCAGGGCGCGTCTATTTTCAGCCAGATTGTGCCCGCAGCCATTGCTGCCCTGCCAGGTAACCTGCGTTCCCGCATCCGCGTCGACCAGCAATGCCGCAAGGAAGATGTGGAAACCACGCGCACGGTCTACAGCGAGCTTGGCGTCAGTGCGGATGTGGCCGCGTTTTTTAATGACATCCCTGCTCGTTTGGCTTCGGCGCATCTGGTTATTGCGCGTGCAGGCGCTTCCACGATTGCGGAACTTACCGCGGCAGGACGCCCTTCGATTCTTGTCCCCTTGCCTACATCCATGGATAATCATCAATACTACAATGCCAATGCGGTTGAAGAAGCTGGCGGAGCATGGATGATGCCGCAGGAAGGTTTTACCGCAGCGGCGCTTTCCAATCGCATAGAGACATTCCTGAGTTTACCTGATAATCTCGCAAAGGCGGCGCAGGCGGCGCGCAGCATAGGGAAAATCAATGCAGCGAGCGACCTGGCTGCAATCACGCTTAACATCGCGGCCAGAAAGAGACTGAAGGATTTCATATGACCATTCTACCGTTAAGACCCAAGGCGTTTCCCATAGCGCGCAGCCTGCCGCTTACCATCGGACTGCTGCATTTCGTGGGTATTGGCGGCATAGGTATGAGCGGCATTGCCGAAATCCTGTATAATCTTGGCTATAAGATACAGGGCTCGGATAAAGCGGAAAGCGCCAACGTCGACAGATTGCGCCATCTTGGGATAAAGGTCACGGTAGGACATGACGCGGCCAATATCGAAGACGCGGCAGCCATAGTAATCTCTTCCGCCGTCAAGATGGACAACCCGGAAGTGGTCGCCGCACGCGCCAGCCGTATTCCCATTGTGCGCCGCTCGGAGATGCTTGCGGAGCTGATGCGCCTTAAGATGTCCGTATCGATTGCCGGAACGCACGGAAAAACCACCACGACTTCGCTTATGGCTGCATTGTTTGACGCTGCGGGGCTGATGCCGACCGTTATCAACGGGGGTATTATCAACGCTTACGGCACTAATGCGCGTATCGGCAGCGGGGAATGGATGGTCGTGGAGGCGGACGAGTCCGATGGCACGTTTATAAAACTTCCTTCCACAATCGCCGTCATTACCAATATCGATCCTGAACACCTCGACTATTTCGGTAATTTCGACAACCTGCGTAACGCTTTCAGGCAGTTTATCGAAAACATCCCGTTTTATGGCTTCGGCGTCATGTGCATCGATCACCCGGAAGTGCAGATGCTGATAGCAAAAATACTGGACAGGCGGATCATTTCCTATGGTTTTACGCCGCAGGCGGATGTCCGGGCGACTAATATCAGGCGCAACGATAACGGGCAGATTTTTGATGTCGAGATTACTGATAAGGCTAAGGTGATAAAGGACGTATTCCTGCCGATGTTCGGCGAGCATAACGTCCGTAATGCGCTTGCCGTTACCTGCGTGGCCCAGGAATTGGGGATAGATGACGACATCGTTAAAAAGGCGTTTGCAGGCTTCGGCGGGGTGAAGCGGCGCTTTACGCGCACCGGGGTGGTGAACGGGATAACGATCATAGACGATTATGGGCATCACCCGGTGGAGATCAAGGCAACGCTCAAAGCGGCGCGCCAATCTCTGGAAGGAACGGAAGGAAAAATCATAGCCGTCGTGCAGCCGCATCGCTATACCCGCCTGCGGGATCTGTTCGACCAGTTCTGCACCTGCTTCAATGATGCTGATTGCATCATAGTGGCCGATGTCTATCCTGCCGGGGAGGAACCGATTGAAGGGATAAACAGCGAAGCGCTCATAGCAGGATTGCAGAGTTCCGGCCACCGCCAGGTGATAAAACTGGATAATCCGGAAGCGCTGGCTCAGCTGGTGCTCGAAAAAGCCGCGAGCGGCGACATGGTGGTATGCCTTGGGGCAGGCAGCATAAGCAAGTGGGCCAATGCCCTGCCGCAGGAAATGGAAAGCAATGCCAGGATCAGAAAGTAGCCTGATATCCCGTCTTCCCGCCGTGCGTGGAAAGCTGCGTGCGCATGCGGAACTTGCGAAAGCTAACTGGTTTCAGGTGGGCGGGCTGGCGGAAGCGCTGTTCAGGCCGGAAGATGCGGAAGATTTGAGCCAGTTCATTGCTCATAAACCGTCTGATATTCCTGTCACCGTGCTTGGCGTCGGCAGCAATCTTCTTATCCGCGACGGAGGGATAAGCGGCGTTGTCATACGCCTGGGCAGAGGATTCGCCGATTGCCGCGTTGAAGAAGACAAGGTTATTGCAGGAGCAGGATGCCTTAACAGTAATGTGGTTATGGTAGCGAAAGAGCACGGTATTGGCGGGCTGGAATATCTGAGCGGCATTCCGGGCGGAATTGGCGGCGCATTGGCGATGAACGCCGGGGCTTACGGCACTGAGACAGGCAGCGTGCTCGTAGAAGCAGAGGCGGTGGATACGGAAGGAAAGCTGCACATCCTGAAGCCGGAAGACTTGAAATATTCCTACCGCCACTGCGGCCTGCCTTCGGGGTGGATTTTCATCCGCGCGACCCTGCAGGGAAAACATGAAGACAAGGACGTGATTGTGAAAAGGATTGAGGATATTTCACATCAACGGGGCAGCACCCAGCCCGTGCGCATGCGCACCGGGGGCAGCACGTTCAAGAATCCTCCGGGACACAAGGCGTGGCAGCTTATTGACGCCGCCGGGTGCCGTGGTCTTAAGATTGGCGGCGCGCAGATGTCGGAACTGCATTGTAATTTCATGATTAACACGGGTGACGCCACCGCAGGCGATCTGGAAACGCTGGGCGAAACCGTCCGCAAACGGGTTTCTGAACATTCCGGTATAATGCTGGAGTGGGAGATTAGGGTGGTGGGTTTCTAAGGAAAACTACGATATTTATCGTTTTTATCGGTTACGCTTTTGATGCTGATGCACTCGGGACGCTCCTGTGCCAGTTGTTGCCTCTGCTCCTGTCCCAACTTTTTGAGTGTCTAAGCCTTGTCCGCCAGTTTGTGCTAATGCAGTTACTTTATTATTGCTCACAGTTCCCACCCCTACGTCTTTATTTTCCTGTCCATCCAGTCCATTTTGCTCAATTGCTACAGTTGGTCGTTTAATTGCTTTCTCTCTGAATCTTGAAGGCCCGTCCTCACTTATGCTTTCGCCTTTAGGTTTATGAAATTTCTTCCATAATGCGACTGCACAAACCACTGCTGTTGCTGCTACAGCCGTAACCGCTAACGCGCCAAGTACGATTGGGAGATGCGGACCTACAGCAGCCGCGCACATACCAATAGCCTGTGGAACATTAGGTAAGGTTAAAGCAAATGTATGCCCAAAGAGAAGAAAAGAATGTGCTCCAGCTGTATGTGCGGCAGTCAGATGTCCTCCGGCACGTGCGCCATGCCATATACCTTGTCCTACGTGTCCTATGGCTCCATGAATTTTCTCGGCGTGAGGCAGTTGCTTTACGATTGTGGGCGCGTTTTTTAATGCATTTGCCAGATGGTGCGGCGTGATATGCTGAGGGACGGATGGAGGATGATGGAACAAATTTCCCAAAAAATCGCCAGCATGGTGTAATCCATCCTGAGCAAATTGCCCAACATGCTCTGCAATCTTTCCATTAATGTACTCTGTGCCTTTGGGGGTTACTACTATTCCAACACCTTCGGCGATACCAGCTTTTTTTATTAATCCATTCATAGAGAAACTGCCTAAAGTATTCTATAGTTTTTATTATACATATTTTCTCTGACATTGATAATTAACAATTTATGACCGAAATATGACGGATTTGTGACAACGCAATCATTTTAAGGTGGATTGCCTGGTTTTCGTCATTACGGGTGAACATCGTGAGCGTGGCAATCCAGCGCATATCCTGTTGAAAAATACTTGATTTTCCTTTGGTATCAGGCCTTTTCGCAATGACGGCTACAGAACAATAGCTAAATATCATTCTTGTAGACATTAGTTTGGAAATATCCTTTAATAGCAGCCAGCTGATTTACAGGCGCGGTAAATATCGCAAGATATGTTAAAATCCGTTAGGATTCGGATATTTGGGCAGCATAAATATTTTTCCTGCCCGCCTCTAGAAAACGTTTTACCTCGGCCTATATACTAGTATAGAATGCCAGTGATCAGATGAAGCTGGCCGCTTGTCACCCTTATACATAAAGAACTATGAACAACTCTCCATACCAGGTACTTTCCGTACTTCCGCTTCGCGATATCGTCGTTTTTCCCGGAATGATCGTTCCGCTTTTCGTCGGGCGCGATAAATCCATCAAAGCGCTTGAGGATGTCGCCAAACATGGTAACCGCATACTGCTTGTCACTCAGAAAAACGCCGGTCAGGACGACCCCGGCGCCGCCGATATATACAAGGTCGGCACCGTAGCCTCGATTCTGCAGATTCTCCGCCTGCCGGACGGCACTGTAAAGGTGCTGGTTGAAGGCACGGAGCGGGCTTCCATTGTCGATTTCATCGATAACAGCGATTTCTATCAGGTGCACGCTGAAAATATTACGGATATCACAGGCAATAAGCTGGAGACCGAAGCGCTCTCCCGCTCGGTTATCAGCCAGTTCGAGCAATATGTGAAGCTCAACAAGAAGATCCCGTCGGAAATCATTGCGTCGATAAACCAGATTGATAATCCGGGCAAACTTGCCGATACAGTCGCTTCCTATCTAATGGTCAAGATTACCGACAAGCAGAATGTCCTTGAGATTACCAATGTGTCTACAAGGCTTGAGCAGGTGCTCTCCCTTATGGAGGGCGAAATCGGCGTGCTCAACACCGAGAAACGCATACGCTCGCGCGTCAAGCGCCAGATGGAAAAGACCCAGCGCGAATATTATCTTAACGAGCAGCTGAAGGCTATCCAGAAAGAACTTGGCGAGAGCGAAGATGGAAAAGACGAGATCGGCGAACTTGAGGAAAAGATCAAGAAGACCAATCTCTCCAAGGAGGCGCGCGAAAAAGCCACGGGCGAACTTAAGAAACTGCGTACGATGAGCTCCATGTCGGCCGAAGCTTCGGTCATCCGTAATTACCTTGACTGGATCATTTCCATCCCCTGGAAAAAACCCAGCCGCGTGCTGCGCGACATTACCAATGCGCAGAAAATTCTCGATGAGGATCATTACGGGCTGGAGAAAGTCAAGGAACGCATCCTCGAATATCTTGCGGTGCAGCAACGCACGCGCCAGCTGAAAGGCCCGATACTTTGCCTTGTGGGTCCTCCGGGCGTCGGTAAAACCTCGCTTGCGCGTTCCATTGCGCGTGCGACAGGCCGCAACTATGTCAAGATTTCGCTTGGCGGCGTGCATGACGAAGCTGAAATACGTGGGCACAGGCGTACCTATATCGGTTCCATGCCGGGGAAAATAATCCAGGCAATGAAGAAGGCTAAGAACTCCAACCCGCTCATGCTGCTCGATGAAATCGACAAGATGGGCAATGACGTAAGGGGCGATCCGGCATCCGCGCTGCTTGAAGTGCTGGATCCGGAGCAGAATGCCCACTTCAACGATCATTACATGGAGGTGGATTATGATCTGTCGGACGTTATGTTCATAGCGACTTCCAACACGTATAATATGCCAAGGCCGCTGATGGACCGTATGGAGATCATCAAGATTTCCGGCTATACGGAAGATGAGAAACTCGGTATTGCGCGCCGCCATCTGATTAAGAAGCAGATGAAAGCGCACGGCCTGAAAGATAACGAATGGTCGATTACCGATGAGGCGCTGCGCGACATCATTCACTACTATACGCGTGAAGCGGGTGTGCGCAACCTTGAGCGCGAGATCGCGAGTCTCACCCGCAAGTCCATCAAGAACATCCTGATGAACAACACTTCGTCGGTCACAATCACCAGTGAGAATCTTGGCGAATACCTTGGTGTGCGCAAGTACAGCTACGGCGAAGCGGAAAAAGAGGATCTTATCGGCATGACCACGGGCCTTGCCTATACCGAAGTCGGCGGCGATCTGCTGGTGATTGAGGCCGTGACCGTACCGGGCAAAGGCAAAGTGACCATCACGGGCAAGCTTGGCGATGTCATGCAGGAATCCGCGCAGGCCGCGCTCAGCTATGTGCGTTCGCGCGCGCTTGACTACGGAATCATTCCGCCTGTCTTCCAGCAGAAGGATATTCATATCCACGTGCCGGAAGGCGCTACTCCGAAGGACGGTCCGTCCGCAGGTATTGCGATGGCCACGACGATCGTGTCCGTGCTGGCAGGAATTCCGGTGCATAAATCGGTCGCCATGACGGGTGAAGTTACGCTGCGCGGGCGCGTATTGCCTATCGGCGGGTTAAAAGAAAAACTGCTTGCCGCATTGCGCGGCGGTATAAAAACCGTGCTCATCCCGCAGGAGAACGTCAAGGATCTGGAAGAAATTCCTGAGAATGTGAAGCGCGATTTGAAAATTATTCCAGTTTCTACGGTTGACGAAGTGTTGAAACTCGCTTTGACCGGGCCTCTTGTACCAGTCAAATGGACTGAGCCCGTGAATGCGAAGCCGATTATCGCTGATGATGCTGAGGGCGATGCGTCAGGACTCAGACATTGAGTTCCAGCCGCACTCTAAAGTATTATACGTAGCGGCGTGCATGCCTCACAATGTCGGAATTTTGCAGGGGTATTAACAATTTTCTCTTGCTACTTGCCGTTGGTATTTATAACTTAGATATAACACTTAATATTAGTGAGTGAATCTCGGCTATAGGATGTAATAAATGAGTAAATCTGGAAAAGAATCAAAAAACACACGTTACTGTTCCTTCTGCGCTAAAAGCGAGCATGAAGTCCGCAAGCTTATTGCCGGACCTACCGTCTTCATCTGCGATGAATGCGTTGAACTGTGCATGGACATTATCCGTGCGGCGGACAAGGGCTCGATTACCAAGGAAGGTGAAGGCGTGCCTACCCCGCATGATATATGCAAGGTTCTGAATGACTATGTCATCGGGCAGGAGCAGGCGAAGAAAGTGCTTTCTGTCGCGGTGCACAACCATTATAAGCGCGTTTCACTGCTGGATAAGACCAGTGATGTTGAGCTGGCAAAGTCTAATATTCTGCTCATTGGGCCTACCGGTTCAGGGAAAACCTTGCTTGCCCAGACATTGGCGCGCATCCTTGATGTGCCGTTTACTATGGCGGATGCTACCACGCTTACGGAAGCGGGTTATGTTGGTGAAGATGTGGAAAATATCATACTCCGCCTGCTACAGGCCGCTGACTACAATGTAGACAGAGCGCAGCGCGGCATAGTCTATATTGACGAAGTGGACAAGATTTCTCGTAAATCCGATAATCCTTCCATCACCCGCGACGTATCCGGTGAAGGCGTTCAGCAGGCGTTGCTCAAGATTATGGAAGGCACTGTCGCTTCTGTGCCGCCACAAGGTGGACGCAAGCATCCGCAACAGGAATTTCTGCAAGTGGATACTTCCAATATTCTGTTTATCTGTGGCGGCGCGTTTGCCGGACTAGAGAAAATCATTGCTACCCGCAAGCAAGGTACTTCTATTGGTTTCGGCGCGGACGTGCGTAGCAAGGAAAACCAGAAAACGGGTGAGCTGTTGACACAGCTTGAGCCGGAAGACTTGCTCAAGTTCGGCCTGATACCGGAGTTTGTCGGCCGCCTGCCTGTGATTGCCACGCTCAATGATCTGGATGAAGCAGCGCTTATCGAGATTCTTACCAAGCCGAAGAATGCGCTTATCAAGCAGTACCAGAAACTTTTCGAGATGGAAGACGTGCAGCTTACCTTTACGGATGACGCGCTGACGGCTGTATCAAAGAAAGCGATACAGCGCAAAACAGGTGCGCGTGGTTTACGCGCAATTCTGGAAGGCTTACTGCTTGATCTAATGTTTGACTTGCCGGGGCTTGAAAACGTTGCCGAGGTGGTTATCAATAATGATGTCGTTGAAAACAGCAAGCAGCCTGTTCTGGTTTCACCTGAGAAGAAGAAGCCGGCAAAGCTTAATTAGAGGCCACGAAATAACCGTTCTCAAATCCGGGCTTGCCGTAGATAAATGGTGAGCCGTCCGGATTGGTGATTTTTCCACCTGCTGCGCTAAGTATGGCGTGCCCTGCCGCAACGTCCCATTCCATGGTTGGGCCAAAGCGCGGATAGATGTCCCCTTTGCCTTCGGCAAGCAAGCAGAATTTTATTGAGCTTGCACAGGGTATGCGCTCGGTTATGTTATGCGATACCAGGTATTCCTCTGTCATTCTATTAATGTGGGAATGGCTAATCAAAGCAGTCATGGGCTTGGGCCGAATGCGCGTATGGATAGGTTCCGTAATATCGTTATGTTGGAGAAATGCCCCTTTCTCTGTGCCATAATACATCATGTCATGCACAGGATCATATATGACCCCCAGAACCGGCATACGCTGCTTGAAAATCAGCCCGATATTGACGGTGAAATAGCCACTCCCCCTTATGAAGCTTCTGGTTCCGTCAATGGGATCGACGAGCCAGAAATACTCTGATTGCGTAACATCTGGCTTGTCTCCCTCTTCGGACACTACAGGGATAGCGGGCGTAATTCTTTTCAATCTATTGACTATTATCTGATCCGCCTCATGATCCGCTTCCGTGACAGGTGACGCATCTTCCTTTCTTGTGACTGCATGCCCGGTTTTATAATAGCGCATTATAAGTGCACCTGCCTCACGGGCAGTGTCTATAACATGTGGCAATATTTCAGATATTATCATATAACAGCCATAAAATTTACTACCTCTTTTGTAAAGGCGAATAAGGACGCTTGCTTATAAATATTCTACGAGTAACTTCCTGAAACCCATTATTAAAATTAATATAATTTAGTAATTATACGCATATCAGAAAGTGAAACGACAAAAAGTAGGACATTTGCGAACCGCATAAAACAGGGGCTATTCACTTTAAGACGCTTGCTTTCCTGCCAATAATCACTTATAAGCGCGCGCATGACAGACATAAGAAATATAGCGATCATCGCGCACGTTGACCACGGCAAAACCACGCTGGTGGATGCCATGCTGAAACAGACCGGAACCTTCCGCGCCAACCAGGAAGTGGCCACCTGCATTATGGATTCAGGCGATCTTGAAAAAGAACGCGGTATTACCATTCTGGCGAAATGCACTTCGGTAGTGCGTGACGATATACGCATCAATATCGTCGATACGCCCGGCCACGCTGATTTCGGCGGTGAGGTGGAGCGCGTGCTTTCGATGGTGGATGGCGTTGTCCTGCTGGTGGATGCTGCCGAAGGGCCGATGCCGCAGACGAAATTCGTACTGACTAAAGCGCTCAGGATTGGCCTTAAGCCAATTGTGCTTATCAATAAAATCGATCGTTCAGACGCCCGTCCGGATGAAGTGGTGAATGAGGTATTTGACTTATTCGTGGCGCTTGATGCCTCGGACGCGCAGCTGGATTTTCCCGTGCTGTATGCGTCTGGCCGCGCTGGCTGGTGCATAAAAAATCTTCATGATGAAAAGAACGACCTTGATCCGCTGTTCGAGACTATCATTTCTTATGTGGATGCCCCGGATGTCGACAAGGATGCGCCTTTTTCCATGCTTGCAACCATTCTCGATGCTGATCCTTATCTCGGCCGCATCCTGACCGGGCGCATATATAGCGGGCGCGCACGTGTTGGCGTGCCCATCAAGGCGCTTAATCTCAAAGGCGAAATTGTCGAGCAGGGGCGCATGACCAAGCTCCTTTCTTTCCAGGGGATTAAACGAGTTCCGGTTAACGAGGCGGAAGCCGGTGATATTATCTGCATCGCGGGACTTGAGAAAGCATCTGTTTCGGACACGATTGGCGAGCTTGCAATAAACACGCCGATTGCCTCCACCCCCGTGGATCCTCCGACCATGGCGATTACCATTGCAGTGAACGACTCACCTTTTGCAGGAAAAGAAGGAAGCAAAGTGACTTCACGCCTGATTGCCGAGCGCCTGTTCGCCGAAGCCGAAAGTAACGTAGCAATTTCCGTAAAAGAGACCGAAGGCAAGGATGCGTTTGAAGTCGGTGGTCGCGGTGAATTACAGCTTGGCGTGCTTATCGAAACCATGCGCCGTGAAGGATTTGAGCTTTCTGTGTCGCGCCCGCGCGTGCTTCTTAGGAATGATCCGGATACGGGGCAGAAGCTTGAACCGATTGAAGAAGTTGTCGTTGACGTGGATGAAGAATATACCGGTACGGTGGTGGAGAAAATATCGCTGCGCAAAGGCGAAATGGCTGATATGCGCCCATCGGGCGGTGGCAAAACGCGAATCATATTCTATGTGCCTTCGCGCGGCCTTATCGGCTATCAGAGCGAATTCATGACCGATACGCGCGGTACCGGCGTGATGAATCGCCTGTTCCACGGTTATGCGCCTTACAAAGGCGATATACCGGGGCGCAGGAATGGAACGCTTATATCCACCGATACTGGCGAGGCGGTCGCCTATGCCATATGGCAGCTGCAGGAGCGTGGCATCATGTACATCAATCCGCAGGACAAGGTCTATGAGGGCATGATCGTCGGCGAGCACAGCCGCGACAATGATCTGGAAATCAACGTGCTGAAGAACAAGCAGCTCACCAACATCCGTACCACCAGTAAGGACGAGGCGATCAGGCTTGTGCCGCCACTTATGATGACGTTGGAGCAGATGATTTCCTATATTCAGGATGATGAGCTTGTGGAAGTTACTCCCAAGAGCCTGCGCCTGCGTAAAAAGTTCCTCGATTCAAACGAGCGCAAGAAGCTGAGCCGTGAGAGTAAAAGGGAGGCGTCTTAAGACCACTCTTTCACTCGTGCCAGATGTTCATAGTCCGTGTAATATCTGGTATATGCGGCGATGGTGCGCCAGAGGTAGGGAAAATCTTCATTATTATATTTAGCAATAAGATTTCTTAATCCCTGTTCCGCGGTTTCCATGTATTCCAAAATTTTATCAGGGTTTACTGAACGTATTTCCCCTTTGTCGTTTCCGCCTTTCAGCCGCCAGTATTCAAGTGATTTTATTTTTTTATAGGCGGGCGATGTTTCGGCTTCCATTATGATAAGCGCCAGCAATATGATCTGATTGGATAATCCGGCCGCTATTTCAGAATCAAACGGCACAGCTCCGGTCTTATAATCGATGATGGAAATGCCATCCTGATATTCTTCTATTCTGTCAGCTCTGCCTTTCAGAGTAAAATCCTCGAACTTGCGCCTTTTCTCCATTTCCGTGGATATGTGCTTAATCGTTGGTCTGCGCTCCTTTTCCTGTTCAATAACGAAATCCACTATCCGCAGAAAACGCGGCCACCACAGAGCTTTTACACGCTCATTCCGCAGTAAGACATGCAGGACGTGGCTGCCATGTTCCAGTAGCCTCTCTCTTGCATTTTCCGGAAAAGCTGTCGGGTATTCATTGACGAAATATTCCATCGCTTTGTGTATGGCGTTGCCAAAATCGGAACCGTTCAGATCGCGCATGATCGGCTGTAATGGATACAGACCAAGAATATGTGAAGCATAAGTGACGTAAGGATTGCGTATCCATGTCTCAACATGCGTAACCGACATGGTTTTTGGACGTGCTGCGAGCGGTGGCCTTGGCTGTGGCGGCGGTGCTGGGCGTATATCCCCAGGAAGATCGAGCAAGGCCGCTATTTTTATCCAGTCGGTATCGTCAATCGCTTCAGCTGCATTGAATTTCTTCAGAATGACTTCCAGCTTGGTAAGCCACCGGGATGCAGCCTTCGGCGTGCCATCGATTTTTTCCGAGCGCGTAAGATACACTTCACCTGCATTGGCAAGCATGAAGAAATCATGCCCGGCAAGCCCGGTCTCCCGGTCAGGTGAAGGCAGTCCCGTAGCCTTGCGCATTGGGCGGTTGAGCCAGGGATCGACCGCTATGCTCTGCGGCCAGCTGCCTTCATTAAGCCCGCCAAGGATAACGCAATCGAATGACTGCATACGGGCTTCAATGGGACTAAGAATTTTCAGGCGTGGATGCCCGCCATATTCAGGACGGAATACCCTGCTCTCAAGCAAAGTGTTAAAAATTTCGTCATAGAATGTTTTTATATTGGTTGAAACATTGCATTTTGTGGCTGACATGCAGGCATCAGATAAGAATCCGGCTACAGTTTCGGCTTCCGGCCCGTCCCATAATTCACCTCCGGATATTTCCTCGGCGCATTTGACATGGGCGGATATGATATCATCCAGCCGCAGTTCTTCCTTTGAAAGCCGCAATGTAAAAGCAGAAAATATCTGCTCTATCTTTTTAAGAATGCCCTTCGTCTTGTCCGAGATGTCAAAGTTTGCCGGATCAAATATGGCGTTGCTAACGGTTGAGTTACGCAGCACATGTAATTCATATTCACGCACTGCTTCCAGAAATTCGATACGTTCCATATCTACACGTGCAAGCGGATGCTTTAAGAGGGAAAGCAGCATAATCGCATCCATATTGCTGGCCGCCGTCTTTGCAATAAGGCGCAGAAAAACGGTAATAGGAGTTTGCGCAAGGGGAATACCCGCGGAATCGTCAACGGTAAGGCCGAAGCGCCTTATAACCGCAGAAACCTGCCGAGCAAGCACACGATCATGCGTCACAAGCGCGGCGGTTTTTCCCTTATGCTCGACTGTATCGCGCATGAGCAGGGAAATCACCGTGGCTTCCTCCTGAATATTGCTACAGGTAATATGCCTCATTCCTGAAGTCGCTTTTTTAATATCCAATGTAAGATTCTGCCACGATTGAGAAAGTTCCGCCGGACGCATGACTTCCGAAAGCAGTTTGCACCTCTCATTATTGCCCATAATTTCTATGTTCTGCACATCACGGTAATCCAGTTTCATCTTTGCAAGCAGCTGGTACATGCCCCACTGGGGATGGCTTTCTTCCATGTGCTGCAGATACTCTTCATTTGCATCTGTATCAAATCCAGGCAGGATAATCATTCCCTGTGGCAGCTGCGATACGCAGGCGATGAGTTCTGCAGTGGCAGGAATGCTTCCTGTAGTGCCTGCGATGATGATAGGATGTTCCGGTGGTGTTTCACGCCAATATTGCGATAGCGCCATCAGCATCTGGTTGCGGTAATGCATCGGGCTCGTGATTTTCTCTTCCCGTGTGATTTCCGGCCAGAACTGGGAGATAATTTTCAGGAACTCCACCGTCACCTGCCAGTGTTCGGCGAAATCTCCCGTAACGATACCTGCCAGTTCGCGGATATCCACCTGCTCGCGCTCAAGTTCGTCAAACAGCCGTGCAAGTTCTGAAGCAAGTTTGAGCGCATGATCAAGGCGCGAGTTATTATAACGCTGCACCAGTCCGGCAATGATAAAGAGACGCCTGAATTCAAAACCCTCGGGCGGCATATCGATAAGTTTCAATTTTCCGCTTGCAAGGAGGATGTTCTCATCCACATTGCCTATGGGCTGCATGCGTGGAAGCAGCATGGGGGTTCCGTTACTGGCGCGCAGGAAGGCATCCCGGAGCGCAAGGCAGGAACGGCGCGTAGGAAGCAGTATCAGCACGCGGGATAATTCTGTCGGCTTCCCACTGTATTTCTCAAGCACCCATTTCGCAAGCATATCGCTGAACGGCAGGTGCGCGGGAATATTATAGATGCTGTTTTTCATGTAACTGTGTGAACGGTCTTCCGGTAACTTCGGGAGGCAGCTTGAAGCGAGTGTTCTCGTTCATACCCTCAAGGTCAACCGTTTCAGACTGGCGGAGCGTCTTTATCCTGTTCATGACATTGGTCACCAGGATTTCAGGCGCGGAGGCGCCTGCAGTAACGCCGACGCTGTTTATTCCCTCTAACCATTCCAGTCTTATGGCGTTTTCGTCGTCTATAAGATAGGAAGTCACTCCCATTTCCTCTCCCAGATCCCGGAGACGGTTTGAATTCGAGCTGCTCACCGAACCGATAACCAGTATCATATCCACATGTTTCGCGAGCTGGCGCACTGCGTTCTGGCGGTTTTGGGTCGCATAGCATATATCGCGCAGCTCAGGCCCCTTTATCAAGGGAAAACGTTGTTTCAAGGCTTCGATGATAACCCTTGTATCGTCAACGCTCAGCGTGGTCTGGGTCACATAGGCAAGGTTATCCGGGTTCTTCACCCGCAGCGTGTTCACGTCATCCACAGAGGCTATTACATAAACAGGCTGCTTTACACGCCCTACCGTGCCTTCCACTTCCGGATGCCCTGCATGTCCAATGAGAATAAGTTCTGCCCCCGCTGCTTCGTAACGCTGCGCTTCCTTGTGGACTTTCGTTACCAATGGACAAGTGGCGTCAATCACCGGAAGGTTACGCATTTTTGCTGAATTTTCCACCTTCTCGGAAATTCCATGCGCGCTGAATATGGTAATTGCGCCATCAGGAATCATGTCCACTTCGTCGACGAACACCACACCCTTGCTGCGCAAATCCTCTACCACCCATTTATTATGGACTATTTCGTGGCGGACATAAATCGGCGCGCCATATATTTCCAATGCTTTCTCTACAATTTCAATAGCACGTTCAACCCCGGCGCAGAAGCCACGCGGCCTAGCAAGGATGATTTTAAGACTGCTCATTTATCCTACCTTCCAATGGGCTTGAGGCGGATGCCTTTTCCCGTTTTTTCATCCTTCCTGCAAGATAGGCCATTCTTCCTGCTATCACCGCATGTTTCATGGCGGCCGCCATCATGACAGGATCATCCGCTTCGGCGATGGCCGTATTCATAAGGACGCCGTCGCAGCCAAGCTCCATAGCGATGCTTGCGTCCGATGCAGTGCCAACTCCGGCGTCTACCAATATGGGAACTTTTGCGTTTTCTATAATGGCGCGCATGGCAAGCGGGTTCTGTATACCAAGTCCTGAGCCGATGGGCGCTGCAAGCGGCATAACGGCAACACACCCGGTTTTTTCCAATTTTTTTGCAATAACCGGATCGTCATTGGTATAAGCCATGACTTCAAATCCATCCTTAACCAGGATTTCAGCGGCCTTAAGCGTTTCCTGCACATCCGGGTACAGCGTTTCCTTATCCCCTATGACCTCGAGTTTCACCAGCGTCCAGCCCCCGGCTTCGCGCGCGAGTTTCAGGGTGCGCACCGCTTCCTGCGCAGTGTGGCATCCGGCGCTGTTGGGCAGGTAGGTATATATCTTGGGGTCAAGATAGTCCTGTACCGAGCCTTTGTCACCGGCAAGGCTGACGCGGCGCAAGGCAACCGTTACAATTTCCGCGCCGGATGCGGCAATCGCCGCCCTGGTTTGTTCCAAACTTCTGTATTTTCCGGTTCCGACCAGAAGCCGCGAACCAAATGTACGTCCCGCTATTACGAGAGGATCTTTCATTATCATTAACCGCCGCCAATAAACTGTACAATCTCAACCTTGTCGCCGTCCCTTAACAGGGTTTTATCATAAAGAGAGCGCGGGACAATCGTTCTGTTCACTTCCACCGCCACTTTCTTCAAATTCAGGGCGAATTGCTCCACCAGACTGGTTATCGTACTGGACTCTTCAAAAATCTTCGCTTCGCCGTTGATATAAACTTTCATAAATGCTACCTTCCGCGTCCGGGTTAATATAGATCAGTAAAATCAATATGAAAAGCAAGTTTTACATTACCACGCCGATTTATTATGTGAACGATCTGCCGCATATCGGCCATGCCTATACCTCCGTCGCCTGCGATGTCCTGTCGCGCTTCATGCGGCTGGAAGGACGGGAAGTGAAATTCCTGACCGGAACCGACGAACATGGCCAGAAGGTAGAAAAATCAGCCAAAGCCAAAGGGTTGCCACCAAAAGAATTCGTTGATCAAGGCTCGGTGCCTTTCCGTGAACTCACCAAGGTGATGAATATCAGCAATGATGATTTTATCCGTACAACGGAGCCGCGCCACCTGAAAAGCGCCCAGGAAATATGGAGACGCATAGAGCAGTCAGGAAATATCTATCTTGGAAGTTATGCAGGATGGTACGCAGTGCGTGATGAGGCATTTTATGATGAATCCGAGCTGGTGAACGGCAAGGCGCCGACAGGCGCTGAGGTAGAATGGGTGGAGGAGCCGAGTTACTTCTTCAGGCTTTCTGCTTTTGGCGATAAATTATTAGCCTTCTACGAGGAAAATCCCGGTTTTATCATGCCGCCAAGCCGCCGCAATGAAGTCATAAGCTTCGTTAAAGGCGGCCTCAAGGATTTGTCGGTTTCGCGCACCAGCTTTAAATGGGGCATTCCGGTGCCGGGCGATGAGAAGCACATCATGTACGTTTGGATTGAGGCGCTTTCGAGTTATGTTTCGGCTACAGGGTTTCCGGAGAAAGGGTATGACAAGTTCTGGCCTGCCGACATGCATATGGTGGGTAAGGACATATTGCGCTTTCATACGGTCTACTGGCCTGCCTTCCTGATGGCGGCCGGGATCGCGCTTCCCAGGCGCGTGTTCGCGCACGGCTGGTGGACGATTGAGGGCGAAAAGATGTCGAAGTCACTCGGCAATGTCGTATCGCCTTCGGAGCTGGTGGAAAAATACGGGGTGGATCAGACGCGCTATTTCTTCATGCGCGAAGTGCCGTTCGGCAATGACGGTAACTTCTCGCGCGAGCGCATGGCGAGCGTGATTAACTCGGAGCTTGCCAATAATGTGGGAAACCTCGTGCAGCGCACGCTCAGCATGGTTCATAAAAACTGCGGCGGCATTACGCCCGATCCGGCAGGCGTGGAAAAGGATGAACTGGATCTGGCATTCTTAAGCAAAGCGCAGGTGACAGACAAGGCAACGCCGGAGCAGGTGGCAAAGGATTATTACGATTGCAGGTTTAATGAAATCCTCGCCAATATTATGAACATCGCGAGCGAAGCCAATCTCTATATCGACACCAAGGCGCCGTGGAAACAGAAGAAGATTGACGAAAAGCTGATGCAGGCCACGCTCTACCACCTGGTGGAAGCCATACGCTGCATCGCCATCATGCTGCAACCTTTCATTCCCGACAGCGCCGCCAAAATGCTGGTGATGACGGGATATCCGGAGGAAAAGGCCAAGAAGGGAATCGCTTTTGAGGAATTGCAGCCGGAATTTGCAATCAAACCGGGTACGAAGATCGAAATACCGCAGCCGGTATTTCCGAAGATTGAGGGGTAATAGCAGGATTATTTGCTTTATTGTCTACCTGTTATGTTTGGCTTTCTTGTATGCCGACCTTCTTTAATCTCTTTTACTACACGCCGCCCAGTAAGAGTCATTAGCTCCTCATATAATTGTATATTGTCGGTTGTAGGCTTTGCTATATCGGTTATAAATCTTGCTGCCTGCACTTCCCTTTCCCTGCGTTGTTCAAGGGGAATATCTTGGAGATCATTTCGAGTTAATGTAGTTTCTGCTACAAATACCACAGCTGCTATTCTTGCTTCTGGTTGAATTCTTTCTATAATTCGATCCATAGCAGCACTATTGCCTGCAACACTATATATTGCCTCTCTTGCCCTCGTATCAGCAGATAATATATTTGTGATTGCATTGTCCTCCATTTCTGCAGTCATCCCGCGTGGAAATATTGCTTGTATTGCACGATTTGCTGCCTCTCTTTCATTTTCTGGTAATGCTTCTAATGCAGCCATTTGCTTTGGATGAACTGGTAACTGTAAGTTAGCTTGAGATGTTGAGAAATCTGCAGGAAGTGTATTTGCCAAATCTCTTATTCTTTCCACAATTTCTAAAGAAGTTGGCGAAAGCTGCGATGTAACAGTAGGAGGAAGTCCCCGTACAGGTTCTGCTGATTCCCGTAGAAGCTCAAAAAGCCTTTCCCCTCCTGCTCTGGCACGAACCAGTGTGGCTATATCACTAATACGTTGTATGGCTGCAGCATTATAGTTCCACGGTTCTTGACTAATCATATGGCTTTCAACAGCAGCCAGTGTTTCCATTACATATAATGCTATTGCAAGCGGTCTATCATTTAGCTCCAATTCTGGAAATAAATATGGCAGAGTTGTTCCCACAACCTTATCATTTTTTAGTAAATTAATAAGATCTTTTTCTCTAATATGAGGGGGTTTGACTTTTATGGTATTAATATTCTTATTACTACGTTCCCGTGCAACCTGAGGACTTGGGATACCTGCACTCATTGTTGTAAATAAGGCTATTGCTATTAAACGTTCAGTCGGCTTCTCTATCTCACGGAATAGATGAAAGACTCCATAATTTACGTTATCTTGAGGCTGATATTTCATCATAAAACTTATTATAGTTATAATTAGTGATTTGTTTCTG
>CAYVTI010000016.1:0-30590 GCA_964454545.1 uncultured Rickettsiales bacterium
GAGGTGGACGGATTTCCCGTCTCCGCTTCCGTTCATTCTCTGCGCCTGACTGATGATCACAGGAAAATGATTGTCACTACTCCGCAGAACGGGGTCTTTGTTATAAAGCTTGACAACAAACCATGGAAAGCAGAACCGGTAAGCGGGTTTCCCGTCATAAACTGGCTTCCTTACAATGCCTCTATTGATTACGGTGAAGAAGCCGGCAACACGTTCCTTATCGGTATTTGGAACTATGGCTTATTTGCCATAAATCTCCATGATGGGCCGTGGAAAGCGGAACGGGTGGAAGGAATCCCCGACAAAGGCCAGTTAGAAAACACCCGGCTGGTGAATGGCAGCAGAAAATGGCTTATTGGCATGAATAGCTACCATAACGGGCAAGGAGCAAGCGCAGGTACTTATGCGATAGCCATAAATCTCGATGAAAGCCCTCTGAAAGCAAGCAGGATAGCGAACCTTCCAGAGAACGATACGATCATGGATTCCGAACTCCTGGACGGCGGAAAGAAACTGCTGCTGCACACAGAGAATTTCACGAATGGCCATAAAAATTTATATTATCTGGATATGGATGATAAAATGCTGAAGGCGGAGAAAATTGACCTTGGAGATGATGTCAATGAAATCTATTTGCTGCCCGGCAAGAACAGGCTTCTTATCGCAACGACAAAAAAACTGTTCGCCTTAAATACATCCGGTTCGTGGAATCCAGACATTCATTTCGATCACGCGGATAAAACCGTTACCCTGCGACCACAACAGCAAAACAATACCGTGAAAATACGCTGGAGCATCACCAATTATGATTACTATGCAACTACGGATACGGTAAGACAATCATGCCATGTCACTGTTGATGGCAAAAATGCGAGCGATATCCCGGTAACAAACAATCCGGACTCTGACGGCCTCTTTAGCTGCGATGTGCCGCTTAACGCTGCCGGTCATTTCAATATTACGGTGCGCGTAAAGGATCTGCTGGGGAATGATGCCGCTAGTGCCAGCAATTCCGCCGTTTCATTCGATGTTAACAAAGATTAATAAAAGATAGAATTTGAAAATATATTTCATCTAATTTTACATTGTATCTTAATTATCACGTCAGAATGTAAAAATAGTTACGATGAAAATTTATTCATGTGTCAATTAACCGTTTCTTAATATATACTCCTTATATTATAATATCAGGTATACAAAATCATTTCCGATTTTTATGAATTCCAGAACTCTGATATTGTTGGTCATGGCAATCGCTATCGCAGCCCTGATGGTTGTGATGGTGAAAAACCGCACTGCCAGTATCGCAGTCGCTTCCGGACCAAAAATTCTTGTAGCAACTGCCGACATCCCTGCCGGAACTTTCATCCGCTCCGATAAAAATCTGGGGTGGGCCGAATGGCCGCAGGCGAATATATCCCCTGCTTTCATTATGGAAGAAGGCCATAAAATAGAAGATTTCAACGGCGGCGTTTCAAGACGGGACATAGTGTCGGGCGAGCCTATAACCGCAGCATCCATAGTGAAAGCAAGTGATGGCGGTTTCATGTCCGCGGTGCTTGTTCCCGGTAAGCGCGCCGTATCCATCGCGGTTAATTCGACCTCAGGTAATGCCGGCTTCATATTTCCTGGCGATCATGTCGACCTGCTGCTCACCCACCGCATGCCCGGCGACGTCCTTGCGAGCGAGACGTTCATAGAAGACGTCCGGGTGCTTGCCATCGACCAGATGCTTAATAACCCTGAGAACAAGGCGGTGATTGCAAAAACGATCACGCTTGAAGTAACTCCTAAACAGGCGGAAATGATCAATGTTGCCATTAGTATAGGCAGCATATCCGTAAGCCTGCGAAGCCTTGTAAGCGACAAAGCCGCAATAGATAAAACGGTTTCTCTTCCAGCCAACGACAATGGCACTCCCGCATCTCAACCTGCTGGTTCACAGGCTACCGAAGGGAATTATTCCACCAACGCCGACGTAAGCAGGCTCATGAACGACAAAGGCGTGCCCACCAACAAGGTTAGCGTATACCACGGAAGTTCCGCAGAACAGTTGAATTTCCAGGAGGGAAGAAAATGAAGAACCTGGCGACATATCTTCTGGTCATATTATGCTTTTCCTTCCTGCCCTATAACGCGAGGACCAATGATGCAAGCGCCGACAATAGCCATGAAGTGAACTATACTATAGAAATCAGTAAGGGTAAGCTTGTCCATCTCGGCTCTGCCGCTTCCTCTGTGATTGCCGCCGATCCCACGATTGCCGACGTGCAGGTGATTTCTCCCACCCTTATTTACATCAACGCCAAGGGTGTAGGAGAGACTACGGTATTTGCCGTTGACTCCAAGGATAATGAAATACTGAAAGCTGTCGTAAGTGTAACGCACAATATCAGCAAGCTTAACAAAGCCATCCATGAAATACTGCCTAACTCAAAAGTGAAATTTGAAACGATCGACGGCGCCCTAGTGGCTGATGGAGATGTAGATTCTCCGTTGCAGGCGGAAGACGTGCGCAAGCTTGCCGCTCCCTTCGTGAAGTCAGGGCAGTCGCTTGTGAACATGATGCACCCGATAGGCTCCAACCAGGTTATGCTTAAGGTCAAGGTAGCAGAAGTCGATCGCAACGAATTAAAGCGGTTCGGCATCAGCCTGCAGAACTTCACGAATGTTGCGAATTTTACTTTCGGTATGCTGCAAGGCCGCCAAGTATTGGATACTACCACCTCCGCATTACTTCGCAATGGTACGGATAATACATTATATACCGGGTTCAAGGACGCTAACAGCAATGTCAACGGCGTCATTGACGCGCTTGAAGATAATGGCCTCATCACCACGCTCGCCGAACCAACTTTAACTACACAGTCAGGACAGACCGCAAGCTTTCTCGCAGGCGGGCAGATCCCCATCCCGGTTGTGAATGGAGCCGGGCCAACCGCACAGGTTTCCATTACCTATCAGCCTTATGGCGTAAGTCTCAGTTTCATACCGGTAGTATTATCCAAAGATCGCATAAACCTGACAGTCGCTCCGGAAGTCAGCTCGCTGTCGCAAACAGGTGCGGTTACTACAGCTGGCTTCAATATCCCTGCTCTTCTCACCCGCAGGGCGTCCACCACGGTTGAGCTTGGCAGCGGGCAGAGCTTTGCTATTGCCGGACTCATAGAAAACGACCGCAGTAACGACATCAACAAATTTCCCTTCCTTGGCGATGTACCGGTACTTGGCACCTTGTTCCGCTCCAACCAGTTCCAGCATAATCAGTCCGAGCTTGTCATTATCGTTACGCCTTATATCGTAGATGGCGTCAATAGCGCGCAGGCCCTGCACGACCCGACACAAGGACTGTTGCTACCAAGCGACGTAGAGCGCATATTCCTCGGCAAGCTCTACAAGGATCAGGCATCGGGAGATTACAGCAGTTCCGCAGATAATCCGCACCTGCATGGCGTGGCAGGGTATCAACTGAAATAGGTAAATCTTATGCGTCCCCTCTCATACATAATGGTAGCATTATCGATTGTTTCCATGACCGGCTGCGGCAGTTCTTCTGAATCGCAGAAATCAGGGCGCGCATGTCCTGACTGGAGCAGTAGTCCCACGCATAATTATGAAAATAAAGATTTCAGTAACTTCGGATGTGCCTATTACAATAACGTAGCGGTGCAGTTGTCCGATCCGGCCGACCTTGAGAAAGGCCACGGGCAAAACAGGGGCAGCGCCGATCGCGAAGGCATCATCATACAGAAATACATAAGTGCAGCCCCGCAAACCGTTACTTCCCAGAGCACCAGTTCCCGATGACGGATTTTGCGTTGTCATTAATAAAATAGTAACGGTTTTGTGATAGTTTTCATAGTAGGCAAATAGCGTTCTGGCTTTGCGGGAAGGATTGGTTATGAGCAACACGAACAATAAAACTGGTGGAATTGGGACACCATTCATGGCGTTTTCAGCCGATAGCGACAGTATCGCTGTCCTCAAGCAGTTTGCAACCGCACACGGCTGGGCTGAAGATATCATCCACACGGGTGATATTGATACTGCCGCAGAATTCCTTAAATCAAACCATTCCCCGAAAGTATTGTTCATCGATGTTACTACTACAGCGGATAAGGTTGCTGCTTCCCTGGACGCGCTGGCTGATGTCTGCGAGCCTGGCGTTAAAGTCATTGTATCCGGTAAAATCAATGAATACAGCTTTTACTGCTGGCTGGTGGATACGGGAATATCCAATTACCTGCTTAAACCATTCAAATTGCCCGCCCTTGAGGCGGCCTACCAGAAGGCACTGGAAATCAGTACACTTACTGCTGCCGTACCGGAAGAAACGAAAAAAGACGCGAATGTGATAACGGTGATAGGGTCGCGTGGCGGAGTTGGCGCAACGACAGTCTGTGTCAATATGGCATGGATACTGGCTAACCGGCTAGGGCAGAAAACCGCGCTTATGGATTTCGATCTGCAACTGGGCACTGTCGCTCTCGCACTGGATCTGGAACCCAGCCGCGGATTGCGGGACGCCCTGGAAAAGCCGGAGAGGATTGACGGCCTGTTTATCGATCGCGTCATGATCAAGGCGGATGATAACCTGTCCATCATGAGCACAGAAGAACCGCTGGAGGAAAACATCGGATCCAGTGAACAAGCCGCGGAAAGCCTGCTGAAGCAATGCCGCCCTAAATTTTCCTACATTATTATAGACATTCCCCGCATCCTGTCGCCATTTACCCGCCATGCCATTGCAAAAGCAAATCATATCGTATGTATTACGGAATATACCATTGCAGGCCTCAGGGAGTCCCTGCGCTATCTCGAATACTGCCGTGACACGCTGAAGATCAAGCCCCCCGTATTCGTCGCCAATCGCGTTGGCCTCGCAGGCAAACACCAGATGCCGCAGGAGGAATTCGAAAGGGGACTGGGCCAGAAGGTGGCGTTTAATATTCCCTTTATACTGGATGCGCACGCAGCTGCAACTTCCGGTGAGGTATTGGCCGGCATCGCCCCTAAGAATACACCGGCGGTCAAGGTTCTGCATTCGCTTGCGGAACACTTTGCCGGAGCTGCGGCGGAAGAAAATGAGAAGCCGAAATCAGGCGGTTTAGACGGGATATTATCTTTATTCAAAGGAGCAAAGTAAGTGGCTTTTGGCAGGAGAAGCATAGATACAAAACCAGCCTCAACACCGCCGATTGAACCCACAGCCGTCAGCGATGAAAAGAGCAAAATCGCCTTCGAACCCACTTCTACTACCGTAAAATCCGCCGTACTGGAAAGCGAAAAAGTCGCTCCCGAAATCTCCGCTACGAAGGAAAAAATCTACAATCTCCTGATGGAGCAGATAGATTTAACCACCGCTTCACGCCTGCCGAGGGAAGACCTAAAACGTCAGATCATTGATCTGATCGGCGAAATCGTCATGGAACAGAAGCTGCTCATCAATCAGCTCGAGCAACAGTTCCTCGCCAACCAGATCGTAGACGACATGCTTGGCCTTGGTCCTCTTGAGCCGCTCCTTCAGGATGAAAGTGTCACCGACATCATGGTAAACGGCCCCGATCAGGTTTATGTGGAGCGCAAAGGCAAGCTGACGCTTACCGATATCAAGTTCCGCGATAACCAACATGTCATGAGCATCGCGCAGCGCATCGTTACCGCCGTGGGCCGCCGCGTGGACGAATCAAGTCCCATATGCGACGCGCGCCTGATGGACGGCAGCCGCGTGAACGTCATCGCCCCGCCCCTTTCCATACGCGGATGCAGTATCTCCATACGTAAATTCTCCAAGAAAAAGATTACACTCGATATCATGGCAAACCAGAACAATATCAGCCAGAATCTATGCCAGGTACTGAAAATCGCCGGCGCGGTACGTCTCAATGTCATCATTTCCGGCGGTACCGGTTCTGGTAAGACGACGCTGCTTAACGCCCTGTCCAAGATGATTGACAACGGCGAACGCATTGTCACGATTGAAGACGCCGCCGAGCTTCAATTGCAACAGCCTCACGTCGTGCCGCTGGAAACCCGCCCGGCCAATCTTGAAGGGCATGGGGAAATTACCATGCGCGATCTGGTAAAAAACGCCCTGCGCATGCGCCCTGACCGCATCATCCTTGGCGAGGTGCGTGGCCCCGAAGCTATAGACCTGCTGCAGGCTATGAACACCGGCCATGACGGTTCCATGGGAACGCTGCATGCCAATAACCCGCGCGAAGCGCTTACCCGCCTTGAGAACATGGTGGGAATGGCGGGGATTAACCTGCCGAGCAAAGCCGTGCGCACGCAAATCAGCAGCGCCGTCAACCTCATCGTGCAGATCAGCCGTATGCGCGATGGCATCCGCCGCGTCACCCATGTCACCGAACTTGTCGGCATGGAAGGCGATGTTATCATTACCCAAGATCTTTTTACCTTTGAATTTAAAGGCGAAGATGAAAATGGCAGGCTGGTGGGAGAATTCAAATCGACAGGATTGCGTCCGCATTTCACGCGCCAGGCAGCTTATTACGGGCTGGACACCAAACTGCTGGAGGCGATGACCTAAGGTGTAGACCTATAAATGACCACTTCCAGGAACATAAAATTGTAGCACATGACAGTATATATTGTTATTATTGCCGCTGCGAATTTTATAAATTTACTCTAAATATTTTTCCTGAAAGGGTTTTTTATGGCTAAACTCGATATCCGCAAAGAGGCAGACGCACTGAGAAAAGAGTGGAAATCGCCACGTTTTTCTGGAGTCATGCGCCCCTATAGCGCTGAAGATGTCATAAAACTCCGCGGCAGCGTTACAATTGAATATACGCTTGCACGCAATGCGTCAGAGAAGTTATGGAAGTATCTCAATAAGGACAAATATGTGCATGCGCTCGGCGCGCTGACCGGCAATCAGGCCATGCAGATGGTGAAAGCCGGACTAAAGGCAATATATCTCAGCGGCTGGCAGGTTGCTGCGGACGCCAACAACGCCGGACAAATGTATCCCGATCAAAGCCTTTATCCCGCCGACAGCGTGCCGGAAGTAGTGCGCAAGATAAATAATACCCTGCAGCGCGCGGATCAGATTGCCTTCTCGGAAGGCGATAACTCGGTTGACTGGTTCCAGCCCATTGTGGCCGATGCGGAAGCGGGTTTTGGCGGCAATCTCAATGCATTCGAGCTCATGAAGGCGATGATAGAGGCAGGAGCCGCCGCCGTGCATTTCGAGGATCAACTGGCCTCTGCGAAAAAATGCGGCCATATGGGCGGCAAGGTGCTGGTTACGACAGGCGAAGCCATACAGAAGCTGATATCGGCAAGACTTGCCGCCGACATCATGGGGGTCCCAACCCTCATCGTCGCCCGCACGGACGCCAATGGAGCATTCCTGATCACCAGCGACAATGATGCAAATGACAAGAATTTCATCACCCGTGAAAGGACATCCGAAGGTTTCCTTAAATTCAAGGGCGGCATTGATGCTGCTATCAGCCGTGGCCTTGCCTATGCTCCCTATGCCGACTTGGTCTGGTGTGAAACTGCAAAGCCTGATCTTAAGGAAGCGCGCAAATTTGCTGAAGCCATGCATAAAAAATTCCCGGGCAAAATGCTTGCCTATAACTGCTCGCCTTCCTTCAACTGGAAAAAGAATCTCGATGACAAAACGATCGCCAATTTCCAGAACGAGCTGGGAGAGATGGGGTATAAATTCCAGTTCGTCACCCTTGCAGGTTTCCATGCGCTTAATTATAGCATGTTTGATCTGGCACGGAATTATGCAAAAAGCGGCATGAGCGCTTACGTTACCTTGCAGGAAAAAGAATTCGCCGACGAGAAATACGGCTATACGGCAACCAAGCACCAGCGCGAAGTTGGAACCGGGTATTTCGATAAGGTGGCTATGGTGATATCCGGTGGAGAAAGCTCCATCACCGCGTTGCACGGTTCAACCGAGGAAGCGCAGTTTAAGGTGAAAAGATCCTGATTTCTTATTGCAATAGCCAATAGGTTATTATCTTCCCCTGCCCCCGCCGCCGCTTGTGCCTGCGAAGCGGTTCCATCGATCTTTGGCCTCGCGCTTCCTCAGTTCCAGGCTTTTATAAACGGTAGCCAGTTTTTCCGCACATTCCTCATTGTCTATTTTGACTTCCCTTTTGTCCCCAACGCTCTTTTTCTTGCTGGTAGCGGGCGTCCCGATGTCCACATCATCGGTGAATTTCTTTACGTGCTTGAAAAACAACATATCCTTGATGTTTTTCTTACGCTTCTTTTCCTTCTTGCTCTGTTCGTGATCCGACACTTAATCTGCACCTTCTTTATGTGATAAAGCAACAGCTTAACCCAACAGAAAAACCATAATATATATTTATCAGTATATTAGAGTTTGGAGACATCCTATCCGGTCATTCCATCTTTTACCAGAAAACAGCCTTCACAACAATAATTGTTAAACTTTCTCTTTATATTCATCATTCTGTAACAATTCCATGCTACTATGGAAACTGGATGATTATAACTGCAATTGCAGGCGATACGCCATGTCGGAATACAGCGATGATGATTATAACCAGTCTTCGGATGACTGCACTACGGATCTCGGCGGCTTCGTAACGAAGCAAATTGATAAAAGCGAGATCAGCAAGGGCAAGATCGCGATCTTTGGCAAAACGATTAATGTAGGCCCCGGCGGCTCCGAAGCCCTGCGTAGCGCCGTGCAGACTATCCAGGACAACATCGCGTTTGAAGGCGCAAAATACGCAAGACGCTACAGTATCAGCTTCGCCAAGGCGCTGAAAGTCCAGGATCATCATGCAGAAAAAATCGGGAATCTGGTGGATTTCGGCTGGCGCTTCGGCCTTCCCGTTACCAATTTCCTGCTGGGCGTCAGGACTTCCATAGCGCAGGGACACGCAGAGATGTGCAGGCTTGCGCAGGACGCCTCCGTAGTGCTTACGGCCAATAACAAAAACGGCGTGGGCGGGATGCTATCGCTATCGAACGGTTTTTCCGCCCTTACCTATGAACGCACCCGTGTTTTTGAGAATGGGAAGAAGAATATTCTGGCCAATATCGGCGGCCTCGTCAGCAGCCTTCCCGGCGTGCTGATCAATTACTGGTCGTGGCAGAGGGATCTGATCAATGACTCTAACCGCCCGATCAGGGAACTGCGTAAGAACGCCACTCCTGAAGAACGCCGGATCGCGGAAGAGAAACGCAACCGGCTTGTCGCATTAAAAAGCTCTGCCGACGCGGGAACAAGCGCAGAACAAACGGATATGATTGCGCGGTTCACGAGCCCGAAAAGCCTTGCTGATTACGACAGGAATATCAACCAGTCGCGCATCGTTGGCCCTATCATCGGCGGACTGCTTGGACAGATAGTCACAGGCGACATAGAAAAGAAATCCCAGACGGACAGCGCATGGCAAAGAATAAAAGATCTGAAAGCCCGGATGATGAGCGAAGAGCCGAAAGAAAGCGCCGATATTGAAGACGCGGTAAGATCCGTATTCATACAGCACGCCAGGGATATGAAGATGAGAGCCAAGCTTTCCGGACGCAGGTTTGACAATATCGTCGAGGCAGTGGCAAAAAGCCTGGTGAACGACAATCTCCATCCCGAAGCCCTGGTTGAACTGCTGGACAACAAACAGGTGATCGATTTCAACAGGAGCGGGGTGACGTATGGCAATGCGGCCCATATCAACCACGTGCTTTCCTCACTCATTGAAAAATACACGGCAAAAATCGATATGAAGGAGTTTTACCAGAACGCCACCTTCACCCCGAAGGACGCCGTAGCGGCGTTCAGCGCGCTTACCGATGAGGAAAAACCGTTCTACGTAATGCTTTTCCCGACCGGAATACTTGAAAATGCGGGCGCAAATAAGGCCGATCTTGAAAAATACAGGGAGATCGGCAAGCGCTACTTCATTGATGAAGTCACGACCGCGCTGGAGAACATGCTGAAAGCAGGCACGGAAGAGCTCAAGAAACGCGGCGTAAACAATGAGCTTGTGGATGAACTTGAAGACATCAGGAAGGACTTCATGGATGCGGTCGAAAAAGGTCGCCCTAACCAGTATGTGATGGAACACCGCGACGACGTGAACGAACTGGTGCGGAAGATCGTGCTCACCAGCAAAAAGCCGGACGAATTATGGCAGGACTACATCAAGACGCATAAAGAAGAAAGCAAAGCCGAACCTTCGACCATGGCTGAAAAATACACAAGTGGCGGGCAACAGGATAGTCAAGAAACACAAAACGGCGCAGGCACAAGTAAGGCTTTATTATAATCAAATGGTAAAAATAGAAGCTATACGAGATCTTTTTTTAGATGCTGCCCAACAGCCCGCTTTGTTTTCTGCTCCATCTACCAATTTATATAGCCTTGCAAAATATGGATTGCTTCATCATTTATTTAGAGTAAAAACCGCTTATGATGGAAAGCGTAAGATACCTTTAGAAGAAAGACTTGCAACTACCAGTACATTAACCCCTGTAGACTTATGTGATATAGACTATGGCCAGTTACGTCTTCTGCTTGGTAGGCTGGAGGATGGTCTGCAAGTAGTTTCCTACATTCCAGAACAAACCTTGTACGATGGCTTTGGTAAGGTGGATGTGATTCATTACTTAAAGACTTTAAGTTCACTATCGGTTGCAAATTACGCAGGGATGCAACTAGCGTTAGACTATCTAACCCAACATGATTTGGCTAGCGATCTTCGTCCAATGAATATTACAGATACACTCAAACTCCTTGACATTAATGATCACGTGCGAGGAAATCTCGATGCAGCCAAACGAGGGTGGCTCATTGCAGCAACACATAATTTTGAGCGTGTGGAGACAGAACTTCTCCATGCTGCAAGACAGGAGCTTTCACTCACAAAAGAAGTGGAGAAGATGGTAGAAGCCATTGCGAAGAAACTTCGCACTGCGCAGGAATTTACACATTTTCCTGAAAATAGAGACGAAGTAGAAAAACTGATAAAAAAACGCGGTCCGGTACCAAGTGGACTAAGAGTTGTAGATACAAAGCTGGGAAATGCATTATCTCTTGAAGCTGCGCCAGCGCAATTGCGCGCAATGATAGAGGCATTAGACCAGGAAAGACCTTTGCGTTCTCAAGAAAGCCTACTTGCAGAATTCGATCCGGAATATAATATAAAATTAACTGAATTGCTTAAGAAATACCCAGCAGCAAGAGATTCAGAGCCACCACCGCTGTTTTCCCCAGATAAGCAGGGTAAAGGTTCCCGCAAACTATATATGTAAACCTCCTTAACTTGTTCCCAGCACTTCTTCATTTTCCAGCATACGCATACTTCCAAGCCTGGGAGGTATCAATACCACACTGAACTCTCAGCAATCTACCATAATCCTCTCTCATAGCTGATATATTATTTAAGAGACTCTCATTGTCACAAAAGATTAATATAAATTAGTTTTATCTACATATTTCTATATGTTATCTTGGTTACATATCTCAGTCTTTACCTAAATTAATGTGGAGTCTTTATGGCACAGAGTGATGTCCCTGATTCAGCAAAAGACGCTGTATATGCAGCCACGAAGGGGCCAGTCAAAAGCTTCTTTGCCGTGTTATTTGCGCCGGTGGTGCGTACAAACGAGATTGAGAGAAAAGCCATTGTAGCCTTAGCTGGGCGTCAGGACGCTTTCGTAGATCAGATGGATAACATGGCGGACAGGCTTTTCGCCATCGTCGGCGTAAGCCCAGATAAAATTGGGATACAGCACGCTGTTGCATCGCAACCATCTGCGAGAGATACCATATATCAACCTACAGAAAGCTGGTGGAAAACCGGGCTGGGAATACTCGTGCCCGGCCTGGGTGGTACTCTTCGTTCCAATGAGGTATTAAAAAAAGCGCTTGTTGCGAGCACGGAACGTTATGAAAATCAGATGGAAATAGTGAATGCCAAACTGGATGACATTGCCGCCGCGCTGAACGTGGATACCAGCCAGATTGGCGCAAAGAAAGCGGGTTTCCCGTCCCAGAAATCCGTAAAAGAATCTGTAAAAGACGCTACTTATGCTCCGGGGAAGACCGCAGGGGCACTCGTGCTTGGAAGTGCAGTAGAGACAGTCGGCGTCGGCCTGAGTCACATCCCTCCTCTATCCTTTTTGACATCCTTGATATTACCGTTCAGTTCCGCAGGATACCTCCTGCGAAAAAATCAGGTGACCAGAGCGGCTGTCAATGCTGCGGCGGAGCACCGGCACGAACAGGCACAGATCATGTATGCGAAGATGGAAAAGATTGCTGAGACGCTGGGCGTAAATCTGGATGACATCATCGACAAAAATTCTCCTGCTTTCACCTCCGGCGAGGATGCCGTGAAGAAAGCAACCAAAGGCCAGGTGGAAACGGGAGCGGCTATGGCAACCGGGGGCATAGGCCTTTTCTTCCGGGAGAACCAGGTGGTCAGGCAAGCCATCAGCGCCGCCGGAGACATTCAGGAACTGCAACTGGGTGTGATGACGAAAGCAATGAATGCCTTGATTCAGGGAGCCAGTGCAAAAGCGAATCCGGGCAAGCCATCTGCACAAACGCAGGCCAAAGAACTGGCACATAAAGAAGGTGCCGAGTTCTATAATACGCAGATTGCGGGACTCGAAGGAAAAGCTGCCCCCTTAAGGGAAGAAGCTACATTAGTTAATGCTGCAGCATCTAGAGCATCAGAACAGGCAGCAAAACAGGCAGCAGAACAGCCCGCAATTTCCACGCAGCAGACACGAACGACGTAAGAATTTACTGCCTTGCCGGTTGGTACCAAGGCATTTGATTACAGCACATCCCTCAACCTCGCGAGCGTCTCCTCTTTCCCAAGCACACACATGACTTCAAAGACGCCGGGGGAGATATTGCTGCCGGAAAGCGCCGCGCGCAGGGGCTGGGCGATGTTACCAAGCTTGATGTTATGGGTTTCCGCATAATTCTTGGCGACAGCCTGCGCCGATTCTTCTGACCAGTCGGCCAAACTTTCATAAGGCGGCAACAGGGCATTCAGGACGGCCTTGCCCTCCCCGTTTAATAGTGCTTTTGCCTTTTCATTCAACTCTATCGGGCGCTGCAATACGTAAAAAGCCGCATTGTCGGCAAGTTCATTAATAGTTTTCGCACGCTGCTTGAGACCGTGCATGGCGGCACGCAGGCGAGAAGTTGCAAGTCGCGGTTCACAAATTGCAAGATTCTTCTTTTCGATAAGAGGCAGCACCAGATCAACCAGCCGTTCGTCGCCCGCCTCGCGTATGTAATGCGCATTGAGGTTTTCCAGCTTGGTGAAATCAAAGCGCGAGGCCGACTTGCCGATACTCTCCAGGTTAAACCATTCTATTGCCTGTGCCGTGCTGATAATCTCGTCATTACCGTGCGACCAGCCGAGCCGCAACAGGTAATTGCGCAAGGCTTCCGGGAGATAGCCCATATCGCGGTAGGCATCCACGCCCAGCGCGCCGTGACGCTTGCTGAGTTTCGCACCATCCGGCCCGTGAATGAGCGGAACATGGGCGAATTCCGGCACATCCCAGCCCATCAACTGGTAGATGACCACCTGCTTCGCGGCATTGGTGATATGATCCTCGCCGCGGATGACGTGCGTCACGCCCATGTCGTGATCATCCACTACCACCGCGAGGTTATAGGTCGGCGTGCCGTCGGAACGGAGAATCACCAAATCCTCAAGCTGCGCCGCAGGAACCCGGATTTCTCCACGCACGTGATCTTGCACCACTACTTCCCCTTCGAGCGGCGACTTGAGACGTATTACCGGCTTCAAGCCTTCCGGAGCGTTCCTGGGATCATGATCGCGCCATTTCCTGTCATATCCCTTCCCCTGCTCACGTAATGCGACCAGCTCTTCCGGGGTGGAATAGCATTTATAAGCCTTGCCTTCCGCCAGAAGCTGCAGCGCCACTTCCTTATGGCGCCTGATGAGCGAGAACTGATGCACCACCTCCCCGTCCCAGTCGAGCCCGAGCCATTTCATGCCGTCAACAATCGCATCGGTCGCCATCTGCGTGGAACGCTCGCGGTCGGTATCCTCAATCCGAAGCAGGAACCTGCCTTGATGATGGCGGGCATAAAGCCAGCAGAAAAGCGCGGTGCGCGCTCCTCCTATGTGAAGGAATCCGGTGGGTGAAGGGGCAAAACGTGTTACTACGGTCATAAACTCAGTATATCCAAAGAAATTATCTTGTGCATATTGCACAGTCTCAATACAAGAAGCAAGTGGCAGAAGATACTATAGAATTAAAGATAGACCGCCTTGCCGGGCTTGGCGACGGAGTCGGGACGCATAACGGCAGGAAGGTGTTTGTGCCTTACGCCGCCAGCGGCGATATCATACGGGCACGCATCGCCAAAGTGACTGCGAACGCCGATTACGCCACAATCGTGGAAATACTCAGCCCCGGGCCGGAGCGCATCGAGCCGGTCTGCAGGCATTTTACCCGGTGCGGCGGCTGCGCGTTGCAGCATATCAGCCATTCCGCCTATGCCGGGTTCAAACTGAAAATGGCGCAGGAAGCAGCCCGCAAGGCAGGATTTGACACGGACTGCGTTGCGCAGTTGGTCACGTTCCCGGCTAATACGCGCCGCCGCGCCGACCTGAAAGTGCGCAACGGAAAAATCGGATTCTTTGAGGAATACAGCCACAGGATAGTCGACATTGAAGAATGCACGGTGCTTGAGCCGGATCTGCTGGAACTGGTCATGCAGACAAAGCGGCAGCTGCCTGGCCTTCCGGAAATCACCCGTATCCGGATCAACGGCGTAGACAACGGATATGATGTCATGGTTGAAGGGCAAGATGGCTGCAAATTGCAGGTTACAGGTTGCAAGCAGGTAAGGAGGCTTTCCATTGCAGGGCAGAAAACTATCTATCAATCAGGGGAAGTAACCTTAACGCTTGGAAGCATCGTCGTCGATGTCCCGGCAGGCGCATTCCTGCAGGCATCGCGCGCCGCACAGGCTTTCATGACGGAAAGGGTACAGGACGCCGTTAAAGACTCTGACCATGTCCTTGATTTATTTGCCGGTATCGGGACATATAGTTTTCCTGTTTCAGCCAACTCCAAATTAACTGCCATCGAAGGCGATAAAGCGATGGTAACCGCCATGCAGGACGCTGCACGCAAATACAAGCTGGAAAATATTCTTAGAACGGAAAGGCGCGACTTGTTTAACCATCCACTGAAGCGCGACGAGCTTTCAGGATACGATGCCGTCATCATCAATCCGCCGCGCGCAGGGGCAAAGGCACAGGCCGGGCAGCTTGCGCAGGCCGGTATTGCAAAAATCGTCATGGTGTCCTGCAATCCTGCCACCTTTGCCCGTGACGCGCGCCTGTTAAAAGAAGGCGGGTATCAGCTGCTGAAGCTGACGCCCGTTGATCAGTTCGTCTACAGCTCGCATCTTGAGCTAATAGCCGAATTCATCAGGCGATAGCGTCGGCCTGCGCGGCGGCGTTGATAACAGCAGCGATGCGAACGGTGGATTGTACTCCTGCTTTGCTTATCCCTGCCTTGGTAACCTCATGTATATGCGCGTCCATGCACATACCGCAACCGTTAATAGCTGAAACCGCAAGACAATATAATTCAAAATCCACCTTCGCTATGCCCGGATTGCTTATGATGTTCATACGCAATCTGGCCGGCATCTTGCCATATTCCTTATCGCTCGCCAGGTGGACGAAACGGTAATAGACATTATTCATCGCCATGATGCTTGCGGCAGCCCTGGCGGCATTCACTTCCGCTTCGGATAATATGAGCGCTTCCAATTTTACCGCTGCTGTCACGGCGGCGCTTTTTGTACTGTATGCCGAAGCGAGGGCGATGCCGTATATCTGGTTCTGCGTCAGGTCAGGCGCGCCTTCGGTGGTTAATACGCTGCTGAGATTGAGCTTGATGTCCTTTGCATAATCGCCAAGTGAATCCTTTAATGCTTCGAGTGTCATGGCGTTGATCCTTTTACTAATCTTTTAAGATTCGTCATACCGCGGTCGAGTCGGCAGTGTCGCTTAAGCGCGGGGTGACGGTAATTTTGCTAAGCAACCTTCAGCGTATCCTGCCCCTTCTGCCAGTTGCACGGGCAAAGCTCGTCGGTCTGCAGGGCGTCGAGCACGCGCAGCACTTCCTTGACATTGCGGCCAACGTTCAGGTCGGTCACCATCGTAAAGCGTATGATACCCTGCGGATCAACGATGAATGTTGCGCGCTGTGCTACGCCCTCATTCGGATCGAGTATGCCGAGCGCAATGCTCAGTTCGCGCTTGATATCAGCGAGCATTGGGAAGGGGAGCTTGCTCAATTCTTCCTTGTGCTGCCTCCAGGCAAGGTGAACGAATTCCGAATCCGTGCTTGCGCCCAATACCTGCGCATCACGATCCTTGAATTCCTTGTTCAGCTTGCCGAATTCCGCAATTTCGGTCGGGCAGACGAAGGTAAAATCCTTCGGCCAGAAAAATACCACCAGCCACTTGTCCTTATAGCTTTCATCAGTTATTTCGATGAATGCCGAACTGATATCGTTTGAAACGGTTGCCTTGAGATTAAACTCAGGGAATTCCTGTCCTACGCTTAACATGCTAGCCCTCCTTGTCCTGTTGATTTTTGTACTATAATAATTAATGTACGCCCACGGCTATAAAATGTATAATCTATTGTTTTTATAATAATGATAGATTATAATTATCAATAATACTTTTATGAACCTGAGAGACCTGCAATATCTGGTAGCGATCGCCGACAACCTGCATTTCGGCAAGGCAGCAGAGTTATGCCATGTGAGCCAGCCCACCCTTTCCATGCAGCTTAAGAAACTGGAAGCATATCTGGGTGTGCAGCTTTTCGAGCGTACCAATAAGAGCGTCTTACTCACCGCAACAGGAAAAGAAATTACCGAAAGCGCCCGCCGTATCCTACAGGACGCGGAGTATATCCGCCAGATGGCAAAACTGGCCGCAGATCCGTTCGCGGGAGAGATTAGGCTTGGCATATTCCCAACGCTTGCCCCCTACCTTCTGCCCTCGCTCATGCCAAAATTAAAAACCAAATTTCCCAAACTGGATATACTGCTGGTGGAGGAAAAAACGCCGGAACTTGTGCACAGGCTTAACAAGGGAGAGATAGATTGCGCGCTCCTGGCCATGCCGGTTGCATATGACAATCTATCCGCCTGCGAACTTTTTCGAGAACCTTTCCTCCTGGCGGTATCGCCGTCGCACAAGCTTGCAAAGCGCAGATCCGTTTCTTTTGCCGACATCGAAGGGGAAACCATGCTTCTGCTGGAAGACGGGCATTGCCTACGCGAGCAAGCGCTTGATTTCTGCCATTCCATAGGCATAGGTGAAGCCAGGAATTTCCGTGCCACCAGCATGGCAACTCTCTTGCAGATGGTTGCGGCCGGACACAATGTCACAGTTGTTCCCGAACTTGCCGTAAAACATGATGATGCTCATGTAAAATATATACCGTTTAGCAAGAACCCGCCTTCACGGACCATAGGGCTTTATACGCGTGCAACTACCTCGCGGCTTAAGCTTTTCCAGCAAATGGCCGAACTGATACGTAACAAATACAGATAGGTCTTTATCATGCCAGCCAAACGCTATCTGGTCTTTGAATTCGTACTGACGTTTATCGTGCTCCCTCTCGTTCTATCCACGATAAAGCCACACGGCAGGATTTATATTCTGTTATGGATATTCAGCGCATTATGCATCATTGTACTGGAAAGATATCATTCCTATCATTTTTCCGAAGACTGGAATTTCAGAGCGGTAAATAAAAAGACCATAAGAACTATCCTTCTTCGCTTCCTGCCATGCGCCGCCGTTATGCTGATATGCGCATTGATTCTCATGCCTGACCGTCTCTTCAGCCTGCCCTTGCAAAGACCTTATGTCTGGATCATGGTCATGTTTCTTTACCCGCCGCTCTCAGTCTTCCCTCAGGAAATCATCTATCGCAGTTTCTTCTTTGCAAGGTACAGGGACACCATCCACCCAAAGTACATCAATCTGTATAGCGCGCTTACGTTCGGCTGGACTCATATAGTGTTGCACAACTGGGTAGCGGTAGTATTCAGCGCTGTCGGCGGGCTGCTATTTGCGGATACTTACGGCAAAACACGCTCGCTGGCAGCGGTATGCTTTGAACACGCTTTATACGGTTGTTATATTTTTACTATAGGAATGGGTTATTATTTTTATCACGGAATTGCTGTTAAATAATATTATCTACTAAAAAATATGGAATATTTATATGGGGTATGCCAATTTCATGCCTTACAATTATGCAAGGAGACTGACATGAATAAAAAATTATTCTTCCCTCTCACATTGCTTGCGGCAACCGTGATGTTCGCCTCTCCCGTTCTCGCGGCGGATGAGAATGACGGGGATGGCGATTTGACGATCGCTGATAATGCGCAAGCCAATGCCGCTATGCCCAGAACCACTGTTCCGTTCATTTCCGGTGGCGTAGGCGAGGATGAAATGGCACGCATACGAAGCCTGCAGGATCAATATGACCTCAAGCTCCTCATTACCGAAAAGAATGGGGTATTCCTGTCGGATGTGCATGTGAGCATCGAAGACAGGAAAGGCAATACCATCCTCGAGACGGATACCCAAGGCCCGGTACTCCTCATAAATCTCCCGGATGGAAAGTATACGGTAAAGGCCACCAGGCATGACGGCGAAACCAAGATAACCCATGTGACAGTCAAACAAGGCAAACTGCATGCTTATCAGGTAGCCTTCAGCAGCACGGATGAAAGAGTAAGCGGCGATGCCAAAACCACCCCTCTGAAATAAGCAGATAATCGCTGCATCCTCATGAAAAAATACTTTGTCACTGGTATCGGAACCGAAGTCGGCAAGACGTATTTTACGGCAATGATGACAAGGCGTTTACGCAAGGAAGATAAAAAGGTCATTGCGCTTAAGCCCATCATAAGCGGTTTTAATCCTGCGAATATACCGGAAAGTGATACCGGCATTCTGCTGGCAGCCCAGGAACTGCCTCTGTCGCCCAAGAACATCGAAGCCACATCCCCGTGGCGTTTCTTAGCTCCCATTGCACCAGATATGGCTGCAGAAAGCGAAAAACGCTCTATAGATTTCCCCCAGCTTGTTTCCTTCTGCCAGACGCCCCGTGAAGCCGACTATGTATTCATTGAAGGCGCGGGGGGCGTAATGTCCCCTTTTGATCATTCCCACACGATGCTGGATCTGGCGGCGGCAATCGATTGCAAAATCATTCTCATAGGAGGAAACTATCTGGGAGCGATAAGTCACCTGCTTACTGCGTATCAGGCCTTGTCCGTGAGAAACCTTAATCCCTACTGCATTATTCTCAATGAATCACTCAAGTCCCCGGTGCCTATCGAGAAGACTATGTTGACGCTGAAGCGGTTTTTGCCTATGGATCTTCCTGTATATTGCATTGCAAGAGACGCCAGCGAGAAAAATTTTTCCAGCTTTACATTATGACGGAACCAGAAAAACCGCCTGTAGAATACGCCCCCTTCACCTCAAGGATGCTTGCAGGCTCCATTGACGCCCTGCTTGTCATAACCGTTTCTGTTCCCATTACGAACTGGTTCCTTGACCTGGTCTTCCCCCCCCTTGATCTGAACGATATTTACAGCCTCGCCAGTCATCAGAACACCTTGCTGGATCCACGTCAGTTCTTTTCCGAACTATGGCGGATAATGAATGAGAAAGGTTTTCTTCTGAGGGGATTATGTGAAAACATATTACAGGGAGTGTTCTTTGCGGCCTATACCCTGCCTTTCTGGTTCCGCTATGGAGCAACTCCGGGCAAAATGCTTTTCAGAATGCAAATACAGGATATCAATACGGGAAACGGAATTTCACGCAAGCAGGCAATCCTGCGCTTCTTCGGTTATATAATCTCATTCCTGCCATTGGGGCTTGGATTTATTTGGATATCTTTCAACAGGAAGCGTGAGGCTTTTCACGATATAATCGCCAATACGGCAGTCGTCATAAAACAAAAGGTAAAGAATATTCCGCATAACAGCCAGATGCATCCGATCTCCAAACAACCACAATAATCATATGTCTGTTATATATACAATTTTTGATTGTTTGGTGCAATGCACAATTTTTTTATTGACGGGCGGGAATTTGCTGCTATTATCCTGCATGGGATCACAAAAACAAGTTTAACCTGAAACCCTTTAAGGAGAATGAATTATGGCTTACACTAATGTATTTGCTGATTGGACGAAAGACTATAAAGGACCCGACTTCAACCAGTTCATCAACCAAGGTCGCCGCATTGCCGAGATCAACTCCACTCTGGCTGCGCTGATGGCTGAGACCCTGCAGGCGATTACCCGCCAGCAAACAGAGCTGCTGCGCTCGAACACCGAGCATGCGCTTAAAGCATCCAAGGATCTTTTAAGCAGCGCAGGTTCGCCGGAAACGGCCGCTGCAAAACATGCGGATCATGCTAAAAGCTGGCTTGAGCACAATGTGAACAGCGCTCGTGAAATCATCGAGCTCGGCACCAAATCAGCTCAGGAAGCGTTCGAAGTAGTGAACAAGCATATATCAGAGCAGGTTAAGGAATTCTCTGACGCCGCTGGTGCTTCGCATACCACTCATAAGAAGAAAGCCGCTTAATCCAAGCGGTTCTCAAATGATAAATTACCCCGCCACGCAAAATGGCGGGGTTTTTTATGTAATTTTATTACCAAATCTCTCAACACATCCTAGACAAGATTCATAATTGCTGTTAGGAATTCTGCCTCAGAACAACTTATTATAGTATTTATGGCGAAAGAAGAGCTACTCGAATTTACAGGCACTGTTTTGGAACTGCTACCCAATGCAATGTTCCGCGTGAAACTGGAAAACGGCCATACGCTTATTGCCGTTACTTCCGGAAAAATGCGTAAAAACCGCATTCGTATCCTGGTGGGTGATGTCGTAACCGTAGAAATGACACCTTATGATCTTACCAAAGGACGCATAAAATTCCGTCACAAGGACGGCGTCCCGGTTAACAGCGCAGTTTAGGCTCTATGGATAGCCAGCTTATTCTTGCCTCCGCATCCCCGCGCAGGCTGGATTTACTGGCGCAGATCGGAATAAAACCTTCCGCAGTCTATCCGGCCGGTATTGACGAAACGCCGCTGAAGAATGAATTGCCGGAGTCCTATGCCATCCGTATGGCATCACGGAAAGCTGAGCTCATTGCTGCCAGAATGCCGGATAGAATCGTGCTTGCCGCGGATACGGTGGTTTTTTGCGGCAGGCGTATACTCCCCAAAGCGGAAGATGAAGCGACGGCACGCAGATGCCTTGCCATTCTTTCCGGCCGCAGGCACCGTGTAGGCACCGCAGTGGCGGTATTCGCAAAGGGTATCAATAAAGTCAGATATGTCGTTACCCATGTCCGGTTCAAGCGGTTAAGCGAGATGGAAGTCAATGATTACATCGCATGCGGCGAATGGCACGGCAAAGCGGGAGGCTATGCCATACAAGGCAAAGCCGCTGCCTTCATACCATCTATCAACGGTTCCTACTCCAACGTGGTGGGACTGCCCCTGTTTGAAGTAGAGAATATGCTGGCAGCATTAGACTTTAAATAATATTTATACAGAAAGAGTATTATGGCTGTATTGAAATCAACCCTGATCATTACAATGCTGTTGCTGGCCGCACTGGCATCTACGGAAGCATACGCAGACAAGATTACCCTGCTGAATGTCTCTTATGATCCGACACGGGAATTTTATGAGGCTTATAATCAGCTTTTCACCAAATACTGGAAAGATAAAACCGATCAGGATGTAAAAATCAAACAATCGCACGGTGGGTCAGGCAAGCAGGCACGCGCGGTGATTGACGGATTACGTGCCGATGTCGTGACACTGGCGCTTGCCTATGATATCGACGAAATCGCACGGCATACCCATTTACTGCCTGAGAATTGGCAAAGCAAACTGCCCAATAACAGCACGCCCTATAATTCGATCATCGTTTTCGTGGTACGCAAAGGCAATCCAAAGCATATAAAGGACTGGGATGATTTGATCCGTGACGACATACAGGTGCTCACGCCCAACCCCAAGACCTCGGGTGGCGCACGTTGGAATTATCTTGCGGCGTGGGGGTATGCCTATAAGAAAAACAATGCGGATGACGATGCCGCAAAAGCTTATATGCAGAAACTATTCGCGCACACGCCTATTCTTGAAACCGGCGCGCGCGGGGCTACGACTGATTTTATTAAACGCAATATTGGCGATGTGCTGATTACCTGGGAGAGCGAAGCCCTGCTCATAGTCCATGACATAGGCAAGGATCAATTTGAAGTCGTGACTCCCACGCTCAGCATTCTTGCTGAACCGCCGGTTGCGGTCATTGAAAAAAACGCGGAAAGCGATGGCACGGAAAAAGCGGCCCAAGCCTATCTTGAGCATCTTTACTCAAAAGAAGCGCAGGAGCTTGCCGCTAAATCCTACTACCGTCCGACAGATAAGGAAATAATGGTTAAGTATTCGAACATCTTCCCTGCCACTGTACTCACTACCATAAAGGATTTCGGCGGCTGGGAGGCAGCCCAGAAAAAGCATTTTGCCGATGGCGGCATATTCGACCAGATATATACCAGCAAATAAAAAACGGGAGCAATTTATTTGCCCCCGTTCTATCGCTTCATTTACCTGATAAAAGCTACTAAGCAGCAGCGTCTTTATCTTTGCTGGAACGGGAGGACTTGCCTTCCAGAACATCCAGCAGGTTGGATTTTTCGGATGAAGAAGACGAAGAAGAACCTGCGGTCGTTTTAATCTGGCCGGTCAGCTTGCCGCCACGCTCAATCTCGATTTCCCCGTAAGTGATATTGCCGCGAACTTCTCCGGTAGAATAAATAATCAGACGGTTCTTCACGGACAGATCGCCTTCAAACAAACCGCTGATCTCAGCGTCCTCGATCTCAGCAGCGCCTTTGAAAGAACCCGAGCTGGCGATCTCCACGGTATGCACATCGCTAAGCTTGGCTTCAACCCTTCCTTCGATCACAAGCCTGTCGCAGGTCGCGATTTCACCTTTGAGGAGAATGTCATTCCCAACGGTCAGTATGCGCGGGTTGGTCTTGCCTTTATCGCCACTGGCGCCGGCAACAGATGCAGGCTGGTGATGAGCAACAGTGCCAGTGCGCGACACGCCGCGGTTAAAGTCGCTGACAGGAGACGGACGGTAGCCGGCGCCGGCCGCAGAAGGCGTGGAAGGGCGCGGCATATCGGACATGGTGCGCATGACAGGCTGAGCGGAAGTAGCAGAATAAGACGTCTGATGCTGCGTCTGGCTTGCTGAGGAAGCAGCCGGGCCTGATCCTTCGCTGCCGGTAGTGGACGTCTGCGCGGACGGATTCGCTGTAATCGCAGAAAGATCGTGTGAATCAGCGGAACCTTCTTCTTTGCGGCGGAACATAAATATCTCCTTGAGTAGTGCTTTTGATATGGATTTTACGCATTATGCGGGGTGTTAAATATACACAGCTCTACTAAACTCTCAAACGAAAATTGAGTCAACGTATTTATAGCCTCTTTATCTTCCCGGATAACCTGTCGGCGCGGTAGAGCCGTGCGTGTGACTGTTGCTTGCTCCATTGTCGTTCTTGTTGAAGCGGCCGAGATTGGCGAATATCTGCTCAAAGAATCCAAGATGCTGGCCTTCCGTCGGAGTAACCTGCCTGGCAATTTCAATATGTTTGCTGTCGGCCAGGGAATATTCTTTCAGTGAAGAAACCACATCATTCGAGTCAAAAACAATTTCTATGGCATGCTGATCGACAATTTTCGGTGACAGAATGGATCGATTCTGTTTTATGGTGGAGATGTAATACCATGTTTTATTGCCGAAACTGGATTCGCTTGATGGAGTCCCAAGTTCCTTGGCTACTTCGCCGCGGGTAGTCACGCCGACCTTGATATGCGATACCGCTTCATCTTCCTTCAGATGGCCGCGGTTTACGGTAGTAACGCATGCAGACAATAAAACGACCGCAAAGCACAAGCTATAAACTGTTTTTCTTATGAACATCGTATCCTGCCTCTTGTTACCCCCGTCATCTGTTACCTTAAAACATAGGTATCGTGCAACGGTAAAGGCATTTTTATATCTCATATTCTGTGTCTTTGCCATTTCATATTCCGGACACACGCTTGCGCAGGAGCCCGAATTGCCTGAAGAGAACCAGAAAGACTATGTTTCCGACGTGCTGCCTTACGGCATTGATTTCGTGCGCGATCGCATCAATCTCGAATTTGACAGTAACGACCGTGCGTTTTTTGAGGATTACAACAGCGCGATCTATGAATTGCCCAGGCATGCGAAAACCATCAGGGATTTGAGTCAGGTGGAATATAATAAATTTCTTGAATTCCCACTGGTGCGCAAAAACAAGTTTTACGTATTTTACGCCGCCTATAGGAATATGCAGCAGGCCCTGCAGGAGATTACCCCCTACCAGGTAGCAGGGGTAAACAACCCTGCCCTGCAGCGCTATGCGAACGTCGCCGCCAAGGAACGTAGAAACGATATCTATCTCTGGAGTCCGGATACGCCCTTCTGGCGGTCCGAATATTTCCTGAATGGTGAATTTCTGCCTTTCCGCGCTTATTTTATCGTTCACCTGAGTCCCGTAGACGAATTTCACACCAGCGTGGAAGTGATAGAAGACAAGCCGGCAGTGAAAATGGGCAACAGGCTAAGCGTCGATGCCAACGGCGTCGTGCGGCATTTTGACATACGCGACGTCGCGCCCACCACCCGCGACCGCAAATTCATGCTCTCCTGCATAAAGCAGTTCATTGACCGCAAGCTCCCCGGCAGGCACTGGTTCAACTGCAACGATGAATAAGGGTTTCAAGCACTTGTAACATTTCGTAACAAACTGTGATTTGCCAGTTCGGAAGCCAGGGGCTACCGTATTTTGCATAAGAAACATATACGCAAGACAATGCCTGAAAATTCGTATTATAGTTCCCCTTACCAGACCACCGTCGCGGGGAAGATATCTTGTTCAGGAGTGGGCCTGCATTCCGGACAGCCGGTGCGTCTGACACTCTACCCTGCCGAAGCCGATACGGGCATCCAGTTCGTCCGGCTTGACGTGGAGGAAAAGAAGTCCTTTATCACTGCGAATTACCTCAATGTGACCGGGACCACGCTCGGCACGACCATCACCAACGAATACGGCGTCAGCGTCAGCACCATAGAGCACCTCATGGCGGCGCTCTGGGGCATGGGCGTGGACAATGTCATCATAGCCATGGACGCGGCGGAAGTGCCGATTATGGATGGCAGCTCGGAGCCGTTTGTATTTATGATTGAGTGCGCAGGGCTTAAAAAGTTGCGGGCGCGGCGTGATTTCATAGAAGTGCTGGACAAAGTGACGGTTAAGGAAGGCAGCTCCACCGCCTTCATCAGTCCGCTTGACGGATTTACGCTGGATATCGCAATTGACTATCCTAACACTGTTATCCCAAGGCAGCACGCCTGCTATGATTTCGGCGAGCAGGGCTTCAAGCATCTATTGTGCCGGGCGCGCACCTTCGGTTTCGCTGCCGATGTGGAAAAACTGCAGGCGGCAGGGCTGGCCCGCGGCGGTTCGCTCGATAATGCCATCGTCATCAGCGACAAGACCGTGCTGAATGAAGGCGGACTGCGTTATAGCGATGAATTCGTCCGCCACAAGGCGCTTGACTGCGTAGGCGATTATTTTCTTGCCGGATACAGGATACGCGGGATGGTTTCCACCAACCGCCCCGGCCATGCGCTAAATAACAAGCTGATGCGTGCGCTGCTTGGCAATCGCGAGGCATGGAGACTCACCTCCTCGTCACAAATCAGGAAGAGTAAATTCTTTTTACCCGCGCACCAAGTCGCGTAAAGACTTCATACCCTATAGTTCCCGCTGCTTTTGCCACTACATCCACAGGCTGTTCCCTGTTGATAAAGACAATCCGCAATTTTTCATCGCGCAGATGAGAAGGAACGGCGGTTAAATCAACGCTTACCATATCCATGGAAATCCTGCCCACCACGGGAACCGGAATGCCAGCGGCGAGGCCGGATATATGGTTTTTCAGGTTACGGAAGAAACCGTCCGCATAGCCGATTTCAACCGTGCCGAGCACCGAGCCCTTTTTCACCGTCCAGCTTGCGCCATATCCCACGGTCTGATCCTCGCCAATATGACGGTATTGCAGCACTGGAGCGGAAAGTGTCACCACGTTTTCCACCGGGTTCGGCAGCGAAGTATTGGGAGATATTCCGTAAAGCGCGCAGCCGGGACGAAGCAGGTCAAAATGATAATCCCCGCCCAGGAAAACGCCCGATGAATTGGCAAAGCTTGCCGGAACGCCCGGGAAATGGCGCAAAGCCTGCCTGAACCGGGAAAGCTGCTCCCCGTTTTTGGGATTATCCGGTTCATTGGCGCAGGCAAGGTGGGAAATGACCAGTTGCAGGTTGCCTGTTGCCTGTCGCAGGTTTTCCAGGTCCTGTGCCGTAAATCCGAGGCGGCACATGCCGGTATCGATATGGAGGGCGTATTTCCCCGCATCCTGCCAGCACTGCAGCTGGGCCGGGTCATTGATGACCGGCATCAGGTTATAAGCGAGGAAATCCTTTACCTGCCCGCTTCTTACCCCGTGAAACACGAATATATCCGCCTGCTGGCCGTTGCTGGAGAATACCTCCCGGAGCTCACTCCCCTCTTCCAGCGTGGCGACGAAGAAACGGCGGCAGCCGGACGCGTATAAGGCCGGGGCGATAGAACGCACGCCAAGGCCATACGCATTCGCCTTTATTACGGCGGCGCAGGCTTTACCCCCCTTTCCCCGCAATAATTCATAATTGCGGATAATGGCGGAAAGGTTTATCTCAAGCGTAGGGTTATGGGCGAAATCAGGCATTCGTGCTCTGAATAGGTTATTTACCTCTGTCTCTAGCTTATTTTCACGCTGGAAACAAATTATACTTGACTTAACCGGCAACAATTGCTGATAGTGCTGGCCTGATTTTGACCCCTTCGTCTAGCGGTTAGGACACCACCCTTTCACGGTGGTAACACGGGTTCGATTCCCGTAGGGGTCACCATCCGGACAAAATCGAACTTAACCTCTCAAGGGTTAGGCGCTTGGTTGATAGGGCTGCTTTCTCAGAATTGGATTTGGGTCTTTGGTGCAGCGGAGATATGCGTTTTACCTATTGCCTTTGATTGCACTCCAACGCCAAAGACTTCCCATCCAGTGATAATCTGCCATCCAGCTGGAGCTTTCTTTTTTCGCAACTGGCCAGAGAAACCGGAAGAATAATCACCTGCTCTTTTCCAGCCTTCCCTGTTCCATGGCATGCTGTTTTTCCATCTTCGCGGAAAAATTCAGCCAGTCCAGGTAACACCACAGGAACGCTAATACCGCAAGCATGGAGACAGCCACCCAACGCAGGGCTTTGTCATTTTTTATCTGCGCTCTGGTGTTCTTTTTCAGCCATAACAGTAGCAGTGCGCCCCACAGGAGAACCTGCGATAATCCAAACAGGCTTACAGCAGAAACTCCAAGCGTTTCCACAATGACGTTCTCAGGATAATAAATATCGCAGGCCGCCAGCGCAATCGCGAGGCAGGAGAGCAGGACGGATGCGGACACCCGGAACGGATAGGTTAAATCGGCCATAAACTATTCTCATTTATGTAAGTGTACGCCATTGCCGCGCAAACGGCAATATTCTGTCACCCTCACCAGCAAAAAATGCTTTGCATACACAACATTTTGGCAACAAACTGATAAATAATTATATTATGCAGTTTATGGAAATAACATTATGTACATGATTTAATAAAAATGTAACATAATATTAACCAATATCCTGTATTATATACAATTGCCTATTATTAAAAACGCGAGGCGCAGATGGCTAATACAGCCACAGTAATGTCTACCGTCGCACAGGATGAGGCAGGAGGCACTCCAACTCCAAACCTGATTTTGGCCGACGAAGCAAACGGCATCTACGCGGCGCGCACCCTTGGCCTAAAGTACAAGGAGCGTGACAAACCAAACTCCGATGATTCCCTCTCTGTCATGGCTTTTACGGACGATGCTCCACCTACACTCGAGCAATGTAAAGCAATGATGGGGGGAATAAAAACACAAGTTCGATCAAAGGCACAGGAAGCGGCAACAACAGAAGTAGGAAAAGGCGGTGTTTCAACATTTACTGGTATGATGACGGCTAAGGATGGAATAGTATTTGTAAACATCGGCGACAGCCCTATCTTTATCGTCGGAGAGAAAGATGGGAAAGAGCATATTGTTCAGATTAACCAACCACAAAGAATCTCATTCGGAAGTGCCACTTACTTACAGAATAGTATAGGAACACCAGATTCACCCCAGGTTTTCGAAGATCAAATCATATCAATATCATGGGATGAAATCAGAAGGGATTTCGGAAATAACCCGCAGCTCATTATGGGCGGCGACGGTCTGGTGGAAACAACACAAAAGACAGGCCAAAGTATCAATACATCTGATCGAACACGGAGTGACTATATTGATACGAATCAATCAAATTTTGCTCAACTAAAATTTATAGCAGAAGCGCGTATAATAGCGTCAGAGCAGGCGTTTGAAATCGGCAACCTATTAAAAGAAGCGAAAAAGAACCCCGGCGCCAATCTGGCAGAAACCCTGGTAAAGGCAGAAATAGAAAAGGGAGGCAGAGACGATACAACCGGGATAGTAGTCAAGTTAGCCCAATATATGTCAGAAGAAGGCAGAAAGCACTGTGCAGTATTCTTTGGCGATGGAGCGGGCGGAGAAGGCGTGGAAGGATCGGGCGCTGTCGTATCGCAGGCAGCCGTGAAAGCCGCCCAGGAAGAAGTCAAGGAACAGCGCCACATAGAAACCCTGACACCAATACGCGGACAGTCTTTTGATCCGAAAGCCCCTCCTGCACAGGCAGCTGCTCATGAGAACCCTCCACAAGCAGGAAAAGAATCGACTCCGGCTTCAGTTTTCCAGTTGTCAGACACTAAGGATAAGTGGCGTCTCACCGCCAACGCAAAACTGGAGCAAAGGCTAAGTTTTTCGCTTAATGGCCTGACGGAAAGCCAGACACAAGCGCTTATGGGAGCACTCAGCAAGGAACTCAAGGCGCTTGGTTTGGAAGAAACCGGGGTAAGCATAACCAAATCCGCATCAACAGGAGAGGAAATCATCCGGTTAAACCCTGAACAGACCAGTGCTTTTGCCCATAGCCATCCAGAATTGCTGGAGAGAGTTAATCAGGATCCTCAGAGAACAGCATACGAAAACGGACAAATAAATAAAGTAGCGCAGGAAAAATTAGAAAATCTAAGGGTTGATTACGCAGAGAAACTTAAACCAGAAGGATGGTACTATGGTGAAACTAGAATAGGAGGAATGCCTATTCTAAGCATTAGAACTTCTGAACTCGGTGGAATGAAATCACTTTTCGACGATTTAGAAGCTAAAGGCATAAATACATATGATCCGACCATCATAACAGTTGAAACAAATAGCAAAGGTAAAAACGTTCTTCGACTCTACCGTGAAGCTGCTGCGGTCTTTGCTCATGAACACCCAGATGAAGTCAAGCATATTAAGCCTCAATATAGACAGCGATTGGAAACTTTATATGATTATGTGCAACAAGAACATCCCCCAGCGCAACCTCTTAGCGGTGGCAGGTCAGATAAGCCAGGACAACCCGTTGGGGGCACTCCAAAAGGTCCCGAAGCTGCTGGACAAAGGGCAGAGCCCCCTCCCAAGAGATCACAGCCACCAATTATGCAACAACCAATAGGCCAAGACAGCCCCGCCGCTCCTCCCAGCCCCAGTGGCCGCCCTCCCGGTGGACAAAATCCTTCTCCCGGTGGCAGAGGCCAGAGGTAACCCATGCTTTCCAACATCATCAGTTTATGTACTGAAATAACCAAGAAAAAAAGATACCATGGCATTTCAATTTGAGGAAGACGGCCGGTTAAAGAAAAAGAGCGCTGAGGAACTGGCGGCGCTCGATGCCGATTCATTCGTCATCGTGCTGGATCGGGGCACCGATATGGAAGGCAGGCCCTACTGGGCATACATCGCCGTCAAACCAAGCAAATTTGAAGAGTTCATGCGCCTGACGGAAACGGGAGAGAATAAAATCTTCGCGGATTACGGCACTATACTGAAATACGGCTACGATAAGGAAGTCCCCGCTCATATTAAGGAGGAAATGAAGCGGGAACATAACTGTGATGAGAATTACATGGAAAACCTGAAAAAGGAAGTCCACGCCGCACAGATGGTATTCCTGGAAGAACAGGAAAACAACCGCATCAGCGGCATCGTCGCCATGCTCAAGAAGAAACAGTAGGCGAAAGACACGATGAAACTGTCAGATCAAATCCGAAGTTTTACAGTTTACATCCCCCAGTGTAGCCACTTCATGCCCCGCGCGGTTTGCCTTGAGGGCCTCTTGGGGGAGGGCCTTTTGGGGGAG
>CAYVTI010000016.1:30690-41324 GCA_964454545.1 uncultured Rickettsiales bacterium
CTTTTGGGGGAGAGTCTTTTGGGGGACCTTGCTGCTGACTCAGTCCCAGTTGACTATCAATAGCATCTCGCAGTTTCCACAATGCTTCTTCTGAAGGGGGAGGATTGTTCGGATCGCGAAGATAATCCGCAATCCTTTCCATATCCTCGTTTATTGGTGCTACCTTGAGCGCAGCAAGTAATTGAGTTCTAAACGCCACTGAATTATCGATTATTTTATCCACCTCCGGTCTTTGACTCAACTCTCGCAATATGCCTTGCATACTTTCAAAAGTTATCGGCTTAGGAAAAGATTGTTTATACTCATCGTAGGGCACGCCAGGTTTTAAAGGAGGAATTCTCTCACCATTTACGTATCCGGCTACAATATGAAAACTAGGATCTATTCCTTGTGGGAAATCTGATCCTTGTGGGAAATCTGAGGTTGCTCTTCTTTCTACTACCTCAGGAAATTTCTCCTTTACTGCGTCAAGAATTACGCTTCTTATTATATCCGCTCTGACATCTTCTTTTTGTGGATTACTTTGATCCTTTGGAATTGCAACCACAGGCATTTCGTTCCCTTGTTCGTTCCCTTGATAGAGAGAGATCTCTATACCACCAATTTTAATTCTTTCAACTTTAGGTTCAGCCATAACAACCTATACAAAATTAATTAGTTTCCAGATTATAAAGTTTATCGGACAATTATTAATAAATAATTAATATCTATCAACAATTTCTCAGATAAGAAACTTCCCGCTTTTATAGACAAGCTAAATATATAATGATTATTATCACCCCGCCTGCATCATCTTCGGCAGATCGCCCATTAATCCCATGGCGTGCAGCATGAAGAGCCGTTTGAGCGGCGGGGCGTTATTGACCACATCCAGCCCCAAATCACGCGCAAGACGGATGGGCGCTATGTCATTGGAGAACAGGCGCGTGATGCCGTCGGTGAGCGCCCCCATCGCCATCGCGTCGAACCGCCGCCAGCGCTGGTAATGCTCAAGCAAATTCCGGGAACCTATATCAAGTCCCAGTTTCATCGCATCAGTGATAAGCTCGCTGAGCACCGCAACATCGCGGAAACCGACATTCACCCCCTGCCCCGCTATCGGGTGGATGGCGTGCGCCGCATCGCCAACCAGCGCAAAGCGCGTATCGATATAGGCCTTTGCCAGTATCAGGTGCAGCGGATAGGAAAACCGCCTGCCCGCCGTTTTAAATTTCCCCAGGTGATGGCCCAGCCGCTTTTCTATCTCGACCAGAAATGTCTCTTCCGGCAGCTTTATAATCTCCGGGGCAAGTTTCTCGTCCTCGCTCCACACCAGCGCCGAACGGTTGTTCCGCATCGGCAGCGCGGCAAACGGCCCCACGGGAAGGAAGCGCTGCACCGCAAGCCCATGATGCGGCAGTTCATGCTCGATCGTGCAGACAATCGCCGTCTGCCCGTAGCTTTTCTCAACCGCTTTAATTCCCGCATCCAGACGCATTTTAGAACGCTTGCCATCTGCAGCGACGATAAGCGGCGCAGTCCATACTGAGCCGTCCGAAAGCGTAACGGTCACTCCGTAAATGTCCCTTTCCACGGCATGAACCTGCGCCGGGGCAAGCATTGCGAGCGAAGGCAGCCCGGCGGCGCGCCTGGCGAGCGCGATGCGCATATGACGGTTTTCCACCATATGCCCCATGGGCTCATTGCCCGCATCCTTGTAATTATAATGCACATGCGCGGTAGAATCCCCGTCCGCCACCCTTATATCCAGTATCGCCTCGGCCGACGGAGCCACATATTGCCAGACCCCGATGGCTTTGAGCACCCGCTCCGATCCCAGCGAAATGGCGCTCACCCGCCCGTCAAAATCCGGCGCAACCTGCGATCTTACATCATCTTTTTCAATAACGGCGACCTCCGCCCCTTCCTGCGCAAGGGCGATGGCAAGAGAAAGCCCTACCAAACCGCCGCCTACGATGATAATGTCCGTTTTATTCGCTTGTTTAATCATAAATTTTTATCGCCGGTATATTGAAAAACGCGGATTTCCGCAATATACTATCGTCAGAAAAGTAACTCAAGACCCATAGATTATCGGATATCGGAAATTAAATGCTCTCACTTGAACAGGAAATCAATACGCTGCGTAAAGACATGAACGCGGTCATCCTCGCTCACTATTACCAGGAGGATGACATACAGGACATCGCCGATTATGTTGGCGACTCGCTTGACCTCGCACGCAAGGCGGCCGCCACGGATAAGGATGTCATCGTATTCTGCGGCGTCAAATTCATGGCGGAAGGCGCCAAAATCCTCAACCCGGATAAAACTGTCCTGCTGCCCGACATGAAAGCCGGGTGCTCGCTGGAAGACTCCTGCCCGGCGGACGCGTTTGCCCGCTTCAAGCAGAAACACCCGGATCATATCGTGGTAAGCTATATAAACTGCTCGGCGGAAGTCAAAGCGCTTTCCGATATTATCGTGACGTCCACCAACGCGGAACATATCATACGCCAGATTCCCTCCGACCAGAAAATCATCTTCGCGCCCGATCGGTTCCTAGGCAGCTACCTGATGAAGAAGACAGGACGCGACATGGTGCTATGGAACGGCAGCTGCATCGTGCATGAACGCTTCTCGGAGAAAGAGCTGGTAAAGCTCAGAACCCGTTACCCGAATGCCTATATTATCGCCCACCCCGAATGCCCGCAGGACATACTGAAATACGCCCACCATATCGGCTCCACCTCTTCCCTGCTGAAATTCACCGCAGACCATCCGGGCAGCGAGTTTATCGTGCTGACCGAGCCCGGCATCATCCACCAGATGCGGGTGAAATCACCCGGCAGCACGTTCCATGAAGCGCCGGGCATCGTTGGCAGCGCGTGCGTTTCCTGCAATACCTGCCCCTTCATGAAAATGAACACCATGGAAAAGCTGCTGGCATGCATGAAATCAGGGAATCCTCAGTTAACGCTCGCGCCAGAACTTATGAAGGCCGCCCGTTCACCGCTGGAACGCATGCTGGAAATGTCTGAGGCTATAAAGAAAAATTAATTTTATACTTTTCAGTTATAATAATTTATGTCACTTTAACTCTATCAATAAAAAGTCACTGAAGAGGACATATGAAGAACAGGGTTGCTTTTGCTCTTTTGGTAGGAGTTGCGTGCGTCATGGGCGCGAGCGCTGTGAAGGCGGACTACCAGCCCATAAGCAAAGTTCCGGTGGAAGAAGCGATGAAGAAACCCAAGGAAACTCCCCTGATGGTTATCCGGTTCAACCAGCCGGACGTTCCTTATGAAATGCCCCTTTACGAAACGATGACCAAGGCCTTCCAGGTAAAGCCGTCGGCTAAATTCGACGTGGTCTCCGTCAGCCAGAAATCCGCAGAGCAGTCCATACAGGAGCGCTATGATCAGGCCGCAGCGCAGAACCTGGACAAGGTTATGACGACCTTCAGTCAGATGGGTATGCCCGCTAACCGCCTGAACGTCTCAAATACCACCGAATCCGTAAAATCCAGCGAAGTGCGCATATACATACATTAAAATTGACAACGCTTTATTATCCATAGATAATACGCGTTTTTTCTGGATAGGAACGTGGCGGAAATTTCTTCCATACTTCCGGTATATAGCCGGACCGATATTACCATGGTTCGCGGCGAGGGCGTCTATCTTACCGCGGAGGATGGAAAGAAGTATCTTGATTTTGCCTCCGGCATCGCGGTCAACTCGCTCGGCCACTGCCATCCGCATCTGGTCAACGCATTAGTCCACCAGGCGCACGATCTCTGGCATTGCTCCAACTTATATCGTACCCGTAGCCTCGAGAAACTCGCGGGCAGGCTGGTGAAGCATACCTTCGCCGATACCGTGTTCATGACCAATTCCGGCGCGGAAGCGGTCGAATGCGGCATAAAAATGATCCGCCGGCACCATTTCCACAAAGGCGCTCCCCGCCCCCGCATTATTACCGTATCAGGTTCCTTTCACGGCCGCACGCTGGCATGTATCTCCGCCGGCCGCAGCCCGAAGGCGATTGAAGGCTATGAGCCTTTGCTGGACGGCTTCGATCAGGTGCCGTTCGGTGATTTGGACGCGGCAAAATCCGCCATAGGCACGCATACTGGCGGCATCTTGCTCGAAACCGTGCAGGGCGAAGGCGGCATACGCGTGCAGGACAGGGAATATTTGCGCGGCCTGCGCAAGCTCGCCGATGAGCATGGCCTGCTGCTTTTCCTTGACGAAGTGCAATGCGGCATGGGCCGTACTGGCAGGTTGTTCGCCTTCGATCATTACGGCATCACGCCAGACATCTGTTCTATCGCCAAGGGCATAGGCGGCGGATTCCCTGTCGGGGCCTGCCTTGCGACGGAGAAAGCAGCCAGCGGCATGACCAAAGGGTCGCACGGCGGCACTTATGGCGGCAACCCGCTCGCAACTGCGGTCGCCAATGCCGTGCTCGACGTAATCCTTAAGGAAGGCTTTACGGAGCATGTCAGCAATGTCGGCGACCTGCTTAAGAGCGAGCTGGTAAAAATCGCGCAGGACTTTCCGCATCTGGTGGATGAAGTACGTGGCATAGGACTCATGCTCGGCATGAAAATGAAATCGCAGACACAGGAAGTAGTTACGCAACTGAGGAATAACGGATTACTTACCGTCGCTTCCTCCAGCGATAACGTTATCCGTTTTCTGCCTCCGCTTATCATCAAGGAAGAACATATAAGAGAAGCGATTAAAATTTTAAGAGGAGTTTTAAGTGGAACATAATGCTCAAAGAAAAGAGCGCGGATACGTGGAGGGAGTTCTATACGACGCTCCTGCAGGGGAGATTTTACGAAGTAAAACGGGGGCAGCGTGCGCCCCAATAATAAGGACTATATAATGAAACACTTTCTCGATTTGACCGGCATCAGCGCGAAGGATCTGCGGCTTATCATGGATACCGCGCACAAATTGAAAAAGGAGCGTAAGGAAGGCAAGGAAAATAAGACGCTCACCGGCAGGAAGCTTGCCATGATTTTCGAGAAGAATTCCACGCGCACGCGGGTTTCGTTTGAAGTAGGGATGCAGGAGCTTGGCGGCTACGCTGTCTATCTGAGCGGCAAGGATACGCAGCTGGGACGCGGGGAAACGATTTCCGATACCGCCAAGGTGCTTTCACGCTATGTGGATGTGATGATGCTGCGCTGCCATAGCCATTCCATGCTGACCGAACTTGCCCAGCACGCGACCGTCCCGGTAATCAACGGCCTGACGGATCACAGCCACCCGTGCCAGATCATGGCGGACATCATGACCTATGAAGAGCACCGCGGTAGCATATCCGGGAAGAAAATAGCCTGGATAGGCGACAGCAACAATGTGTGCAATTCCTTCCTGTCGGCTACCGCATTATTCGGTTTTACCCTTTCCATCGCCAGCCCGAAAGAATTCTCTCCGGAAAATAAAGTCGTCAGCTGGGCGGAAAAAAATGGCGGCAAGGTGGAAATCCATACCAGACCAGAGGACGCGGCCAAGAATGCCAGCCTGATTGTAACGGACACGTGGGTATCCATGGGAGACCTCGATCCGGAAAAACGCATTGCCTTGCTGAAACCCTACCAGGTGGACAACGCGCTCATGAGGCTCGCAACCCCCGATGCCCTGTTCATGCATTGCCTGCCTGCTCACCGCGGCGAAGAAGTGACGTCTTCCGTGCTAGACGGCAAACAATCCGTGGTCTGGGATGAAGCCGAGAACCGCCTGCATGTGCAGAAAGCCATTCTCCTCTGGTGCCTTGGAAAGATCTGAACCATGCTTCAACCGAACAAAAATAAACCCGGCACGTTACAGATAGCAACGGGCATTGCTTTCATGGCTCTGATGTTCGCAGGTTTCTTTCATTATCCGGCGCAAGCCCGGCAGACTATCATGTATATAATCTATGGAGGCATGGGAATTGGGCTGCTGGGGTTCCTGTTCGTCTTCTGTTCTCTCGCCTGGCGACGCTTTTTTCCGGAGTCTTTTAAGAAAAGCGGAATAACCATTCAGGACCAGCCTTCTCTCGGACTGGTCGGGAGCGAAGGACAAGGCTCAAGCCTGCGCATTACAAAAACGCAGGAAGGGATTACGGTGACATGGTCACCGATGGATTATATATTCATACTGCTGATAACCTTCTTATTTGGTCCGGGCTTAATTACCTGCGCGTCACTGCAATATGATAAAGTCGTCGCGAAAACGCCGGGATTGGCGCTCTCCATCATGTTTATAGTCTGCGGTGTCAGCCTGGCGGCGTTTATCTCAACCCTGTGGAAACTGCTGCACAACCCTAGACTGCTGATAAAAGGCAATGGAATTGAATTCTGGCGCGGAAGGCAGCTGGTAAAGACACTATGGAGCCATCAGATAGACAAGCTGTTTACAGAAAATCATACCTATGTATATCAGGGAGAATCGGGAGCGAATCTCAGCTGCCCTAACTTCATACTGACAGCAGGCATGAAAGATGCTTCCCAGGAAAGACTCTGCATTTCCGACAAACAGGCGCAGATAGAACAGCTTAAAAGCGACATCGAAAAACAGATGCTGCTGAATGTTTAATAACTTAATTGACGCTGTGATACACTCTCTATAAGATACCCGGTAAGCTTTAACAACATAGGATACTGTATGAAATACTCCTTTTCCGCGCTGCTTCTTTCTGCATTCATAGCAGGCATGATATGCTTCAATACTGCAGATGCCGCTGAAGACAAACCACTAAGCAAAGCAGACGTGGAAGCGATCATCAAACAGGTCATAAATGACAACCCGGAACTGATTATCGGATCGGTACAGAATTACCAGAGGAAAAAAGAAGCAGACAACGTGTCGAAAGCCTCAAAAGCCATTGTTGAAAGGCAAGCGGATCTCATCAATGACTCTGGCTCCCCTTCCGTTGGCAGTCCTAATGCCAACGTGACTATTGTGGAATTCTTTGATTATCACTGCGGTTATTGCAAGCAGTTTCTCCCCACCGTCACCCAGTTGCTGGGCGAGGACAAAAACCTGCGCCTGGTCTTCAAAGAATTTCCCATCCTGAGCGAAGACTCCGACTTAGCAGCAAAAGCGGCGCTGGCGGTTAACAGCATAGATAAGACCAAGTATCTCGCGTTCCATACCGCATTGATGAAAATGTCCACGACATTCACGAATGAAAATCTGACCGCCAAAGCAAAGGAAATCGGCATTGGTGAAACAGATTTCAAAAAGGCGATGGCAAGTCCTGACCTGGACAAACAGCTCACCAAAAACAGGGAACTGGCTTATGCGCTTAACATTCATGGGACCCCCGCGATTATCGTTGGCAAAGAACTGGTGCCGGGCGTGATCCCTGTGAATGATCTCAAGGCGAGAATAGCTGCCATACGCGAGGGGAAGTAGACAACAAACTGATTGGCCACGCATTCATTTATCCCCCGCCGCAAGCAACCTGGTATTAAGTAGATGTCACCCCACATAAGCGAAGCGCATTGCGGGGTCTACTAGAGCATTTTTGTTTTAGTCGCAGAACAGGACTACTCCGGTGATACAAGCTACTATTTCCTTGCGCCAACCGATGCTGAACTATCGCTGCACTCCATGAAATCGCCGGACAACTGGCCAATTTGAGAGTAAGCCAGTAAGGTTGTTTATAACCTGCCATCACGCAGGGTGACAATACGATCCATCCGCCGCGCCAGTTCAGGATTATGCGTGGCGACAACCGCCGACAAGCCGTGTGATTTCGCAAGTTCGACAAATATGTTAAACACGGATTCCGACGTGTGCGGATCGAGGTTGCCAGTTGGTTCATCGGCAAGAAGCAGTGAAGCATTATTCGCAATGGCTCTTGCAATTGCCACACGTTGCTGCTCACCGCCGGATAACTCTGCCGGGCGGTGCAGAGCGCGGTTCGCGAGGCCAAGCCGTTCCAGCAATTCCTGTGCGCATGCACTGGCCTTCTCCCGGATAATTCCGGCTATCATCTGCGGGATGACAATATTCTCCAATGCAGAAAATTCTGGCAACAGGTAATGAAACTGATAGACGAACCCCAGATGCCTGCGTCGCAACTCAGTGCGTTTGTCGTCCCCCGCACCGCTTGCCTGCAGCCCTTCTATTATCACCTCCCCGCTGCTCGGCGTATCCAGCAATCCGGCAATCTGCAGCAACGTGCTTTTACCTGATCCTGACGCTCCCACTAGCGCAACGATTTCCCCGCGTTTTACTTGCAGATCAACGCCACACAGCACTTCCAGTTTCTCTCCTCCCTGCAGGAAGGAACGGGTAACCGATTTGAGCTCCAGCACGATATTATTCATACCGGAGCGCCTCCACCGGATCGAGACCCGCCGCGCGCCTGGCCGGATAGATAGTGGCAAGGAACGACAGGGAAAGTGACATAAGGATAACCATGATAACCTGCGCAGGGACGATTTCCGCAGGCAACGTGGAAAGGAAATAAAGCTGTTCAGCAAGAATTCTTCCGCCCGTCGCCTTCTCAATAAATACACGGATATTATCCACATTCACCGCCAGAATAAGTCCCGCCACTACACCGATGAATGTACCCGCAATGCCGATCATCGAGCCGCAGGCAAAAAATATCCGCGTTATCGAAGCGCGGGTTGCGCCCATGGTGCGCAGTATCGCAATATCACGCCCCTTGTCCTTCACCAGCATGATGAGGCTGGATATGATGTTAAAAGCGGCGACCAGTATAATCAGGGTAAGGATGATGAACATGACATTGCGCTGTATGGTGAGCGCCTCAAACACGGATTTATTGCTCTCCTGCCAGTCGTAGACGCGGAAGCCCTCGCCGAGCTTCTGCCTGATATCGGCCGCAACAGTGGCAGCATTATTAGGATTGGCGACATTTACCTCAATCGCGGATATGCGGTCATGCCCACCGTCATTCAGCTTGAAATAAACCTGCGCTTCCTTGAAAGGCATGATAATCGTCCCTGAATCATAGGCGTTCATGCCAAGCGTGAATGTCGCTGCGATAGGATACGCCTTAAGTCGGGGCACAAGTCCCGCTATGGTCTGCCTGCCTTCGGGAGAAATCAGCGTGACCGGATCACCAATCTGCACGCCCAGATTCTCGGCAAAGCGTTCCCCTATGATGATACCATCGCCGGATTTAAATCCATCGAGGCTGCCGGAAACTATTTTCTTCACTATATCCTGTTTCTTTATCAGATCGTCATAGCGCAATGCCAGCACTTGCGCCCCGTAAGCGCGATGATTAGCGGTTGCCATGACCTGTCCCTCTACTGTGGCCATCGCATCTGTCACCCCCGGAACAGAGTTCAACCAATTGATAATGCTGTCATAATTATCAATGACGCCGCTGTTCGAATAGGCATTGATGTGTCCGCTCCAGCCGATAAAATGCTTGAGCATTTCCGTTTTCACGCCGTTCATTACGGAAGTAATGACAATCAGCGCGGCAACGCCCAGCGCAATCCCTGAAAGCGAGAACGCGGTTATCAGGGAAACGAACCCTTCCTTCCGGCGCGCTCTCAGATACCGCCACGCCATCATTCTTTCAAATGCGGAAAAACACATAGTTGTCTACCAAAATAAAAAAGCAGCCTGCGAACTCCACAGGCTGCTTCTCAAACTCTTAACTCAGGGATTACTTACCGGAGTTATCTTCGGTCTTTGCCTTCTGAGCGTCAGCCTTCTTGTGATGATCCTTATTCATCTTATGCGCATGCTTTTCAGACTTCTTGCCTTCTTCCTGATGATGCTTTCCATGATGGTGCTTTTTGCCTTCATGCATGCCTTTTTCTTTCTTATGCGGGCAAGGACGACCGGCTTCCTGATGATAAATCACAAATTCAGAAGCATTGTTGGTCAACGCCCTGTTTTTGGTGGCTACCGTCAGGATATGGTCAAAATCATTCATTTCACGTACCACCGGAGTGTCCGCAAGTACGGTAGTAGAATAGGAAAGCGCAACCAAAGCGGCAACGCCAGCAAGTATTTTTTTCATTTTTAGCCCCTTTTTAATAAAAAACAAGTTAAGAACGGATTCTACATAGCGGTTAATATATCGACGGCAAAGAGATGTAAAGCCCCATTTCATATTTGTACTGGATAAATTAGTATTATATATTTAACTTGTTGCAAAATAGCTTACCATCACAATTAAAAGGAAAAAAAGGCCAAAATGCTCAAAAAACCATCCAAACGCACTCAGCGGCTCGTAGCAAAGGGTAAAAAATACTATCTGCCGGTATACAAACCCCGTGAAGCGATTTTTGACCACGGCAAGGGCGCACGGGTATGGGATATTGATGGCAATAATTACATAGATTTCGGCTCAGGGATAGCAGTGAATGGCCTGGGACACGCCGATCCCGATCTGGTGAAAGCGCTTACCAGGCAGGCAAAGAAAATATGGCACACCAGCAATGTGTTCTATACGGAACCGCCTATCCTGCTGGCGGAAGCCCTCGTCAAGGTTTCAGGCTTCGCTAAATACGCTTTTTTCTGCAATTCGGGAGCCGAGGCCAATGAAGCGGCTATAAAACTCGCCCGCAAATATGCCGCGAATCAAGGCAAGCCGCCGGAGAAACGGGAAATCATTACTTTTCTGGGTTCATTCCACGGCCGCACCCTGACAAC
>CAYVTI010000016.1:41424-45952 GCA_964454545.1 uncultured Rickettsiales bacterium
AGAAACGGGAAATCATTACTTTTCTGGGTTCATTCCACGGCCGCACCCTGACAACGGTGACCGCCACCGCGCAGCCCAAATACCAGGCTGGATTTGAGCCACTGCCGCAAGGGTTCGTCTATTGCCCATTTAATGATGAAGCGGCTCTCGAAAAACTGGTCAGTGAAAAAACCTGCGCCATCATGCTGGAACCCATACAGGGCGAAGGTGGGATACGCTCCGCAAAACCCGGCTTCCTGAAATTCATCCGTGACCTCTGCGACAGGCATGGCGCACTGATGGTTATTGATGAAGTGCAGAGTGGTATGGGACGCACAGGTAAATTTTTTGCTTTCCAGCACGAACGTGTAAAGCCCGATGTGGTCAGCGCCGCCAAAGGGTTGGGCGGAGGATTTCCTATCGGGGCCCTGCTGGTGGGCGAGAAGGCGGCTGAAACGCTCCAGTATGGCGCGCATGGCAGCACATTCGGCGGCAACCCTATGGGAACCGCCGTAGCCGTTGCGGTACTCAAGAAACTGCAATCCAAAGCGCTCATCCGCAACGTGGAAATGCAGGGCAAAGAACTGAGACAGGCGCTGGCAGCTCTGAATAAGGAATTTAACATTTTCAGCGAAATACGCGGCAAAGGGCTGATGATCGGCGCGGAACTTGCCAACAAGCTTAAGGGAAAAGCCCCTGAAATACTGGAAGCAGCGCGCAACCAGGGATTGCTTATCCTGCAGGCCGGGCCGGACGTCATACGCATCATGCCGCCGCTTACCGTCAAGAACAGCGAACTTAAGGAAGGCCTCAAGAGGCTGCGCAAGACATTTATGGATTATTTATAAAATCTGCAGCTGTTCCTGTTGATCTCTTTATAAGCCACAGTCATAATGGCATGCCCTCTTAATCAAAGGAGAATATCATGACCAGAAAAATTCCCGAAGGTTTCCACAACGTTACCCCCAGCCTTATCGTCAGCGATGCGGCAAAGGCTATAAAACTTTACGAAAAAGCGTTCGGAGCAAAAGAACTTTACCGTATGGAATGTCCGGAGTCCCACAAAATTATGCATGCCTGCATACAGCTTGGAGATTCTAAACTGTTCCTCTGCGATGCCAATCCCCAGATGAACTGCGCTCCCACAGTTTCGAGCTTCTATGTGTACATTGGAGACGTGGATGCCACCTTCAAACAGGCAAAACAGGCCGGATTAACCGAAGCGTGGCCTGTGCAGGATATGTTCTGGGGCGATCGCACCGGCACAGTGAAGGACAATTTTGGTGTCAGCTGGACACTGGCGACTCATGTGCGCGACGTTTCCCCGGAAGAAATGGAAGAAGGCAGAAAGCAATTCATTGCTAAACAGAAAGCTGCTTAATAACGAAAACTGCTCATAAAAAAACCGGCAGAAAGATTCTCTGTCAGTTTTTTCTACTATATATTTCAGTAATAAGGATTTTAAGCCGCTTCGGCTTCCATCGTCGGCTCTGCAACCGGCCCGGAATCCTGCCCTTTGGCAGATTCATCGCGATCCACGAACTCGATGATGGCAAGCGGAGCATTGTCGCCATAGCGAAAACCGGCTTTTAACACGCGGGTATAGCCGCCCTTGCGATCGGCATAGCGCTTGGCAAGGACAGCGAAAACCTTCTCAACGATGGCTTCATCCTGCAACTCAGCGATAGCCTGGCGGCGGGCATGCAGATCGCCGCGCTTTCCAAGCGTAATGAGACGCTCGACCACCGGACGCAGATCTTTTGCTTTCGGCAGTGTGGTGGAAATCTGCTCGTGCTTTATCAAAGCATGGCACATATTGGCGAACATGGCTTTGCGGTGCGACGATGTAACACCCAGCTTTCTGCCTCTTGTATTGTGACGCATTTTACTTCTCCTTAATCCCTTTAGTACGGATCTTCATATTTACGTGCGAGTTCTTCAATATTCTCAGGCGGCCATTCCAGCACTTCCATGCCGAACTTGAGCCCCATGCTCATGAGCACTTCCTTGATCTCGTTGAGCGACTTGCGGCCGAAGTTCGGCGTCTTAAGCATTTCGCTTTCGGTTTTCTGAACGAGGTCGCCAATGTAAACGATATTGTCGTTCTTCAGGCAGTTCGCCGAACGCACGGAAAGTTCGAGCTCATCCACTTTTTTGAGCAGGTACGGACTGAACTTGAGATCGGATTTTTCTTCTTTCTTGTCCTCGACTTCCTGCTCTTCGAAATTGATGAACAGTCTCAGCTGGTCCTGCAGGATACGCGCTGCGAACGCAACCGCATCTTCCGGAGTGATAGTGCCGTTGGTTTCAAGCGTAAGCGCCAGCTTGTCATAGTCGGTCACCTGCCCGACGCGGCTATGGTCGACCTTGTAGCTCACCTTACGTACCGGGCTGAACAGCGCATCCACCGGGATGAGACCGATCGGCGCATCTTCCGGACGGTTCTGCGAAGCGCGCACATATCCTTTGCCTACTTCCACGATCAGTTCCATGTTAAGCTTCGCGCCCTTGTCGAGAGTGCAGATCACGTGATCCTTGTTGATGATTTCAACGTCATGCGTTTCCTCGATCATGCCAGCGGTCACTTCGCAGGGACCAACGGCATTGAGCACAAGACGCTTCTTTTCCGGACTATGCACTTTAATGCGCAGCTCTTTGATGTTGAGCACGATATTGGTAACGTCTTCACGCACGCCTGCAAGCGCGGAGAACTCATGCAGCACGCCTTCAATCTTGATGGCGGTCACCGCAGCGCCCTGCAGCGAAGAAAGCAGCACTCTGCGCAGCGCCACGCCCAAGGTATTCCCGAAACCGCGTTCCAGCGGCTCTGCGACAATGGTGGCGATGTTCGGATTGTGCTTTGCGATGTCTATGTCAAGCTTGCTTGGTTTAATCAAATCATGCCAGTTTTTGCTAATCACGGTATATCCTCATCTTAAGCGGTTAAGTGACAGTATGTATCAGAATGCGTTAGACTCTGCGGCGCTTTGGCGGACGGCACCCGTTATGCGGAACAGGCGTAATATCCTTTATCGCAGTCACGGTCAGACCAACGGCCTGCAACGCGCGCAACGCGGACTCACGGCCGGTGCCCGGCCCCTTCACGACGACCAGCACGGTCTTAAGCCCATGCTCCTGCGCTTTCCTTGCAGCGGCGTCAGCAGTAACCTGTGCGGCATACGGTGTCGATTTACGCGATCCCTTGAAGCCATGCGCGCCAGCGGAAGACCATGACACAGTATTGCCCTGCATGTCGCTGATGGTGACGATGGTATTGTTGAAGCTCGCATTCACATGCACAACGCCAGCGCTGATGTTCTTGCGCTCGCGCTTTTTCACGCGCGCTCCGCCTGCGGCTGCAGACGACGCTTCTTCCTTGGTTTCCTTAGCTTTTGGCTCAGCCATATTCCTAAATCCTGCTATTTGATTATTTCTTGGTTGCTATCTTTTTGCCGGCAATCGCCATCTTGGCCTTGCCCTTGCGCGTACGCGCGTTGGTATGCGTCCGCTGGCCACGCACCGGCAATCTCTTGCGATGGCGCAGGCCGCGGTAGCAGCCCAGATCCACCAGGCGTTTGATGTTCATGGACACTTCACGGCGCAGATCGCCTTCCACCGTGTAGTCGCGATCGATGGTTTCGCGGATTTTGATCACTTCGCCTTCACTCAACTGGTGTACGCGCTTACTTTCATCTATGCCGGTTTTCTGGCAGATGTCCTTAGCGTTTTTCTGGCCAATTCCATGAATATACTGGAGCGCGATGACAACACGCTTTCCGGTTGGGATATTAACGCCTGCAATACGAGCCACAAATTCTCCTTAAAATCAGACACTTATAAAAACATGCTTGAATCTTGATATCCAAGCCCTTTTGACAAAAGAGCAGAAATAATATGTATTATTTCTCTGCTGTCAATCTTTTTGACAAATTTTTAACCATTTTGTGAATGGACACCGTAACATCCTCTATTTCCGCCATTCCGTCAACCGTCCTCAATATGCCTTTCCGCTCATAATAGGGCAGCAGAGGCGCTGTCTGCAAATGATAGGCAGCCAAGCGCGATTTGACCGTTTCGCGGTTATCGTCCTTGCGGCGCACGAAATCATGCGCTCCGCACGCGTCACATACTCCGTCCACCTTGGGTTTCTTGAAAACGTCATGGTACCCGGCGCCGCATTTCGCGCAGGCGAACCTTCCGGCTATCCTTTCGATAAGCGCTTCGTCATCCACTGCGATTTCAATCACCTGGTCAAGCGTTTTATGCATAGAGGCAAGCATTCTATCCAGCTCCTGCGCCTGCACAAGCGTGCGCGGGAAACCGTCGAGAATGAAACCGTTCCTGCAATCCGGCTGCGATATACGCTCACGGATAAGTTTAATCATAACATCGTCGGAAACCAGCTGCCCGGCTTTCATCACCGCATCCACCTGCCTGCCGATTTCACTGCCGGTCTTTACCGCCGCACGCAGCATGTCCCCAGTGGAAAGTTTCGGAACGCCCAGCCATTGCTGCAGCAGTTCCGCCTGCGTCCCTTTCCCCGCGCCCG